>USEI01000011.1 GCA_900553685.1 uncultured Clostridium sp.
GTACTCAAAATATATAAATTTCAAAAAAATGTGACATATGTTTGACTAACCTACACTTCCATTAAATTCTTTTTTGTGTAACAATTGATTTTCTATTTGGTTTATAATATAATCTTTTTTTGCAACTATAATAATCGCTTGAGCGTTTATAGATTCTGGAGTTGGAACATATAAAGTTATATAATCTCCAACTTCTATATCATTAACGCTTATTATTTCTTCATTTTCATAATCAATAATCTTACTATTTTCTGGTATTTCTTGTGATAAATAATCATTTTCTTCTTCTGCTTCTGCATCTCCGTAATAAATAATATTATTTTCTATTTTAAAAATTTCTCCCTTGGTATAATTATATTGAACATCAGTATTTTATTCATTTGTATCAACTAATTCATTATTGGTAGTATTCGTATCTATAACATTTTCATTTACACTTTTATAATTATGCTTTTTTAAAATAATATCTATAACTATTATTGCAATTATAATTACTAATACCAATACAATTAAAATAATATTTTTCTTATTTTTCATTTTCCCTCCAAAAATAATTTATTTTTATAGCAACATTTTATATATAGTTTATGAAATTTTTGTGCATAATTTGTAAAATCAAAAAATATGTGAGTTTCGAACTAGTAAAATTATTATATTTATACCTACAAATTACTATTTGACAAACTAATTATATCATATACACTTTCAAAATTATACTGAAAAATAAAAATTAATTTATATTCATTTATATCAAATATAAACTCTTGTTATTTTTTATTGTTTTATAAAATTAAATTAAGTTCATTAGTTTTATTAATCTTCAATACTTTAAATGTTTTTTATTCGCTCTTATTATTTTTTATCATTATTCATTGATATTTATTGTTAGTCCAGCATTACTTTTTTATTATATGTTTCAAAAACTCCTGCATCTATTGGTATTACTATATTATATAGATTTTATTTAATCCAGCACAAGTCCAGCATTAACAAATAACGATGAAAAGTGATGAAAGGTTTTGAAAAGTGATAAAAACCTTTATTTTCTAAGAATATATTCATTTTTACTTACAGTAACAAGGGCTGTACCATAACTGGACTTACTCTCTTTGCCAAAATCCAGCAAATCTTACAGGCAAAAGAAAAAGCCGAGATTTATGTATCTCGACTTTTGGTGCGGTAGAGAGGACTTGAACCCCCACGGTCTCCCACTAGATCCTAAGTCTAGCGCGTCTGCCAGTTCCGCCACTACCGCATTAAAGTTAATATTTTCTATCAACAATAAATATATTAGCATAAATACAAGCAATTTGTCAAGTCAAAAATTTATAATTTTTGTTTTTTTGTGCCTTTTTACCTCTAATTTTTTTAGTATAAATGTATCTATTAACTTATTCTTTATTATCAATTTTATCCTATAATTATAATTATTTTACATTATATTATTATTTAAATATTTCATAAAAATTCTTAAAAGTATAGCCTTCATTTTTATAATATTGTATTATTTCTGGCAATGCTTCAACAGTTTGACTTTTATCTCCTGCATCATGCATTAATAGTATTATACTGTTTTGATTTGCTTTAGTTGAAATCATTTCTGCCATACATTCTTCCTTGGTTTTACTTCCAGCAGCATCTCCAGTTAAACAATTCCAATTTGTATATGCTACACCATATAAATCAAACAAATCTCTTGCCTCTTTTTTTATAGAAGAATAACTTCCTCCGCTAGAACCTCCTGGAAATCTAAACAAATACGAATTATACTCTGGTATTCCTAAAGCATTTTTTATAGCATTTTCACATTGGACATATTCACTAAAAGTTGTATCTTTACTTTCATAAATTGACTTATAACTATGAGAATATCCATGATTTGCTATATAATGTCCTTCGTTAAATTCCCTTTTTAAAATTTCTGGATATAATTCTACTCTAGAACCTAACACAAAAAATGTAGCTTTTACTCCATTATCTCTTAAAATATCCAAAATTTGTGGTGTTATATTTTTGGATGGTCCATCATCAAAAGTTAAATATACTTGCTTCTCTTCAGAAGTATATATGTTTTTAATATCTTGTTTTGCATTTAAATTTTGAACTGGTAAAAATTGCTTTTTTATTTCTTCCATATTATGTTCGGCTATTTGTACATCTGCATTTATTACTAAATTTGCAGTTTCATCATTTTTCAAATCCTTCTCTTTTATTTTTTCTTCTTTTGTAACTTTTATAGGCTCTGAATTTTCTTTTTCATTATTATTAACATTTCCTTCTATTTCAGTTGATGCTAGATTATCTATTGGCTGTTTATTTATTATTCTATATGAAATAGAAAAACTTCCAAACATGATAAAAAAACATAGTAAAAATATTATAATTACTAATATAACTTTTTTCATATTTAATTTGGATTTTTTAACCAAGCTTAAATTTTCAAAGTCATGGTCATCCATTCCATATAACATATATATTCTCCTTTTTCTTACATTATTATATATTATTATTAAAAATTTTCAAGCTTTTATTAATATTATGTCATATTTTGTAAAATTTATTTTTTTTATTGCAAAACAAAAATTAAAATTTCAATAATGTAAAATTGAAAATTTTATATATTTTTTTAATTTTAATACCAAATTTTATGAAATAAAATTTATATACAATTAGTAATTATTTGCCAAAAATTCACAAAAATTCAAATGACTTTTTATTATATAAAAAATAAATGTAAACACATCTTTTGTGCCTACATTTATTTTTTTATATTTTCATTTACTTTACCTCAAAAATTGTATTACTCTTCATGTTTAGTTCCATTTATTTTAAATAATTTAAACAATTCAACAATTATAAGTGGTGCAATAACAAGTGCTGCTGTTTCTTCAATATTATGAAGTGGTAATCTTACTATACCAAAAATGCTTGTTAATGATGGAACAAGTAATACGATAAACATTAATGCTGCAGATACAAATATTGCAAGTAATAATGTTCTATTATTAAATGGATTTGATTTAAAAATAGAATCTTTATTATTTCTAATGTTAAATACATGAACAAGTTCAGACAATGCAAGAGTTATAAATGCCATTGTTTGACCAACTTCTATTTTTGTCTCTGCAAGTGTTAATCCATCGATTGGTTCTGTTGTTGTTGCAAGACCAATAACAAATGCTGATAATGTAAGTAATCCTATCATAATTCCTTGGTATATAATTCTCCAAGACATACCTTTTGTGAATATACCTTTTGAATTCTTCATAGGTTTTCTTTTCATAATTCCTTTTTCTGCTGGATCATAAGCAAGTGCTAATGCTGGTAGTGAATCTGTTACTAAGTTAACCCATAAAATTTGTACTGGTAATAATACTTCAAGTTCATTAATTAACTCATGTGGAATTCCAAATGCACTTGCAAACACTGGAGTTAATAGTAATGCTAAAAATAGAACAACTATTTCTCCAATATTACTTGATAATAAAAATGTTATTGCTTTTAAAATATTGTTATATATTCTTCTTCCCTCTTCAACTGCAGAAACTACTGTAGCAAAATTATCATCTGTTAATATTACATCTGCTGCTTCTTTTGCAACATCTGTACCTACCATTCCCATTGCACAACCTATGTCTGCCTTTTTAAGAGCTGGAGCATCATTAACTCCATCTCCTGTCATAGCAACAATTTCTCCATTTGCTTGCCATGCTTTTACAATACGTACTTTATGTTCTGGTGATACTCTTGCATAAACTGATATATTTCTAACTTTTTCTTTTAATTCTTCATCTGTCATTTTTTCAAGTTCACTACCAGTTATTGCTTCATTTTCGTTTTTTAATATACCTAATTCTTTTGCTATTGCTGTTGCTGTTATTTTGTGATCACCTGTAATCATAACAGTTTTTATTCCTGCTGTTATACATTTCTTTACAGCCTCTTTTGCCTCTTCTCTAGGAGGATCTATCATTCCAACCATTCCAACAAATATAAGACTAGATTCTAATTTTTTCATATCCTCATCAGAAATTGGATGATTTACTATTTTATATCCAGCGGCTAAAACTCTTAAAGCTCCTTCAGCCATCTTTTTATTGCATTCTTGAATTCTTTCTTTATAATTATTTAAATCTGCTTTTACTTCTCCATTTTTTTGATATGTTGTACAGCATTGTAATAGTTCGTCTACACCACCTTTAGTATAAACAATAAATTTATCTCCAACTTTATGAACAGTTGTCATTAATTTTCTATCAGAATCAAATGGTATTTCTGCTACCCTAGGGTAATTTTCTAATTTAAATCCAACTTTATTTCCCATATCAATTAACGCTGTTTCTGTTGGATCACCTGTTAAACTTCCATCTTCTGAAACTTTTGTATCATTGCAAAGCATTTCTGCTTCAAATAATTTTGTAGTTTCTTCATCAAACGTTTTTATGCTTTCTAAATCTATTAATTCACCATTAACAAATATTTTTTTAACAGTCATTTTATTTTGAGTTAAAGTTCCAGTTTTATCAGAACATATAACTGAAGCACTTCCTAAAGTTTCAACTGCTGGTAATTTTTTAACAATTGCATTTCTTTTTACCATTCTTTGAACACCAATTGCTAAAACTATTGTTGATACTGCTGCTAATCCTTCTGGTATTGCTGCAACTGCAAGAGATACGGCTGTCATAAACATATTAAGTGGTGCTTTTCCATATAAAATACCAACTACAAATATTATTGCACATATTACAAGAGCAACAATTCCTAGTGTTTTTCCTAAATTATTTAATTTTATTTGAAGTGGTGTTGCTTCATCTTCTGTTTCATTTATCATCTTAGCAATTTTACCAACTTCTGTATTCATTCCAGTTTCTACAACTATACCTTTTCCTCTACCATAAGTAACTAAGCTAGAAGAAAATAGCATATTTTTTCTATCTCCAACTCCAACTTCATCATCTTCAATTGCCTCTTCAATTTTTTCTACTGGAACTGATTCTCCAGTTAGAGCTGATTCTTGAGATTTTAAATTAACAGCTTCAATAATTCTTAAATCTGCAGGAATAAAATCTCCTGTGTCTAGTACTACTATATCTCCTGGAACCAATTCAGCTGATTGAACTACAATCATTTTTCCATCTCTTATAACTTTAGCCACATGGCTACTCAATTTTTGAAGAGCTTCTAATGATTTTTCTGCTTTATTTTCTTGTGCAACTCCTATTATTGCATTAACAACAACTACTATTAAAATAATTATTGTATCTGCTATACCCTCTCCTTGTTGCACTCCAACAATTCCTGATACTATAGCAGCAATTATTAGAACAATAATCATAAAATCTTTAAATTGCTCTAAAAATTTTCTTAATAAGCTTTTTTTAGGCTTAGCTTTTAGTTCATTATATCCATAAGTTTCATATCTTTTTGTTATTTCATCTGCTGTTAAACCTTTTTCTACATTAGTATTAAGTTTTTCGGCAGTTTCTTTTATGGATTTTTTAAACCATTTTTCTTCCATTTTGTTTCCTCCTTGTTTTATTAATATATTTTTAAAATTTTATTAACATCATTAAAAGTTCCATTATTTGTAAGAACTATATCAAAACTTTCATTATAATATTTTAAATTTTCTTCTACTTTTTCTTCTAAAAATCCTACTGAAATTGTATTTTCAAGTTCTTCTTTTGAAACCATTTTTAAATCAGCAAGACCATCACCAAATAATAATATGTTTTTTCTATTTTTTATTTTTTCTTTTGATGTATTATCTAGTTTTACTATATTTTTATTAAGCGAATGAATTATATCACCTTGTATACATTTTATTACTCCTTTTTCAAAATGTATAAAATTACTAACTATCTTAATATTTTCAGTAAAATCATCTTCATCTTTTAAAAATTCTCTAATTACATTTCCTATTCCGGCAGATATTATAATAACGGGAATATCAAATTCTTTCATTTTTCTTAAAAACTCTTTTGCTCCTGGTCTATATTTTAAACCATTTTTTCTTACTGAATTTATTAAAGAAATTTCTTTTAAACCATATTTATAAAATAAATTTATGTGAGCTTTATACCAGTTTGACATTTCTTCTGATTTTTTTTCATCACTTAAAGTCATATCTATTTCTATAGGTCTATAATGATTATATAAAGCCATTCTCTCCTTTGTATAATCATCACCGACCTCATTTGCGTTTGCCATTACTCCCCAAGTAGTATTTAAACCGCCTTGACATTTTGTTAATGTTTTATCAAAATCAGCAACAACATAAAAATTATTTTTATCTAATTTAATATTTTCTATTTTTTTCTGATTATTAATATAAATCATAGCACTCCTTTTATATTTTCTTTAAAAACTCTACTATTTCATTTGCAAGAATATCCTCTTTTTTTGTATAACCATGATCTGCTCCAGAAACATAATTTATGTCTTTTTTAGAATTATTTAACTTTTGAGAAATCATATTTACTAAATCTTGAACATTTTGTTCTATCATTTCATTTTCACAGCCCCATCTCATAAATAATGGTACAGTTATATTATTCAACTCCTTATAGTCATAATCCTTTTTGCTATACTGCGCAAAATCAATTTCTTTCGAATATTTTGAATACTCTAAAAAAGTTTTCACACTAATTGGATGAATAAAACTCTCTCTTGGCATTAAATCTAAAATCTTTTTCTCATTTTCTTTTTGGATAGCAATATTCATCATTTTTTCATAATTTTCGCCTAAATATATTTTTAAAACTTTTGGAATATCTATTAGAGATAATAAAACAACTCCTTTTATATATTTTAGAAGTTCTGAATTTTCTTTTTTTAATTTATTATAAGTATAAAGTACCTTTGTCGCCCCTAAACTATGTCCTTGTAAATAGATATCAGTATATCCAAGTGACACAGTTTTTTCTACAGCAGCTTTAATATCAAAATATCCTTCTTTAGGATCTTCATAAGTTGTACCAGCAAAAAATTTCTTTACAACTCCATCAACATTTTTTCTTACATTTTTTACAAGTTCACTTCCTCTATTATTATATCCTAAAAAATCAATTCCGTTTTCTAGCACTTTTTTAGCTATTATTTTTTCTCTTTCTTTAAAACAATTACTTCCCATTCCATGAGTTGCAATTAAGATTTTTTTAGAAGAAGTTCTTAATATAAATCCGTCATTTATAATACCATCTTCTGTTTCTAAAGTTGTAATTTCTGTATTCATTAGAACCCTCCAATTTTTTACTATAAAATTTTCAAAATAAAAAGACTCTTAAAGAAACAAGTCTATTTTCCTTGCTTCTTTAAAAGTCTCACTCCTTCTTAGGTTACTAACCAGATAAATATCGAGATTGTTGATTAGTAATTTTCAAGCTACTCCCTTTTAAAATACATTAAAATTATACTAAATACTTTATTTTTTTTCAAGTATTTTCTATATTTTTAGTAAATTTATAATAAATTAATTATATGTTTAGTGTTATTTAACATATTATTCCATTGCTTTTTTACATTTCAAATATAACAAATTCCTTTATTGATTATATTTCACTTTTAATTTATAATTCTAATATGATAAACTAATTGAAAAATACTTTTTGACACTATATTTTATGGATTGTTACATAATTCATTACTAGTATTTACTATTATAACAAGTTATTTACTATAGTTTTAAGGAGAATTTAATGGAATATAAATATGATAAAAAGGATTTAAATCACGATTTAGTAAATTACATAGAAAATTTTATTTTTCCACAATATAATTTAAATGAAATCGGACATGGTATTGAACATATTTTAACTGTAATAAGACATTCTTTTGATATTGCTAAAAATTATAATGTTAATATGAATATAGTATATGTAGTCGCTGCTTATCACGACATTGGTCATCATCTAGATAGTACTAGACATGAAATAATTTCAGCTGAAATAATGATTAAAGATAAAAAACTAAAAGAATTTTTCAAAGAAAATGAATTAGAGCTTATTAAATTTGCTATTGAAGATCATAGGGCTTCCAATAAAACAAAACCAAGAAATTTATATGGTAAAATAATATCTGCAGCAGATAAAAAATTAGATGTAAAAACAGCAATATGTAGAACTTATACTTATACATTAACTCATAATCCTAGCTTCTCTTTTGATGATATCCTAAATGAAATATACAATCATCTAAATAATAAATTCGGCAAAACTGGTTATGCCAAAATTTATATTAAAGATGAAGCTTTTGAAAATTTTAAAAAAGAAATAATTTCTCTTTTAGAAAATAAAGCTGATTTTTTTAAACTTGTTCTTAAGACTTTAAAAAAAGAAAATTTAATTTAATAAAACCTTATATATAAATCTTTATATTTACATTAACTTTCAATAATGTTTATTTATTATAAAAAATTATAAACGCTAAAATTACTACAAAATAAAAACTATTAATAAATATATATTAATAGTTTTTTATTTTGTAATTATAATACTCTTCCAAAGTTATATTTTCAAAAAAACAAATTTTAGCAATTTTTTCTCCTACATATCTGATATGCCATGGTTCATAATTATATTTTGTAATATCTGTCTTATTTTTAGGATATCTTAAAATAAAACCATATTTATATAAATATTTATGTACTATTAAAAATTTACTTTCAGCTTCATATAATTCTTCATTTGTTTCAGCATAAATTCCATCATCTTTTTTTACAGTAATATCTATTGCAAGTCCTGTATGATGTTCACTAGTCCCTGGGATTGCAGCAAGTTTATATGCTAACTCCTCACCATACAGTTTTACATATTCTTTGCAAATTTCTTCTTGCTTTTCTAAATCTCTAAAAGAATTAGAAATTCCTACTTCTATATTTTCTTTTTCTAATAATTCTTTATTTAGTTTTAAGTAATTATCATAAGTTAATTTTTCTATTTTTATTTTTTCATCATCTACATTTAGAATTTCTATTAGTTCAAAAGTTTTATAAATTTTTTCATCTATCGGATTTTCTTTATTTATTAAGATTTCATATTTATTTTCCATAGGTTATAATGTTACCTTTCTTAATAATTTTTTATTGATTTATCATAAATCTAAATCAATTTTGTATTTTTTATCAATTAGTATATATTTGTTTTGAAATCTTTTACACATTTCTAAATTATATTTATTTTCTTCAATAATTTTGTTTATGTTAATATCTCCTTTTACTATTCTATTTTCAATAGAATTTTCATATTCTATAATTTTGTTAAAATTATTTTTTATATATTCTTCTGTCATTATTAAACAAATATATTTTATTTTCTTTAAATAATTTTCTTTAAAATATTTTTTCCAATCAAATGGTATATAACAACCTTCTATTATTATATTTTGATCATTTTCTATATTGGTCTTTATTATTTCTTTCACTATATTCCATAAATATTCTGTTAATTTTTTATCTTCTGATACTGTTAAATTTGTATTTTCACTTCTAATAAGTCCCATTTTTAAATGATCTATTGATAAGTATGGATATTTATACTTTTCTAATAATTGTTGTGCTAATAAAGTTTTGCCTGTATGAGAACTTCCTGCTATTAAAATTACCATATTTAACTCCTATAATTTTATAAAAAATTGTGTAAATTTATCGTAAATCTTATACAAGAATATATCAATTGTATTAAAATTAAATAAAAAAAACTGTAAAATCTTTAAATTGGTTACAGCTTTTTTATTATGGTGGAGATGACAGACGTCAAAACTCCCAAGACTTACATACACAATTGTTTTCATAAATGAAAGTGGGCAGTTTGGTGGGCAAAAAAATAGTAATGTGTAGGAAAAACTAGTATTTATATGAACTTTTAATAAAAAGCCTCGAATTTTTTCGAAACTTTTATTATTTAAACAACTAAATTTTACTGTTTTTATAACAACTCACTAAATTGTAATTTGTCTTATTATATGGCATTCCAAAAAAATAAAAATATAAATATGCAACCCCAAGCATTATTTGTTTTTTCTTTAACTATTAACATACCATAAATTATTATAAAAGTAGTCAATGCTTCAAAAATTGTATATAAATCAAATCCCACCATACCATGAATTAGTACACAAACTATACCACAAACAATAGCACCATAATTTAACCACTTATTTTTGCTTATATATCTCTCGTTTATTTTTTTAGATATTACAACATAATTAAAACCTTCTACAATTCCCCAGACAAATGCTATTAAGATATATCCTAATATATTAGTCGGATAATTTGAATTTAAAAATAAACTTGTAAAAAAACAACCTTTTAATGGTAAGTATGAATTTATTTCATTATTCACTAACAGAAAAATCATAGATGGAATACATACAACTAATGATAATATTATTGTTTTAAAAAAGTTGTTTTTTACTAATCCATATTCTTTTAATTCTTCTTTTCTATAACAAATAACAATTAAACTTCCTAACCCAGCTAAACTAAATTGAATCAACATAACAGGTATAAATCTTAGCCATATATTCATTTCACTTGTTTTAGCAAAATTCATTATATCATTACCAAAAATCAAATAAATAATTAGCGGTATTAAGGTAGCATATATAATAATATTTAAGTCTTTATCTGCTTTTTTTTGTTCTATGCTAAGTTCTTTTTTTCTCATATTCACTTACTCCTTTTTTTACCATACAAATCACTATCTTGCGTTTAGATTATATCTCAATGGGCAGATAATTTTCAACTGAATTACTTGCCCTACCTATTGTAATTTATTGTTATTCTTCAAATAAAATTTTTTGCATTCTATAAGGATTATTTAAAAAATCTTTATATATCTTATATACGTCTGTATCTTCATATTTAATTTCTTCCATATTATTGTTCATGTCAATTATCTTTCCATATTTATAGGACAATAATATTGGAGAATGTGTTGCAATTATAAATTGAGAGCCATTTTTAACTAAATCGTGTATATAACATAGTAAAGTCATTTGTCTTTGCGGAGATAGTGCTGCTTCTGGCTCATCTAATATATATAATCCTTTATCCCAAAATCTATTTTCTACTAACTGCAAAAAAGATTCTCCATGTGAGCATTGGTGTAAATCTCCTCCATATTGATAACTCAAATTAGAATTATTACTAATATCTGTTGCAACATTATAAAATGATTCTGCCCTTAAAAAGAATTTTGTTTTAGGCACACCAAATTTACTTATTGTTAAATGCTTATATAGTTCCGAATAATCATCGTAATTAGAGAATTGCATATTATTACTACCACCTTCAGGATTTAACCCTAAAGCTATCGCCATTGCCTCTATCAATGTAGATTTTCCAACTCCATTTTCTCCATAAAATAAAGTAACAGAATTATCTATTTTAAGTTCTTTAAAATTATTCAAACATTTTATATTAAACGGGTATATATTATTATTTATATTTTTTCTATTCAATCTTACTCTATTTACAAATAACTCTTCCATACAACCTCACTCTTAAATTACTATTTTGCAAACTACAAAATTGTAATTTATCTATTTCTTTTTATTAATAACTTCATCATGACAGCATTCTCCAGTTGATAAATCTGAATGTCTAATAAATTTTACATACTTGAGTATATTTGCATATGCAGATTCATCTGTTAGACAAAAAATCTTACACAAACTTCGAATACCATAATATTCAAACATTTCAATATACATACATTTAGATATACGATATTCTACTTTTTCATCTGAAGCTTCAAAGTAATCATATGTGATACTACCATCTTTTATTCTATTATTGTGATCATTGATATTCCATTTTTTAGCAATTTGATAAGTATTAGGTAATAAATTTATCACTTTTGCTATAATTTTAACTATTCCTCTTAATTTCTCAAAACCACCATTTATAATATCTATAATTTCTTTATCTGATAACTTTTCTTTTTTTAGTTCTAAACACATAGCAATAATTGCATATATTTTAGTTACATTCATAGTAGGATAAACATTATGCTTTTCAAAATTTTCTGATAAATACATTTTTCTTAATCTATTTTTATAAGAATTTAATTTCTTATCAATATCAGAAAACTTATTATTTACTAATGCATTTTTATATAATTTCGCATAGTTATTCACATATTTTTCCATATATTTACCTCTATAATTATTGTTTTTTACCTACTAAAGTATAGATAAAGGTTGAAACTTTTTCTTTATGTATAATACCAAAACCATTTCTTATCATATCTTTTTCTGACTTTTCTAAATAAGAAACATTACAATCTCCAGTATTACTAAAATATCTGTATATAAAGTTATCAAAAGCAACTCCTATTTCTTTAAACGGACCAACACCTGTATCTGAAAGAATATAAATACCACCTGATTTTAATACCCTATATGCTTCTTTCATTGCCTTATCTGTATCTGGATAATGATGAAAGCTTTGTGAACAAGTAACCACATCAAAAGTATTATCTTTAAAGGGTAATTCATCAGATTTTCCTTCAATAAATGTAGCATTTTTAATGCTCTTGCTATTAGCTTGTTTTATCATTTCAGAAGATAAATCTAATCCAACATATTCTGCATTTTTTTCTTTAGATAGCATATCTATTAAATAAGCTGTTCCACAACCAATATCTAATAAATTGTTATATTTTCTATCTTTTAAAATATTTTTTATATTTTGACAACTAATTTTTCCATATTTAGAATACAACAAAGTATCAGTTTCATCATATACTGATGCTTGTTTATCAAACCATTTTTTAGATAATTCTACAAAATCTTTCATATTTTCGTCTCCCTTTATAAAACAAATTACAATTTTACTTTTACACACTAATTATAATATTATTACTAACAGCCCTACTAATGCACATGCAGGTATTCCAATTATACTTCCTATTATTGAGCCTTTTATATGAAACCAATAATCTTCATATTCTTTCATATTTTCTGTTCCTGGCACTCTAACTTTTTTAGAATGGCAAAAAAAGATACAATCAATAATTAAAGCATCATACCAAGCTATAACTAACCAAATAATATATGAATTCATAAATCCTTTTATAAATGTATTTGCGCCATTAAATTTATAAACTATAAATGCAAACAATAATACAAATAATATACAAGCAATAATTTTCTTCATTATTTCTTTTTTAGTTAATCTTGTTTTTCTTTCTGGAATTATTTTTAATTCTATACATTTTTTACTATTGCTGGCGGATAATCTCCAATAATAAATAACGGATTTTTTAATGCAACAGGTATCACAATAGCAGTAAATAATATTGTTCCAATTACACATTCAATTAATAAAGTCATTAAATTTTCTCTCCTTTGCAAATTACTATTTATCTAACAAATCACAAAATTGTAATTTATATGTCTTGTTTTTTTATGCTTTTATTTATATAAATTGCATAAACTAATGGTACTATTGTTAAAAATATAGGTGCTACATATAATGATATTGTGTTTTCAACATTAAATATAGAAAGCGAATTTACTAAACAATGCGTTATGATACAAGGAATAAGAGATTTACTTTTATAAAATATTATAACAAATAAATACCCTGCTGAAATTGCATAACATACTTGCATTAAAGTTGGAATTAAATTCGCACCATTTAACAAATTAATAATATGACCTATACCAAAAGTAAAGGCACTTATAATTATCGCTCTGTTAACATTGTCTTTTTCCATCATTTTAAATAAAAAACCTCTAAAGATAACTTCTTCTAAAAAGCCAACATTAATCATTGTTAAAATATAAAATATTATTTCGTTTGGTGTATTATTGATGTTAATACCATTCCATAGATTAACTGATATAATCAATAATAATGGTATAAAATATAAATATCTTTTTAAATTGCTTACTTTTGCTAGTCCATAATAAGAAACTCTTTTTAGTTTTACTATCACAAAAATTAACACTAACGAAAATATTGTATTTATGATTGTACTTCTATAATCTTCTATTCCAAAATTTTGTAAGCAATATGAATTTACTATTATATAGAATACTATTAACAATATACAAAATAATGTTTCGTGCTTTTCAAATATTTTTTTCATAACTATCTCACTTTCAAATTACTATTTATCGATTTGATTATAACACATATTTTTTGATTAATATAGATTTTATAATCCAGTTTAATATTATTTGTTGTTGTATCAACAAATAATATTAAATTGGATTGAACAGGATTATTAAGGGCGTAGCTCTTAATCACACAGAGAAACATGTTTCTCTAGTGTGTTAGAGAATGAAATTCTATTTTCCTATTTAAGTAATTATTTTTCTCATTTAATTTATATTTCAAAATATTACAAGCACGTGGTCATTATAAGTAATCACAACACTTATTTTTTGTTTATATAACTTCTATTTATTTTTTATTGGCGGGCAATGTTGAGAAACGAAAAATATTGATATATTAAGCTTTCATGACATTTATGTAACTTTATAGATTTTTAAAAAATATTCTTTTATAATAATTTCAACTTATGCTAGGAGGTATTTATGAAAAATAAAAATTTAGGTAGTATATGTTTTGATAAAACACTCAATAGATGGTTAGTTTTTTATTATATAACAGATAACATGTCTGATAATAAAAAACGAGCTAAAAAGTCATTTAAAAACGAATTAGATGCACAAAAATTCCTTGAACAATACAATTCAAATAATCAAGATGATAATTCATTTAAAAGTTATTCTCTAAATGATATTTTAGTTCAAGTTTTAGAAAATAAAGTAAAATTTAATAATTTATCAGATAAACAATATAGTATTTTAAGTAGTATAAATAAAATAATTAGTGAAGAAGATTTTTCAAATAAAAATATTAAAGATATAACTGAAGATGATCTTTTTGATTATTTTAATAGACTTATAAATTATAGTGATAGTTACATTAAAAAAATTTATAATCACTTAAATTATGCATTTAAATATGCTTCTATAAATGGATTCATTGATAATAATTTTATGATAAATATTTCTAAACCAAAAACTACAAAAAATATAAGAAAAATAAGAAGTTTAAACGATGAAGAACAACTTTATTTAAATAAATTTTTGATAATGTCTGATATTATGGATTTTCCTTACAAAAATGTTTATCTATTGATATTACATATGGGATTAAGAGTCGGCGAAGTATTAGGATTAAAACTTAATGATATTAATTTAATTAATAATACAATAACAATTAATAAAATTGTTGTTAATGATAAAAACAATCAACCGATACTAATAGAAAATTATGAAAATTCGAGAACAGTAAATATAAATAAGAAAATTTTAATCTCTCTAAAAAAACAATTAAACATTGCAAAAACTAATCCAGAAAATTTTTTGTTTTTAAGTAGAAATTACACATTAGTAATGCCTGGTACAATTAATAAAATTTTACAAAAAGTAATGAATAATATTGGTAGCAAAAATATTCAAACTCAAAGTTTAAGATATACTTTTAGAGATGAATGTTTAAGAAATGGATTAACTCAAAAAGAAATAACAAAAATAACGGGTCCAATTAACTTTAAATAGGAAAAAGTAAGATATGAATAATAATTTCATATCTTATTTTTTTGTCAAAATATTAAATTCCTATTTTTTCCTATTCAATTTTATATTCATTTTTTCTAAAAAATGTTATTTCAGCGAACCTCAAAAAACTGGTAGCAATTTTCAAATTCAGTATTTTCAACGTTTCTAATGCCATTGCTACCAAAAAACATATCAAACCTCGTGGTCACGGCGAGGTTTGATTTTTGGGGGGCAATTCGGGGGGCTGAAACACTTTTCTTATTCAAAAATCAACTTTTCCTATTGGTTATTATTTTAAGTTAAAATCCTTTGTAGTGCTTGAAAACACTTACTTTTGGCATACCATATTTTCCTATTCAAAATTAAAAAAAGTAGCTAAAAACCTTGATTTTTAGCTACCCACTGGTGGAGATGAGGAGAGTCGAACTCCTGTCCAATATTCCTTCCAAATAAACTTCTCCGAGTGCAGTTTATTAAAATTTTTCCTTTAAATATTCCTAATAAACAAAGTTTATTTAAAGTAGCTATCTTGAAATTCCCATTAGTATAAATAGCTCATACTAACTTCGTTTCCTACTAATCGTCGCCTTATCTTAAGCCGTAGGTTGCAAAAGTAAGACGTCGCCGCAATTAGGCAGCGTAAGCTAATTCTTTATTATCAGCGTTTATATTTAAGATATGCCTTTTTAAGTGGCCAGGCATCTCCACTACTCGCTATTTATCCTTCTAGAATACTGTCGAAACCAAATACATCCCCATATTTACTACTTTATTATTATACTATACAACATTTATTTTTTCAACACCAAAAACTTTCTATTTTTTTCAAGCTAAAATGGTTTTAGCATTGATTTTTTATTTACTTTTGCATATAATAATATCATAAATTTATATAATTATATTTTTATACAAAAAAATCCATATTAGAAATAATAAACAATAAATTTATTATTCTCTATAAGAAAGGATTTATTATGAAAAAAATTATTTTTAAAGGCTGTGGAACAGCTATTATTACTCCTTTTAATGAAAAAGGCGTAAATTTTGAGGAATTTAAACAATTAATTGAATTCCAAATCGCAAACAAAGCAGATAGTATTATTGTATGTGGTACTACAGGAGAATCTTCTACAATGAGTTTAGAAGAAAGAAAACAAACAATTAAATTCGCAGTAGAAACTGTAAATAAGCGTATACCAGTTATTGCTGGAACTGGTGGAAATTGTACTGCATCTGTTATTGAATTTACAAAATACGCAGAAAGCATTGGTGTAGACGCAGCACTAATTGTTACACCATACTATAATAAAACTACTCAAGATGGTTTAGTAGCACATTACTCTGCAATAGCAAAAGAAACAAAATTGCCTATAATTCTTTATAGTGTTGCTAGTAGAACTGGTGTTAATATTACTCCGGCCACTTGCAAAAAACTTTCAAAAATTGAAAATATTGTAGCAATAAAAGAAGCTAGCGGAAATATTTCACAAATAGCAGAAATTGCAAATCTATGTGGGGATGACTTACATATATATTCAGGAAATGATGATCAAATAACCCCAATCCTTTCTGTTGGTGGAATTGGTGTTATATCAGTATTATCTAATATAGCCCCAGAATATACTCATAATATTGTTTATAATTTTGAACAAGGAAATATCAAAGAAGCTACTTCACTGCAACTAAAAGCTATTCCTTTAATTAAAGCTTTGTTCTGTGAAGTAAATCCTATTCCAGTAAAAGCGGCATTAAATATGCTTGGATATAATGTTGGAATTCCACGTCTTCCTCTAGTAGAAATGAGTGATGCTGGAAAAAATTCTTTAAAAAGTGAATTATTAACATTTGGTTTATTAAAATAATATGATACAATAAGTATAAATACAATAATTTTAAGAGGTGCATTTTAAATTGGAAATTACAAAAGAAAATAAAAACAGTTTAATAGTTTCAGAACCTAATATTACTGAGTTTAAATTTATCATAAAGGATATAGTTACAAATAAAAATATATCTGCATTAAAAGAACGTGTTCAACATGCTAGTAGCTCTAGATTTTCTCATTGCTTGTGTGTTTCTTATTATACTTATGCAATATGTAAAAAACTCGGCTTAGATTATGTTTCAGCTGCGCGTGGAGCAATGCTACACGACTTTTATTACTATGATTGGAGAGACAAACACGTAGAAGGGCAAAAAAAATTTCATGCTTTCAGACATCCTAGAATTGCACTTAATAACGCTTTGGATATTTTTGAACTTAACGATATTGAAAAAGATATTATTATAAAACATATGTGGCCACTTACAATTAAATTTCCTTCATATAAAGAAAGTTATATTGTTACTATGGTTGATAAATACTGTGCAACTCATGAAGTAATAAAAAAAATAAAAAGAAAAATTTCAAAATTATCATAAAAAAGTTTTATAGATTTCTTAAAAATCTAAATATAATTAAAAGGTAAAATAGATATGATAAAAGTTTTAATTAATGGTTGTAATGGAAAAATGGGACAAGTTCTTGCAGAAGAAATAAGATTAACTCAAGATATTGAAATTTTATGTGGAGTTGATAGAATTGATACTGGAGATAATCTATTCCCTGTTTTTACAAATATTGATGAAATTAATTTAATTCCAGACGTTATAATAGATTTTTCTATTCCAGAAGCTACTTTTAGTATCTTAAATTTTGCAAAGAAGAACAAAATTCCAACTGTCATTGCTACAACTCGGATTTTCTGATGATGATTTAAAAAAAATAGAAGAATATTCTGAAGAATTTCCTATTTTTAGATCTTCAAATATGTCTTATGAAATTAATTTAATAGCAAAATTAGTTAGTGAACTTGCTAAAAAGCTTTCTGATTCAGACATAGAAATTGTAGAAACTCATCATAATAGAAAAATAGATAGTCCAAGTGGAACAGCCCTTATTTTAGCTGATAGTATAAATGAAGCTTTAAATAATGAAATGCACTATGAATACAATAGGCATAGTAAAAGAGAAAAAAGAGATAAAAAAGAGATTGGTATTCACTCTATTAGAGGTGGAAATGAAGTTGGTAAGCATAGTGTTATATTCTTTGGAAATAATGAAAGTTTAGAAATCACACATAATGTAAATTCAAGAGCTGTTTTCGCAAGTGGAGCAATAAAAGCTGCTAAATTTATAGTTCATAAAGATTATGGTTTATATAATATGAATGATATTTGTTAAAATACAATAAATAATAAAATTTAATATAATTAAATATTCAAATTATAAGTTTAATATATAATAAAAAAGTGTGCTTTTGCACACTTTTTTATTTTCAACGCTAATTAGAAATTAATATTTTTAATATACTAATTCCCTATTTTTCTAATCTACTTTCAAAAAGATATAAGATAGATATAAGTTTATTTCCAGAACAGAATTATGAATTAAACAAAAAAAGCAAATACAGTAAAAAAATACTATATTTGCCCCTTATTAACTTATTTTCTTATTTTTTAATTTGAATATTAAAAGAATTAAAGACTTGATTTTGATTAGAACATTAATATTATACCTAACAAATTGCTAAAAATCAAGCTTTTCTTATTTTTTTCTTCTAATAATCCATCCATTTTCCACTTTTGTAGGAATCTTTAATATAACCTTTTGTTCTTGTTTTCCTGGATTAACTGTTGTAATTTTTTCTAAAGTTTCAGCATCCCATAAATTTTCTATTTTAAATTCTAAGGGTTCTATTTTATTTGGAATAATGATTTCCAATATATCACCAACAGACAATTTATTTCTTATTTCTATTAATACTTTATCATCTATTGTTTTTATTACTTTTCCGCCGAATTCATAATCTGCATTGTATTGATGTCCAGCATAGTCTTGAATATCTTTATTTTCCCTATCATTAAAATAAAAAGTTGTAAGTCCTCTAGTTTTGGTTTTTTCCAATTCTTTTATATATTTTTCTGGATTAAATGCATCTGGATCTTTCATATAATCATCTATGGCATTTCTATATGCATTTACAACTGTTGCCACATAATATTCAGTTTTCAATCTTCCTTCTATTTTAAGGCTATCCAATCCCATTTCAATAATTTCAGGAATTTCTCTTATTAAACATAAATCTTTTGATGAAAAAATATAAGTTCCTTTTTCATCTGTTTCAACAGGCATTAAGTTTCCTGGCTTGTTTTTTTCTTCAACATATACATTGTATGCCCATCTACAACTTTGAGCACAATCCCCTAAATTTCCATTTCTAGCAGCCAAAAATTCACTTAGAAAGCATCTACCTGAATAAGCAAAACAAATCGCACCATGTACAAACATCTCTATATCTAAATCTTCAGGTTTATTTTTCATTATGTTTTTTATTTGTTCTTTATTCAATTCTCTACCTAAAATAATTCTTTTAGCACCATTTCTTTTCCAAAAATTACATGTATGATAACTTACTGTATTCGCTTGTGTACTGATATGAATTTCAGTATTGGGAGCATATTCTCTTACTATATCTACAACTCCTCCATCTGCTACAATAATAGCGTCAGCACCTAATCTATCAAGTTCTGCTGCTTGTTTTTTTATTTCTTCATAAGTTTCATCCCATGCAAAAATATTTATTGCCACATGAACTCTTTTTCCTATACTATGAGCATAATTAATAATTTTTTCTAAGTCATTATCTTGAATTTCTGATCTAGAACGTAAAGACAAAGTTGGCGTACCGCAATAAACAGCATCTGCACCATACATAAATGCAACTTTAGCTTTTTCAAAAGAACCAGCTGGAGCTAATAATTCTATTTTTTTCATTTTATAAAATCCTCTCATTTTTTAATTGTATTTTTCTATTTTTTGTCTTCTAATATTATAAATATTTAATTATAATATTTATAAAAAATTACTATAATATTATATCATGCAATTAGTTTATCTTCAATACGAATTTTGTCAATAATTGTTGATTTTTGAAAGCTTTTAATCTTCTTAAATAATTGATTTTTAAGGCAATCTATGATATAATTAAAAAGTGTATAATGTATTTTAAATACAAATTTAATATTATATGCTAAAAAAAGCGAGGAATTATGAAAAAAATTAATAAAAAGCCTATAACTGGTGCTGTATATGATTGGGAAGTACCAGAAATAGACTTACAATTAAAACATTACATAGGAAACTCAACTGATGTTATAAAAAAAATAAAATTAGATATTGAAAATTATTTAAAAAATAACAATATTCCACAACAAACTAGAGAAATTTATTCAGCAGTTTATTGTGCTTTAGATTATTATAAAGCAAGTTCCCATCTTCCATCTGCAGAATTTTATAGAACCTCAGCTTTATCTAATTTTTTAAAAACTCTTAACACAGATTATACTAATCTTTCAAATAGATTCAAATCTGATGATCCAAATGATTTACCTGTTATTGATGTAACTGCTAGAATTAAATCACCAGCAAGTTTTATAAAAAAAGTAAGAGAAAAAATAAATGAATATATTGGAGAAGGTCGAGATCTATCTTATTTTAATGAAAGCTTAAGAGATTTAATGGGTGCTAGAATAATTATAACTCCACCTTCATCAGTACAAAATCAAGGTCCTCAAGCTGAAAGTGATTATTTATACCAAGTAGTTTATTCTTTTATGGAAGATCGTGGAATCAATAGAAAAACAGTTACACGACCTGGAGATTTTAAATTTTTACCAGTAAATACTAGATATGATTCTCATAAATTAGAATATATTAAATCTAGACCTAAAATAGAAGGATTTGACGAATCCATAAAAAGTGGAAAAGTTTCTCTATTCATTCCTGAAAGAAGAATACCTGAATTTGAAGAACCAAATATAGATTCAGTAGTTAAAGATTATAATATGTGGCCTAGATTTAGAGGATATCAGAGTATACATATATGTGTAATTCCAGATTATTCAAATTCGATGGTTCAAGCCAAATTACCACCATTTATATTACCACAAAAAACAAATAATTTTTACATTGAATATCAATTTAGAACCAGTAAACAACACGATTTTGCAGAACACGGATTTGCATCACATAAAGAATATAAACCTTTAGAAGATGATGACAGATATCATAGACTTAGAATACCAATATATATTTCTCATGATTCTACAAATCAAAATTTTAGGCTTCTAAATTTTGCAGAATCTTATGAATTAACTACTGGTCATACATTTAAAGATAGATTTGGTATTGACTTTGATACATTTATTGATAGATTTACAAGTCAAGAAAGAAATGAAGTTTTAGCAGGAATTAAAAGAGTTGAATATGATAGTGAAAATATACCATATTTAGTTAAAGCTAAAAAAGAAATTTGTGATTCTCAAGAAGAATTATCAAAAATAGTAGAAATAAAGCCTGATAAAAAATCTGAAATTGCAAAATTTTTTGAAACTCATGGCGCTAGAGATAATACTATTTCAGTTGCCTCAGATCCTAAAACATTAGAACTTCAAGTATCAACTACTCAACAAAGTTTTGAATTGTATACTGTCCAAGCATCCTCAGAAAGAAAAAAAGAATTAAGCAAGGATCCAAACTCTCAACTTGATAATGATGATAAACAAATTCCTGATAATAAAGCTGTAACAAATCCACATAGTGATGATTCTGATGGTCCAGAAATTTAATAATTACAAATATAATTTTTTACAGTTTTTGCGTATAACAAAAAACAAATATTTAATTTTATTTTTAAATATTTAATTTTTAGTTATACGCATTTTAATTTACTTTTATAATATTTAATTTAATTATTTTATTTTATTTTATTTAATTTTATTTTATATTTTATATTTTATATTTAATTTATTATTCATAATATTATGAATAATATTAGTTTACTATTTATAATATCAATTCACTATTCATACAATCAATTTATTAATTATGATAATAATTTATCTTGTTTCGTATATTAACTTATTTGCTTTTCTAAATAACTTTTACCTTCAATTTTCGAAAGAACTTTCATATTAATATTTTCTTTTTCCAGTTCTTTTAGAATTTTTAAAGTATCATCATCTGAATCTAAATCAATAATTACTAAATTATTATAAAAGTTTCTTCCTAAGGAAATTTCTCTTATATAATTTTCTATACCATCTTCAACATTTTTTACTGTCATAATTAATTTTATATTTTCTTCAATTTTTTTATATGTAGTATTTCTAGTTATCTCTTGAATCATAACTAAAAGTCCGTAAATTGCAAAACACCATATAATACCATAAATAAAAATTTCTAACATATATTTTCTCCTTTCATATAAATCTAATATATCTTATGTATATCACATTATTTATGTGAAGTATTTATAATTGAAAAAATAAATAATATTAAATTGTATTTATTCTAATATTATATATAAAAAAAAGAACTTCAAAAGTTCTACTTTTAAAGTTCATTTTTTTAATTTTATTACATAAAATTATACTAACATTAAAATTGCTGAATCAGCATTGTCACCTTTTCTAGGTTCCATTTTTAATATTCTTGTATATCCACCAACTCTTCCTTCATATTTTGGTGCTAATTCGTTAAATAATTTATTCATTAAGTCAACACCTTCAACTTTGTTAACTTTTTTCATTATTTTTCTTCTAGCATTTAGTCTTGATGGCATATCTTTTTGTCTTTTTTCCATCTTTTCTTCTTTAACAACTTTCAAATATTCTTTTCCATTTTTACTTGTTGCTTTTTCTGTAACTTTCTTTCCGTTACTATCTAATTTTGCTTTAACAACTTTTACTTCTACTTCTTCAAAATTTTTATGTTCTTTTACAGCTAATGCTATAATGCTATCTGCTAGAGCTTTAACTTCTTTAGCCCTTGCTTCTGTTGTAACAATTTTACCATTTAATAGTAAATCTGTTGTTTGACATTTAAGCATTGCTAATCTTTGATCAGTTGGTTTTCCAAGTTTTCTTGTTCCTGCCACTTTGCTTTCCACCTTTCCTAAAATTTATTCTTCTTCTGATGTAAAGTTTAAACCTAAAGCAATTAATTTATTTGTAACTTCATCTAATGATTTTTTACCAAGATTTCTAACTTTCATCATATCTTCTTGAGATTTATTTGCCAAGTCTTCAACTGTAGCAATACCTGCTCTTTTTAAGCAATTGTATGATCTTACAGAAAGTTCTAATTCCTCTATAGGCATTTCTAAAACTTTCTCTTTCTTTGATTCTTCTTTTTCAACCATAACTTGAGTATTTTTAGCTGTTTCAGATAAATCTATAAATAATTCTAGATGTCCTGTCATAACTTTAGCAGCTAAACTCAAAGCTTCAAATGGTTTTAAGCTACCATCTGTCCAAACTTCAATTGTTAATTTATCATAATCTACCATTTGACCAACTCTAGTATTTTCAACAGAATAGTTTACTTTTTTTACTGGAGTAAATATTGAATCTATTGGTAATACATCTATTGGATTATTATCTTTTTTATTTTTCTCTGCAACATTATATCCTCTACCTCTATTAACTGTCATTTCCATGTGCAAATCACAGTTGCTTGAAGTTGTTGCTATATGTAGCTCTGGATTTAATATTTCAACTGTTTCATCTGTTACAATATCTGCAGCAGTAATTTCTCCAGCGCCTTTAAAATCTATTCTTATAATTTTTTCTTCATTATCAAAAACTTTAAGTCTTACACTTTTTAAATTAACAATTAACTCAGGAACGTCTTCTACAACACCTGGTACTGTAGAAAATTCATGTACTACGCCGTTTATTTTAACACTTGTTATAGCAGCTCCTGGTAATGATGATAATAAGATTCTTCTTAAAGAATTTCCTATTGTCATTCCATATCCACGCTCTAATGGTTCACATATGAATTTTGCATAATTCCTCTTATCGTCTGTCTCTACACATTCGATGTTTGGTTTTTCAAATTCAATCATTCTTACCTCCTAATATTGGTTACACATTATTAACCTATAAAATTTATATATTCTTACGTACGTATCCTAAGTATTTAAATTTTCTAAAAGACAATATAAATAATATTTTAATATTAGATATATTTTTTACTCATATACATTAATAATATCAAATACAATTATATATTAATTTTTAGAATATAACTCAACAATTAAATGTTCCTCAACTGGTAGATCAATTTCTTCTCTATTTACTGTTCTAAGAACTTTAGCACTTAAGTTTTTGCTATCTAATTCTAACCATTCTGGAATTGGTCTTGTAGCTCCAGCTTCAACATTAGCTTTTATTATGCTGTTATCTCTTCTATTTTCTCTTACAGCTATAACATCTCCTGGTTTTACTAAATAAGAAGCAATATCTGTTTTTACTCCATTTACTTCTATATTTCCATGTGTTACTATTTGTCTAGCTTGTGGTCTTGAAACACCTAAACCTAATCTATAAACAACATTATCTAATCTGCTTTCTAATATTTGTAAAAGATTTGTACCTGTTATACCTTTTTTATTAGAAGCCATTTCAAAATATTTTCTAAATTGTTTTTCACCTACACCATAGAATGATCTTGTTTTTTGTTTTTCTCTTAATTGTGTACCGTAATCAGAAAGTTTTGTTCTTTTTTGTCCATGTTGTCCTGGAGCATAGTTTCTTCTTGTTACACTACATTTATCAGAATAACATCTTGTACCTTTTAAGAACAATTTTTGTCCTTCTCTACGGCATATACGACATTGTTCGTCTTTATATCTTGCCATTTGTTTAAATACACCTCTTTCTAAAAAATTCTTTATAAAATTCCTTTATTATACTCTTCTTCTTTTTGGTGGTCTACAACCATTATGTGGTATTGGAGTAACATCTTTAATCATTGTTATATCCAATCCAGCTGTTTGTAATGATCTTATTGCAGCTTCACGACCTGCACCTGGTCCTTTAACATAAACATCTACTGTTTTTAATCCATGTTCCATAGCTACTTTTGCTGCTGTTTCTGCAGCTTGACCAGCTGCAAATGGTGTACTTTTTCTAGAACCTTTGAATCCTAATTCACCAGCGCTTGCCCAAGAAATAACATTTCCTTGTGTATCTGTTATAGAAACAATTGTATTATTAAAACTAGAATGAATATGAGCTGAACCTTTATCTATGTTTTTTCTTTCTCTTCTTCTGATACCTGTTTTCTTTGCGCTACTATTAGCTTTTGCCATTTGGTATTTACCTCCCTTAAAAAATATTTTTTAATATTTATTTTTTACTTTTACTTACTAATTTTCTAGGACCTTTTCTTGTACGAGCATTAGTTTTTGTTCTTTGTCCTCTTACAGGTAGTCCTCTTCTATGTCTTATTCCTCTATAGCATCCTATTTCTGTAAGTCTTTTAATGTTTAAAGCAACTTCTCTTCTTAAGTCACCTTCTACTTTAAATCCTTCCATAGCTTTTCTTATTTTTGCTACATCATCATCTGTTAAATCTTTTACTCTAGTATCTGGATTTACACCAGCTTCTTTTAAAATTTTTTGAGAACTAGGTAATCCTATACCATATACGTAAGTTAATCCTATTTCTACTCTTTTTTCTCTAGGTAAATCAACTCCTGCTATACGAGCCATATATTTTTGCACCTCCATAAATTTTTAACTTTACTTTACCTGTTGTTTTTTATTTTTAAACTTGAAATGTATCATATTTATATACAATTATAAATATGATAGTGAATTTAAAAATGAAAAAACATTTATATAAATACAACTATGAATATCCAAATTGACAGCCGCTACATAATTGTATTAATATCAAAATTTAATAATTTGGTTAATTTAAAAATTATCCTTGTCTTTGTTTATGCTTTGGGTTTTCACAAATTACTCTAACAACGCCTTTTCTTTTGATTATTTTGCATTTTTCGCAAATTTTCTTTACTGATGGTCTTACTTTCATTTCCTTCCCTCCTAAAAAAATTATTTATCGGTATAAGTTAATTCCTTTATTACAGGATATGTACACACCTATATTTCCCATTAAGGAATATTCCTTATTTTTTTCTTAACTTTATTTTGCTCTCCAAGTAATTCTGCCTTTTGACAAATCATATGGTGATAACTCTAGTTTTACTTTATCACCTGGTAATATTTTAATATAATTCATCCTAAGTTTTCCTGATATATGAGCTAATACTTGATGCCCATTTTCAAGTTCTACTTTAAAATTAGTATTTGGTAATGTTTCAATAACTGTACCTTCTACTTCAATTACATCTTCTTTAGACAAAATTCAATCCCCCTTATATCAACGCAAATAAGCCCTTTACAGGCTATTTGAACTATTCGATTGCTACCTTAGAGCAATAATCTAGAATATTATATATTATTTTTATAATATTGTCAATATTTTTGGTTCATTTTCTGTGATTAAAATTGTATTTTCATAATGTGCAGATAAACTCCCATCTTGTGTTGCTATTGTCCAACCATCTTCTAATTCCCAAATATCTTCTTTACCAGCCATTACCATAGGTTCAATGCATATAGTCATTCCCTTTTCTAATCTTGGTCCTCTACCAGCTTTTCCTATATTAGGAACTCCTGGTTCTTCATGCATTTCCTTTCCTATTCCATGTCCTTGAAATTCTCTAACTAAATTAAATCCTTTACTTCTTACATAAGTTTCTACTGCATGAGAAATATCTCCAACCCTATTTCCTGGCTTTGCACATTTTAAACCTTCGAAAAAAGCTTGTTTGGTAACTGCCACTAATTTCTTAGCTTCATCACTACAATTTCCTATTAAAAAAGTTCTGGCTGCATCTCCATTATAACCATTTTTTAATACTACTAAATCTACACTTACTATATCTCCGTCTTTAATTATTATATCTTTTGAAGGTATTCCATGAATAACTACATCATTTATAGAAATACATAAAGTTCCTGGAAAATCTGGTACTCCTCTTACTCCACTTGGATAGCCTTTTTGAGCAGGAATACCGCCATGATCTCTTATAAATTTTTCAGCTAAATTATCCAATTCTAATGTAGACATCCCAGGTCTTATTATTTTTTCTATATAATCATAAGTTAGTGCTGTTAATTTACAAGCTTCTTTCATAAGTTCAATTTCTCTTTTAGACTTTATACTAATCATTTTTTAACCCCTCAACTATGTCTTTTGCAACATCAGTTCCCATTCTATTTATAGATATGCTAATTTCTTCTGTTTTTAATACACCTTTATTTTTATAATAATCAACTAAAGGACTTGTTTTTTCTTCATATATTTCTAATCTTTTTCTTATTGCTTCTGGGTCTGAATCATCTGCTCTTTGCTTTAATGGTGAACCACATAAATCACATATTCCTTCTACTTTTGGCGGATGTAATTTTGTATTATAAGTTGCTTTACAATCTTGATTTGTACAAACTCTTCTAGTTAACATTCTATCTATTATTTCTTCTTTTGGTGTTACAAGATTTATTACTAAATCAACTTTTTTTCCTATTTTTTCAAGAATTTTATCTAATTCTTCAGCTTGTTCAATTGTTCTTGGAAATCCATCCAATATAGCCCCATCTTTAGCGTCTTCCCAAGTTAATCTATCTTCTACCATTGGAACTGTTATATCATCTGGTACTAAATTTCCTTTAGATATATATTTATCTGCTTCTATTCCTAACGGTGTTTTTTCGCTAATATTTTTTCTAAAAATATCTCCTGTAGATATTTGTGGTATTTTTAAGCTTTTACTTAATAAACCTGCAACTGTTCCTTTGCCTGTTCCTTGTGCTCCTAACATTATAATTATCATAAAAATAACCTCCTTCAATTTATCAATTTATACTAATTAAATTATACTTTATGAAAGAAAATTATAATTTAATTAATATAAATCTATATAAATCATATATGGGTGGTTATAACAACCACCCTCTATATGTGATTTATTTCTATTTTTCCAAAAATCCTTTATAATGTCTCATTACTAATTGAGATTCTAGTTGTTGTACTGTTTCTAATGCAACACCAACTACAATTAATATTGATGTACCACCAAAAGAAATATCTACACTTGAAAATCTCATTAACATTGGAAGGATTGCTATTAAACTTAAGAACAAAGCTCCAAACCAAGTTAATTTACCCAATATTGAAGATAAATATTCTGTTGTTGGTTTTCCAGCTCTAATTCCTGGTATAAATCCACCATTTTGTTTAATATTAGTTGCTACTTCTGCTGGATTGAAAGTTGCATAAGTATAGAAGAATGTAAATCCTACTATTAATAGTAGATATACAATAGCATTTGCTAAAGAATATCCCCAAGCAACATTTGATGTAGATGTAGCTATTGAGAATTGATACAATCCTGCTAAAAATCCACTTCCTCCAATTTTATCAGCAGCAAATATTTGAATCATCATAGCTGGGAATGTCATAAATGATGAAGCAAATATTACTGGCATTACTCCTGCCATAGCTAATTTAAGTGGAATATGTGTATTTTGTCCACCATACATCTTTCTTCCAACAACTTTTTTTGCATATTGAACAGGTACTTTTCTTTCAGCTTGTTGTACAAATACAACACCTGCAACTAAAATAATTGCTCCTACAACTATTGCTAATGCTGTAACTATACCTACAGTACTTATTCCTGTTGCTGTTACAATTAAATTCCATAATGTAACTATACCAGAAGGTAATCTAGAAATAATACCTATAAAGATAATCATTGATATTCCATTACCAATACCTTTATTTGTGATTTGTTCTCCAAGCCACATTAAAATTGCTGTACCAGTAACCAAAGATAATACTACTATAGTTCCAGTTAAAAGTCCTGGATTAATGAATATTCCAGAAGTACTATATGATATGTATATACCTATAGCTTCAACTAATGATAATAGTATACTCATTAATTTTGTATATTTGTTTATTTTTTGTTTTCCAGTTTCTCCACCTTCCTTCATTAGCTTTTCTAATGAAGGAATAATCATAGCAAGTAATTGAATAACAATTGATGCAGTGATATATGGAGTTATTGTCATTGCAAATATTGATAAATTTGAAAATGCACCACCAGAAATTGTATTAATTAACCCTGTTAAACTTCCTGTAGCTGATTGCATTTGCTCTCCAAGTGCAATTGTATCAACACCTGGAACTGTTATAAAACATCCTAATCTAAATATAATTATTAAAATTAAAGTATATATTAATTTTTTTCTTACTTCTGGGGTTTTCCAAGCATTTTTAATAGTCTTGAACAACTAAATCACCTCAATCTTTCCACCTGCAGCTTCTATTTTTTCTGCAGCAGCTTTAGTAAATCTCTTTGCTTTAACTGTTAGTTTTTTCTCTAACTTTCCAGTAGCTAAAACAACTATTCCATCATTTATCTTTCCTATAATTCCTTCTGCTAATAAACTCTCAGCTGTAACTTCTTTGCTTTCAGATTTGTTAAGCATTGTTAATGTTACTTCTGTGTAATTTTTAGCATGGATATTTGTAAATCCTCTTTTTGGTAATCTTCTATATAATGGTGTTTGGCCTCCTTCAAAACCTCTTCTTACACCACCACCTGATCTTGCTTTTTGTCCTTTATGTCCTCTACCTGATGTTTTTCCAAGACCTGATCCAATTCCACGTCCAACTCTTTTTCTAGTTTGTCTTTTTACACCTGGTTGTAGGTTTCCTAATTCCATCGATTTGCACCTCCTCTATTTGATCTCATATTTTCGTTTCAATTATATCATTAAAAAATATAAATTCAAACATTTTAGAAATAAAAATTATTTTTTATTTTAATTTTTTTATTATAATATTTCGCTAACTTTTTTTCCTCTTTTTTTAGCTACAGCTTCAACTGTTTGCATACTTTTTAAAGCTTCTAAAGTAGCGTAAACAACATTTCTTGGGTTATTTGTTCCAAGAACTTTTGAATTAATATCTTTATATCCAGCAAGTTCAAGAACAGGTCTAACACTACCACCAGCTATAATTCCAGTACCTTCAGCACCTGGTTTTAACATAACTTTAGCACTTCCAAATTTACCAATAAATTCATGTGGTATTGTTGTTCCTACTATTGGAACTGTTATTAAATTCTTTTTAGCTTCTTCAATAGCTTTTTTTATTGCATCTGGAACTTCAGCAGCTTTTCCATTTCCAACACCGATGTGTCCTTGTTCATCTCCAACAACAACAACAGCGCTAAATCTGAATGTTCTACCACCTTTTACAACTTTTGCAACTCTATTGATAGCAACTACAGTTTCTTTTAATTCTACTGATTTTTCTTCCATGGGAATATTTTTTCCTCCTTCTTTTCAAATTAGAAATTTAATCCTGCTTCACGGGCTGCTTCAGCTAATGCTTTTACAACACCATGATATATATATCCGCCTCTATCATAAACAACATCTTTTATATTCTTTTCTAAAGCTTTTTTTGCAATTAAAGTACCAACTTCTTTTGCTGCTTCTATATTAGCTTTTTTAGTTTTTACTTCGCTATCTAATGTTGATGCATATACTAAAGTTTCACCCTTTGTATCATCAATTATTTGAGCGATTATATTTTTATTAGATTTGCTAACAGCAAGTCTTGGACATTCTGTTGTACCACTTATTTTACTACGAACTCTAGCATGTCTTCTTGCTCTTTCAGCTTTTCTATCTATTCTAGTAATCATTATTTTCTCCTTTCTAGGTTTTCTTATAGGGGTATATTTAATCCCTCTTTTTCCAAGTATCTAATCTTTAAGGGATTAAATATACCCCTAAAGTTTACTTTTATTTAACCTAATTTGAACACTATTTTATTTTTTACCAGCTTTACCTTCTTTACGTCTGATAACTTCTTCAGCATATTTAATACCTTTGCCTCTATATACTTCTGGTGGTCTTTTTGTTCTAACAACCGCTGCTGTTTGACCAACTAATTCTTTATCTATACCTTTAACAATTATCTCGTTTTGTGTTGGTACATCAAAAGTAATTCCTTCTGGAGCTTCCATTTCAACTGGATGTGAATAACCTAAATTTAGTAATAAGTTATTTCCTTTTTTACTTGCTCTATAACCAACTCCATTAACTTCTAATTTTCTTTCAAATCCTTTAACTGTTCCTTCAATCATATTGTTTAATAATGTTCTTGTTAAACCATGTAAACTTCTGTTTTGTGGTTCATTATCTGGTCTAACTACTGTTATAACATTATTTTCAAGAGTAATTTTCATATTTTTATGAAATTCTTTTTGTAATGTTCCTTTAGGTCCTTTTACAGTAATTGTTTGACCGTCAATTTTAACTTCAACACCTTCTGGTACTGTAATAGGTTTATTTCCTATTCTAGACATTTATTTTTCCTCCTTCTTTAAATTTTCTGCCTTAGCTTAAATTCTTTTAAAGACATCTTGTTTTATAAAATTTTAATAAATTATTTATTTAATTTATTAAATATTAAAGTTTATTTTACACTATTTTTATTGAATAATTTTAAATTACCAGATATAAGCCAAAACTTCTCCACCTATACCTAATTCTCTTGCTTTTTTATCTGTCATAATTCCTTTTGAAGTAGAAATTAAAGCTATACCTAAACCATTTAATACTTTTGGTAATTCATCTTTAGATGCATAAATTCTTAAACCTGGTTTACTGATTCTTCTTAATCCATCTATAACTCTATTACCTTTCTCATCATATTTTAATGTTATTCTTATTATTCCTTGTACATCGCTTTCAATTTCTTCAAAAGATTTTATATAACCTTCTTCAAGTAATGTTTCAGCAATAGCTTTTTTCATTTTTGATGTTGGAACATCAACTGTTTTAAATTTTTGGCTATTTGCATTTCTTATTCTTGTTAACATATCTGCTATTGGGTCAGTTGTATTCACGTTTTTTACCCTCCTTTTTTCTAATATTTATAATTAATTTATTCAATTTTACCAGCTTGCTTTTTTTACACCTGGGATTTCTCCTTTATGAGCTAATTCTCTAAAGCAAACACGGCATATACCATATTTTCTTATATAAGCATGTGGTCTACCACATAATTTGCATCTATTATATTCTCTTGTTTTATATTTTTGTGGTTTAGCACATTTTACTTTTAATGATTTTTTAGCCATTTTTTTCTCCTTTCATAAAAATCATTTCTAATAGTTTACAATTTGCTACACAAGTTATTAGTAACTTATGTTACACATTCATAACCACTACTTTAGTTTTTAAATGGCATTCCTAAAAGTGTTAATAATTCTTTAGCTTCTTCATCAGATTTAGCTGTAGTTACGAATATAATATCCATACCTCTTAATTTATCAACTTTATCATATTCGATTTCTGGGAATATTAATTGTTCTTTAACACCCATTGAGTAATTTCCTCTACCATCAAATGAGTTTCCAGAAACACCTCTAAAATCTCTAACTCTTGGAAGAGCTACATTAAATAGTTTATAAGCAAAATCATACATTTTTCCTCTTCTTAATGTAACTTTGCATCCTACTTTTGCACCTTCTCTTAATTTGAATGCTGCTATTGATTTTTTAGCTTTTGTTACCATTGGTCTTTGACCAGTAATTATAGTTAAATCATTCATAGCATTATCTAAAGCTTTAGGATTATCTTTTGTTTCTCCTAATCCTATATTTATAACTATTTTCTCTAATTTAGGAACTTGCATTACTGAAGTATAGTTAAATTTTTTCATTAATGCTGGAACTACTTCTTTTTCATATTGTTCTCTAAGTTTTTCCATTTACTTCAATTCCTCCTTTCATAATTCTATTTTAATTTTGCACCACATTTTTTACAAACACGAACTTTTTCGCCTTTTTCTTCAACATATCCTATTTTTGTAGCTTTACCACATTTTGGACATACTATATTAGCTTTTGCACTATGTATAGCACATTCTACAGATATGATTCCACCTTCTTCACCTTGTTTTCTAGGTTTGATATGTTTTTTTCTTATATTTACACCTTTAACAACTATTTTATTTGTTTTTGGTATTACTTCTAAAACTTCACCTGTTTTTCCTTTATCATTTCCTGATAAAATTTTTACAGTATCACCTTTTTTTATTCTCAATTTTTTCACCTCTACTTCTTCCCGAGATTTTTTTAATTTAAATATAATTTTATATAATTTCTATTATATAATTTTTTAATATCTTTTAAAATGTTATATTATTAAGTTTTATAAATAACTACAACATCTTATTATAAAACTTCTGGAGCTAAAGATAATATTTTTAAATATTCTTTATCTCTTAATTCTCTTGCTACTGGACCAAATATACGAGTTCCTTTTGGTGTTTTGTCATCACGAATTATAACTGCTGCATTTTCATCAAATTTTACATAAGAACCGTCAGCTCTTCTTACACCTTTTTTAGTTCTTACTACAACAGCCTTAACAACTTCACCTTTTTTAACAACGCCACCTGGTGTAGCTGTTTTAACAGAAGCCATTATTACATCTCCTATTTCAGCATACTTTCTATGTGAACCGCCTAAACATCTAATACACATAAGTTCTTTTGCACCAGTGTTATCAGCTACTTTTAATTTAGTTTGTTGCTGTACCATTATTTAGTTCCTCCTTTTAAATTTATCCTGCTAAACAGCAGACTTCATTTTATTTTTTTACTGCTTTCTCAACGATTTCAACTACTCTATATCTTTTATCTTTTGATAAAGGTCTTGTTTCCATAACTTTTACTTTATCTCCAGCACCACAGATATTTTCTTCATCGTGAGCTTTTAGCTTATATGTTCTTTTTACAGTTTTATTGTAAATTGGATGTGCAACTGAATCTTCAACTGCAACTACAACTGTTTTATCCATTTTATCTGAAATAACTGTTCCAATCATTGTTTTACGAAGATTTCTTTCTCCCATTAGGAATTTCTCCTTTCTTTTTAATATAATTAATTATTATTATTTAATTCTCTTTGTCTTAAAATTGTTTTTATTCTAGCTATGTCTTTTTTAACTTCTCTTACTTTTAGTGGATTATCTAATCCGTTTGTAGCTAAGCTAAATCTTAATTTGAATAACTCTGATTTTAATTCGCTTAGTTCTTTTTCTAGTTCTGGTGAAGACATATCTTTTAATTTACTATTCTTCATCATTATCACCACCTACTTCATTTTCTCTTCTAACGAATTTTGTTTGAACAGGTAATTTTTGAGCAGCAAGTCTTAAAGCTTCTCTTGCAACATCTTCTGAAACACCTTCTATTTCAAACATAATTCTTCCTGGTTTTACAACTGCTACCCAATATTCTGGAGCACCTTTACCTTTACCCATACGAGTTTCAGCTGGTTTCTTTGTTACTGGTTTGTCTGGGAATATTTTAATCCAAACTTTTCCACCTCTTTTAATATAACGTGTCATTGCAACTCTGGCAGCTTCAATTTGGTTTCCTTTTATCCATCCTGCTGTTGTAGCTTGTAATCCGTATTCACCTTCATTAACTACATTTCCTCTTGTTGCTTTTCCTCTATTTCTACCTTTTTGCATTTTTCTAAATTTTGTTCTTTTTGGCATTAATGGCATTAGTCGTTACCTCCTTTTGCTTCTTTTTTAGCTGGAAGAACTTCTCCTTTATAAATCCAAACTTTTACACCTATTTTTCCATAAGTAGTATCTGCTTCATAAAATCCATAATCTATATCAGCTCTTAAAGTTTGAAGTGGTATTGTACCTTCTTTATAAAATTCTGTTCTTGCCATATCAGCTCCACCTAATCTTCCAGATACAGCTGTTTTTATTCCTAATGCTCCAGCTTTTAAAGCTTTTTGCATTGCTTGTTTCATTGCTCTTCTAAAAGAAATTCTTCTTTCTAATTGATTTGCAATGCTTTCTGCAACTAATTGAGCATCAATATCAACATTTTTAACCTCAACAATGTTTAGGTTAACTTCTTTCTTAATCATTTTTTCAAGTTCTGCTTTTAATGCTTCTGAAAGGTTTCCACCTTTTCCTATAACTAAACCTGGTTTAGCTGTGTAAACATTAACTTTTACGAATTTTGCAGTTCTTTCAATTTCTATTTTTGAAATTCCACTAATAAATAGTTTCTTTTTCACATATTCACGAATTTTATGGTCTTCAACAAGGTAGTCACTAAAGTTTTTTGAATCAGCATACCATTTAGATGACCAATCTTTAATAACACCAACTCTTATACCATTTGGATGAACTTTTTGTCCCATCGTAAATATCCTCCTTCCTCTTATTTACTTTCTCTTAAAACTATTGTTATATGACTTGTTCTTTTTCTTATTCTAACTGCTGAACCTTTTGCAGCTGGTCTTATTCTTTTTAAAGTTGGACCTTGATTTGCATAAATTTCTGCAACATAAAGGTTTGCTCTATTCATGAAATGATTATTTTCAGCGTTAGCAATAGCTGAATTTAATAATTTCTCTAATATTTCGCTTGATGCTTTAGGTGCGAATTTAACTATTTTTTGAGCTTCTTCAACTTTTTTTCCTCTAATTAAGTCTGCTACAATTTTAACTTTTCTACTTGAAATTCTAGCATAACTTAGAGTTGCTCTAGCTTCCGCTACTTGAGTTTTCTCTTCCACTATTATTTCCTCCTTCACTTGCTTTTCTCGATATACCTTTATATTTTTAATTCTAACGAGAAGAACTTATTTTCCTATTATATTAATTGATCTATAAAACAATTAATTTAAAATATTCTATTTATCAATTTTTATTTTTTAGTTGTTTTATCTCCTGCGTGACCTTTAAATGTTCTTGTAGGAGCAAATTCTCCTAATTTATGACCGATCATTTCTTCTGAAATATATACAGGAACATGTTTTCTTCCATCATGAACAGCTATTGTATGTCCAACCATTTGTGGATATATTGTAGATGCTCTTGACCATGTTTTTAATACTTCTTTTTTACCTGTTTCATTCATAGCTTCAATTCTTTTCATAAGTTCTGGTGCTACATAAGGTACTTTTTTACTTGATCTTGACATTTTTTTCTCCTTCCTTACATGAATTAAACAATTCATCTAAAATTAATGTTTAAGTTTCTTAAACTGCTATTTTTAAATTATTTTCTTCTCTTAACAATAAATTTGTTAGATACTTTTTTCTTATCTCTTGTTTTATATCCAAGAGCTGGTTTACCCCAAGGTGTCATTGGTCCACTGTGACCAACTGGAGCTCTACCTTCACCACCACCATGTGGGTGATCATTAGGATTCATAACAGATCCTCTTACAGTAGGTCTTATACCCATATGTCTTTTTCTACCAGCTTTTCCTAATTTAATATTCTCATGATCGCTATTTCCTATTGTTCCAATAGTAGCTCTACATCTTACAGAAATTAATCTCATTTCTCCAGAAGGTAATCTAACGTGAGCATAAGCTCCTTCTTTAGCCATTAATTGAGCTTCTTGACCAGCACTTCTAACTAATTTTCCACCTTGACCTGGATTTAATTCTATATTGTGTATTAATGTACCAACTGGAATGTTTGATATTGGCATTGCATTTCCTGGTTTTATATCAACATTTTCTCCTGATATTACTTTATCCCCATCTGTTAATCCTTGTGGAGCTAAAATATAACTTTTTGTTCCATCTTCATATTGAATTAAAGCAATATTTGCGCTTCTATTTGGATCATATTCAATACCAATTATTGTTGCTTCCATGTTATCTTTTAATCTTTTAAAATCTATTATTCTATATTTTTGTCTATTTCCACCACCTTGATGTCTTACTGTTATTCTTCCATAAGAATTTCTACCTGCATTTTTCTTTTTAGTAGCAAGTAATGATTTTTCTGGAGTTTTTTTAGTAATTTCTTCAAAAGTTGAAGATGTCATATTTCTTCTTGATGGTGTATATGGTCTATAATGTTTAATTCCCATTTTAAATTCTCCTTTACATTTATTATCTGGGTTATTTCCCAATAAAATCATTTTTTATAAGTTTCTGTTTATATTAAGCACCAATAAATTCATCTATTGTGTCTTTATATTTTTTAGAAACTTTTACTTCTTTTCCGCCTTTTCCTAAATATTTCATATCTGAAACATTAGTATCTATAGTAACTATAGCTTTTTTCCAATCTGAAGTTCTTCCTTGATGAACTCCAACTCTTTTTTCTTTTCCTTTTACTGTTATAGTATTTACTTTTAATACTTTTACTTCAAATAATTTTTCAACAGCATTTTTTATTTGAACTTTTGTTGCTTTTTTTGCAACTCTGAAAGTGTATTTTCCTTCTTGCATATCAGCACTACTTTTTTCAGTAACTACTGGAGCTAATATAATATCTTCTGCTACCATTTTAAGCATACACCTCCTCTAATTTTTTTATAGTATCTACTGTTAAAACTAATTTCTTATATTTTAATAAATCAAATACATTTATTGTATTTACAGAACCTGTTCCAACATTTGCTAAGTTTCTAGCTGATTTTTGAACTATTTCATTGCTTTCTGGTAATACTATTAAAGCTTTTTCCTCAACTTTTAATTTTTTCATAGCATTAGCCATTTGTTTTGTTTTGATTTCTTTAAAATCAAATTTATCAACAACAACTAAATTATTTTCTAACACTTTAGAACTTAATAAAGATTTTATAGCTAATTGTTTTTCTTTTTTGTTAACTCTATATTTATATGATCTTGGTTTTGGTCCTAATGCAATACCACCTTTAATCCATTGTGGAGCTCTGATAGATCCTTGTCTTGCTCTACCTGTTCCTTTTTGTCTCCAAGGTTTTCTTCCACCGCCTCTTACTTCAGATCTTGTTTTTGTGCTTTGTGTACCTTGTCTTTGATTAGCTAAATAATTAACTAATACACTGTGTACAACTGTTTCGTTTGGTTCAATTCCGAAGATTTCATCTTTTAAATCAACTGTACTAACCTTTTTTCCTTCTACATTATATACATCTATACTAGGCATTTATTCTTCCTCCTTCCTTCTACTTAGATGCTTTTACTGCATTTCTTATTTTTAATATGCTACCTTTATTTCCAGGTACTGAACCTTTTATTAATATAGCATTTTTATCTAAATCTACTTTTACAACTTCTAAATTTTGTACAGTAACTTTTTCAACTCCCATATGTCCTGGTAATTTTTTACCTTTAAACACTCTACCTGGAGTTGATGTTGGTCCCATTGAACCTGGTCTTCTATGATACATAGAGCCATGTCCCATTGGTCCTCTTGCTTGACCATGACGTTTGATAACGCCTTGGAAACCTTTTCCTTTTGTTATTCCTTGTACATCTACTTTATCTCCCGCTTGGAAAGTATCTACTTTTATTTCATCTCCAACTTTAACTGTTGCAATGCTTTCTGGACATACTCTAAATTCTCTTAAATGTTTTTTTACTGTTACATTAGATTTTTTAAAATGTCCTTTTTCTGGTTTGTTAACTTTATATTCTTTAACATCACCATATCCTAATTGAACAGCATTATACCCATCTGTTTCAACTGTTTTTACTTGAACTACTGAACATGGTCCAGCTTCTATAACTGTTACTGGAATAACTAATCCTTTTTCATCAAATATTTGTGTCATTCCAACTTTTTTTCCTATTAATGTTTTCACCTTTCTTTTCCTCCTAACTATTGGCTCCAGCAAATTACTTTGCTTTAGCTTGGTTTGATTTTGTATCTAATCTAAACATAGATTTTTTAATTTACAAAAAATAAAATTGATTAAATTATAATTTTATTTCAATATCAACACCTGCTGGTAACTCTAATTTCATTAAGCTATCAACTGTTTTTTGTGTTGGATAAAGAATATCAATAACTCTTTTATGTGTTCTCATTTCAAATTGTTCTCTTGAATCTTTATCTTTGTGTGGAGAACGTAAAATTGTTACTACTTCTTTTTCAGTTGGAAGTGGTATAGGACCTGAAACTTTTGCTCCTGTTCTCTTAGCAGTATCTACTATTTTTTCAGCAGACTGATCTAAAACAACATAATCATAAGCTTTTAGTCTTATTCTTATTTTGTCACTTCCTACTTTTGTGTTTGATGTTGCCATTTAATTTTCCCTCCTTAAATAATATATAGGCTTCGGCAAGTTATTAACGTACCCTGGTGTTTCTTTAAACCCCATTTTAAAATCCAAGCTCTCTTTAGTATTCAATATGAAATTGAAACACAAATTTTGTCTTGGATAAGTATGTACATTTATCAAACTTATCGCCCGGTCTAAGCCAAGACATACTCTGCAGAAGTTCCCTCCACTTTTTAGTGTAGCCACATTCTGCTTCATCGCTTTATCTTATGCTCATCTATTATACTACGCATATATACCTTTGTCAACATATTTTTTCTATTTTTTTACATTTTTAAAATTAATTTAATTCTAATCATTTTTAAGTCAAAAACGTTATGATAAATAATTTAAATCTATTTTTTTCTTTTGTATCGAATTCTACTTAAATAAATTTATTTATAATATATAAGAAGCTATATATAATATAAAATTCAAGCTTCTATTTTATATAAGGAAACCAGTTCTACTAGCAGAACTGGTTTATTTTTGTCATTATTTATTCTTAATTTTTTATAATATTATTCTTCTGAAATTAAAGAGCACTTTATATCTGTTTTTCCTTCCAAAGCTCCGTTATTATATTTTAATAAACTAACTTTTGGATCTCCTGTTGGTTGTGGTATTTCTACCATTATCTCCATTATTCCATCATTATCTACATCTATAACTTCTACATTGCTTATACTTAAGTAGTATTCTGCATTTGTATCTTTTTTCCATTGACTTTTTTCAATAGATGCTAAATCTGCAACTTTTACACCTTTTGAATCAAATAACGTAATTTTTGAAAATCCTGTAGTTTTATTTGCTAATACTAATATATATTCATCAGTTTGATTTCCATCTAAATCAACAATTAAAGTTTTTACTGTATCGAATTCAGATATTTTATCATTATTATCTGAAATAATAGTAGGAATAGTATTTACAACTTTTACTTGTCTTGGAATTGCTTCATAATCTTCTGAAATTGCCACTTTTCCAACATTCTCCATTTTTACTAAACCTTCATAAACTTGTGTAGATAAAGTTCCAAGTTTTGCATCTTTAAAGCTATAATTTTCGTAATTATAATATGTTATAACATATTTATCTGCATCTTTATTTGTACTATCTATATATTGAAGAGTTACTTCATCCATTTTAGTTGTATCTAATATTAAACCATTATATAAAACAACTAATTCTTCATTCAAAGTTTTTCTAGTATTAGAAGCATCTGTTGTAACAGTATTGCTTGATTGACCTGTAACATCAGAAATTGCCGAATCAATTAAATTGCCTATTGGTATTACATTTTCATCTTCAGTTTCATTCACTATATTAGATATATTTGCAACAATTTCACTATACTGTTTATCATAATCTTCCTTAGCAGTATGTATTAAATAATAAGTTAGCGCACCTGTTCCAACAATTAAAATTGCAAGTGCTGCTAATATAAAATTTCCTACTGTTCCAATTTTTAACTTTATTGGTTCATGTTCATTTTTTACAGTTTCACTCTTAGTTTTTTCTTCTACTTTAGGATTCACTTCTTTTTCATTATCTTTTTTTATATTATCTTCCATAATAAGTTTCTCCTTTGTTTATCTTATAAATTTTTATAAAATTCCAGAACTATTTATATATTCTATAATTCTAATAATTTCATTTGCCATTGTATCTTGATATTTTGGTTCTTCAGTTTGAAAACTATCTAAATCATATCCATATTTATTTAAAAATCTATAAGTTTCAATCTCTATTGCATCCATTTTACTAATACGTCTATCATCAACAGGCAAATTTTTACCTTCTTTTTCTTCAATAATGCTTTGTACTTTACTTTCTAAAATAATATAATTTCTTCTTAATTCTTCTGCCAATGCTTTCAAATCTATTACATCATCTTCTACAAGCTCATCATCTTCATTTTCATTAACAAACATTGTAATCTCTGCCATTAATTCATGAATACTATAATTATATGCTAAACTTAATTTTTTAGATAATGTTTTCCTAATTGCTCTTTGTCTAATCTCTATCTGTTCTATCATAAACTCATCTAATTTGTTTTGTCCCGTAATCATTCCTATTATTCTCTTAAAAGCACTTTTTTCTTCTATTATTTCTAAATCATCTTTTAATTTTTTTAATTCAGCTTCTCCTCTTATGTCTCTAATTTTTTCTGCAATTCTTCTTTTAAGCTCATTTTCTTCAATTATAGCCATTTCATCAAAACGAGTTACTTTGCTATTTCTTACAGCTATTTTAGGATTATTAAGATAATTTATTAATGTACTTATCTCTATATTAACTTTAGATATTTTCTCTAATTTTCTTTCATTTGTTTTATTTTCTCCATCTCCTAAAATAGCCTCTACTTTTAAATTAATATTTTGTAATAACTCTAATAATGCCTCTGCTGCCTTTTTCATATCAAAGGCATTATTTAAAGCACTATAAGTTGCTCCCATGTTTCCAGCTATTTTGGCATGATTTTGTTGTTTAGTTATTAAATTCTTAATATCTTCTATAAGCTTTTCTCCAGCTTGAATGTTTTCTAGACTTTCAATTTTTACTCTAGTATATATATTTTCTTCATCATTTAAAGATTTATTTTTTAAATTTGATAAAACAAAATCAATTGTATTTTGTTTTTTCTGTTCTTCAATTTGCAAAACTTTTGTTTCTTGACTTATATTTTCTTTTTTATCTTTAGAATCTTCAACTTTTTTTACTATTTCAGTTTCTTTACTAGGTAAATTCATATCAACAAATAAATTTTCAATTTCTCTACATTCTGCAATTAGATATACTGCTATATTTCTCTTCCACATATTAACAAATTCAATATTTTGTTTTTTGATTTCAAACATATTTGTTGATAAATTTTTAAGTTCTTCTAATTCTTTTGAAATTCTTTCAATATCATCATAATCTTTTTCATTAATACTATCTTCATCTATTTCTGAATCTTCATTATTATTTTCATATTTTGCAAGTAATTGTTCTAATTTTCTAATATTTTCGAAATTTAAAGAATTTTCCTTTTCTAATCTAATACATTCTTCTAGCCTTTGATTAATAGAGTATGTATTAGATAATATATAATCATATAGACCATTTCTTTCATCATCTGTTAATTTATCTAACTCTTGTTTCTCAATTTCTAAATTATATTTTTTTAGTAACTTTGAATTTTTTTCTAGTTTTACTTCTTCTTCTAAAGAAACATTTTTTATTTTTGTAAAAGGGGCAATTACAATTGTATTAGTTTTTTCATAATTCTCTAATACTTCATCAACATATATGTATGGAATATCATTACTTAATTTAATATTCATACAAACTGGTCTATTCCAATTAGCTGCATAGTTGTTTTCTGCTAAAGTTGCATTATCTGTAGCTATTAAAGGCTTATCAATAAAAATCTCATTTTTTAGACGATCTATTTCAGCTAGATTTGTGCCTCTAAAAACAACTTCTTTTCTTTTTGTTTCTTTATAATATTGCTTTAATATAAGTTTATATAATAATTTTATAGTTTTTAAATTTTCTATTACATTTTCTTTATTATATGATAAAAAAACAGATTTGTTTTCTTCATACTCACTCAATAAAGCTATATCTGTTTCACAATTGCTAATAAGCATTTGATTTATAGCTAAATAATCTTTATTTATATATTTTTTTAAAGCATCTAATTCTTCATTTGTAAAACTCAAATCTATCATCTGTATCACCCCGTATTTTTTCACAGTATAATTGTATCATTTATGTTTTTTTTTAGCAACAATTTTATAACATTTTATGGTAAAAAAATATACCTATGTTTTTAGTATAATACAATATTTTTTATTGTATTAAATATAGGCATATTTTTCTTTTTATTAAATTCTTTATAATTAAATTTATTATTTATAAAATATTTCATAAATACTTTGTATTAATATTTATTTATATATATCTTCTATTATTTATTGATTTATTTCATAAATAATATTTTGAACTTTTTATTATTTTAAATTTTTATAATATTTTTAATTATTTTATTTCATCATTGTTTTTTTAATAATTCTATCGCTTTGTTTAATTGCACATCTTCTTGTGAATCCTCTGGAAGTTCAACTTCATAATCAGGCGCTATTCCTACTTTATTAATTTTGGTCTCATTTGGCGTAAAATATTCATTTACAGTTAGCTTCAATGCACTACCATCATTTAAGAAAAATACATTTTGAATTACTCCTTTTCCAAAAGTTTTAGTTCCAAGTGATTTTGCTCTACCGTTATCTTTTAAAGCTCCTACTAATATTTCTGATGCACTTGCAGAATATTCATTTGTTAAAACAATTATATCTCCTTCTACTATAGGATCTTCTTTAGCTTTATCAATTTCTTTGTTTCCCTTAGAATCTACAGTTATTAATAAAGTTTTATCTTTTTCAATCATCATATCGGCTATTTTCAAAGCTTCATCTACTAAACCACCTGTATTATTTCTTAAATCCAATATAAGGCTTTTAGCTCCTTGATTTTTTAAAGTTTGATATTTTTCTCTAAATTCATCTGAACATCCTTCATCAAAAGTAGCTAAATTCATATATCCAATATTATTTTCTAACATTTTTTCTTCAACATGATATACTTTTATTTCTTCTCTTTTGACATTCATGTCTATATATTCATTATCTCTTAATACTGTTAGTTTAACTTCTGTTCCTGCTTCTCCTTTTATTTTATTTGAAACATCATCTGAACTAGTTCCTAAAACATTTTCATCGTTTACAGCTGTAATAATGTCTCCTGTTTCTAAACCAGCACTTTCTGCAGGTGATCCTTTTATTGGAGCAAGAACTATAACATTTCCATTATTATCTGTTGTCATATATATACCAATTCCAACATAGTTTCCTAAAGCAGCTGATTGAAATTCATCCCATTCTTCTTTAGTCATATATTCAGAATATTCATCACCTAAGCCTTTTACATATCCTTTTATAGTTTCATCTAAAACTTTCTGCTCATCTATTTCACCTAGAAATACTTTATCTATTTCTTTTCTGAAATTCTTTAAAGTATCTGCAATCGCATCTATATTCTTTTCTGAATTTTCTGAAACCTCAGATTTTTCTAAATTATTAGTTTTAAAATAATAATATAATGTAAACTCAGAAGCTGCTACTGCAACTAGCATAACTAAAATAATAGTTATAAGTGAGAATTTAATTATTAAAGATTTCTTCTCTTTTCTAAATTCTTCATAAATTTCGTCTTTTTCCATTTATCCTCCAGCTTTCTTTAATAAATTAAGGTAAGTATGCAGTAGGATTTACACATCTACCATTTATACGAACTTCAAAATGTAAATGATTTCCAGATGAATTACCTGTTGTTCCAACACTTCCTATTTGTTGTCCTTGTGAAACATTTTGATCTTTACTTACTAATCTAGATCCTGGATACATATGAGCATACAAAGTCATTGTTCCATCATGATGATCTATTACAATATATTCTCCATAACTTTTATAATTTCCACTTGAATTTTTAAGTGCTGTAGATGTAACTACAGTACCTGATTTTACTGCATATATTGGTGTTCCAGAAGCACATGCAAAATCAACACCTGTATGATTTCCCCCCCAAGAATAACTTCCATATCCTGTTGTTATATTGGCTTTAGTTTTTCCTGAAAGTGGTGATATGTATCCCGCAGCACTTGGTGCAACTGGTGTTATATCATTTTTGGCAGCTAAAGCTGCAAGTTCTTTCTGAATTCTCCTTTTATCTTCTTCAAATTCTTCTAATTGTTGTTCTAGAATCTTTTCTTCTTCAGATAAATTACTTGCAATAGCAGATTTTTGATTTTTAGATGCTGCTAAAGTATTTTTCTTTTCAACTATGGCTGCTTGAGAAGTTTGAATTTCAGATTTTGCAGCTTCTAAAGAAGCCTTTTCATTTTCAATTTGCTTTCTGGTATTATCAATCTTAGTTAATAATTCTTGATCAGATTCTGCCAAAACTTCTATTGTATAATATTTAGAAATAAAATCTGCTAACCCATCAGATGATAAAAGCATATCTAAATAAGAAGTACTTCCAGATTCATATAAAGCAACCAATCTTTTATCAAGTAAATCTTTTTGTGTAGCATACTTTTCTTCTTGCTCTTTTATATTTGCATCTTTGGTTGTAATTTCACTTGTTAGACTATCTATTTTAGTTTGCAAATCATCAATATCATTTTGAACTGTTGAAATTTCAGCATTTAATTTATCTATTTGTTCTAGATTTTCGGATAATTCTCCCTTTACTCCAGCAAGCTCGTTGCTTTTTTCTTCTATTTGTTCATCTATGTCTTTTAAATCAGATGATGATACAGCATAAACTATTCCAAAACAGTTGATGCTAAGAAGTATTAGTAATACACTTATACATAATATTCCTTTTAACTTATTAATATTCATTTTTTCCTCCGTATTATAGATATTTTTTGTTATTCTCCTTCTGTTTCACTTTCTTCAGTACTTTCTTCTTGACTTTCATCATTAGTTTGATTTTCTTGTAGTTTTACATCTTGTGCAACTGTTTCTTCAGCAGTATTATTGTCTTCATTCTGAGAATTATATGATGTAATATAATCTAAAGGTTGAACATACTCGCCATTAATCCTTACTTCAAAATGAGCGTGCGGTCCAGTTGCATATCCTGTTGCTCCTACTTTCAAAATTGGTGTTCCTTGTAATACTGTTTGTCCAACTTGAACTAGTATTTCTGAACCATGAGCATATAATGTTGTAATTCCTCCACCATGATCAACAATTACCATATTTCCATAAGCTGTATTATAACCAGCATAAGTTACTATTCCATCATTTGCAGCAATGAAATTAGCTCCCATTGGTGCTCCAATATCAACTCCTGTATGAAGCTTATAGACGCCAGTGATTGGATGAGTTCTCATTCCAAAACTAGATGTAATTCTAGTATAACCTGGAACTGGCCATGCCATAGAACCACCAACATAGTCTTTTCCAACATTAGCTATCGCAAGTAATCTAATTTCTGTTTCTATTTCTGCAATTTGATTTTGGTATTCTTCAACCATTTTCTGAAGTGCTGCTTGTTCATCTGTTAATTCTAAAAGTTTGTTATTTTTTATTACAGCCATATTAGCTAAAGAAATAGCATTTTTTTCTCTTGTCTCTCTTGAAGCAGTAAGAACATTTCTTTTAGTTTCAAGAGTTTCTTTTAATTTTTTATTGTACTTTTTTTCTGCCTCGACATTTTGTAGTAATTCTTCATCTGCAGAAGTTATTTCTGATATTAAATAATAATTAGATAAAAATTCTGTTATGCTCTTAGAATTTAAAATTAAATCCAAATATGAAACACTTCCTAGTTCATACATGGCTACTAATCTTTTTTCTAATAATTCTTTTTGTTTTTCATATCTATCATTTGAACTATTTAGTTCATATTCTGCTTTTTCAATATATGCTAGCAAATCTTTTTCTTGAGCTTCTAAAGTTTCAATTTCCATTTGCTTATCTAATATCTTCTGATTAATTTCTGAAATTTCTACTACTATAGCTGATAAATCGCTTTCTATAAATTGTATTTGTTCATTAGAACTATTGATTTGATTTTCTAATTCTGATTTTTCTAGTTGTAAATCATCTAAATTTTTTTCTTCATTTTCTGTATTTTCATCACTATTTTGATTATTGTTTTCTTCATTACTAATTACTTCTTGATTCTTCGTATTTTCTTCTTCATTAGAAGTAGCATTTATTGGTTTTATAATCAAACTGCAAGATAAACAAAATATTACTAAAATTATTAAATTAATTTTAATAAATTTTCTCATCTATTTAAGCTATACCTCCAAGTATTTTTTCATTGATACTGAACTTCCTATTATACCTACACCTATACCCAAAACAGCATAAACTACAGCTATTGGTTTAGCAAGTTCAGAAAATTTAAGTAAAGTTATTTCCATTTGTTGTAATACTCTTGAAGCTTCTATATTTTGAATAACTACATCATATAATACACCTATAATTAATAAAGTAATTACAGCTGCTATTATCCCAATTATTATACCTTCTACTAAAAATGGCCATCTTATAAAACTATTTGTAGCACCAACATATTTCATTATAGAAATTTCTTTTCTTCTTGCATGAACAGTTAATCTTATAGTATTAGATATAATTGTTATAGAAATTATTAAAAGAATTATAAATATAATTCCTATTGTTATTCTAACACCTCTTACTATTGTTATTAAAGTAGCAATAGTACTATCACTACTTTGGATATTTTTAACTAATGTATCATGAACAGTAGATTCTTCTATATCCAAATCTACTTCTTCACTTCTTCCTTCAGTTGCAATTTTTGCACCAATTCTTCTTATTTCTTCTTCTATATCTTTACCTTTTTCAAGATCTGTTAATGTTACAACAAAAGAAGCAGGAAAAACATTATTTTCTCCTTCATATCCAGCAAGTAATTCTTGTTGTTCTTGCATTCTTTCTTTCATTTCATCAAGAGCTTGTTGTTTATTCTTATAGGTTACAGTATTAACTCCATCTAAAGCTTTAATCTCATTTTCAAATTCTTCTTTTTGTTCATCTGTAACTTCATCCCAAATGAAAACTTCCATACCTTGTTTCATCTGAACTTGTTCTAATATTGAGTTTATATTTACACCAATGGCAAAAAATATTCCAAAAAGAAACATTGTACAAATCATTGTAATAACAGAAATAGCTGTTGATTTTTTATTTTTAAAAATGTTTCTAAATCCTTCTCCAACTAAATAAGAAAAACCATTATACCTCACTATTATACCCACCTTTTTTATCGTCTCTTATAATTACACCTTTATCTATTTGAATAACTCTTTTTTTCATTTTATTTACAATATCTTTAGCATGTGTTGCCATAACTACTGTTGTACCTCTAGCATTAATATCATTTAATAAATTCATAATATCCCAAGCTGTTTCTGGGTCTAAGTTTCCTGTAGGCTCGTCTGCTATAATCATTGATGGATTATTAACTAAAGCACGAGCAAGTGCAACTCTTTGTTGCTCACCACCAGAAAGTTCATTTGGATAACACTTTGCCTTATTGCTTAATCCCACTAAAGACAATACCATAGGAACTTGTCTTCTTATATGTTTTGGTGTAGCTTTTACTATATACATAGCAAAAGCTACATTTTCATATACAGTTTTATCTGGAAGAAGTCTGAAATCTTGAAAAACAACTCCCATACTTCTTCTTAAATATGGCACTCTTTTTGCTTTTAAAAAAGTTATATCTTTACCATTTATTATTATATTTCCTCTTGTAGCTTCTTCTTCTTTTAATATTAATTTAATTAATGTTGATTTACCTGATCCTGATGTTCCTACTAAAAATGCAAATTCACCTTTATCTATGCTAAATGTAGCATTATGTACAGCTTCTGTCCCTGTATCATATAATTTAGTTACATTTTTAAATTCTATCATTTAGTTTTTTTCCACCTTTCTAAAAAACATAACATGCTATTTTACTAATACATCATACCAGTAATAGGAAAAAAAATCAATACTAAAAATTTATATTGAGTGGATTTTTTCTTTGTGAAAATAGCAAATAATCTTAGTTTGATGTAATATATGGAAAATAAAAAAAATAAATGTAGCACATCAAATGTCTACATTTATTTTTTTATTCAATATTAGTATTTTCTGTAAGAATACTATAAAAGACCATTGGCGTTTCCGTTTTTGAGTTTGCAAAATTTACTCTTAAAACAAATTCATTATTAAAATCTTTAAAATTAAATTTTAAATTAAAAACGAAATAATTATTAATTTCGTTAAATGTATCATCTATAATTTGACAATCTATAAAATCTTGACCAGAATATCCAGTATTTTTTATATATGTTACAATTTTTTCAAAATTTTCAATATTTGTTATACCAAAATTATTTTTTATATTTGCTTTATTTTTTTCAAAGTATTCATTTAAATTATCTAATTTTATTACATCATTATATAAACTTGGTAAATTATAAACAAATAAATATAATTTTCTGTATAAATCATTTAATTCATTATCTCCATTATATCTTCCATATAATTTAGACAATCCTTTTGGTGTGATTTTATCTGATAAATAACTTTCTATTTCCTGATTTATTATCTCAACATCTTTTTCTGTATATCTATCATCCACTAATGTATTTTGTTTTATATTAATAATAATTAATATAATTCCTATCAAAATAAACCCTATTATCAGTAATAATATTATTGCTTTTTTTAATTTTTTATCTGTTTTCATATATCCAATCCTTTATGAATTATATTTTTATTTTATCATTAATACATAGAGAAAATGTAAAACATTTTCTCTATGTTACTTATTTTAATGTGGTACATAATCATCAGCATCCTTTTCTATATGATAAAATCCTGAAGATTCTTTAGTAAGTTCATATGTTCCTCCACCATCACAAAATTCTGTCCAAGGAGTTTCCGTATCAAATATAACTTCATCTCCCTCTGAACCTTCTTGATATAGTAGAAATCTTCCTTCTGTTGCTAAAATTCCTCTATTATGTCCTCTAGTTCTTAACAATTCTCCATAATTTTCATTACTCCCCCAATTGTTTTCAAAGTCCTCAACCGTTAATGTTCCATTTGTATTCAGTATATCTATAACATCATAACACTCTGATGGACTAGCATGGTGCAAATCTATTAACGCAAACATATAATTTTCATCTATATCTTTATTATTTAGTTTAGACTCAATTTCTTCTTTTGCAGCTTCCAATACTATTATAAATACATCCTGAGCTTCTTCTTTAGGAACGCTTCCAGCAGCTAAATGTGAAGCAAATGATGGATAAACCTCTGCAACTTTACCCGAAGCAACAGCTTTTGTTAAACCAAATGCAGTAGTATTGCCAGCACCATCTTTTAATACTTCTACACCATAGGAATCTCCATTATCCATACTTTCGTAAAATCCTTCTTCTAAACAACCTAGATAATATGCTAATTGTTCAAATTCAACATCTTGACTTTCTTTTCCTCCATCATCAAGTTTCATATAATCTTCTACATTTTCTACTACTGTATCGTCTAAATCTCTCATTATTATTCTTATATAGTTTCCTATTACTTTATCTTCGTTTTCTTCTT
>USEI01000012.1 GCA_900553685.1 uncultured Clostridium sp.
GTACTCAAAATATATAAATTTCAAAAAAATGTGACATATGTTTGACTAACCTACAAACTTAAATTCTAAATTAATCTTCAATTATTGCAAAATTATGTAGACTATGCTATAATATAACGTGATTTTTAAAAAGCGTTACGTATTTTAAGAAGAAAGGAGAAATATATTTTAAAGAATATATAAAAATAAAAAATGAGTGATACAATAGCTGCAATCTCTACATCTCCTGGAATTGGTGGGATAGGAATTATTAGGATGAGTGGAGAAGATTGTTTTCAAATATTAGAAAAAATATTTAAACCTAAAAATAAGCAGAGTATAGAGAAAATAAAGGGCTATACTATGAAATTTGGAAAAATAGTTGATAAAGATAATATAATAGATGAAGTATTAGTATCATATTTTAAATCCCCTAAAAGTTATACTTCTGAAAATATGTGCGAAATTAATTCCCATGGCGGAATTGTTATAATGAATAAAATATTAGATTTGTGTATAAAAAATGGAGCTAATTTAGCAGAGCCTGGAGAATTTACTAAAAGAGCGTTTTTAAACGGAAGAATTGACTTATCACAAGCAGAAGCTGTTATAGATATTATAAACGCCAAAACAGATAAGGAAGCAGAAGTTTCGTTAAAACAACTAGAAGGTAGTTTATCTGAAAAGATAGAGAAAATAAGAAAAATAGTGATTTCTGTTATGGCAGATATTGAAGCAACAATAGACTATCCAGAATACGATTTAGAAGAAGTAACAAATGCAAAAATAATAAAAGTTTTAGACGAAGTAGACATATTACTCGAATCTTTAGAAAAAAGCTTTTATAATGGCAAAATTTTGAGAGAGGGAATAAGTACAGCAATTATAGGAAGACCAAATGCTGGAAAATCTTCATTATTAAATTTGATATTAAATGAAGAAAGAGCTATTGTTACTGATATTGAAGGCACAACGAGAGATACTATAGAAGAATTTATATCAATAGATGGAATTCCTTTAAAAATAATAGATACAGCAGGAATAAGAAATGCTAAAGATGAAGTTGAAAAAATTGGTGTGGAAAAGGCTATGGATATAGCAAAAAGAAGTGATATAATAATTGCTATATTTGATTCAAGTAAAAAGTTAAATGAAGAAGATAAGAAAATTTTAGAATTGTTAAAGGATAAAAATGCAATTATTTTGTTAAATAAAATAGATTTGGAAAAAATTATTAAAGTTGATGAATTTAAAGAAATAAATAAACCGGTTATTGAAATTTCAACTAAGACAAAAGAAGGAATAGATAAATTATATGAAGAAATATCAAAAATGTTTAAATTAAAAGAAATTGCAAATGATGGTGAAACAATTGTAAGTAATGTAAGACATAAAAATATTATAATAAATTCAAGAAGAAACTTAGAAAAAGCCAGAGAGACTATAAATAATAATATGCCAATAGATATAATATCTACTTATCTAAAAGAGATAATAGAAGAACTAGGAAAGATAACGGGAGAAACCGTTACAGATGATGTAATAACTGAAATATTTTCAAAATTTTGTCTTGGTAAATAGAATAATGACTTTTGTTCCACGAATAACAAATAGAGTCTAAATATGTTTAAATCCGTAAGTTTATAAAGAATTTAATCATTTATTTTAATTGAATTTTTATAAAAAATTGTAATAAAATTTATACTAAAATTTGAAAAAGATATGTGAAAAAAAGATAATATTATATGATAGGAGAAATAAAAATGTTATACAACGCTGGTAAATATGATATAGCTGTAATAGGTGCAGGTCATGCTGGATGTGAAGCAGCTCTTGCTGCAGCAAGATTAGGAATGAAGACATTACTTTTTTCAATTAGTTTAGAATGCATTGCTAATATGCCATGTAATCCACATATTGGAGGGACCTCTAAGGGACATTTAGTTAGAGAAATAGATGCTCTTGGTGGAGAAATGGGAAAAAATATAGACAAAACAATGATACAATTAAGAATGCTTAATACTTCAAAAGGACCAGCAGTACATTCATTAAGAGCACAAGCTGATAGAAAAAGGTATCAGATGGAGATGAAACATACTTTAGAAAAACAAGATAATTTATATATTAAGCAGGCTGAAATTGTTGATATAAAAGTAGAAGACGGAAAAGTAAAAGGCGTAGAAACAAATTTAGGAGCACTTTATGAAGTAGATAGTGTAATTCTTGCAACAGGTACTTATCTTAAAGGAAAAATTTATATTGGTGAAGTTTCTTATGAAAGTGGTCCAGATGGAGTTGCATCAGCAAATCAATTATCTGAGTGTTTAAAGAAATTAAATATAGAATTGCAAAGGTTTAAAACAGGAACACCAGCCAGAATAAATAGAAAAAGTATAGATTTTTCAAAAATGGAAATACAAGAAGGAGAAGACGGATTGGTTCCATTTTCTTTTGAAGATGAAATGCCAAAAATTGAACAAGTTCCTTGTTATCTTACATACACAAATGAGAAAACACATGAAATAATTAGAAAAAATTTGCATAGATCTCCAATGTATTCAGGAGTTATAGAAGGAACAGGACCAAGATATTGCCCATCAATAGAGGATAAAGTAGTAAGATTTGCAGATAAAGAAAGACACCAAATATTTGTTGAACCTATAGGATTAGACACAGAAGAAATGTATATTCAAGGAATGAGCTCTTCTTTACCAGAAGATGTCCAAATAGAGATGTATAGAACGCTTCCTGGATTAGAAAACGCAGAATTTACTAGACCAGCATATGCTATTGAATATGATTGTATAGAACCATCACAATTAAAAAGTACATTAGAATTAAAAAATATAAAAGGAATGTTTTTTGCAGGACAAATAAATGGAACTTCTGGATATGAAGAAGCAGCATGTCAGGGATTGATTGCAGGCATTAATGCGGCATTAAAATTAAAAGGAAAAGATCCTATAATTTTAGATAGATCAGATGCTTACATAGGTGTTTTAATAGATGATATAGTAACTAAAAGTACAGCTGAACCCTACAGAATGATGACTTCTAGGGCAGAATATAGATTGCTATTAAGACAAGATAATGCTGATTTAAGACTTACTGAAATAGGACATAACATAGGTCTAATATCAGAAGAAAGATATGTAAAATTTTTGAATAAAAAACGACAAATAGGTGAAGAAATAGAAAGATTAAGCAAAACAAATGTGAAACCAGACATAAAGACAAATGATTTTTTGAAAAGACAAGGAACTAGTGAAATTTCAACTGGAATGAAACTTGCAGAATTACTAAAAAGAACAGAGATTACATATGAAGCTTTAGCTGAAATTGATACAAAGAGACCAAATCTAGATAGACAAGTTATTGAAGAAGTTGAAATAATGATAAAATATGAAGGATATATAAATATGCAAAAAAAGCAGGTTGAAGGATTTAAAAAATTAGAGAAAAAGTTATTACCTGAAACTTTAGATTATAGCAAAATTAAAGGAATACGTTTAGAAGCAAGACAAAAATTAAACAAATATAAACCTTATTCTATAGGGCAGGCTTCCAGAATTTCAGGAGTATCTCCTGCAGATATATCTGTACTTCTAATATATTTAGAGCAAATGAAAAAGAAAAATACTGCAAATTAGTAAAAAATATAATTAAGGAAAATATTATGAAAAAAGAAGAGTTTTATAAGGAAATAAGAAATACTTTAAAAGAAATAGAATTAACAGAAAACCAAATTGAACAATTTTATAATTATATGAACGGAATTTTAAAATGGAATAAAAGTATAAATGTTACTTCTATAACTGATGAAAAAATGTTTATCGTGAAACATTTTGCTGATTCTCTTACTATAAATAGGTTTGTAGAAGATAAAAAAACTTTAATAGATATAGGAACAGGAGCAGGTTTTCCTGGGATACCATTAAAAATTGTGAATAAGGATTTAAAAGTTACCTTAATTGATTCAGTTAACAAAAAATTAAATATTATTAGAGATATAACTGCAGATTTTAACTTAGAAAATTTAGAAATTATTCATACAAGAGCAGAAGATTTAGCTAATGATATTGAATATAGAGAAAAATATGATATAGCTACAACACGAGCTGTTTCTAATTTAACTACTATTGCCGAATACATGTTACCATTTGTGAAAATTAATGGTTATGCAATATGTATGAAAGGACCAAATATTAGGCAAGAATTAGAAGATAGTAAAGTAGCTATTGAAGTTTTAGGTGGTAAATTAGAAAAAATAGAATCTTTAAATGTAGGAAATGAATTAGAAAGAAATATTATATTGATAAAAAAAGTAAAAAGTACTCCAAAAAAATTTCCTAGAGGAAAGGGAAAACCTTTGAAGGAGCCAATTAGATAAGATTGTTTCACAAGGAACAATCTTTTTTATATGATAAAATTTTAAAGGTGTTTGTTTTATAAAAATATTATAATAGTTGATTACCCTAAAATAATATAATAAATGAATATAAAAGTTATTAAAATTGATTGACAGATTACAAAAAATTTTATATTATTATAAGGTGTAAAAAGGAGGGAATTACTTTGGGAAGAATAATAGCAATAGCAAATCAAAAAGGTGGAGTAGGAAAAACTACAACTGCAGTAAATGTAAGCACAATCTTAGCAAAAAAGAATAAGAAAGTAATGTTAATAGATGCAGATCCACAAGGGAATGCTTCTAGTGGATTAGGGCTTGAAAAAGAGGTAGAGAACTCTTTATATGACGTTTTGATAAATGATGTTAAAATACAGCAAACGCTACAGGATACTTGTATAAAGACTTTAAAAGTATGCCCTTCAAATATGAACTTAGCTGGAGCAGAAGTTGAACTTGTTTCTCAAATGTCTAGAGAACAAAGACTAAAAGAAAAAGTTGATGAAATAAAAGATGAATATGATTATATAATAATAGATTGTCCACCATCACTTGGACTTATTACTTTAAATGCCTTTACAGCAGCAGATTCTGTATTAATTCCTGTGCAATGTGAATATTATGCTTTAGAAGGATTAGGACAATTGTTAAATACAATTAATTTAGTTAAAAAGCATCTAAATAAGAGTTTGGAAATAGAAGGAGCTGTTCTTACAATGTATGATATAAGAACAAATCTTTCTAATCAAGTAGTAAAAGAAGTAAAAAGATATTTTGAAGATAAAGTGTATAAAACTGTTATACCTAGAAATATTAAGCTTAGCGAAGCTCCTAGTTTTGGAATGCCGATAACTCTTTATGATGCAAAGTCAAAAGGTGCAAGAGCTTATGAAAAATTAGCAAGAGAAATTATAAAAAACGATGAGATGAGAAAAAAAGAAGAAAAGGAGGTATAAAATGGCAATTAAAAAGACAGGTTTAGGGAAAGGATTAGATGCTTTATTTAGTACACCAGTAATAGAGGAAAGTGAAGAAAATGAAATAGTAAAAAAACTTAAGATAAATGAAATAGAACCTAACAAGGAACAGGCTAGAAAAGTATTTGATGAAGAAGCTATAGAAGATTTAGCTGCTTCAATCAAAGAATATGGTGTTATACAACCTATTATTGTTAGCAAAAAGAATAATTTTTATGAAATAATTGCAGGAGAAAGAAGATGGAGAGCTTCAAAAAAGGCAGGACTTACTGAGATACCAGCAATTATAAGAGATGATGATGAACAAACTAATAAAGAAATATCATTAATAGAAAATATACAAAGAGAAAACTTAAATCCTATAGAAAAAGCAAGAGGAATTAAACTTTTAATGGATGAGTATAATCTGACACAACAAGAAGTTGCTAATAAATTAGGAAAGAGTAGAAGTAGTATAGCTAATACTGTAAGAATTTTAAATCTTGATGAAAGAGTAATAAATTTAGCTTTAGAGGGTAAACTAACAGAAGGACATTGTAAATCATTAATGTCTATAGATGATCCAGAAAGACAATATAAAATGGCATTATATGTTATAGAATCAGGAGATTCTGTAAGAGAAGCTGAAAAGAAAATGAAAGTTAGAAAAAAAACCAATAAGAAAAAAGATAAATACATACCAATATATAGAGACATAGAAGATACATTTCAAGGCTTTTTTGGAACAAAAGTCAAATTAGATGCTGGAGAAAGAAAAGGAAAAATAATAATCCAGTATAATTCTAATGAAGATTTAGAGAGAATATTAGGATTATTAAAATAAGGGCGTGGTTAAATGGAAAATTTTTTAAATTATTTATATTCTGAAGATGGAATATTAATGATATTTATTTTTTTAATAGTAGTAAGTGTATTATTGTTGATGAATATTATGTTAACTATTTATAATAATAGAAAATACATTGCATTTATGAAAAAAATAGGAAATGGAAATAATGTTGATGAAATACTTAGAGAATATTTAAGAGATGTTAAAGAAATAAAACAAGATAATTCAGAAATAAAAGCATATTATACTAAACTAGATAGTGATATAGCATCATGTATTCAAAAGATTGGATTGGTACGTTATAATGCATTTAAAGATGTAGGAAGCGATTTAAGCTTCGCAATAGCATTACTTGATAGAAATGATAACGGAGTTGTTTTTAATGGCTTATATGGTTCAGAATCATCAAATATATATGCTAAACCAATAAAAGGTGGTGTATCTAAATATCAATTATCTGAAGAAGAGAAAAATGCATTAGAAATAGCAGAACAAAGTAAAAATTTTATGACAAAACATAAAAGATTATAAAAAATAGATGAAAAAATGGTAAAAAATAAAAAAATATATACAAGTTTATAGAAAAACTATAAATAACGTGAAAAAATGGGTAAAATTTGAAAAAGATTTTGCTCATTTTTTTATCCACATGTCTAAAGACTGCTAAAATAAAGCTTTTGAAGAATAAGTATATTTAAAATAAAAGGTAATATATATAATACTTAAATTTCTTATAATAAAAATTTATTTTATTAAAAAAAATACAAATTGAAAAAATATTTGATGGGTTAAATATTTAAAAAATATATTTGAAAATAATGCTTTAATAAAAAAGTAGAAAAATTAGAAAAAATTAGAAAAAAGAAATACAAAACCTATAAAAGCATTGAAAATACTTGATTTTTAAAAAATAAAAAATCAAAAAAATCATGACAAAACTCTAAAAAAATATGAAAAATATACAAATTTTAGTGTTAAAGAACAAAAAAATAAAAAATTTTTAAAAATGAAAAATTTTATAAAAAATTATTTCTTTATAAGATTTTATAAAAAATCTATAATCAAGATAAAAAAATACTAAAAAGTTCAAAACGCGAAGGCAAGTAATATCAAGACTTCCAGTATTGTGGATAAAAAACATTAAAGAAAACTGAAAAAATAGAGTTAAAATTCCTAAAAAAAATAAAAAAATGAATGCAAAACTAAAATAGTAGTAGATAATAAAATTATGATATAAAAATAAAGGATAAATAATTTAAAATACTAAAAGAATGATGTAGAAAGTATAAAAATATGCGAAAGGAAAATAAAAAGAAGTAAAAAAATAATTGAAAAATTAAAAAAGATAAGAAAATATAAAAAAATAAAAGAAAAATAAGATTAAAAAAAAGACACTAAAAGCTGAAATATAAGCAAAAACTGATGTGGAAAACTACTGAAATTTTATAATAAAAAAATAAAGAAAAAATTAACAAAAAGACAAATAATTTTGAAAAAGTAATGATTTTTTAAAAAAATAAGGTTAAAAAATACAAAATAGTTAAATGATTTATAATGAAAATAAAAAAATATTAAAATAATTTATTTTTTTATTGACAAATGTTAATATGATATGCTAATATATATATGTTGCTAAAGCAATTACCAATGGAGAGGTGGTCGAGTTGGTTTATGGCACCAGTCTTGAAAATTGGCGTAGGTTTGTAGCCTACCGTGGGTTCGAATCCCACCCTCTCCGCCAAGAAACGGAAGCCGAATTTAATAGTTTTTAGCTTCCGTTTTTAATATAATTAGCCAATTTAACCTTTGGAGATTTACCCAAGTGGTTGAAGGGGACGGTTTGCTAAACCGTTAGGGTTTCGTAAGGGGCCGCGAGGGTTCAAATCCCTCAATCTCCGCCAGAAGACAGCAAATAAGCTGTCTTTTTTTTGTTTTAATGTAATTTATCAAATAAAAATATTTAATCCGTATTTGGAGATTCTAGAGGCTATAAATAAATTTAATAGAATATAGATACATGTGAATTCTATATTTATCAAGTGTGGAAAACTCATAGAAGCATTGATATATAAGTGTTTAGAGACATTAATAGAAGATAATTTATTATATAAAAAAAGACAGAGTAAAAGGCAAATTTTATAAATTTAATAAAAAAATGAAAATATTTTTATCAAATTTATAAAAAAATATGCGAATTAGATTTTTGTTTTAATAAAATTTAAAGCTTAAAAAATAAAAATAATTTGTAATATAAAGTTTAAAAAATCGTAATTTTTAGAAAAACAAGGAAAATATATTTGTCAAAGAAACAACTAAAATGGAAGAATACAAAAGCATATATTTTAAAAGATGAAACTTGAAAATTACTAGGGAATGTTGAAAAGAGAATGAATTTCTAAGAGAAGAAGAATAGTCAACATAATTTATTTTGTATAAACATAAAAAACGAAAAAAAACAATAGTTTAATAATTATTTTTTTTGCTTACTAAATGAAATTTGATGTAAAAAAACATACCCTCAAAAAACATGTGGAAAAAATTCATAAGATAGTTTTAGAAGAAATTTTAGAAAAATTGTGTATAACTTTTAGAAATTATAAAAGTTTTTTTCTCAAAATTTTTGACGAAATTTTTATTGAAATTTTTAACTATGATTTTTTTATAAAAAAAATTACAGTTTTACTATTTTTTTTATGAATTTTAAAAATAAATTAAGAAAAAATTTAATAAAATTACAAAAAATATCCTAAAACAGTTGATATAAGAAGAATAAAAAGAATATGCGTTAAAATTGAAAATAAAGCGTTTTTTATATATTAAGGTATAAAAATATAAATCAAATAGTTTATGCGCTTTAAAATCAATTTTAAGAGTTTAAAAGTCTTTTTGCTATATTTTATTAAAAAAAATTATAATTTTAAAAAAAAATTTATAAATAGTGGAATTTAAAAAATAAAAGTTAGACCCTGCAAGTGTTGATATAGGTGAGTTATATAGATTTTTATAAAAAAGTCTTAAAATTATAAAAATCTAACTTAAATTAAAAAGAAAGAGAAAATTATATTGAGAAATATCCACTTTTAAATGCAATATTAAACATAAGTAGTAGCTTTTATTGACAAAAAAACAAAGAACTAAAAAAGTAAGAAAAATACCTATTTTTAAAAAAATGAATTCAGTAATCCTATAGGATTTAAGTAATTGAAGATATTTTTTTAAAAAATTATATGTTTTCTATTTTTTAGAAATATATTGATTTAAGTTAACTAAAATATTTTAATTTGGAATTTTAATTTTTTAGATTCTTGATTAATTATTTTTTATAGATTTAAAAAAAAAATTTAAAAAAAGTATAAAAAATTTTCTTAAAATTTTTGAAAATTTTTAAAATTAGAAGTACAAAATATAAATTTTGAATTTTTTAATAAAAAAACAGTAGTAAAAAATTTTGTTTTTTTTCTATAAATCCTGAAAAATGCTAGAAAATGAAGCAAATGTTAATTTTTAGAAAAATAATAATAACTAGCACAAATTTTATTTTTTTCTGAAAAAATAAAGAAAAAAGAATGATTTTTTAGGGAAAACAAAGCTAAATCAGTTAAATAATTGCCAAATTAACAACTTAAAAAAGTCGAATATTATCTATTAAATAAAAATTAAAAAATAATTAATATAATACAAGGGATATAAGAAAAAAACTAAAAAAAAATATATGTTATTTTTGAATAATGTTTTTTTATAAAATATCTGTATTAAGTAAACTAGATTTAGAAGTAGAATTTTAGTTAGGATTATCTTGAATTTAGAAAAAAATTTTCTAAATTTGATGATATTTTTTCTTAGATTTTTTAAAATCTGCATTATTTTTTATGACTATAAAATTTAAAATAAATTTATTTATAATATAAAAAGCAATTTATAAAGAAAAAAGTTTATAAATAAGACTAAAGGTTTAAAAGACGGGAAAAGTAGCGACTTTTATAAAAAGAATGAATTATACAAATTTTAGATAATTTTATTAAAAATAAATAGAGTTTTAAAGAAGTTCTGCTTAAAAACAGAGTTTAAACAAAACGCTTTTTGTCAAAAGAACAACAAAAAATAAATAGCATTTTTTAGTAAATAAAAATAAAAAAATATATTCTATAAGTTAAGGGAGAAAGATAAATTAGTAAGAAAAAAATACTTTATTTTTTGTGATAATAAAACACATCTTATTATAGTTTTTAGTAAACTTATTTTATAAAAAATTTTAAAAATTTGAAATCCCAAAATATTAGAAGTAATAATAAAAAAATTAAAAAAAATACTAATATTTTCATTATTTTAATAATAAATATGAATTTTTTATAAAATTTATTGGAAACTTGCGTAAGTAAAAGTGAAAAAGTAATTTTTTTGTTTATTTTTGTAATTATATGTTAAAAAAAAGAAGAAAATTTCAAAATTTCTTCTTTTGATTTACTTTAATTTTATTCATAAAACTAAGTATATTTTTATTAGTAAAAAAAAGATAAATAAAATTAAAGAAAATCCTTGGGAATAAAGACTTTAAAATAAAAAATAAGTTCTTTTTTTATCCTGATTAAAGCTACTTTATTCCTATATAAAAAATGGATAATTTTGATAAAATTTACGCTATAAAATTAGTTAATACTAGAAAAAGAAAATTTAAATTTTTTATAATATTTTTAATAAAAATTAAAGATTTTATAATTTCTATAGATTAATATTTATTATTTTTGGAAAAATTAATGTATAAAAATAAGTTTTTTAAATAAGTTTTTATGTGATATAGTCTCTAAATGCTGATATAACAACAAAATTAAAAAAAGAATGAAAAAATAAATACAATGCTTTAAATTTTGGTTAAATTAAAATTTTGTGATAAAAAATTATAAATTAGAAGTAAACCTATATTTTTACTACAATTAATTTGACATTAAAACAAAAAATAATGAGAAAACTTATAATAAAAAATCATAATTTCTATTCATCTAATAGATAGTATATTATAAGAATAATATTGTTTTTTTGTATTAATAATTGTGAGACAGATACTCTTTAACTATAAAGATTAAGTAAACTAAAGTGTTAAATTTTGAAGACTAAATATTTTTAAAAATTTTAATTTTAAAAAATATTTTAGAAATGGAAATTAATGAAAAAAACACAATATTTGAATAAAATGAGAAGACTTTTAAATTTATTTTTAAAATCTTCTGAAAATATAAAAAAAACTAAGATTTCTTTTAGTAAAATACTTAGAATTTTTAAGAAAAGTTAATTTTTATTTATGAATAGTTATAACTTTATTTTGTTTAAAATTCTAAAATAATTTGAAAATCGCAATACTATTTATATAAAAATTGAAAAAATGACAATTAAACACGAAAATAAAGAAAAAGTAGTAAAGAAAATTAAAACATAAGAAAAATAGAGAAAAAAAGAGATAAATAGCATAAAATAAAGCTAAAGAAAAGAACTCAATTATTTTATCAATTTAATAATTAAAAAATACAGTAATTAAGTAAACTTTAAAGCGTAACTTAAAATTTAAAAAATTTTAAGATTACTTATGAAAGGGTACTTATTTTATTAGGTAACACTAGGAACCACCAAATGTAAAATTTTAAAAAAATTAAAACTTCATAATAAAAAATATAGATTTTTTAATTTGATTCAATGAAAAAAAATAAAGTTTATTTGAGGTTATACTAAAATTTTTAGTTTTTTGATATTTTTTATAGAAATATCAAAAAATTTTTTTCAAAAAAAATTAGAAAATCATTTTATAAAAAAATTTAAAAAAATTGGAAATAGTATTTATATGGTAATGAAAAATAGAAAAATGTTCTAAAAGACAAATATGAATTTTTTAGAATTCAATTAATAATAAAATATAAAGTTAGTATTTTAAAGGATTTGTCATACTTAATGAACAAAAGAAAATTTACATAAGTTTATTAAATAAAACAAAATATTAAAATCAAATATTTTATTTTATCATTTTAAAAATAATAAAATATTTATTTAAAAATCAAAGATAAATAAAAAAAATTAAATTTTTCTTAAAATATTTTCACGAAAAACTTAATTTGATAAAAAAATTATTAAAAAAATTTTAATTTTTTTAATGATTTTTTTATATTGCTTTTTTTAGCATATAATTTTTGATAATTTTTTTAGTTTTTTTGAACAAAAAAATAGAAATTTTAAATTGATTTTTTGCTTTCTTAGATAGAAATTAATGAAACCTATGAAAATAAAGCGTTTTAGCAAGTTGTTTTTCAAGTATTCTTTAATTATAAATTAATTTTTCTAATTTTTTTTGACAAAAAAGAGTAAGAAGAACCTTCAAAGTTATGAGTAGCAAGCTCTTTAGGAAATTTCTCTAAAAAAATTTTTTGAACTTGAAAATTTTATAGATTTCATAAAAAATTTTTAAAAAAATATATAAAAATGTTATCTAAAAAAATTTAATTATCAAGAATTAATTATCATCAAAAATTAGTAAAATATTAAAAAAAGAAAAGTTTAATTTCTAAAAATAAAATAATGCAGTTTTGCAACAGATTAAACTAATTACATTATTAAGATAGTAAAAATGGCTTAAAATCCATTTTCAAAAGAAATAATTTTATTATTAATTAAAAAATATTTGCCAATTTAAAAAGCAGTCTATTTTTAGTGAATTTTAATAAAAGTTTTTATATTTTAATTCACTTAATGCTAGACTGCTTAAAAGTTATTTTTTTGTTCTAGATTTTTCTTTTATTTCTTTTTCATCTACTAAATTTTCTATTTCAATAGCTTTTTTACTTTTGGTTTTCTTTTTTAAATTATCTTTTGCAACTGTTGTTAAAAGTTTAATTCTATTTGTTTGATTTGTTTCACTTGCTCCTGGATCATAATCAATAGGAGAAATATTTGCATAAGGATATTTTTCTCGTATTGTTTTTATAACTCCTTTACCAACAACATGATTTGGTAAACATGCAAATGGCTGAACACAAACAATATTTGGAATACCATGTTCAATATATTCTACCATCTCTGCAGTTAAAAACCAACCTTCTCCGGTTTGATTTCCTATTGATAAAATATCTTTTACTTTTGTTTCTAATTCAAATATATTGCAAGGTAGTAAATATCCTTTTTTTGATGAACTTAAAGCAATTTTTAAATCTTTTTCAAGCATTTCGATTAGGTTTATTACTGTCTTAAAAATTTTAGCTTTAAATTTATCTGTATTTAATAATGTATTGTTTGTAATTTTATGTGTTGCAATAAATTTAATAAATCCCATAAAATCAGGAGAAATAACTTCAGCACCTTCTTTTTCAAGTACGTCTATAACAAAGTTATTACCAAATGGATGATATTTTATTAAAACTTCACCTACAATACCAACTTTTGGTTTTTCTACACTGGTATCTAATTCTATTTTTTCGAAATCACTGACAATGTCATAAATGCTTTGTTTAAATTGTCTATAAGTTGATTTTCCAACAAGTATTTTGCATTTTTCCATCCATTTATCAAACATTGCTTGAGATTCACCTTTATGGACTTCATAAGCACGATTTTTAAGTAATAATTTTGATAATAAATCTCCATAAAAAACGCCCTTTATTAAATTGATTGCCATTGGTATAGTTATTTTAAAGCCTGTTGATTTTTCCATTCCAACAACATTAAATGATATTATAGGAACATTTGAAAAACCAGCATCTTTTAATGCTTTTCTAATAAAGCCAATATAATTTGTTGCTCTGCAACCACCACCAGTTTGTGACATTATTAATGCTGTTTTATTTACATCATATTTACCAGATTGTAAAGCTTCAATGAATTGTCCAGTTGTTAATATTGATGGGTAACAAGCATCATTATTGACATATCTTAAACCTGTTTCAACTGTTTTATCTGTACACTCTCGTAAAAGTTCAACATTATATCCAAGAACTTTTAGAGCTGATTCTAGTAATTCAAAATGAATAGGAGCCATTTGAGGTACTAAAATAGTATAATTTTCTCTCATTTCTTTAGTAAAAGCAACTCTTTTTATTTCATAATTTCCAAGTTCTTTATTTTTTTCTTCTTCAGCTTTTTCTTCTTCTTTTTGAGATATACGTTTATTCATACTTGCAAGTAATGAACGAATACGAATACGAATTGCTCCTAAATTGTTGATTTCATCGATTTTTATTAGTGTGTACATATTGTTATAACTTTTTAAAATTTCTTCTACTTGATCAGTAGTTACTGCATCAACACCACAACCAAAAGAGTTAAGTTGAATCATTTCAAGAAAATCATGTTTTCCTACAAATTCTGCAGCAGCATATAATCTAGAGTGAAATACCCATTGGTCAACAACTCTTAAGTGATGACTTACTCCTTTATTCAGTTCGCAAACACTATCTTCAGATAATACACAAAGACCTAAACTTGTTATTAGTGTATCTATACCATGATTTATTTCAGGATCAACATGGTATGGTCTACCTGCAAGAACGATTCCTCTTAAGTTATTATCTTTTATGTATTTTATTGTTTCTCTACCTTTTTTTCTAACATCTTCTTTATACTTTTGATACTCAGCTTCAGCTGCTTCAGCTGCTTCTTTTAATTCTTTTTTGGTAAATTGATATTCTTTGAAGCAGTCTGATTCATAAACAACTTTTACTAAGTTTTTTATATCATCAATAGGAAGAAATGGATTTATATATTTTATATCAGCATTTCTCAATTCTTCTATATTATTTCTTATAACTTCCGAATATGAAATAACAATAGGACAGTTATAATGGTTATCTGATTGTTCATATTCTTTTCTTGAATATGGTATACAAGGGTAAAAAATAGTTTTTATACCTTGTTTTAATAAACTCATAACATGACCATGAGCTAGTTTTGCAGGATAACATACTGACTCAGAAGGCATTGATTCAATACCTTTTTCATAAGTTTTCCTATTACTTTTTTCAGAAATAATTACTCTAAAACCAAGTTTTGTTAAAAATGTGAACCAGAATGGATAATCTTCATACATATTTAAAACTCTAGGGATACCAATTGTTCCACGTTTTGCAGCTTCTTCTGAAAGAGGTGTATAGCCAAATAATCTTTCATATTTATATTTGTAAATATTTGGTAAATCTTTTTTTTCTGTAACTTGTCCAGCTCCTTTTTCACATCTGTTTCCAGAAATAAACTTTTTACCATTTTCAAAAGTATTTATTGTTAATAAACAATTATTTTCACATCCTTTACAACGAACATGTGAAATTTTTATGTTAAGACTGTCTAATTCTTCAGTTTTTAAAATTGTAGAGTTATATTCCATATCTAAATTGGCGTTATATTGTTCTTTTGCAAGTAAAGCAATACCATAAGCGCCCATAAGTCCCGCAATATCTGGTCTTACAACATTTTTTCCAACTATTAATTCAAAGGCTCTTAAAACAGCATCATTATAAAAAGTACCGCCTTGAACAACAATATTTTTTCCTAATGTTTTAACATCTCTAACTTTCATAACTTTTTGAATAGCATTTTTTATTATTGAATAAGAAAGACCACTAGAAATATCTCCAACAGAATAGCCTTCTTTTTGAGCTTGTTTTATTTTAGAATTCATGAATACGGTACATCTAGAACCTAAATCAACAGGAGATTTAGACTTTAATGCTTCTGCAACAAACTCTTCTATTTTTAAACCTAGACTTTTTGCAAATGTTTCTAAAAAAGATCCACAACCTGAAGAACAAGCTTCATTAAGCATTATATTGTCAATAGTGTTATTTTTTAATTTTATGTATTTCATATCTTGGCCACCAATATCTATTATACTGGTAACTTTTGGTAAAAATTCTTTTGCAGCAGTATAATGAGCTATTGTTTCAATTTCATTTAAATCAACATTTAAAGCTGTTTGAATTAATTTCTCACCATATCCAGTTACACCACTAAAACGTATTTTAACTTTTTCTGGAATATCTTTGTAAAGCTTTTTTAACATATTTATAACACTTTTTAATGGATTTCCTTTATTACTTCCATATAAAGAATATAAAAGAGCACCATCTCTATCTATTAAAACTAATTTAGTGGTTGTAGAACCAGCATCTATACCAATGAAGGCGTCACCTTCATAAGTTTTTAATTCATTTCTTTTAACTTTATCCTTATCATGTCTTTCTTTAAATTCTTTGTAATCTTCTTCTGTTTCAAATAAAGCTGGAAGGGTCTTTCCTTCTGTGTATTTAGCTTTTTTAAAATCTTTTAATTTTTTCTTTAAATCTTCAGTTGTAATTGGAGTTGTTTCTAATGAAGCATAGGCAGCTCCTGTAGCTACTAGCAGATGAGCATTTTCTGGTACAATGATTTTATCATCTGTTAGTTTTAAGGATTCAATAAATCTTTTTCTTAATTCTGGTAAATAGTTTAACGGACCTCCTAGAAAAGCTACTTTCCCTTTTATTGGTCTACCACAAGCTAATCCACTAATAGTTTGATTTACAACAGCTTGAAAAATTGATGCTGCAATATCTTCTTTTCTTGCTCCTTCATTTAATAAAGGTTGGATATCTGTTTTTGCAAAAACTCCACAACGAGAAGCGATAGGATAAATTGTTTCATAAGTTTTTGAAAGTTCATTTAATCCATTTGTATCTGTATTTAGAAGTGATGCCATTTGATCTAGAAATGCACCTGTACCTCCAGCGCAAGTTCCATTCATTCTTTGTTCTATAAATTTATCAAAATATATTATTTTTGCATCTTCACCGCCAAGTTCTATAACAACATCTGTTTGAGGGATCAATTTTTCAACAGCTGACTTGCAAGCTATAACTTCTTGAATAAAATTAACACCTAAAATTTTTGATATGTCAAGAGCACCAGAACCTGTTAAAGAAATCGTGAAAGTGTTGTCTGGAAAGTCTTTTATTAATTTATTTAAAACATTGTATAATGTAGATTTTGTATCTGAAAAATGTCTTTCGTAATTTGAATAAATAGTTTCTAAATCTTCATTTAAAATTACAATTTTTACTGTTGTTGAGCCTATATCTAAACCAACATGTAATAATTTATTCATAATTTACCTCTCAAAATAAAAAGTTAATAAAAATTATATCTTAATATCATGTATTTTATAACCTTTGTCGTTTTTTGTCAATGTTTATAACTTCCACAAATGTTAAAAAAATATTAACAAAATTAAAAGTTATAGGTAATTTATAAGGTTATATAAATAATGTAAAAATTTTACATTATTTTAATCTTCATTTAAAGATTTTTGTATTATAAAAAATATCCTTTATATATATAAAGGATATTAAAATTATTTATATTTTTAATACATATATTAGTATAAACCAAAAGTGACAGGCACTACCAAGCATAACAAATATATGAAAGATTTCATGAAAGCCAAAATGTTTTAGATTTAAATTTGGCCATTTTAATCCATATATTAAACCACCAATTGTATAGAAAATACCACCAGCTACTAGCCAGGCAAGGCTATATAATAGATTTGCTTCTTGAAAAACTTTAAATAATGGATATATAGCTATTAAAACTACCCATCCCATAGCAAGATATATACTTGTAGTTAATGCTCTTGGGGCTTTTATCCATACTGCGGTAAGAATTATTCCTAAAATAGCAAATCCCCATATTATACCAAATATAGACCATCCCCAAGGACCTCTCATTGGACCTAAGCAAATAGGTGTATATGTTGCAGCTATTAAAACATATATCATTATATGATCAAATTTTTTGAAAACTCTAATACCTTTTTCACCAATATTTAACCAATGATATAGTGTACTAAAAAGATATAATAAAAAGAGTGCTGTACCAAATATAGTAAAAGAAACTATGTCATAAGCATCTCCCCATATAGAAGAGAATACTATTAAAAGAACTAAACCAACAAGTGATAATGCAGCTCCAATACAATGTGTTAAGCCACTTACTAAATCTCTAACCTTTGCCATAAATACTCCTTTTTCTAAAAATATACTATATAATATACCAAAACTTAAAAATAGTCAACAATATAATAAAAGATATTATATTATCTAGTATAAAAAACGAGATATAAAAATGAATAAAAAATTCATTTTAGAATATTATTTACAAAGGAGGAAAAGCTATGCAAAAATGGATAATTTTAATAGTAATTGCGATTATATTGATAGTAGGTACTATAATAGTATTAAATATTGACATTGAAACTGAATATGTACCAGAAACTGAGGTGAGCCAAACAGCGCTTAGAAAAACAATAATAACTCTTTATTTTAGAAATAAGGAGAATGGTGAGATTGACAAAGAAACTAAGTTAATAGATTCAAAATTATTGCTAAGAGATCCTTATCAAGAGTTATTAAATATTTTAATTTCAGGTCCAGAAAATCAGAATTTAGAAAAATTAATTCCAGAAGGAACTAAAATTTTAGAAACAGTTTTTGAAAACGGCTGTGTTACAATTAATTTTAGTAAAGAATTTATCGAAAATAGTATAGATGAAGTAAAAAAAGTTCAAGCAATTTATACGATTTTTGAAACTTTAACAGAATTAACAGAAGTAAATGATATAAAAATATTAATAGAAGGAGAAGAAAAAGAAGATATAAATAATGCAATTTTAAATATGAAAAATAGCAATCCAAATAACAATTCAAAAAATAATGAAAATACAATTTATGAAAATAGTGCTTTAAATAATAATGAAAATGAAATTTAAAATTTTATAGAATATTGTTTAAATAGATATAATGTTGATAAATACTAGCTTTTGTGGTATTATGTATAAGAAATTTATATTAAGGAATAGATTAATATGTCAATATATGTAAAAGAAAATGAAAGAATAGATGATTTAGAATATAAAAATTTAAAAATAATTCAAAATAAAACAGGTTTTTGTTTTGGAATAGATAGTATATTACTTTCAGATTTTGCCAAAAATATAAAGAAAAATGCAAAAGTTATAGATATAGGAAGTGGAACAGGTGTTATATCAATACTTCTTTGTGAAAAAACAAAATTAGAAAAAATTTATGGAATAGAAATTCAAGAAGAAGTGGCTAATATGTCTAAGAGAAGCGCTTTATTAAATAGTTTAGAGAAAAAATTTGAAGTTATTAATATAGATATTAATGATATATTTAATATTTTAAATAAAAACGAATTTGACGCAATTGTTACTAATCCACCATATAAACCCTTTAATACAGGCGCAAGAAATATAGAAATAAAAAAACTTATATCTAGACATGAAGTAAAATGTACCTTAGAGGATATAATAGAAAAAAGTAGTAAACTTTTAAAATCTTTAGGTGAATTTTATATGGTACATAGAGCAGAAAGACTTGCAGATATAATGTGTTTACTTAGAAAATATAGATTAGAGCCAAAGGAGATACGATTTGTGCAGTCTAAAGTAAATGAGAAACCTAAACTTATACTAGTAAAAGCAGTAAAAAATGCGAAAGAATACTTAAAACTTCATTCCCCACTTATAATTTATAGAGATGATGGTCAATATACTGATGAAATATTAAAAATTTATAATAAGAAAAGAGAGGAAAAATGAAAGGGAATTTATATTTAGTAGCAACTCCAATAGGAAATTTGGAAGATATAACATTAAGAGCTTTAAAAGTATTAGAAAATGTAGATTTAATTGCGGCTGAAGATACAAGACATACACTTGGTCTATTAAATCATTTTAATATTTCAAAACCGCTTATAAGCTATTATAAGCAAACTGAAAAAACTAGAAGTAAAATATTAATTGAAAAATTATTAGAAGGAAAGGACATAGCTTTAGTTTCTGATGCTGGAACACCAGGAATATCAGATCCAGGGGAAGAAATAGTTAAAGAAGCAATTGAAAATGATATAAATGTAATACCAATACCAGGAGCTTGTGCATTTATTAATGCTTTAATTGCATCTGGACTTTCTACAAAAGAATTTTGTTTTGTTGGTTTTTTATCTTCAATAAAAAAAGAAAAAAGAGAAAAATTAGAGGAATTAAAATATGAAACAAAAACTCTAATATTTTATGAAGCTCCACATAAACTTAAAGGGACTCTTGAAATGGTTTTGGATGTTTTTGGAAACAGAAGAATTGTACTTGCAAAAGAATTAACAAAAATACATGAAAATTTTATTAGAAATGATATAAAAAGTATACTTGAAAATTTAGAAGAAATAAAAGGGGAATTTGTAATTTTAATTGAGGGAAATTACAAATCAGAAAAAGATATAAAACTTTCAAATTTAAATGCACAAACTTTAGAATTCCATTATGAATTTTATGAAAAAAAGGGGCTAGATAAAAAGGAAATAATTAAAAAAATCGCTAAAGATAGAAATGTTTCAAAAAATGAAATATATCAGTATTTTTTGAATAAATAAATTTATAAAAATTATAATAAATTAAAGAAAGTATTTTAAATTGAGCTAAAACTTATATTTAAAGTTCTTTCTTTTTTTCTAATTAATATATTGTTTTTTTTCTATTAAAATGATATATTATCTATGTGAAATTATGAATTTTTTAATGTTTTGGAGGGAAAATATGAGTAGAAATAGAGGGAAAAGATTTGATGATACTCCGAGATTGAATATAAAAAAAGTAATTGCGACAATTATAGCTATAGTAGTATTTATTATGATTATAGTATCCTTAAAAAATATATTAACAACAGATGATAAAACTAATGAAGTTTCTTCACTTACTACTTATATTAGTGTTTTAGAAAACAATAAATGGGGTGTGATTGATAACAAAGCAAATAAAGTGATAGATACAACTTATGATGAAATGATTATAGTACCAGATAAAAATAAAGATATTTTTATTTGTACTTATGATGTTGATTATAATTCAGAGACTTATAAAACTAAAGTGTTAAATAAAGATGGAAATGAAATATTAACAGAATATAATTTAGTACAAGCTATTGAAAATACAGACGGAAATAATGTATGGTATGAAAATAATGTCTTAAAATTTGAAAAAGATGGAAAATTTGGACTTATAAATTTTGAAGGAAAAGAAATATTAAAACCAGAATATGATAATATTTACTCTTTAACAGGACTTGAAAAAAGTTTAATTATTGAAAAAGATGGAAAAAAAGGTTTAGTAAATACTAGCATGGGAGAAATAGTAATTCCTACTGAATATGCAGATATTACAAATCTTGCAGAAAACTATGAAGCAGGTTATATTGTAAAAAATTCTGAAAATAAATTTGGAATAATAAGCCCAGATAAAACAAAAATACTAGATACTAAATATGATGAAATAAAAAAAGTATCAGGAAATGGTTATTATGTAGTTGTTGAAAATGGAAAAACAGAAGTTGTAGATAAATCTGGAAATATAGTCCTTAATACAGGTTTTGATAGTATAGAAAGTATAAATATTGATAATTTTATTATTACAAAATCTGGAAAATATGGAGTAATTAATAAATCTGGAGAAGAACTAATTCCGGCAGAATATGATAATTTAAAATTTGCATTCTCAAATGCTTTTATAGCACAAAAAGATGGAAAATATGGAATTATAGATAAATCTGGAAATACTCGGAGTAGAATTTAACTATGATTTAATAACATATATAAATGAAGCAGACTTTTTCGAGTGTGAAAATGAAAATCATACAACAGATATTTATGATAGAGAATTTAAAAAAGTATTAGAAAATATTATTATATCAGAATTAAATATAGAGAGTGGCTATTTAAGAGTTAGACAAAATGATGATTACAAATATTATAATTTTAAATTTGAAGAGAAAACTAATAAAGAAATTTTAGCAACAAATACACTATTTTTAGTAAAAGAAAATGGCAAATATGGATATGAAAATAAAAAAGGTGAAAGAATAGTAGATTGTATATATGATGATGCAAAAGAACAAAATGAATTTGGATATTGTGCTGTTAAAAAAGATGGTGTGTGGGGCTGCTTAAAATCAGATGGAACAGTAGTTGTAAAACCAAGTAGAAATTTAGATGAATATTTATTTGTGGATTTTATTGCAGAGTGGAATAGATATAATGATTTAAGTTTAAATGTTTATACAAAGTAACAGAAGAAGAAAGTAGGTAATAGTTTTGGAACTAATGACAAAATATCAATATACTTATTTTATACATCCATATATAATAGATGAAAATAAATATGATAAGTATATTTATAAACTTCTAAAAGATAAAAAATGCTCATATAAGATATTTGAAAAAGAAAAAGATTTAGATATATATAATTTTTTCTTGCCTAATATAAGATCTTTTATGTTTCCTAGTTTTGAACTTAGAGGTGAAAAATTTAAAAATTTCAATTCATTAGACATAGAAAAAAAGAAAAATAAAATTGTGAAAAGAAATGTAGCGTGTTTTACTTATAATTTAGCATCAGATATACAAGGAAAAGTTGGAACAGAAAACGGAATTTTCTTTAAAATAGAAGGTATAGAAATTATTTGTTTTAATACAGGAATATGCTTTTTCACAATGAAAACACATATAGAAAATACTAATAGGTTTATAGATGTATTAGATTTTAATTATAGATTTAAAGGTATCAATTCAGAATTTGCGTCTTTAAAAGATTTTGAAAATATTAGAATTCAAACAGATACTTTTAAAGATATGAAAGATTTATCAGAACTTATAAATCAGATAACTGGTATTAATACTAAACAGAAAAATAATTCTAAAGAAAGTTTAATTAATTCACAATTTTACACATATTCTTATGCATGTGTAGAAACTAGTAATTGGAATGAAAAAACAGATTTCTTTAATATAGAAAATGATTTTTTAAAGTTTGCAAATGTACTTCCGAGTAATTATAATTCTGATTTTAATAGAGCAAATATAGAACATAATTTGCATATTATAGAAAAATTAAAATATGTTAAGACAACGATTTCTAATATGAGTTCAAATCTTATGTGTTCAGGAATAGATACTTATAATTATACTAAACTTCCTTATGAATATGAAAATCAGTATTTCTACCTATATATATTAGGACTATATAAAAGATTGTTTTTAATGAAACTTAATAACGATTTTAAAGAATATGATAAAATTGTTAGAATGAGAAAAAAATTCATTAACTTTACTAAAGAGATTTGGAATAAAGATATTACTTTAGATGATACAGGAATGTTATATACAAAAACTCTTAATAGAACTTTGGAATTAGAAGAATTATATAATGAAATACAAAACAAATATGAAGTAATATATAAACAATTAAATATAGAAAAAAATAATGTATATTATTCTGTAATAGTAATTTTATTAATTTTTTCTTTAATTTTTAATACAATAAATATAATATTTTTAATGTATTTATTATCATGAGAAGGATTTTATATGAAAATAGCAATTGGGACAGATATAATAGAAATAGAAAGAATAAAAAAGATAATAGAATCTAAAAAAGAAAAGTTTTTAGATTCTATGTATACTGAAAAAGAGAGAGAGTATTGTGAGTCTAAAAATATTCAAAAATATCAGAGTTATGCGGCAAGATTTGCTGCCAAAGAGGCTATATATAAAGCATTAAGCAATTACATTAATTTTGAATATTCTTGGAAAGATTTCGAAATATTAAATGCTGAAAATGGAAAACCAGAGGTTAATTTACATTTTAAAATTAGCGGTTTGGAAGATTTAGAAATTAGCATATCGCATTGTAAACAATATGCCGTAGCTTATGTAACAGCATTATTTAAGGAGTAAAAAAATGGAATTTTTTGATTCACACTCTCATTATAATAGTGAGAGCTTTGAAAATGATAGAAAAGAAATAATAGAAGAAACTTTTAAATTTGGAATAACAACTGTTATGTGTGCAGGATATAATTTGGAGCAAAGTAAAAATGCTTTGAAATTAGCAGAAGAAAACGACTTTATATATGCAAGTGCTGGAATATCTCCAAATGATATAGAAGATTTTTCAGAAGAAAATTTAAAAGAGATAGAAAATCTTGCCAAAAAGGATAAAATTGTTGCAATAGGAGAGATAGGTTTAGATTATTATTGGAATAAAGATAATAAAAATATTCAAAAAGACCTTTTTATAAAACAAATTGATATAGCAAATCGTTTAAGTAAACCAATAATTATTCATACTAGAGATGCTTGGGTAGATACAATAGAAATTTTAAAAAATCATCCAGTAAAAGAAAAAGGAGTATTTCATTGTTGTCCATTAAATCAAGAATTAATAAAAGAAGCTTTAAAATTAGACTTTTATATATCTTTTAGTGGAAATATAACTTTTAGAAATGCAAAAGCTAAAGATGTTGTAAGTCTTGTTCCACTTGATAGATTACTAATTGAAACGGATTCACCTTATCTTACACCAGAGCCTTTTAGAGGAAGAAGAAATGATTCTAGAAATGTAAAAATAGTAGCTGAGAAAATTTCGGAAATTAAAGATAAACCTTTAGAAGAAATTGCTAAAATAACTTATGAAAATGCTAGAAGATTATTTAAAATATAATTTAATAATTTTTTAAAAAGTTAAAATTTATAGAATTTAGATACTATAGTTTTTAGTAATAGAAACTATAGTATTTTTGTTATTTAGAAAATTTTAAAGTTTAAAGTAAAAGCTAAAATTTATATTAGGTATAATTTTCCTTATTACAAAAAAGCTGTTAATCCCACTATTCGTAAGAAAAGTATTAAATTTGCAAAAAAAAGTAACAAAAACTTAATAAAAAGATGGCTATGCCCAATAAAAGACTTTCCGTAAAAGCTTTTGGTAGGAGTTGTAAAAACTGAAAAAAAATACTATTGAAAAAAAAAATGTAAATGCTATGATATTGCTAATGAAAATATTCAGAAATATACAGGGAGGATTTATTATGAAAAGGAAAATGTTAATCTCAATCGCATTAATAATCATTATGCTATTGAACTGCATTATGCCTGTTTTTGCAGCAAGTGCAGCTGAAGGTGGAGAGATTGAGTTAAACAGCAAATTGTACACAGCTGTAAAGAAAAGCCTTGAAAAACAAGGAATTTCTTTCATTGGTAATGATATTACTCATAGTATATCAATTACCGAAGAAAACAAAGCTCGTGTAACTGAGTTAAACCTTAATGAAGGTGAAATTTCTGATCTTACAGGTTTAGAGAATTTCACAAATTTAGCTCATTTAGAGCTTTCTGGTAACAATATTACTAAAGATAGTAATTTAGCTGTTTTAACTGGCTTACCTTTAAAATATTTAGATTTATCAACTAACCAATTAGAAGATGTATCAGAGATTGATGAATTGATAAATTCTATTAAAGCAAGTAATGGAACAGTTATATTAAGCGGTCAAACAGTAACTATAGTTAATGAGGCTATAATAGATGTTGAAGAAGCATCTGATAATGCTGTTATTGCAGAATATACACTTCCAAGAATTTTAGAAAAAGCTGGTTATATTAAATCTGTTTGGATTAAACAATCAGCTATTTCAGAAAATGGAACTATATTTCTACCTTATTTAGAGGAAATATCAAATCCAGTTACTGAAGGAAATGACACAATGAAATTAAGAATTGCTTCAGATGATGGAAGTCCATACAAAGGGTTATTTAAATTAGAAATATATATTTATGATGATCCAACTGAAGCAGGAAGTGCAGCCAATTTAAATCCAGCAGCAACAAACATATTAAATGGAAGTAGATTCTACATATATGTTGTTGTTCATGATAGCGATTCAACTGCAATAACAACTGAAGATTCAAATCTTTATAAAGCAATTAAAGAACAATTAACAGCAGGACAAACTATAAATAATGAATTAGACAGTTATCCTTTTGAAGTAAATGCAGATGGAGAAATAATTAAAGATGAATGTACATATACAACAGAAGGTAATAATTTAATCTTAACAATAGTTGGAGAAGATGAACCAAGTTATATTTTAGATACAGAAACAAACAGAGTTTATCTTTATGATGAAGGAGAAAAAGGAGAATATTATACAGATAAGTTTGAAAAACAACTAATTTCAACAACAGATGAAGAAGGTGTTGTTACATTAAAAGAAGGATATGCTATTTATCATAATGGAGCAAATAGAGATCTTTATATTCAAGCTTATGATGATGCTAAAACTTTTGTTATTGATAACGAAGATTTAGTAAATAAAATTACTTCATTAATGTTAAATAATAAAGAAATAAGAGATTTAACCGGACTTGAAAAATTTGTTGGTTTAAGTTCATATTTAAATGTATCACATAACTATTTAAGTGATATTGAACCAATTTATAATTTACAAGCAAATAAAGATGCTTTTGAAAGTAAAATTCAAGAAAAATATAATTATTATTTAACATCAAGAGAATATGGTAATTTAAGTAAATCATTATCAGAAACAAAAACAAATAAAACAGCAGCAGATGCTGAAATACAAAATATAGCAAATGCTATACAAGAAATTTTAACAAAATTTGAAGAAGCTTCTAAAATAGAAGAATATACAGAAACACAAAAAACAGAAACAGCAGAAGATGGAACAGAGACTACAGTAACAGAAAAAACTAAAAATGAAAATTATGAACAAGAGCTTGAAAATAAAGCAAAAGAGATAGAAGAAATTCTAAAAAATATTTATGGATATGATACTGTAGATGAAGCAACAGGAAAAAAAGAACATACAGACGGATATATTGAAATATTAGAAGATAGATTAAATGATACTGAAAAAGGTGTATCTGGATTATATTCATATTTAAGTTCATTATATAATATTTACAATAATGAACATAAACTTGCAACACTTTTAACACCAGAATTAAATTATTTAGATTTTGAACAATATTTAACATTTAAAGATACAATGCTAGGTAGTGCAGAAACAGTTAGAGGATTAGTTGAAGCTGAAATTTCAAGATTAGGTACACTTGAATCTAATCAAGGTTTATCTGAATTAGATAAAGACTTATTGTCAGCAGCGTTTGGAATTGACTTCGATTCTGAAGAAGTAGAATATCCTTTACAAGAATATTTTGCAAAATTAATGGAAGATACAGCAGGATCAAGAATATATTGGACTCAAATGATTGATAAATTTAGAGAAGTTGCTCTATATTCTGAAATGGGAACATATTGTTTAATCCATAGAATGGAAATCCCAACAACAGCAGTTTCACAATGTTATTGTGAAGAATATTTAAAACAAAGAATTAAAAGCTTTGAATATGAAGGAATAGATGTAACATTAGAAAGAGAAATATTAAATAATCTAGAAGCAAATGTTACAGATGGAAATGATTTATATGATGCATTTATTAATTATATGAAATTAACATTTGATTATACAAATGTTGATGATAGTGGAGATATAATAAATTTACCAACATGTTCAGGACCATATACAGAATTAAAATCTTTAGTATATAATACAACTAATTATGAAAATGTAGATGAAATATTTGCAAAATTAGAAGAACTTGAAAAAGATGTTGAAGCAGATGATAAAGAAGTTATAGAAGTATATAATAAATTATCAAATGCTATAATAAAAACAATAAATATAAAAGAAGCTATAGATTTTAATGAAAAATATCAAGGAGATTTAAATTTATATAATGAAGTTGTAGCTTTATCAAGTAAATTTGTAACAAATAGTGGAGAAGTTTCAATTTACATTACATTACCAAAATTAAGAAAATTAGATATTTCTTATAATGCATACTTAGAAGGAATTGAAAAAATTTCAACATTAACAGGGTTAAGAGAATTATATGCAAATGCAAACTATATTACAGATATTACTGAAGTAGATTGGTCAGCAATTAAATATTTAAGAAAATTAGGTTTAGCATATAACTATATTCCAAGTATTAAACCACTAGAAAACATGGAATATTTAGTAGATTTAGATGCAAGTCATAATATGATATCTGGAAAATTAGAATTCAATTTTACCAAATCACAAAAAACACTAATGAATTTAGATTTATCATATAACCAAATAACAGATATAACACCAATTATGGAATTCTTAGATTGGAAAACAGGTGGAAATGACGGAAATTATTTAGCAAGAGAAGACACAATTAATATTAACTTAAATAATCAAAATATAACATTAAATATTGAAGAACCAATATTCTTATCTGATTATCCATCTACAATAGATGTTGATCTACCAAAAATATTTACACAATTATTGGCAATAGACGTTGAAAGAACAGCTTTTGGTGAAACAAGTCAAAATGGTAGAATCGAATCAGAAGGAAAATATGTAACATTAAACACACGTACTGTTGGTGAAAAAGAAGGCGTTGTTGAAGTCATAGCAATGTCTGGAGATGGAACACCAGTAGAAACTTGTGTTGGTGAAGGAACAAAAGCAACAATAAAATATGTTGTAAAAGATAGAACAGTAACAAGTGTAAAAGTTGAACCTTCAGAAGATGTGGTAGTAAAACCTGGAGAAACACAAGTATTTACAGCATTAGTTGAAGGAGAAGATTTATTAGATACATCAGTTACATGGTCAGTTTTAGATAACTTAAGTGCAAATACTACAATAGCAGAAGATGGAACATTAACTGTTGGAGAAGACGAAACTGCAGAAGTAATTCATGTAATGGCTGTTTCAAACTTTGATGGAACAAAAAATGATGTAGTAACAGTAAGTACTATTGATCCAGATGAACCTATAGATGAAAGAATAATAAAAGTGGAACCATCAGAAAATGTAGTAGTAAAACCAGGAGAAGAACAAGATTTTACAGCTGAAATTACATCAGAAGATATAACAGATAAAACAGTAACATGGTCTATAGAAGGAAATTCAAGTGCAAATACAACAATTTCATCAGAAGGAAAATTAGTTGTAGCAGAAGATGAAACAGCAGAAGAAATTAAAGTAATAGCTACATCAAATTTCGATAATACAATTAAAACAGAAGTTGTAGTAGCAGTAAACAAAGAACCAGAAGAACCAACAGATGAAACTGTAGTAACAGTAGAACCATCAGAAAATGTAGTAGTAAAACCAGGGGAAGAACAAGACTTTACAGCAGAAGTTACAGGAAAAGATGTAACAGATACAACTGTAACTTGGTCAGTAGAAGGAAACTTAAGTGCAAATACAACAATTTCATCAGAAGGAAAATTAGTTGTAGCAGAAGATGAAACAGCAGGAGAAATTAAAGTAATAGCTACATCAAACTTCGATAATACAGTTAAAAAAGAAGTTGTAGTAGCAGTAAACAAAGAACCAGAAGATCCAACAGATGAAGTTGTAATAACAGTAGAACCATCAGAAAATGTAGTAGTAAAACCAGGAGGAGAACAAGACTTTACAGTTGAAGTTACAGGAACAGAAGTAACAAGTAAAGAAGTTAAATGGTCTTTAAGCGGATTTACAAGTCAAGATACAAATATTTCATCAGAAGGTAAATTAACATTAGGTGCTGATGAATCAGCTGATGAAATAACATTAACAGTAGATGTTACAGTTAATGATAGTATTAAAGAAACAAAAACAATTATAATAAAAGTTGATAAAGGTGAAGATCCTGAAAAGCCAGGGGTAGACTTAGAATTAGGTTATAAAGTTGAAGATGAATATTTAACTGAAGTAAGTCCTAAAACACCAGTTGAAGATTTTAAAACAATTCTTTTAGATAACGAAGAATATAATGTAGTTATAAAGAAAGATGGAGAAACAATTACATCAGGCAATGTAGCTACAGGAATGTATGTTCAAATCCAAGATAAAGATGGAGAAGTAGTAAAAGATGAAAATGGAGACTTATTAGTATATGAAGTAGTTGTAAAAGGCGATGTAAATGGAGATGGGGTTGCTAATTCACTAGATTCAGTATTAATAAAAGCTTATAGAAACGAAGTTAAAGATGCAAACTTAATAGGAAGTGCTTTTGAAGCAGCAGATATAGATGATAATGGAAAAGTTGATATAACAGATTCAAAATTATTACTATATCATAGAGCTGAAGTAAAAGGATATAATTTAAATTATAAAAATAGTAAATAATTAAACAATCTTGGCAACTTTTGAAACAGGTTGCCAAGATTAAGATAAAAAATACTAAAAAGGTAAAAAAAGGTATTGCATTTTAATTGTGTAAATGGTATGCTTATATTGTATAAATAAAAATGAGGAGACAAGTTTATGAAAAAAAATAAGTTAATATTATTGCAATTATTTATTGCATTTACACTAATTTGTACAAGCGTTTATGCTGCAATTTCAACAACTATAGGAGTTTCAATAGATAAATCAACAATAGAAAGAGGAGAAACAGTTTCTGTCAAACTTTCTTTAAAAGATGTTGATGAAAATCAAAAAGTAACTAGTGTTGAAGGGTATGTAAATTATAACAAAGATGTTATTGAACCAATTACAGTAGATAGCATTGAAAAAGATGAAGAAAATAATGTAAAAATTGGTAATGAAACATTAGTTGTTGAAGATTTAACAAATGCAAACGCAAATGATATATCAAGTTCATCTGCATATATTGGATTTAATGGAGACCCAGAATCAGAAAATGATTCAAAAATTGTAATTGATTTCAATAATGGTATTACAGAGGATACAGATTTAATTACAATTAACTTTAAAGTAAAATCTGATGCTACTGTTGGAGAAATCAAAGATGCTATATCTTATTCAATGTTTGTTATAACAGCTGGTTCAGAACAATCAGAAGAAATTACAAAAAATATTAACTTAACAGTAAAACAAGTAACAGAAAATCCAGATGATAGTGATAAAGATGAAAATAAGACAGATGATGAAGATAAAAATGATAGCAAAAATGAGAATAAAGCAGATGACGATGATAAGAATGAAAACAAAAATGAAAATAAAAACACAAATACAAATACCAACAAAAATGTAAATAATAATCCAAATACAAATACAAAAGATAATACAGTAGCTGGAACAAAAATCCCAGCAGCTGGTGCAAAAGTAATAATATTACCAGTAATTATATTAATAGTATTAGCTTATGTAAGTTATAATAAATATATGAAAATGAAAGGTATTTAAAAATATTTTCTGAAAATAATTAATAATCCCTGGGGAGATAGGTAAAGACCTATCTCTTCTTTATTTTAAATATTATTCATAATATTTAGCACAAAAAAACTCCTTTGAAATAAGGAGCTTTTTTAATATTATTTTTTTACATATAAATTGCATTTACAAATACCATCATTTACAAATTCGTCACAGGGACAAAGTGTGGTATCATCTACAACAACTCTACAAGGACAATGTCCATCTTTTTTATATACACCTTCTAAAATTTTGTTTGCATATTCTCTATCTGGATTTATAATAAAACCTTTCATAAACTCATCTCCTTTATAAATTTTCAAATTCTTTTACTAAAGAGTTTTCAGGCATGTAACCTGTTAAGGTTTTTTTTAGATTGCCGTCTTTAAAAAATAGTAAAGTTGGAACAAGTTCAATATTATATTTGGAAGCAAGTTCCATATTTTTATCGATATCTATTTTAACAATATCCACATCTGTTTTAGTTTTTGATATATTTTCTAAAACTGGTGCTAACATTTGACATGGACCACACCATTCAGCAAAAAAATCAGCTAAAACAATTTTTGAGTTGTCAAGTACTTCTTTTTGAAAATCAGTGTTGTTAGAAATGTGTTTTATCATACATTACCTCCTAAATTATAAATTTATTATAAAACTAATTTGTATACTAATTATATTATATCTATTTATTTTAAATTAATTATTATAATATAAATTATATATATCAATTATATTATAGTTTGTCAAATAACTATAAAAATTTTTAAAACAGAAATATCTTATTTTTATTACAATTTTAGGTATTGCATAATTTATATTATATTGATATAATATTTTTAAATTTATATATGGAGGGAATTTAATATGTTAGTATTATTAATAATATTAATTGCCATAGTTGTTATCATAATTGCTATGTATAATGGTTTGGTTCAATCAAGATTAAAAGTTGATAATGCTTGGAGTCAAATAGATGTTCAATTACAAAGAAGATTTGATTTAATACCAAATTTAGTTGAAGCAGTAAAAGGATATATGGCTCATGAAGAAGCAACTTTAACAAAAGTTACAGAACTTAGAACTTCTTGGGCAAATGCTCAAACAGTTGGTGAAAAAGCAAATTTAGACGATCAATTAACAGGAGCATTAAAAACTATTATGGCAGTTTCTGAAAATTATCCAGATTTAAAAGCTGATAGAAACTTTTCAGAATTACAAGAGGAATTAAGAAGTACAGAAAATAAAATTTCTTATGCAAGACAATTTTACAATGATAGTGTAACTATGTATAATACAAAATTACAAGTTGTACCAACAAATATAATTGCAGGAATGTTTAATTTCAAAGAAAAAGAATTATTTAAAACAACTTCAGAAGAAGCAAAACAAAATGTTAAAGTTGATTTCAGTAAATAATTAAAATAAGAGCTGCCATATAAAATTTGGCAGCTTTTATTGTTTTTAATAAAAAGTTTGATATAATTAATATAATATTTTATAAAATTAGAAATAATATTTTTAAAAGAGAGGATTTTGTATGTACGAAGATATAAAGAAAAACAAAATAAAAACAGGTGTAGTAGTTTTCGCATTTTTAACAATGATAACACTAATTTTATATTATTTATGTTATGCATTTAATTTTGGCGAATATGCTATAGTAATAGCATTAATATTTTCTATAGTATCTACTATTGCAACTTACTATAATTGTGACAAAATTGTACTTGCATCTGTAAGAGCAAGAGAAGCTACGAAAGAAGAGGATTTAGAAATTACTAATATTCTTGATGCTTTAATGTTGACTTCAGGGCTTACAACAAAGCCGAGATTATATGTAATAGATTCTATGCAACCAAATGCTTTTGCAACAGGAAGAAATCCAGAGAATGCTATAATTTGTGTTACACAAGGGTTATTACAGAAATTAGATTACTATGAAATTGAAGGTGTTATTGCACACGAACTTGCACATATAAAAAATTATGATATTAGATTATCAGCTGTTATAAGTGTAATGGTGGGATTTGTGATAATGCTTTCTGATATGTTTATGAGAGTAAGTTTTAGATCAAGAAGAAGTGATGATGATAATAATTCAGGAAATGCAATTTTAATGATTATAGGTTTAATATTTTTAATTATTTCTCCTATCATTTCAAAATTAATTCAACTTGCTGTTTCAAGAAGAAGGGAATTTTTAGCTGATGCAACAGCAATATCTTTTACAAGAAATCCAGATGGACTTATATCAGCGCTAGTGAAAATAAGTTCAGATGATGAAGAATTAGATGTGGCAAGTAATAGTAATGCACACATGTATATAGTTACACCATTTAAAGAGAAAAGAAATAAAAGTAGTTTATTTTCAACACATCCTTCAGTAGAAGAAAGAGTTGAAGCTTTAAGAAATTTGAAATAAAAATTTATTAAAAATAAATGACTAAAAATGCTTGTATTACTTTTAAAACTTGGGATTTTAAGCATATTATTAGAGATTATGTAACATTGACAAAGTAGTAATTTAATAGTATAATTGCCTTGCAAGTTTAAGGAGGAGCATTTATGAAAACAGAAGAAAAATTATCTATAAAGATAATTAGAAAAATTGTTTTTATAAGTATTATTCTAATTTGTTTGCTTACAATAGGAGTTATGGCTTCTAAATCTGATGTTAATTATGTAACAATAGCTTTCCCAGAAGGATATGAATCAACAGTTGTAACTTCAAAAGTTTTAGTTTCAGAAATTTTAGCAGAGAATCATATAATTGTATTGCCAGATGAAACTGTATATCCTGCCTCAGATTCTAAAATTGATGCTTCTAAGAAAATTACAATTTCTAAGATGACTGAAGAAAAGAAAGTGATTGCAGAAGAAATTGAAAATGTTACAACAGAAGAAATTTTAGGAAAGTATGTAACAGTTACAGAAAAGATTGTTGTTGAACAAGTAGAAATACCTTATGAAACAGTAACAAAAGACGTTTCAAAAGCCGGTACTGAAACAAAAGATTCAGTAATTCAAGAAGGTGAAAACGGATTAAAAGAAATTAAATATAAGGTAAAATATCAAGATGATGTTGAAGTAGAAAAAACAGTAATTTCAGAAACAGTTATAAGAGAACCAATAGAAAAAATTATTCAAATTTCTACTAAATTAACTGCAAGATCAAGCAGAACACCAGCTTATTCATCAGATGTAATTGAAGCAAGTGTTGCAGGTATGACACCAAAAACAGTTAGATTAAATACCTCAGCATATTGTTCATGTGCAATTTGTTGTGGAAAGACTACTGGAATTACAAGTTCTGGAGCAAGAGCTCAGGAATGGCATACAATTGCAGCTGGAGCAGGATATCCAGTAGGAACTGTAATTTATATTCCTGCTTTATCAGACAAACCTAATGGTGGATGGTTTGTAGTTGAAGACAGAGGAGGAGCAATATCAAATAACAAAATAGATATATATATGGGTAGTCACTCAGCAGCATTAGCTTTTGGAAGAAGAAATTTAGAGTGTTATGTATATGAATAAATAAAAAGAGTTTAATTCTTATGAATTAAACTCTTTTTGTATAATAGAAAATAGCTAAAATTTATATTTTGATATAAAGTAAAAAGTAAAATAATAAAAATTTTATGAATTTATTGAAATATCTGTTGACATCACATTTTTTTTATTGTATCATATGTAAAATTTATTTTTCATATTTTCATAAATTTAAATATCTTTGGGAATTCTCCCAATTTTTCAAAATTTTTAAAATTAAATAAGATAATAAAAAAGGAGGAATTGTTTGTTATCAATTGTAAAAAGCATGTCTCTACAAGGATTAGATGGAATTCTGATAGATGTTGAAATTGATATTTCTGCTGGTATGCCTTGTTGGGATGTAGTTGGACTTCCAGATACTAATATTAGAGAGTCAAAAGAAAGAGTAAGAACAGCAATCAAAAATTGTGGAATTGAACTTGCGAGTAGAAAATATATTATAAATTTGTCACCTGCAAATATAAGAAAAGATGGTGCAATTTTGGATTTAGCTATTGCTGCTGGAATTTTAGGTTCTATGGGGATTATAAAAACAGAAAAATTTAAAGACACTATTTTTATAGGAGAATTATCTTTAGATGGAAAATTAAATAAAATAAATGGAATTTTACCAATTTGTATAGAAGCATATAAAAAAGGAATCAGAAGAATTATATTACCAAAGGAAAATGCTAGTGAAGCAGCAATAGTTAATAATTTAGAAGTTATTGGCTTAGAAAATTTGAATCAAGTAATTTTATATTTGAATGATAAAATTACTGTTATTCAAGAGAAAATTGATATAGAAGAATTATTAAAAACAAAGAAAAAGACTTTTATAAATTTTTCAGAAGTTAAAGGTCAAAAACTTGCTAAGAGAGCTTTAGAAATTGCTGCAGCTGGAGGACATAATTTTTTAATGATAGGATCACCTGGTTCTGGAAAAACTATGCTTTCTAAAAGACTTCCAAGTATTCTTCCAGATTTAAGTTTTAAAGAAGCTCTAGAAATAACTAAAATACATAGTATAGCAGGTATTTTAAAGGAAAATAGTATAGTTTATGAAAGACCTTTTAGAAGTCCACATCATACGATTTCTGAAAGAGGATTAATCGGAGGAGGAAAAATTCCTAAACCAGGAGAGATTAGTCTAGCACATTTAGGAATTTTATTTTTGGATGAATTATTAGAATTTAAAAAAAATACTTTAGAGGTTTTAAGAGGCCCGATGGAAGATAGAGAAGTAAATATTAGTAGAGTGGGTATAAATGTTACATATCCATCTAATTTTATGTTAGTTGCAAGTATGAATCCATGTCCTTGTGGATATTATGGAAGCAAAATAAGATTATGCACTTGTACAGAAAAGCAAAGAAATTCATATATTTCAAAATTAAGTGGTCCTTTATTAGATAGGTTTGATATTCAAATACAAGTTTATCCTGTAAATTATGAAGAATTGAAAAATGAGAAAGAAGAAACTTCAGAGATAATAAAAGAAAGGGTAAATAAAGCAAGAAATATTCAAAAAAATAGGTATTTAGAATATGAAATTTTTTCTAACTCTGAACTTACACCTAAATTAATAGAAAAATTTTGTAAAATTGATATAAATTCAAAAAAGATATTAGAAAATGCATTTAGAAAGTTAAATTTAAGTGCAAGGGCATATTCTAAAATACTAAAAGTAGCAAGAACAATAGCAGATTTAGAAGAAAAAGAAAATATTGAAGAAGAACATATTTTAGAAGCAATACAGTATAGAAGTTTAGATAAAGGAGATAAATGAAACATAGAATAATACAATTAACTAAAAAAGAGTTCCCACAAAAATTAAAAGTTATAAATAATCCACCAGAAATTTTATATGCTATAGGAAATATAAATTTATTAAAAGAAAAAAGTTTTGGAATTATTGGAACTAGAAAAATTTCTGAATATGGAGAAAAAAATTGTAAATTTTTTACAAAAGAATTGACTTTAAGGGATATACCTATAGTAAGTGGTATGGCATTAGGAACAGATACAATTGCACATAAAACGGCACTTGAAAACAATGGAAAAACTATAGCTGTATTAGGAAGTGGCTTTGATAATATATTTCCAAAAGAAAATTTGTCACTTTTTGAAGATATAATTAAAAATGATGGTCTTGTTATAACAGAATATGAAAATAGTGTAAAGCCTATAAAAACTAACTTTCCTGAAAGAAATAGAATTATAACAGCTATTTCAGAAGGAATTTTAGTAATAGAAGCAGCATATAGAAGTGGTACAAGCATAACTGTAAGAAATGCTAAAAATCAAAAAAAGAAAGTATTTGCTCTACCAGGAAGATTAGATAGTTGTGTTGGAGTTGGAGTAAATAAAATGATAAAAAATGGAGCTATATTAACTACATGCATTGAAGATATTATTTCAGTATATCCAGAATTTAAAATAAGAGAAAGAAAAAATTCTACAAATATAAAAATAAAAAAAGAGTATGAAGAAATTTTTTATATTTTAAAAAAAGATAAAGAGAATTTTGAATCAATTTTAATGAAAACAAATTTAAATTTAAAAACATTAATTAAAATTTTAACTGATATGCAAATTGACGGAATTATTAAACAAGACGAATTTGGAATTTTTGAAATTGTTGAGGAGTGGAAGGTTTGAAAAATAATTTTCATAATAAAGAAATAGGAAAATATGGAGAAGATATAGTTTGCAGATATTTGGAAAAAAATGGTTATAATATACTTTGTAGAAATTTTAAGACTGATAATTCGGAAATAGATATAATTTCTGAATATAAAGGGGAGATTATATTTATAGAAGTAAAAACTAGAACTTCAAAACAATATGGCTTTCCAATAGAAAGTGTGAATAAGTTAAAGAAAAAACATATAATTAGTGCTACAAAATATTATATTTATAAAAATTCTTTAGAAAATAAAAATATTAGATTTGATATATTTGAAGTTTATATACATGGAAAAGAAAATGTGATAAATCATATAAAAAATGTCTTTTTTTAGATATGTAACGAAATATTAATATTTCAATTAGGTTAAAAAGTTGTTTTTTAGGCTTATTACAGATATAATGTAATTAATATTTTAGTAAAATAGGAGATTTTATGAATAGTAAAGAATGGAAAAAATGGTTATTTTGGTTTTCCTTTGCAGTAGCTGCTATAATAGTATATAAAACTATAGATAGTGTAACAGCAATATTTAGTTGGGTAGGAAATTTATTTAATTTGCTAATGCCATTTTTTATGGCATTATTGATAGCATATATATTATATATGCCAAGTAAGAAAATAGAAAATGGAATAAAAAAAATTAAATTTAAAATTTTTAAAAATCATGCAAGAGGATTAAGTGTATTATGTGTATACATCTTAACTATATTAATTATTTTATTAATAATAAATGTAGTTATGCCAACAATATCTACAAGTATAAAAGACTTAGCTAATAATTTACCAAATTACTATAATAGTGCTTTAGAATATTTTAATAATCTAGATGAAGATTCTATATTAAGTAAAATAAAAATTAATGAACAAATTAAGAAACTTCAAAATATTAATTTTGAAGAAGAAATTTTAAAGTATGCTAATATTGATAATATAGCTTCAGTATTAGGAGGGTTGTTAGGAGCAACAAATGTAATATTTGATTTATTTGTAACAATAGTAGTCTCAGTATATATGTTACTTGAAAGAAGTGATATAAAGAGCTTTTTACAAAATTTATCAAAAGCAATATTTGATAAAAAAACAAATGAAGCAATAGCTAGATATTATAGAAAAACAAATAGTATATTTTTTAGTTTTATTACAAGTCAATTATTAGATGCGATTATTGTTGGAATAGTAACAGGTATTGCTATGAGTATAATGAAAGTAAAATATGCTGTTTTACTTGGATTTTTGATAGGCTTATTCAATATAATTCCATATTTTGGAGCAATAGTAGCAGTAATAATAGCAGTAATTATAACAATTTTTACAGGAGGATTTATACAAGCTATATGGCTAGCAGTAATTGTTGTTGCACTACAACAAATTGATGCAAATATTATTAATCCTAAAATCTTAGGTAATTCATTAAATTTGAGTCCGATATTAGTTATATTTGCTGTTACAGTTGGTGGAGCATATTTTGGAGTATTAGGAATGTTTTTAGGAGTTCCAGTAATTGCATTTATAAAAATAATTTTAGAAGATTTTATTTTAATGAAAAATGGTAAATTAGAAGAGAATTCAAAAAAATAAATAATAGTAAATATAAAAATCCATATCTTAAGAATTAATTTCAAAGATATGGATTTTTTGTTTTGTAATTAATAAAATGTATGTTTTTGTTTTATAATAATAAATTCTTTTGAAATTCTTATTATAAAAACGTTTTATTAAATTTATCAATATAATGTAAAAGAAGATGTAATTTCTTTAATTAAATTAGAAAAATTATCTGATAAGTTTGATGGAAAATTTATATCTATAACATAATATCCGTTTTCAGTTTCTATCCAAATAATTTTTAAATTAAATTTCTGCCCATTTTCTAGATAATCAAAACTATAAATATATGATTCTAAATCTTTATTAACAGATATACTTGAAATTTCAGAAACATTTGAAATCTTCTGAAAGTTTTTTGTATAAGAATTTCTGTCTGCAAAGACAATATCTGATAACTTCCTTCCAGCGATAATGTCTTTTTTTGATATTAAAATTTTCAAAGCTTGTGGAGATTTGAGTTCAATTAAATAATTATCAGAAGTGTTTTTTTCTAAATTATATGTACTAGGGAGAGCTATACTTAAAGATTTTTTTTCATCATAAAAAGTTTCGGTAGTAACTATAGTTTTGTTTGTATTGTTCTTATCTAATAAATTAGAGATTATTTCTATTAGAACTACTAAAATGAATAAGCTAATTATTACAATAAAAATAATTTTATGTATGTTTAATTTTTTGTGAAATTCAAAAATCTCGTTCATAGTAACTCCTTTATTTATATATAATACTATAATGTATTTTTTTGTAAAAATCAATATATAATTAAAGTGATAAAACCAAAAGGTTGACATATTGTGAAAAACTTTTATACTTAAGCATAGATGCTTTATGAAGTAGAAATATATTATCTTCCTTAGTATAAACAGGTAACTTAAGCAACATGCCACAGTATAAGGAGGGAAAAAGATGGCAAAAGATTTAAGAAAAGCATACAAGAAAGAATTTGAGGCAATGTATGCTGACGCACTTGAAAACCGTCATGAAGCAAATGAGGCGAGAGTAAAAGCCGAAAAAGAGCTGGCAGAAGCACGGAGTCATTTAGAAAAGCTTAATGAGACTGCAAAATCTTGCAGGGGAAACTTCGTAAATGATGCTAAAGAACTTATAAAATACGGCTTAACAAGCAGTCCGGTTCTTGATGTTCTTAAGAAGATTGCAGATAATATTTTACTTTTTGTATCTTCAAAAGAAGAAGTTCCGGAGGCAGAAGATGATATCGCAAGGAAAGAGGAAGTACTTGGAGATTGTGCTGTACGATTTGCCAATGCGGTAACAGATGTGCGAGCCATCGAAAGCTTTATCACTAAAAATGACTAAGAAGTCAAATGGTGAAGCAAAATCAATGAAGGAGGGAGAATGCTTAAAAGGCATTCTCCTGATACCTTTCTTTATTATTTTGTTTATTTATTTCTAATTTTCAAAATTAAGTTATATCAAAATTAATTTTATATTTTTAAAAAATAAAAATATAAAATGTTACACTCTAAAGTCGTAATTCCCTAAGAAAAATTAAAAAAATACTTGACTTACTATACATAAATACTATATAATATTGTAGTAATTTTATGCGAATCTCTAATAGGAGGAATTGAGTAAAAGAGGAACTATCCTTAAAATTTGCCTTTTGGCAGGGGGGAGTTTTGAGAATAACAACCTTTTATTGCAAGAGGGACCTATTAGAAAATAATTATACAGTACCTGCTAAATCTATAGAGAAGGTGGTATTTTATTTTGGAAAAAATAAAAGTAAAAGACATTGTACACGAGAAGAGTGTACGTAAAACTTTTTCTAAAATAGGTGATTTTGTTGAAATACCTAATTTATTAAAAGTTCAAAAAGATTCTTATGATTGGTTCATTAAAGAAGGGTTAGGAGAAGTATTAAAAGATATTTCACCAATTATCGACTATTCAGGGAATCTAGTATTAGAATTTTTTGATTATTACATGGAAGAAAAGACAAAATATTCATTAGAGGAATCAAAAGAAAGAGATGCTACTTATTCAACTAGACTACATGTAAAAGTTAGATTAATTAACCGTGAAACAGGTGAAATTAAAGAACAAGAAATTTATTTAGGAGATTTCCCACTTATGACAGATAGCGGAACATTTGTTATAAATGGTGCAGAAAGAGTTGTAGTCAGCCAATTAGTACGTTCTCCAGGATGTTATTATGATTCTACTTATGATAAAGTAGGTAAAAAACTATACACAGCTACAGTAATGCCTATAAGAGGAGCTTGGATAGAATATGAAACAGATAGTAATGATGTATTTTGGGTAAGAATCGATAGAACAAGAAAATTACCAGTTACTTCATTATTAAGAGCGATAGGACTTGATACAGACGAAAAAATTATAGACTTTTTCGGAGAAGAAGATAAGATTTTAGCAACTATATCAAAAGATCCTGTTAAAACTGCTGATGAAGCTTTAATAGAGATTTATAAAAAATTAAGACCAGGAGAGCTTCCAACAGTTGAAGCAGCAAGAAACCTATTTGACGGACTATTTTTTGATAGTAGACGTTATGATTTAGCAAAAGTTGGTAGATATAAATATAATAAGAAATTAGGATTAGCTTCAAGAATTGCTCATCATATTTCAAGTGAAACTATAGTAAATCCTGAAACAGGAGAAGTTTTAGTTGAAAAAGATGAAATTATTTCAGAAGAAGCAGCAAAAGCAATTCAAGATTCAGGTATAAATGTTGTATATGTTAACATTGAAGATAAAAAAGCAAAAGTAATAGGAAATGGAACTGTTGATATTAGAGCTTATATTGATCCAGCTATTGCAGATGAATTAAAAATAAAAGTAGATGTTAACTATGCAGTATTACAAAATATTTTAGAATCAGCTAAAAATGAAAAAGAATTAAGAAAAGCTATTGAAGATAGATTAGAAGAATTAGTTCCAAAACATATAGTAACAGAAGATATTTTAGCTTCTGTAAACTACTTATTAAATTTGGAATATAACACATATATAAGTGATCCAGCAAAACCAAAATTAGGATATATTGATGATATAGATCACTTAGGAAATAGACGTATTAGATGTGTTGGTGAATTATTACAAAATCAATTTAGAATTGGTTTAACAAGACTTGAAAGAGTTGTTCGTGAGAGAATGACAATACAAGATTTAGATGTTGTAACACCACAAACATTAATTAATACAAAACCAATTACATCATCAATTAGAGAATTTTTTGGAAGTTCTCAATTATCACAATTTATGGATCAAACAAATCCACTTTCAGAATTAACACATAAAAGAAGAATTTCAGCATTAGGACCAGGTGGATTATCAAGAGAAAGAGCAGGATTTGAAGTTCGTGATATTCACTATACTCACTATGGTAGATTATGTCCAATAGAATCACCAGAAGGACCAAATATAGGGCTTATATCTGCACTTTCAACATTTGCTATAATAAATGAATATGGATTTATTGAAACACCATATAGAAAAATAAATAAAGAAAACTGTCAAGTTACTGATGAAGTAAAATATATGACAGCAGATGAAGAAGATCAATATATTATTTGTCAAGCTTCAGAACCATTAGATGAAAATAATTGTTTAATAAATAAAAGAGTTAGAGTTAGAGATAGAGCTGAAATAAAAGAAATTGAAAAAGAAAAGGTTGATTACATAGACGTTTCACCAAAACAGTTAGTTTCTGTTGGTGCAGCTATGATACCTTTCTTAGAGCATGACGATGCTAACCGTGCACTTATGGGATCAAACATGCAACGTCAAGCAGTACCTTTAATGATTACAGATTCGCCAATGGTTGGAACAGGAATTGAATATAAGGCAGCAAAAGATTCAGGAGTTATGGTAATTTCTGAAGAAAATGGTGTTGTAGAAAAAGTTGAAGGCGATAAAATTGTTGTTAAAAATGAAGCGGGACAAAAAAGAACTTATCATTTAAGAAAATTCAAGAGAACAAATGGTAGTACATGTATTAACCAAAGACCAATAGTAAAAGAAGGAGAAATAGTTAAACGTGGAGATGTTATAGCTGATGGACCTGCTACTCAAAATGGAGAAATGGCTTTAGGTAAAAACTTACTTATTGCTTTCACAACTTGGGAAGGTTATAACTATGAGGATGCTATTTTGTTAAATGAAAGATTAGTAAAAGAAGATGTTTTAACATCAATGCATATTGAAGATTATGATTGTGAATGTAGAGATACAAAATTAGGACCAGAAGAAATTACTCGTGATATACCAAATGTTGGTGAAGATTCACTTCGTGACTTAGATGATAATGGTATAATTAGAATTGGCGCTGAAGTTAGACCAGGAGATATATTAGTTGGTAAAGTTACTCCAAAAGGAGAAACAGAGCTAACAGCAGAAGAAAGATTATTAAGAGCTATCTTTGGTGAAAAGGCAAGAGAAGTTAGAGATACTTCTTTAAGAGTTCCTCATGGTGAAGCTGGAACAATAGTAGATGTAAAAGTATTTACAAGAGAAAATTCAGATGAGTTAGCTCCAGGAGTAAATCAAGTAATAAGAATTTATATAGCTCAAAAGAGAAAAATATCAGTTGGAGATAAAATGGCAGGACGTCATGGTAATAAAGGTGTTATTTCAAGAATCTTACCAGAAGAAGATATGCCATTCTTACCAGATGGAACTCCAGTAGATGTTGTTTTAAATCCACTTGGTGTACCTTCTCGTATGAACTTAGGACAGGTGCTTGAAGTTCACTTAGGAGCAGCAGCAAGATTATTAGGATGGAAAATGGCAACACCAGTATTTGATGGTGCGACAGAAGAAGACATAGAAGCGATGCTTGAAACAGCAGGACTTGAAACAACAGGTAAAACAATCCTTTATGATGGTAGAACAGGAGAACCATTTGATCATCCAATTACAGTTGGTGTAATGTATATGTTAAAACTTCACCACTTAGTAGATGATAAAATACATGCTCGTTCAACTGGACCATATTCTTTAGTTACACAACAACCACTTGGTGGTAAAGCACAATTTGGTGGACAAAGATTTGGTGAAATGGAAGTTTGGGCACTTGAGGCTTATGGTGCAGCATATACTCTTCAAGAAATATTAACTGTTAAATCAGATGATGTTGTAGGAAGAGTAAAAACTTATGAAGCTATTGTTAAAGGTGAAAATATTCCTGAACCAGGAATTCCAGAAAGCTTTAAAGTATTAATAAAAGAACTTCAATCTTTAGGGTTAGATGTAAAACTTTATAGTGAAACTGATGAAGAAATTCAAATTAAAGAACATACTGAAGAAGGGCTAGATGGAATCGAAGAAAGAATCGATGAAAGTGAATTAGAAGAAGATAATCTTACTGAAGTTAGTGAAGATGATTTAGAAGATTCAGAAGAAGGATTAGAAGATGATGAATTTTTTACTAACATATTAGATGAAGAAGATTTGCCAGATGACAAAATTTTTAAAGATTTAGATAGCTTAGATGATGAAGATGAATAATTAATTGAATAAGGCACAATAGTTTGTTTTAGATTCATGATAAATTGCTCAGCGGTGTATATCTAAAACAAACTATAATGCCACCCAAAAGTGAATAAAAAATATAAGGGGGCTACTTTAAAAGTGGAAGAATTAGAAGTTTTTAATAAGTTAAAAATAGGTTTGGCTTCAGATGAAAAAATTAGAGAATGGTCTCATGGAGAGGTAAAAAAACCAGAAACAATTAACTATAGAACTTTAAAACCAGAAAAAGATGGTTTATTTTGTGAAAAAATATTTGGTCCAACAAAAGACTGGGAGTGTCATTGTGGAAAATATAAAAGAGTTAGATATAAAGGTATAGTATGTGATAGATGTGGTGTTGAAGTTACAACAGCTAAAGTAAGAAGAGAGAGAATGGGACATATTGAACTTGCTGCTCCTATTGCACATATCTGGTATTTTAAAGGAATTCCAAGTAGAATAGGGTTATTACTTGACATATCTCCTAGAAGCTTAGAAAAAGTTATATATTTTGCATCTTATATAGTTACAGATAAAGGAACTTCAGGATTACTAAAATGTCAAGTTTTAACAGAAAAAGAATACGTTGAAGCTGAAGAAAAATATGGAAAAGGTTCTTTTAAAGCTGAAATGGGTGCAGAAGCAATAAGAAAATTGCTAGCAGAAATAGATATTGAAAAATTATCAGCAAAATTAAAAAAAGAACTAGCTAAAGCAAGTGAACAAAAAAAGGCTAAAATAATAAAAAGATTAGATACAGTTGAATCATTTAGAGTATCTGAAAACAAACCAGAATGGATGATTATGAATGTTATCCCAGTAATTCCACCAGAATTAAGACCAATGGTTCAATTAGATGGTGGTAGATTTGCTACATCAGATTTAAATGATTTATATAGAAGAGTTATAAACAGAAATAATAGATTAAAAAGATTATTAGAACTTGGGGCTCCAGAGATAATTGTAAGAAATGAAAAGAGAATGCTTCAAGAGTCAGTAGATGCTTTAATAGATAATGGAAGAAGAGGTAGACCTGTAACAGGAGCTGGAAATAGACCATTAAAATCATTATCAGATATGTTAAAAGGAAAACAAGGTAGATTCCGTCAAAACCTTTTAGGAAAAAGAGTTGACTATTCTGGACGTTCAGTTATAGTTGTTGGTCCAGAACTTAAAATTTATCAATGTGGTCTTCCAAAAGAAATGGCAGTTGAGCTTTTCAAACCATTTGTTATGAAAGAATTAGTTGGAAGAGGAATTGCACATAACATAAAAAATGCAAAAAGAATGGTTGAAAAATTAAGACCAGAAGTATGGGATATATTAGAAGAGGTTATTCAAGATCACCCTGTAATGTTAAACCGTGCTCCAACTCTTCATAGATTAGGTATTCAAGCATTCCAACCAATACTTGTTGAAGGTAGAGCTATAAAGCTTCATCCATTAGTTTGTACAGCATTTAATGCTGACTTTGATGGTGATCAAATGGCTGTTCATGTTCCATTAACACCAGAAGCTATTTCAGAAGCAAGATATTTAATGCTTTCTACAAACAATCTATTAAAACCACAAGATGGTAAACCGGTTACAGTTCCTACACAAGATATGATTTTAGGCGCTTACTATTTAACTGTTCAAATAGATGGTGAAAAAGGTGAGGGATTATATTTTAAAGATGAAGATGAAGCAATGCTTGCTTATCAAAATGGTGATGTTGGACTACATTGTAAAATAAAAGTAAGAAGATATAAAACAGACGAAGATGGAACAGTAAGACATAAAACAATAGAAACAACAGTTGGTAGATTAATATATAATCAAGGAATACCACAAGACTTAGGATTTGTTGATAGAACTGATCCAGAAAAAGAATTTAATTTAGAAATAGATTTTCCTGTAATCAAAAAGAATTTAGGAAAAATAGTAGCAAATTGTATAAATGTTCATGGTTTGTCAAAAACAGCGGAAGTATTAGATTATATTAAAGCAACAGGATATAAATATTCAACCAAAGGAGCTATAACAGTTTCTGTTGCTGACGTTGCAGTTCCAGCAGCTAAAAAAGATATACTTGCTAAAGCTGATGAAGACGTTTCAAATATATTCAGACAATATCAACGTGGTATGATTACTAATGATGAAAGATACAATGCGATTATTAAAATTTGGGAGAAAGCAACAAATGATGTTACAGAAGCAATGAAAAATAATTTTGATGAATTAAACCCAATTTATATGATGGCTCAATCTGGTGCCCGTGGTAACATGAACCAATTAAGACAAATTGCTGGTATGCGTGGTCTTATGGCTAATACATCAGGTAAAGCTGTTGAAATACCAGTTAAATCATGTTTCCGTGAAGGATTAGATTCACTAGAATACTTCATTTCTGCTCATGGTGCTAGAAAAGGTTTAACAGATACAGCTTTAAGAACAGCAGACTCTGGATATTTAACAAGAAGATTAGTTGATGTTTCACAAGATATAATTATAAGAGAAGCAGATTGTGGAACAACCAAAGGTATAGAAGTAGAAGATATTAAAGATGGAAATCAAATAATAGAACCATTACAAGAAAGACTTGTAGGAAGATTCCCATTAGAAGATATTAAAAATCCAGAAACTGGAGAATTAATTGTTGATAAAGATACAATGATAAATGATAAAATTGCAAAACAAATAGTTGATGCAGGATTTTCTAAAGTAAAAGTTCGTTCTATATTAGAATGTAGAGCAAGACATGGAGCTTGTAGTAAATGTTATGGTATGGGCTTAGCAACTCGTGAAAGAGTAAATGAAGGTGAATCAGTTGGTATTATTGCTGCTCAATCAATTGGTGAGCCTGGTACACAGCTTACAATGAGAACTTTCCATACAGGTGGTGTAGCAGGTGGAGATATTACACAAGGTCTTCCTAGAGTTGAAGAGCTATTTGAAGCAAGAAATCCAAAAGGATTAGCTGTTATTACTGAAATTGATGGTAAAGTAAAAATAGATGATGAGAAAAAGAGAAAAGAAGTTATTATTACAAATAATGAAAATAGCAAGACATATACAATTAGCTTTGGTTCTAAATTAAAAGTAAAAGATGGAGATGAAGTAAAAGCCGGAGATCCAATCACAGAAGGTTCAATAAACCCAACAGATTTATTGAATGTTAAAGGTGTTGAAGGTGTTTATACTTATATTATTTCAGAAGTACAAAAAGTTTATAGAAACCAAGGTGTTGACATTAATGATAAGCATATTGAAGTTATTGCAAGACAAATGCTTAAAAAAGTTAGAATAGAAGATCCAGGAGATTCAGAATTTTATACAGCTTCACTTGTAGATTTATTAGAAGTAGAGGCAAAAAATGAAGAATTAGTTCAAAATGGTAAAAAACCAGCAACTTATAAGAGGGTATTACTTGGAATAACAAAAGCTTCACTTGCAACAGAAAGTTTCTTATCAGCTGCATCTTTCCAAGAAACAACAAAAGTATTAACAGAAGCTGCTATAAAAGGTAAAGTTGATAATTTAATGGGATTAAAAGAAAATGTTATTATCGGTAAATTAATTCCAACAGGAACAGGATTAAAACGTTATCAAAATATTAGAATAAATACAGAAAAAGAAGTACCAGAAGATGAAAATATGACAGAAATTGATGAAAAATTAACTAATACAGAAACATCAGAAAATAAATAATTGATTTTAAGTCCTCATATTTTTATGAGGACTTTTATTTATTATATATAGGAAGGTTATTTAAAATCCTATAATTTGTTTTTTTATAATTATAATAAAATCCATATGTATAATATAATGGATTAAGAACACTAAATTATAATTATTGACAGTATTTTTATTTAAGTTATATAATAATTTAGAAATTTAATTTTATAATGAGAAAGGATAAAAGATGCCAGGATATGTTATACATTTAGCAGTAGCAGAGGAATATTTAAGAAAACATAAAAATAAAGGTGAAGAGTATGAAGAATTTATAAAAGGAGTAATTTATCCAGATAGTATAGTACCAAAATCAAAAACACATTATGGTAAAGAAAGTAGTCTTTCAAATGTATTTGAATTTTTAAAAGTTAATAAAATCAATAATAGTTTCAACAGGGGATATTTTTTACATTTATTAACAGATTATCTTTTTTATAATAGATATATAGATCACACTTCAAAAGACATATATAATGATTATGATATATTAAACAAAAGATTAATAGAAAAATACAATGTAAAGATTACGAAGAATATAGCAAAACATGCTAGTTTTAAAAGTGGAGATCTTGTTATTATAACAGAAGACTTGATTGATAAATTGATTCGAGATATTTCAGAAATGGATATAGATGAAATATCAAGCAAAATTATGAAAAATCCTAAAGAGTGGACAAAGATGAGGGAACTAAAAAGATTAGATTAATTATATGACATATGTAAATTAAATTTATATATAGGTTTAAAATAGATATGTCACATGTAAAATGAAAAAAATATTGAAAGAGAA
>USEI01000013.1 GCA_900553685.1 uncultured Clostridium sp.
GTGCTCAAACAGTATTAATTTCAAAAAAGTGTGACATATGATTGACTAACCCACATACATAAAATTAAAAATAAAATAAAAATAATTGATAATTTTATATATAAATGTTATAATGAAAGCAATTTATAAAAAAGGAGAAATCATGAAAAGAGCTATAAGAAGATTTGTAGGGTCTTTAACAGGACCTAAAAAATATATATTTTTTATATCACTAATACTTATCTGTATAGTTGCTTTATGCTTAGGAATATATGCTCAATTTTTCTATAAATATTCAGATACAGATGCTCTTATGCTAGGAATAAATATAGGAAGTCAAAAGACGGCTGAGGAAATTGTAGTTTTAAAATCTAATTTTAATAATTTATTTACTAATTCTATTGTTATAAATAGTGAAAATGTTAGAGTTGACAGAATTGAGCCAACTAAAGATTTAGTATATACAGGATATAATTTAGTAAATGAAGATGAAAATTATTATAGTGTAAATGCTCAAATTCCAATATTAAATATTAATAATGACCAAGCAAAACAAATTAATGCAGAAATTAAAACTTTATTTTATGATCAAGCAAATAGCATAATGAGAAGAAATGAAGGAAAGACAATATATACTGTTTCTTATGCATCTTTTGTTAATGGAAATGTTTTGTCAATGGTAATAAAATCAACTTTGAAAGAAGAGGGAAAATCTGAAAAAGTTTCTGTTAAAACTTATAATTATAGTATTTTAGAACATAAGATGATTAGTTTAGACAATTTAATTAAAGAAAAAGGAAAAACAAACGAGGAAATTCAAAATATTATTAATGAAGATATAAAAAAAGCCTATAATAATGCTGAAATTATAGCTGATCAATATGGAACTTTATATCAAAGAGATTTATCAAGTGATATTTATAAGCTAGAAAATGCAGAAAATTATTTTTTAACACAAGACGGATATGTTTATATTATATATGCTTATGGTAATAATGATTATACAAATGAAATGGATATTATAATTTTCTAATAGGAGGAATAACTTTGAAAAAAATTAGTTCAGTATGTTTAATATTTTTACTAATGATAAGCATGATAGTAACATCTTTTGCTACTGAAAGTAATACAATCAATAATGCAGTAACAGAAAACCAGGAAACAGAAGTTCAAGATAGTGGTGAAACTATTATAGATACAATAGGAAAAATAGTAGAAGTAAGAGGAGTAAAAGAAGTAGAAACAGGTGGTGTTAAAGATTTAGTACAAGATATTACTGTAGAGATAACAGAAGGAGAGTATGTAGGAGAAGAATTTGAAACAACATATATGTTATCACTAGATATGCATGGACAAGTATTTGCTTATGAACTAGAAGTTGGTGATAAAGTTATAGTTCAATTAATTGAAGATGCTGATGGAAATGTTACACCGATAGTACAAGATGTTGCAAGATTTAATTATATAATATTAATATTCATACTATTTTTATTTTGTATAGGAATAATTGGTGGTAAGAAAGGAATTAAAGCAATAATTAGTTTAGTTTTTACAATAGTATGTATTTATTTTATATTAATTAAAGGAATTTATAAAGGAAATAATGCGATAATCTATTCTTTCTTAACAGCATTTATTGTAGTTTCAATATCTTTTATAATTATGAATGGGTTTAATAGAAAAACTCTAACAGCATTAGTTGGCTCATTTGGTGGAATTGTAATATCTGGAATACTTGCTTTAATATTTAATAATATGTCAAAATTATCAGGTGCAGGTGAAGATATAATGCAGCTAACAGCAAATTTATCAACAATAAATTATAATTTTAGAGATATTTTATTTTCAGGAATAATAATTTCAACTATAGGAATATGTATGCATGTTAGTATATCAATAGTTTCTGCATTAGATGAAATAAAAATGAAAACACCAGAAATTACATGGAAAGAGTTATTTAAAGATGGAATGAAAGTAGGAAAAGAAATAATAGGAACAACATCTAATACTTTAATTTTAGCATACATAGGTAGTTTATTAACTTTAATATTATTATTCATGTCAACTACTGATTCAAATTTAATTAGCATAATAAATAAGGAAAATGTAGCAGAGCAATTAATATCTGCATTATCTGCAAGTATTGGAGTAGTTTTAACAATTCCAATAACAGCAATATCATATGCGATATTAAATAAAGATAAAGTAATTTATAGAAAAAATTCAGAAAATAGAGTAAATGGAAAGAGAAGTTTAAAAATTTAACATAAAATAAAGCAATGAGATACATGTATCTCATTGCTTTTACTTTTATAATTTATTATTATCTAAAGAAATCAAATATAGAAGGATTATTATTATCATTATTTTGAGGAACTTGAATTGTGACGTTATTATTAGTTTCTTCATTTGTTTCTTCTGGAGTTTCAACTAATGTAACTTGAACATCCATTTCTTGACCATTTCTTGAAAGAGTTAAAGTAATAGTATCTCCAATATTATAAGTATATTTAATTCTATTTAATTCATTTATTGATGTGATTTGATTTCCTTGAATTTTTGTAATGATATCAGCTTTTTGGATACCAGCTTTTTCAGCAGGAGAATCTTTTTCAACTGATTCTACATAAACACCTTTTGGAATATTATATTTTGTAGCTGTTGTTTCATCAACTTCTGAACCTGTAATTCCAATATAAGGTCTTTTTACAGTTTGATATTCAATTAATTGATTAACAATTGATGTTGTTGAAGAAATTGGAATAGCAAACCCTATTCCTTCTATACCTGTACCAGATAATTTTAATGTATTAACACCAATAACTTCACCCTTAGCATTTACTAAAGCACCACCACTATTTCCAGTATTTATAGCAGCATCTGTTTGAATTGCTTGATATGTTGTACCATCACTTTCAACTTCTCTATTTACTGCACTTATAACACCGCAAGTAACAGAATAATCCATGTTTAAAGGATTTCCGATAGCCATAACAAATTCACCAACTTTTGCTTGAGTTGAATCACCAAGTGTTGCAGGAGTTAAACCTGTTTTTTCAATTTTTAATACTGCTAAATCTGTATAAGGATCAGTACCTATAACTGTAGCATCATAAGTTTGATCATCATTATAAAGATTTACTTTAATACCTGTTGCAGTTGCTATTGTATAATAAGATGAATTTTCAGAAGAAATAACATGGTTATTTGTTAAAATATATCCATCTTCTGTTAATATTATACCAGAACCACTTGCATCAGCTGTGCCACTTCCACCAAATATAGAATTTACTTGATAGTTTACAGTAATACCAACAACAGAAGGCAAAACTTTATTTGCAACAGCTACAGAAGTGTCTGAATAGTCAGAAATGTTAACTAAGTTTGTTGTTCCATCAGAATTGCTTGAAACAGTTGAAGTTACACTACTTGTTTTTATTAAATTATTTCTTATAGAAGGGATGCCAAAACATGCACCTACTACTAAAGTTGCACCAATTATTCCTGATAAAAAAGGTACAAATACAGTTTTTCCAAAACCACCACTTGAAGACTTCATTGAACTTTTTTTGAAAGCATTATCTTTACTAAAATTAAACTTGTTACCAGGATTTGTTTGGTTATTGTTTACATTAAAATTGTTTTCATTATTGTTCGCATTAAAATTATTTGCGTTAAAATTATTTTCACTGTCCATATCTATTACCTCCATAAATTTTGCACTAAATATATAATAACTCAAAAAATATTTAGATACAATAGAAATATATGAGAAAAAATTATTTAATTTTGTTGAAATATTTTCTTCATATAGATATAATAACGTTAGATTATTAAAATAATCTTAAAAATAAAAATTTATTTTATTTTTTTTGATTATTTTTATTTATCAAAATTTAATTTACAATTTAATAGGATGTAGAAATGAAAGAAAAAGAAATAGAAAGACTTACAAATTTAAAAAAAGAAGAAAATAAATTATATGAAAAAAACATAAAATTGATATGTGGTATAGATGAGGCAGGAAGAGGACCTCTTGCGGGTCCAGTTGTTGTGGGAGCAGTAATATTGCCTGAAAATTCTTTTATAGAAGGAGTAAATGATTCAAAAAAAGTTTCCGAAAAAAAAAGAGAGAAACTTTATGAAGAAATAGTTAAAGAGGCAATAGATTATAGTGTTGGAATTGTTGATCAAAAAACTATTGATGAAATTAATATTTTAAATGCAACAAAATTAGGAGTTAAGCTTGCCTTAGAAGGTCTAAAACAAAAACCTGAAATAATAATGGTAGATGCATTAAATAACATTGATACACTCGGAATTCCGTATATTTCTGTTATAAAAGGAGATGCTAAGAATTATTGTATAGCAGCAGCATCTATAATTGCAAAAGTGACAAGAGATAGAATAATGCGTGAATGGGATGAGGTATACCCAGCTTATGGTTTTGCTAAACATAAAGGTTATGGTACAGCAGAACATATTAGGATTATAAAAGAAATTGGACCTTGTATTTTACATAGAAAATCATTTATAAAAAATTTTGTTTAAAGTTTAATAAATACAAAAGAAAGGATGAAAAGAATGGATATAAAAAGTATCATTAGAAAAAAAAGACTAAGGGCAGAATTAACAAGAGATGAGATTAGATATTTTGTAGGAAAATTAAATAAAGGGGAAATTTCTGAAGCACAAGCTGCAGCTTTAATAAGTTATATATATATTAATGGACTTACAGAAGAAGAAATTTTAAATCTAAGTGTTGCAATGGCAGAATCAGGAGACATGATAGATTTGTCTGACATATCTGATCAAATAGTGGATAAACATAGTACAGGAGGAATAGGAGATAAAGCTACAATATTACTTATGCCAATATTAGCAGCTTTAGATGTTCCTGTTGCAAAATTATCAAGCAGAGGCTATGGCGTTTCTGGTGGTACTATTGACAAGTTAGAATCAATTCCAGGTTTTAAAACAGATTTAACTATAGAAGAATTTAAGAATAATATAAAAAATATAGGGGTATCCATTATAAATCAAGGTTTAAATTTTGCACCTGCAGAAGGAAAAATGTATAAATTAAGGAATGCAGTTGCATGTGAAAACAGTCTTCCAATAATTGCAGCTAGCCTAATGAGTTTGAAACTTGCAACAGGAAGTAATAAAATAGTTTTTGATATAACTTGTGGTAAAGGAACATATATAAGTAATAAAGATGAAGCAAAAAGACTAGCAAAATTACTAGTTAGATTAGGAAAAAGTCTAGGAAAAGAAGTTGCTTGTGTTATTACTAATATGAATCAACCTTTAGGATATTCTATAGGTCATAATTTAGAAATGAAAGAAACAATTATGGCATTAAGAGGTATTATATCAGAAGATTTAGGAAATGTTGTTGAAGCTTTGGGAAGCATTATGATAGCACTTGCAACACAAAATAAAGATTTAAATGAAAATGCAAGTAAAATAAAAGAAGCAATAAAATCAGGAGCAGCTTTTGAAAAATTTAAAGAATTAGTAGCTGCACAAGGAGGAAATACAGATTATGTAGATGATCCAGAATTGTTTAAAACTTCAAAATATATCATGCCTGTATTATCAACAGAATCAGGAACTGTTGAATCTATAGATCCTGATATGGTAGGAAGTATAGCAGTTTATTTAGGAGCAGGAAGAATGAAAAAAGAAGGAGAAATAAACAGAACTGCAGGCATAACTTTAAATAAAAAAATAGGAGATCAAGTAACTGTTGGAGAAACATTAGCATATATTCATACTGATGATGATTCAAAAGTTAATGGAACAACTCAAAATTTAAAAGATGCTTTTAAAATAACAAATAAAAAAATTAATTTAAATTCTAGAATTTTAGAAATTGTTAAATAATGAGGGAAAATATATGAATATTATAGATATAATTGAAAATAAGAAAAATGGTTATGAATTAACAGAAGAAGAAATAAAATATTTTATAGAAAATTATACAAATGGAGAGATACCAGATTATCAAGCAGCTGCATTAATTATGGCTATATGTATAAATGGTATGACACAGGATGAAATATTAAGTTTAACTATGGCAATGGCAAAATCAGGAGATGTACTAGATTTAAGTGATATATCAAATCACATTGTTGACAAACATTCTACTGGTGGTGTTGGTGATAAGATAACTTTAATTGTTATGCCAATAATTGCAGCTTTAGGAATTCCAGTTGCCAAAATGAGTGGAAGAGGACTAGGAATAACAGGTGGTACAGCAGATAAATTGGAATCGATTCCAGGTTATAATATTAATTTATCAATAGATGAATTCAAAAAAAATGTTAAGGAAATTGGTATAAGCTTGATGAGCCAAACTTTAAATTTAGCACCAGCAGACAAGAAAATATATGCATTAAGAGATACAATAGGTTGCACAAGTAGCATACCACTTATTGCATCAAGTATTATGAGTAAAAAAATAGCATCAGGAGCAAATTCAATAGTTTTGGATGTAACATGTGGTAGTGGTGCTTTTATGAATAGCAAAGAAGAAGCAAGAAAATTAGCAAAAATGATGTCTTTGATAGGAAAATGGGCAAATAGAGAAACTGTTTGTGTATTAACTAATATGGATGAGCCTTTGGGATATTCTGTTGGAAATTCTTTAGAAGTTATAGAAGCAGTAAAAGCTTTAAAAGGTGAAATGTCAGAAGATGTTAAAGATGTTGTTTTAAATTTGTGTATGCAAATGATGTATTTGTCTGGAAAATATACAAATATTTTGGAAAATAAAGAAAAAGTAGTAGAAGTAATAGAAAACGGGAAAGCTTTTGAAAAATTTAGAGAACTTGTAGAAAGACAAGGCGGAGATATATCTTATATTGATGATTTAGGAAAATTTGAAAAAGCTCCTATTATTACACCAGTTATTGCAGATGTTTCTGGATATGTGGAAGAATTAGATGCTGGAAAAATTGGACATGCAGGTTTGAAATTGGGAATAGGCAGAATTCATAAAGAAGATACTATTGATTATAGAGTAGGAATGATATTCAATAAAAAAATAGGAGATTATGTTGAAAAAGGTGAAATATTAGCTTATGTACATGCAAATTCGGCTGAAAAAGCGAATATCTGTGTCGAAGATATAAAAGATGCTTATAAATTTGGAAATAAAAAAATTTCAAAAAAGAATATTATAGAAATAATATAAATACAAAAGTGAAAGGTGGTAGATTAATGGAAAATATGAGTGGGAAGGAATTAAAAGAAAAATTATTTGATTCAAAGAAAAATGGATGGTTTGATTTAAGTGATGATGAATTAAAAAATATATTTCAATTTTCAGAAGAGTATATGTACTTTTTAAATAATGCAAAGACTGAGAAAGAAATAGTACAAAGTTCTAAAGAGATTTTATTAAAAAATGGATTTGTAGATATTTCACAAAAAGAAACTTTAGTTCCTGGTGACAAAATATTCTATATAAATAGAGGAAGATGTTTATATGCAGCTGTAATAGGTAGTGAAAATATGGAAAATGGTTTTAATATTATTGCTGCCCATTGTGATTCTCCTAGAATAGACTTAAAACAAAATCCATTATATGAAGATGGAGAGTTAGCAATGCTAAAAACACATTATTATGGAGGAATAAAGAAATATCAGTGGACTAATATTCCTTTAAGTATGCATGGTACAATAGTAAAACCAGATGGAGAAAAAATTAATGTTTGTATAGGAGAAAAAGAAGAAGATCCTATATTTACAATTTCAGATTTATTACCACATTTAGCTGGTGAACAAATGGAAAGAAAGTTAAAAGATGGAGTACAAGGAGAAGAATTAAATATTTTAGCAGGAAGTATACCTTATGAGTGTGATGATGTACCAGAAAAAGTAAAATTAAATATTTTGAAATTACTAAATGAAAGATATGGTATAAAAGAGGTAGATTTTATAAGTTCAGAAATAGAATTTGTTCCAGCAATGAAAGCAAAGAGTATGGGATTTGATTATAGTATGGTTGCAGGATATGGACAGGATGATAAAGTTTGTTGTTATACTGCATTAAGAGCATTCTTAAATGTAGAAAATCCAAAAAGAACAGCAGTATGTGTTATGACAGATAAAGAAGAGGTTGGATTTAATGGTGTTACAGGGATGTTTACTAGAACTTTTGAAACTTTTGCACTTGATATGCTTGAAAAAACAGGAAATACAAAGATGAGTTCACTAGATAAAACTTTTTCAAATTCACAAGCAATTTCTGCAGATGTTGATGCAGCTTATAATCCAAATTATCCATCAGCATTCGAAAAAAATAATACAGCTTTTTTCGGAAGAGGAGTAACACTTGTAAAATATACAGGTGCTAGAGGAAAATCAGGTGCTTCAGAGGCTCCAGCAGAATTTGTTGCTGAAATTAGAAAAGTATTTGATGCAGTTGGCGCTAGATATCAATCTTGTGAACTTGGAAAAGTAGATAAAGGTGGAGGAGGAACAATAGCTCTTACACTAGCAAACAGAGGAATGGAAGTAGTAGATATTGGAGTACCTGTTATGGGAATGCATTCACCTTATGAAATAACAAGTAAATTCGATATATATCAAGCTTATAAAGGATACAAGGCTTTTTACAATTAGATTAATTTTAATATTCTAAAAATATTTATAAAGGGGGATAAAACTAGACTAAATTAATAGTTGATAGTATTTATGCCTCTTTTGTTTTTAATTATAATATCTATTTACATAATATTGAAAAAGTGCTATAATATTAATGTATTATAAAAAAGGAGAATTATTATGTATTACTTAATACCATTACCAATAATATTTATAGCAGCTATAGTAAGAGCTGTTTCTTTAAGATATAAATTAACAATATTTAGCAAAATAGCAACTTTAGTACTAGTTCTATCTTCAATTTGGTTTATATATGAATATTGTAAATATTTGGGATTTGATATTATTCAATATGTGCTTCAATTTTTTAAGATATAGGAAAAGACTGTAATAACTTTAAGAAATCTTCTTAAAGTTATTTTTTTTATCACAAATTTGTAAAAAAATACTTGATAAAAATGTAGTTTTTTGTAGCCAAAAATTCTTTACAATGATATAATCAAAATAGAATTTATACATAAAATTAAAATGAGAATTTTAATTTCTAGTGTGTTCATTTTGAATTTGAAACTTTAGTGGAAAGGAGATATGTTAGAAAAACTAACATAGACATTGTAAAATGGAAAATACAAGATGTGATGGATGTAATCGGAGAAGATCCAAAAATGCAAGAAATATTACAAAAATATGATAAAGACAAATCAAATTTAATTCAAATTTTAAACGAAGTCCAAGAATATTATGGCTATGTACCAGAAAAATCTCAACTTGCAATTTCTGAATATTTATCTATTCCAATGGCAGAAATTTATGGAGTAGTCACTTTTTATTCAAGATTTACTCTAAAACCAAAAGGAAAATATCATATAGCAGTATGTTTAGGCACAGCGTGTTTTGTAAAAGGTTCAGAAAAAATTTTAGATAGAGTAAAAGAAAGATTAGGAATAGATGTTGGAGAAACTACAAAAGATGGAAAATTTTCTCTAGAGGCAACTAGATGTGTTGGTGCTTGTGGTTTAGCTCCAGTATTTACAGTAAATGATGAGGTATATGGAAAAGCTACTGTTAAGATGATTGATGAGATTTTAGATAAATATATGGAAAATTAAAATTGAAAGGAAGGAGCTAAAAATGAAGACATTAGAAGAGATTAATAAAATAAGAGAAGAAAAAAGAAAAGAACTAGATTTGAGAGTAAATACATCAGCTCAAACTTATGAAAAACATATTTTGGTATGTCATGGTACTGGTTGTACTTCTTCTAAATCACCTAAAATAATAGAAAATTTTAGAAAAATTTTAGCAGAAAAAAATATAGAAAATGTAAGAGTAATTCAAACAGGTTGTTTTGGATTATGTGCTAAAGGGCCAATTGTAATTATTAGACCAGAAGATGTTTTTTATGCTATGGTAAAACCAGAAGATTGTGAAGAAATAATTGAAAAACATATTCAAAATGATGAAATAGTAGAAAGGCTACTTTGTAAAGATATAGATAATAAAGTTGTAAAAAAATTAGATGAATTAAATTTTTATAAGAAACAAAAAAGAATTGCACTTAAAAATTGTGGAGTTATAGATCCAGAAAATATAGATGAATATATTGCTTTTGATGGATATAAAGCTTTAGAAAAAGTATTATTTAATATGTCACCAGATGAAGTTATTGAGGAAGTTTCAAAATCAGGTTTAAGGGGACGTGGAGGAGCTGGATTTCCAACGGGTAAAAAATGGTCATTTACAAAAATGGCAAAAGGAGATCAAAAATATGTTGTATGTAATGCTGACGAGGGAGATCCAGGAGCTTTTATGGATAGAAGTATCTTAGAAGGAGATCCACATTGCGTTTTAGAAGCAATGATGATTGCTGGTTTTGCAGTAGGTGCAAATAAAGGATATATTTATGTTAGAGCAGAATACCCTATAGCTGTTAGTCGTTTTCAAAAGGCAATTGATAGTGCAAGAGAATATGGTATTTTAGGAAAAAATATTTGGAATACAGGATTTGATTTTGACTTAGAGATTAGACTTGGAGCAGGAGCTTTTGTTTGTGGAGAAGAAACAGCTTTACTTGAATCAATAGAAGGAAGAAGAGGGCAACCAAGATTAAAACCACCATTTCCTGCAAACGAAGGTTTATTTGGAAAACCAACTTTAATTAATAACGTCGAAACTTATGCAAATATAACAAAAATTATATTAAATGGTGCAGATTGGTATTCATCAATAGGAACTGAAAAATCAAAAGGCACAAAAGTTTTTGCTTTAGGTGGAAATGTAAATAATATAGGTTTAGTTGAAGTTCCAATGGGAGTTACTTTAAGAGAAATTGTATATGACATAGGTGGAGGAATTCCTAATGGTAGAAAATTTAAAGCTGCACAAACAGGAGGTCCTTCAGGAGGTTGTATTACAGAAGAACACTTAGATACACCAATAGATTATGAGTCATTACAAGCAATAGGATCAATGATGGGATCTGGAGGACTAATAGTTATGGATGATTCAAAATGTATGGTAAATTTAGCTAAGTTTTATTTAGGATTTACAGTTGATGAATCTTGCGGTAAATGTACTCCTTGCAGAATTGGTACTAAAAGATTATTAGAAATGCTTGAAAAAATAACTGAAGGAAAAGGCGAAGAAGGAGATATTGAAAAACTAGAAAGATTATGTGTTAATATTCAAAAAGCCTCAGTATGTGGCTTAGGTCAAACAGCTCCAAATCCAGTTCTAAGTACAATAAAATATTTCAGAGAAGAATATAGAGAACATATAGATCATAAACAATGTAGAGCAGGAGAATGTAAAGCATTAATGAAATTACATATTGACCCAGAACTTTGCAAAGGTTGTGGCTTATGTAAGAGAAATTGCCCAGTTGATGCAATTTCAGGGGATATAAAACAAACACATGTTATTGATACTGAAAAATGTATAAAATGTGGAACTTGTATTAATAAATGTCCATTTCATGCTATTAAAAGTTAATAAAAACAAAGATAAAACTAATATTAAAAAATTATACTTTAGTGTTAATAATAAATATAGTTGTTTTCATATCAAAAATAAAAGGAGGTTAATATGGTTAATTTAACTATAAATGGTAGAAGTGTTCAAGTAGAAGAAGGAACAACAATTTTAGAAGCAGCTAAGAAAGTTAATATAGATATTCCTACATTGTGTTTTTTAAAAGATATAAATGAAATTGGTGATTGCAGAATGTGTGTAGTTGAAGTTGAGGGCAGAAGAGGTTTTGCAACATCATGTATTCAAAAAGTAGAAGAAGGAATGGTTGTAAAAACTAATACGCCAGCAGTTATAGAAGCAAGAAGAATAGTTTTAGATTTAATACTTTCAAATCATGATAGAGAATGTTTAACTTGTACTAGAAATGGTACTTGCGAATTACAGAAATTAGCTGAAGAATTTTATGTTGATGAAATAAAATATAAAGGTGATAGAAATAAACATGAAATAGATGATAAATCACCTGCAATAGTGAGAGATTTTAATAAATGTATTTTATGTAGAAGATGTGTTGCAACTTGTAAAAAACTTCAAGGAATAGGGGCTATAGATTGCACAGAAAGAGGATTTGCTTCAACTATTTCTACTTACAAAAATAAGAGTTTAAATGATGTAAATTGTACTTTTTGTGGTCAATGTATAGAAGCATGTCCAGTTGGGGCTTTAAAAGAAAAGGATGCAACAGCGGCAGTTTGGAGAGCATTAAGAGATGAAGAAAAATATGTCATAGTACAAACAGCACCTGCAGTCAGAGTGGCTCTTGGCGAAGAATTTGGTATGGAAATAGGAACAAATGTAAAAGGAAAAATGGTATCTGCTTTAAAACATTTAGGGTTTGATAAGGTTTTTGATACAAATACAGGAGCTGATTTTACTATTGTAGAAGAAGGAACAGAATTTTTAGATAGATTTAAAAATGGAGGAACTCTTCCAATGATAACATCTTGTAGTCCTGGTTGGGTAAGATATTTGGAATTGAATTATCCAGAATTAATTCCTAATCTATCTACTTGCAAGTCACCACATCAAATGTTTGGAGCTCTTATAAAATCTTATTATGCAGAAAAAAATCATATAGATCCAAGTAAAATTTTTATGATTTCTGTTATGCCTTGTATAGCTAAAAAATTCGAAATTACAAGAGATAATATGTCAGGAGCAGGTTATCCAGATGTGGATGCGGTTCTTACAACTAGAGAACTTGCAAGAATGATTAAACAAGCCCATATAGATTTTATTCATTTGGAAGACTCTGGTTTTGATAGTCCTATGGGTGAAGCAACAGGAGCTGCGGCAATTTTTGGAACAACAGGTGGAGTTATGGAAGCTGCTTTAAGAACTGTACAAGAAAAATTAACTGGAAATCATTTTGAAAAGCTAGAATACGAAGCTGTTAGAGGACAAGAAGGAATAAAAAGAGCTAGTGTAAATATGAACGGAACAGAAGTAAAAGTAGTAGTGGCATCTGGACTAAAAAATGCACAAATAATTATGGATGAAATAAAAAGTGGCAAAGCTGATTATCAATTTGTTGAGATAATGGCATGTCCAGGAGGATGTGTAATGGGAGGAGGTCAGCCGATTAGATCTTCAAAAGAACGTGCAAGTATTGATATAAGAGCTAAAAGAGCAAATGCGTTGTATGATATAGATGAAAAAAGTATAATAAGAAAATCTCATGAAAACCCTGTGCTTAAGAAAATATATGAAGAATATTTAGGCGAGGCTGGAGGTCATAGAGCACATGAGTTATTACATACAAGTTATGTAGAAAGAGAAAAATATAAATTAGATTAATTTATAAATTCAAGAATTAAAAATAGAGCGTATAAATACTAAAAGTTATTGTACATAAAATATAATTTTAAAATAAAAGATGACAGTTTATGTAAAACTATCATCTTTTTTATATAAGACATAAATTTAAAGTAAAATAAAAGTAAATAGTATAGATAGAAATCCTTGTAATAGTTTTCCAAGGAGATATGGTTTAACAGAAATATTTTCTTTAGAAATTATACTATATACTTGAAGTAGTACAGAGATTCCTCCAAATCCTAATAAAAATGATGTTAATAAAATACTTAAAGTGGGTAAAGAAGTATAAATACTAGAGGATAAATTGACTCCATTTGTTACTTCAATAATTCCAGTAAATATAGCAGAAGAAATTTCTTTAGAAATTCCAAATTGATATAGGAACATATTAATTATATCTAATATACCAGAATTTTCTAAAATAGATAAAATTACTGAAAATAAAACAATAAATCCACCAACAGAAAGTATTGAAGAAATTGATTTTTTTATTGCATTACCTAAAATTTCACCAATTTCTGAGATTTTAATAGGAGCAAGTTTTGAATTAAAATGTATTTCTCTAAAATTAACATCTAATTTATTTCTTTTCCAAAATCTAAAAAGATATCCAACAGTTAAAGATGAAAGAATATGTGAAATAAGAAGTATTATTCCAAGATGTTTATTATGAAATAATGTAATTCCAACTGTTCCTAAAATAAAAAGTGGACCTGAATTATTTGTAAAAGCTATTAATCTTTCAGCTTCAATTTTTGTTATAATTTTTTGATTTTTTAAGTTACAAACAACTTTTGCTCCAATAGGGTATCCACTTATAGTACCCAAAATTATTGCAATTACACTTTCACCAGGAAGATTAAAAATTGGCTTTATTAATCTGTTTAATAATTTACCTAAAATATAAGTAAAATTTGTTTGACATAATAATTCTGTAGCGACGAAGAATGGAAAAAGAGTAGGAAGAACATTTTTTGCCCAAAGTGCAAGTCCATTTTGAGCGGCAATCAAATTATTGTTAGAAAATATTAGGAGTGTAATCATAAAAAGAAAAAATATTATTGTAAAAAAATATTTTTTAAGATTAATTACTAAAAAACTCATAATAATTCCTCCTAGGTTATTAATAAAATTATTTTCACTTTTTTTAATATAAGTAAAAATAATTTTTTACTTATATTTATATATTCATAAATTTTTAAAATATGATAAATCATATAATTAAAAGTATTTAGTAAAAATGATTATGTGAAATTTAATAAATATTATTTAATAATAAAAAAATAGTAAAATAAGCTAAAATATGATTTTAGTATTAAAAAATATAATAATGTATATAATTTATATATAAAAGTCAAATTTTTAAGCAAAAAGCTGTTTTTTAGTTGAAAAATCACTTTATTTATTATATAATATATGGCGATTTAAAAAAATAAAGGAGTTGGAAAGATATATGAATTCACTAATCAAATCTGTACCTAATATAAAAAAATTCAATGATTATATCTTTGACATAAAAAAAGGTACTAGTCCAATGATGCTTTCTGGGTTAACAGATGTCGGGAAAATTCATATGGCTTATGCAACAAAATTTTATTCTGAAAAACCAATTTGTATCATTACTTATAATGAAATGCAAGCAAAAAAAATAATAAAAGATTTAGCTTTTTTTGGAGAAAAGGTAAAATTATTTCCTAAAAGAGATGTTATAAGTTTTGATTATGTTGCAGAAAGCAAAGATGTATTATTTAAAAGAATTTCAGTACTTAATAAATTAGTCAAAAAAGATAAAAAAATCATTGTTACTACTATAGAAGCAGCAATGCAAAAAATGATAACTAAAGAAAATTTGTATAAAAATGTAATGAGTTTAAAAGTTGGAGATACTTTTGATTTAGAGGTTTTAAAAGAAAAATTAATTTTATTAGGATATGAAAGATATGATTTAATAGAAGGAAAAGGTCAATTTAGCGTAAGAGGTGGAATAGTAGATATTGCTACATCTGTGAATAGTGGCGTTAGAATTGAATTTTGGGGAGATGAAATAGATTCAATTAGAAAATTTAGTTTAGCAACACAAAGAACTGTAAACATGTTAGATTCAATAGAAATTTTTCCTGCTTATGAGTTTTTACTAGCAGATGATGTAAACAAAGTTTGTGAAAGAATTAGTGATAAAATTTACCCTAATTCTGTTAAAGAAAAAGTTAAAGATGATATTTTACAAATTAAAAATGGTGAATTTCTAACAAAAATTGATAAATATTTTGATTGTTTTTATACTAAAACAGATACACTTTTAGACTATCTAGAAGATGATTGTGTTATTTTTATTGATGAAATTGCAAAAATAAAAGCAAGAGCTGAAAATATAACAAAAGATAATAGTAATTTAATTAAAGATTTAACTGAAAGAAATAAAATAGTTCCAGGAATTTTAACAGAAATGAAAGACTATTTAAAATTTTCAGATTCTCTACAAAATAAACAAACTGTGTATTTAGAAAAACAAGATATAGGTTTTGTAGATAAACAAAGTATGCATGCAAAAAGAAACGGATATAGCTTTAGCTATAGGGAGGTCAACTTTTTTCGTAGTTCAATGGATTTACTGTTTCAGGAACTACAAGAAGCAATTAAAAGAGGAAAACAAACAGTAATTCTAGGCGGAAGCACGGAAAATTGTAAGAAATTATCTAATTTATTGTTAGAAAAAGAAATACCTAATATATATACTGATTTTTTAGAAGATGACTTAACTCTTGGTGTGGTAAACATCACACCAGGAGCTTTTTCTGCTGGTTTTGAATTTTATGATGCAAATCTTTTAGTAGTATCGACAGAAGAGATTTTTGAAGTAAAAAGTCCTAGAAAAACAAGAGCTCCAAAAGCATTTAAAGAAGGAGAAGTTATAGTATTTGAAGATTTAAAAGAAGGAGATTATGTTGTTCATAAAACACATGGAATAGGTCAATTTGCAGGAGTAAATACTATAAAAGCTGATGGAGTAACAAAAGATTATATAAAATTAAAATATAAAGATGATGATGTTTTATATATTCCTACAAACGCATTAGATAATATTAGAAAATATATAGGACCAGAAAAAGTAGGACCTAAACTAAATAGGTTAGGATCAAAAGAATGGGATAAAACTAAAGAACGTGTAAAAAACAATTTAAGGGAAGTTGCCGAGGAACTTATAGAACTTTATGCTAAAAGACAAAAAATGCAAGGTTTTGCTTTTTCAAAAGATACTCCTTGGCAACAAGAATTTGAGAATAGCTTTAAATATGTTGAAACTGACGATCAATTAAGATGCATTGAAGAAGTAAAAAAGGACATGGAAAAACCAAGACCAATGGATAGGCTTCTTTGTGGAGATGTTGGTTATGGAAAAACAGAAGTTGCAATAAGGGCAGCTTTTAAAGCTGTAATGGATCAGAAACAAGTTGTTTACTTGGTGCCAACAACTATTTTAGCACAACAACAATATGAAGAATTTAAAAACAGAATGAAAGAATATCCTATAAGAATAGAACTTTTAAATAGATTTAGAACTAAAAAAGAACAAGAAGAGACTTTAAAAAGATTAGAACTTGGTGAAACAGATATTTTAGTGGGAACTCATAGAATATTAAGTAAAGATGTAAAATTCAAAAATTTAGGTTTACTTATTATAGATGAAGAACATAGATTTGGAGTTAAAGCTAAAGAGAAAATTAAAGAAATGAAAAATAGCATTGATGTATTAACAATGACAGCCACTCCAATTCCTAGAACCTTGCATATGTCAGTAGTTGGTATGAGAGATATGTCAGTAATTTATGAACCACCGCAAAATAGAAAACCTGTACAAACTTATGTATTAGAATATGATCCAGAAGTAATAAAAGAAGCTATAACAAGAGAGCTTGAAAAAGGTGGGCAAGTATTTTATTTATATAATAATGTTGAAGGTATTGAGAAAAAAGCTTTAGAAATAAATGATTTAGTAGAAGAAGCAAAAGTAGAATATGCACATGGAAAAATGACAGGAAATCAATTAGAAAATATAATGCAAAATTTTATTGATGGAAAAAGCAATGTTTTAGTATGTACAACAATTCTTGAATCTGGAATAGATATTCCAAATGCTAATACAATAATTGTTGAAAATGCGGATAGATTAGGTCTTGCACAATTATATCAAATAAGAGGAAGAGTTGGACGTTCTGATAAACAAGCTTATGCATATATTACTTATAAAAGAGATAAAATGTTAACAGAAGTAGCAGATAAGAGATTAAAAGCAATAAAAGAATTTACAGAATTTGGTTCTGGTTTTAAAATAGCTATGAGAGATTTGGAAATTCGTGGTGCAGGAAGTTTAATGGGAGAAATTCAGCATGGACATATGGAACAAATAGGATATGATATGTATTGTAGATTACTAGATCAAGTTGTTAAAGAACTAAAAGGAGAAGAGATTGCTGAAGAAGTGGATATACAAATTGATTTAAATGTTACAAGTTATATACCAGATGAATTTATTCAAAATTCTAGTCAAAAGATACAAATATATCAAAATATTGCTTTATGTAAAAGCGAAGAAGATGTACAAAATGTTACTGATGAAATTATTGACATATATGGACAAATACCTTATGAAATAGAAAACTTATTAGATATTTCTAGAATAAAAATATTAGCAAAAGAAAAATACATTATAAAAATAAGTCAAAAAGCTGAAAACATTATTTTTTATTTTGAAAGTGAAAAATTTAATTTTGAAGTAGTAGATAAACTTATGAAAATTTATAGAAATAGGATTAAATTCTCTCCTTCAAAAAATCCATATATCACTTTTAAACTTGCAAATTATAAAAATATTTTAGGAGAATGTAAAGAATTTTTAGGAAAATTATAAAAATATTGTTTTATGAATATAAAATAAAAAGCAAGTTAAGTAAATTTTATAAAATAAATTTAATAAATAAAACATAAAAAGAAAAGCCCTCGGCATCGGAAGTAATCCGCTACCGAGGGAAAAACATTTTAGTCGATATGTTCTGTACGCTTGTTCAAATCTGTCCACATGGTTGAAATACCTCCGCTATAAGAAACACGAATCGAATCGTGATTCTTAATAGAAGCATTCACAATATTTTGCAGTTTTTCGAGCTCATCAAAGTTTAAATTGTGCTTACCATTTAATACATAATCAAACACAAACTCGTTTTTCCTAAATTCTGCTCTTGTAATATCTGCACTAAATTCTCTGAGTGTTTTTTGCATTTCCACGAATTCTGGATATCTTGTTAACCGTATTGAAATATTATGATTCGATACTTTCATGATGCTGTCGACCAGAACTTCTGAAATCTCATCTGCAAAAAAGATTTTATTTTTTATTGCTTCTACGAGTTCAGAAGGAATTTTATCTTCGCAATGAACGACAATAAAAGTTTCTTCATTTCTGGTTACAATTTTCGTGGAACGTGAGCAAGACAGAATTTCACATAAACATGAGTTTATTGTGTCCTGTGCCCACAGAATTATTGGACTAATAGTTTTCCGTGACATAAAAATCCTCCTTGGTATTTTTTTTTATAATATGATTATTATATCATAAAATGTTGGTAAAATAAAGGTTTTTATAAAATTTACATAAAATTTCTAATAGACATTTCTATAGATTATTGTATTGATATTTTTAAATAAAAAGGGTAAAATAAATAAAAGTTTAAATGAAAGGGTAAAAATATGACAATTACAAGTAAAGATAATGAAACAATAAAACATATAAAAAAATTGAAGGAAAAAAAATATAGAGATGAATATAATGAATTTATTATTGAAGGAATTAAAATGATAGAAGAAGCTTTGATAGAAAAAGTAAGAATAAAATCTATTATAATATGTGAAGATTGCAAAAATCAAGGAAATATACCAAATGATTTAATGTACGAAATAGCAAAATGTAATTGTATATATGTAACAGAAAAAATTTTTAGAACAATAACTGATGTTAGCAATCCACAAGGAATTATGGCAATAATTGAAAAAAATAACAAGGAAGAAGATATAGATTATAAAGCTTCAAATTTTCTAATTCTTGATAATATACAAGATCCTGGAAATATGGGAACAATTTTAAGAACAGCAGATAGTTTAAATGTAAAGCAAATAATTGTTTCAAAGGGAAGTGCAGATATATATAACTTAAAAGTAGTAAGGTCAACTATGGGAGCTATTTTTAGAGTTAGAGTTATTGAGGTAGAAAGTATAGTAAAGATAATTAAAGAAATGAAGAAACGTAAAATAAATGTATATGCAACTGATTTATCAACAAATAAAAGTATTTATGACGTAAATTATGAAAAATCCGCTATAATTATAGGAAATGAAGCAAATGGTGTTTCTAAAGAAGTTTTAGAAGAAGTTTCAGAAAGAATAAAAATTCCTATGATAGGGAAAACAGAAAGTTTAAATGCAGCAGTAGCAACTAGCATAATTTTATATCATGCATATAGAAGTTTAGGAAAAATTTAAAAATAAAGGTACTGTTTTAAATACTAGAAAAACTAGTGTTTAATTAGTACCTTCATTTTTTTCGCTATTAACTAAAATATCTAAAAGTTTTGGATACATTTCTGTAGCATTAGTGTTCCAATTATCTACAATTTTTTTTGCTTGTTCACGAGAACCAGCATGTGCTTGTAAATCAAATATTGTAATATTATTTTCTATTATTTTACATCTTACTGAAAATTCTCTTTCTGTAAGTGGTGTATATTCTGCTGAAATTGAAAATTTATCTTTTACATTATCTAAATTTTCTTTAAATCTACTATCTACTTGAAGCTTTAAAATACCTGGAATTATGTCAATAGTAAGATCAATAGCATTTTTACCTTCTTCAGTTATTTCATATATATCGGCAGTTTCTTTTTTGTAAGTAAAAATGTAATTATCTTCTAATAAATCAAGTAAAAATTGTTGAAAATAAAAGTAATTCATATCCACAATAGACGTAACAAGATCTAAAAGTTCATTATGAGATATTGGTTTATTAACCTTACTTAAGATATATAAAAGTAATATTTTACTTTCAGCTAAAGATTGTTCATCTGAATTTAATTTCAAAATTTTGACCTCCTGTAAGATTTGAAAATTATTTTTGTCTTATTGTTAATTTATAAACTTATTATATCACAGAAATACAAAAAGTAAATAAATTTATTGCTCAATATCAATAAAATATGATAAAATTAGGTAGAAAAATACTTAAATTCAAATAGAGGAAGAAATTAGAGTGAGTATTGAATTAGATAATGAAAATATGAGAGAAATGACTGAAAAAATCGTTTCTAATATGAAAAATGATGAAATTAGAAAAGAAGTAATAGATAATATTTCAGTAATGTCTATTTCTATGGATTCAAAAGATATAAAAAAAATAATAGAAGAACTAATTAAATTTGAAGATGGAAAAAAAGCATTAAAACTTTTATGGAAAATTATAATTAATAATTCAAATAACCCAGAAAATTTAATTACTACTTTAGGTTCAGATAATAGTGTGAAAGAAGATATGCTTAAAAATATAGAATATTTTTTCAAATTTTCTAGTATAAGAGACTCATCTATTTTAGCAAGAGAAATTGCTAAATTAGAAGGTGGAAATGAAACTATTGCAGAAAACTTCGACAAATTTATTAATAATAGTATAATAAATTTGGATGATATTATAATTCCTACTATTCAAACAGAAACAGGAAGAGAAATTGTAAAAAGACAATTTGAAAGTTTGAAAGATAGAATTTTAAAAAATCATTATGTTTCAGGAGTACAAAGTTTTTTTAGAGTTATAAAAGCTTTAGAAAATGTTAAAGGATTTGAAGAAATATATGAGGATTATGGATATTGGGCAAAACTTTATGATGATATAGATATTTTAGGAAAAAATAAAAGTTCTAGTAAAATAGTAGTAGGTAATGTAATATCTTATGATACAGAGGATATGGAGGAATTATTTGGAGAGAAAATAAAACCAGGAACTATTTTAACAATGGAAGATATCATTGGAATGGATGCCAAAAATCAGGAATTTACTAATATTTTATATTCTAAAGATAGAGCTGAAAAAAGAGCTGTTTTAGAAACTGTTGCGAATGGAAATAGGTATAGTTTTAAATCAGCAGGAACATCAAGCTTAACAATAGTTGCTGGAGATCAAGTGGCAAAAATTGGAAGTAAAAAAAGAAAATTTGAAATACCGTATCATCCGAGATTAATGATGCCATATTTTAGAAAAAGATATGAAGATGATTCAACATTAGAAATTTATAATTTAGGAAATACCGAATCTGTTAAAATTACAGATGAAAGTTTACTAGAAATATATAAAGAATTAGAAAAAGCTGGAATAATTTGGACAGACGCGCATAAAGAAAATATAGTAGAATTACTTAGTGATAATATTTTACCAGATTTTATAAAAAGTGAAGATTTTAATTTATTTGGATTTTTAGAAGATGAAAGATTCCCAACAATAAAACATAGACCTTTAAAAAAAGGTGATTTAGTAGTTTGTGATTTGGATATGTTATATTTAAAAGATGATCCAGATATACAAATAGGATTACAAGATGATGTTATTTTACAATATCAAAAATCAAAAACTAAGGAAGCAGAAGCTAAAGAAGTTTAACTAAAAAAATAGATTAATTTATAATAGATAGGAAAGGAGAATATAATTAAATTTTATTTAATTATAAAAAAGAAAATGGATAAATTAAGTTGGAATTTAGAAGATATTTTTAAAAATGAAGAGGAATTAGAAATAGCTATAAATAATTTAAAAGAAATTTTTCAAAAAGTTAAAAGTACAAAAGGAAAACTTGCTGAAAGTAGTGACCAGATATATAAATGCTATAAGAATCTTGAAGATGGACTAGCTTTACATGAAAAAGTATATGCTTATGCAATGTTTAAATATCATCAAAATCTAGGAAATCAAGAAGCAATTAAATTATTTAAGAGAATTGAAGCATTAACTGCTGAACTTTCAAAAATAGAAAGTTTTGTTTCACCAGAAGTAAGTCAAATACCTATAGAAATTTTAGAAAAATATTTGAAAGAAGAAAGAATGAAACCTTATGAGAAAACAATCAGAGATATCATAAAAGAAAAATCACATATTTTAAGTAAAGATGTTGAGGAGGCATTAGCAAGTTATTCAGAAGTATTTTCAGTATCAGATAATGCTTTTGATGTTTTCACAAATTCAGAATTTGATTATAATGATGTAATAGATGAAAATGGAAATATTTTAAAAATGAGTGAAGCATTATATGGAAAATATATGTCAATGAAAGATAGAACTTTAAGGAAAAATGCTTATTCAGAAATTTGTTCAATATATAAAAAATATATAAATACACTTTCAGAATTATATTTGTCAAGAGTAAAATATTCATGTATTACAGCAAAACTTAGAGGATATAAATCATCTTTAGATTCTGCAACAAATAAAGATGATTCAAATTTAAAAGTTTATGAAACATTACTAAATTCAGTAAATAAAAATATGAACTTAGTTTATGAGCATTTAAATTTGAAAAAGAAAATGTTAAATTTAGATGAAATGCATTTATATGATATATATTATAATCCTTTACAAGAAAATGATGAAAATATCGAATATGAAGAAGCTAAAGAACTTGTGCTTAAAGCATTAAGTGTTATGGGAGATGAATATGTTCAAAAAGTAAGTTATGGATTTGAGCATAATTGGGTAGATGTATATGAAAAAGAAAATAAAATGACAGGTGGATATAATATGGGAGTTTATGGAGTACACCCATTTATATTATTAAACTACATGAATACTATGAGAGATGTTTCAACTATTGCTCATGAATTTGGTCATGCAATGCATAGTTATTATGCAAATAGCAAACAAAATTATTTGAATTCTAATTATACAATAATGGTTGCAGAAGTTGCATCAACAGTTAATGAAATTTTATTTGCAAATTATTTAATAAATAATGAAAAAGATATAAATAAGAAAAAAATGTTAATAAATGAACAATTAGATTTGATAAGATCTACTTTAATAGTACAAACACAGTTTTCAGAATTTGAAAAAAATGTTCATGAAAAAATTGAAAATGGTGAAGCTTTAAATTCAGAAAACTTAAGTAATATATATCAAAATTTGTTAGAAAAATATTATGGAGATACAACTGTTATAGATGAAAATTCGAAATATACTTGGTCAAGAATACCACATTTTTATAGATGTTTTTATGTTTATAAATATGCAACTGGAATAACTTCAGCAATAGTAATTGCAAATAAAATATTGTCTGGAGAAAAAGGGTATGTAGAAAAATATTTAAATATGTTAAGTTTAGGAGGTTCAAAAGATTCTTTAAGTTTATTAAAAATGGTAGATGTTGATTTAGAAAAAGAAGAAACTTATGAACAAGCATTTAAATATTTCGAGAAAAACTTAAAAGAATTAAAAAGTTTAATTTAATAAGAAAATTCACACAAAAAACATAATAATATTATATAAAGATATTAATTTGATAAATAAACTAATAAAAAGTATTTTTTAAAACAGTTTTATTTAATATAAAATATCAAAAAGTTAGGAAAATTAAAGAGAGCATCATAAAATATAGGAGGTAATCTATGAGTGATATAACAGTTTTAGTAGTAGATGATGAATCAAGAATGAGAAAATTAATCAAAGATTTTTTAATACAAAAGAACTATAACATATTAGAAGCAGAAGATGGAGAAAGGGCTTTATCAGTATATCAAGAAAATAAAGAAAAAATAAGTTTAATTTTATTAGATGTTATGATGCCAAAACTTGATGGTTGGTCTGTACTTCGTCAAATACGTCAAGAAAATAAAAATTTACCAATAGTTATGCTTACAGCAAGAGCTGAAGAAAACGATGAATTATTTGGATTTGAGCTTGGTGTTGACGAGTACATAACAAAACCATTTAGTCCTAAAATTTTAGTTGCAAGAGTAGAAGCAATTTTAAAAAGGAGCAGACCAGAGGAAAAAGAATTAAAAAGTTATGATGGTATAGTAATAGATAATGAAGGAAGGACAGTAAAAGTAGATGGAAAACAGATTGAATTAAGTTTTAGAGAATATGAGCTTTTAAAATATCTATTAGATAATGAGAATATTGCTTTGTCAAGAGATAAAATTTTAAATACAGTATGGAATTATGATTATTATGGAGATTCTAGAACTATTGATAGTCATATAAAGAAAATAAGACACAAATTAGGAAAAAAAGGAAAACATATACAAACAATTAGAGGAATTGGTTATAAATTTGAAATAAAATAGGAGAAAAGTTGTGTTAAAAAAGGTTTTTAAGTCTGTTCGTGCAAAATTATTTTTAACTTTATGTGTAGTTATCCTTATGTTAATAGGTTTTTTCATTATAATTAATAATGCTGTTTTAGAAGCTTTATATTATTATAGTAAGAAAGAAAGTACATTAGAAACATATAATTACATAAACGAAAATTTATCTAAAATTTTAGAAGAAGAAAAAGAAAAATATGAATTAGAATTAGAAAAAATAGCTATAAATAATAATTTTGAAATTTTGATTATTGGTACTGATAATAATTTAGTTTATTCTACTAATAAAAATTTTGTTGAAGATTTTGGAGAAATTAATGAAATAAAATATGAAGTAAAATATAGTATATTTAATAAATCTGAGATTCTATATTCTAAAGAAAATATTACAATAAGAAGGATAAAAGATAAGAAAAATGGAATTCCATATATATTACTAGATGGAAAATTAGATAGTGGTGATAAAATATATATAAGATTGCCAATCACTCCAATTCAAGATAGTGTTAATATTTCAAATAGATTTATTTACATCATAGGTATTGCAACAATAGTTTTGGGGGCAATTGCAATTACTTTTATTACAGAAAGATTTACTAAACCAATAGAAGAATTGAACGATATAGCAAATGAAATGAGTAACTTGAATTTTAAAAGAAAATATAGAATTAATGATAGTGAAGATGAAATTGATGAATTAGGAAAAAGTATAAATACTTTATCAGATAAATTAGAAGAGACTATTAATCAACTAAAAGTTAATAATAGTGAACTTGAAAAAGATATTGAAGAAAAATCTAAAATAGATGAAATGAGAAAACAATTTATTTCTGATGTATCACACGAATTAAAGACTCCAATAGCTTTAATTCAAGGCTATGCAGAAGGGCTAGTTGAAAATGTAAATACAGATGAAGAAAATAGAAAATTCTATTCAGAAGTTATTTTAGATGAAGCCAATAAAATGGATAAATTAGTAAAAAGATTACTAGAGCTTATGAAGTTAGAATATGAAGATAGAAAATTTAATGATGCAAAATTTGATATAGTAGAGCTTATTAATGAAGTTGTAAAAAATTCTAAAGTTGTTCTAAATGAAAATAATATAGAAGTTGAATTTAAAGAGAAACAACCTATTTTTGTATATGCAGATGATTTTTATATAGAACAAGTAGTTACAAATTATTTTACTAATGCAATTAAAAATATAAGTGAAATAAATGGAAATAAGAAAATAAGGATAGCAATAAAAAAGGGAAAAGAGATTGGAAAATTAAGGGTTACAGTATTTAATACAGGAAAAAATATAGATCAAGAAAATATAAATAGAATATGGACAAGATTTTATAAAGTAGATGAATCAAGAAATCGTTCAAAAGGTGGAACAGGTATTGGACTTGCACTTGTAAAAGCAATCATGACAAAATATAAAAGCAATTATGGTGTAACAAATAAAAAAGATGGAGTGGAATTTTATTTTGAAATTCCAGAAGCAAAATGATAAATGAGAAAGACTAAATATATCTTTGTTAAAACAAAGATATAAAAATAGTCTTTTTTTTATATATAATATAGTAAAGTTTTAGCTAATAATTTTATAAATTTTAAAAAAAAGCTTTACAAATGTAAAAAAACGTAGTAATATAATACAAATTTATTTCAATAAATTTTATTTTCGTAGGTCATTTTCTAGACCAAAAAAATCACAATTTTAAATTTAATATGAAAAGAGGTGATATTTTGTTTTAATTATTCGAATTTAAAACTGAATGTAATATCCTTTGTTATTAGTATAATGATTACTATATTAGTTGGAAATATGTTTAATTCTTTTAATAAGGTAAAATTTAATGCTAAAATAAAGCGATATTATTTAAACACAAATGAGGATGTTTCTATTTCTAACAATATAGGTATTAAAAACAATATTAACAATAATGTAAAAAATGAACAAAATGATAATATGAAAAATGAAAATTCAAACAAAGTTAAATATAATAATTTTAAAACTGAAGAAACAAATATAGAATTTTGGAAAATAGAAATACCAAAAATTAATTTATCTGCTAATATTTCAAATGGAACAAGTAAGGAAGTTTTAAATAAATTTGTAGGACATTTTGAGGAAACACCGATAAACTATGGAAATATAGTATTAGCTGCACACAACAGAGGTTATACTGTAAACTATTTTGAAAGGATAAAAGAGTTAGAAATAGGTGATGAAATTATATATTTTTTCAACGATATAAAAAGAATTTATAAAGTAAGTGAAAAAACAGTAATTAAAGATACACAATGGGATAAATTAGAAAATACAGAAGATAATAGAATAACATTAATTACATGTGTAGAAAATAGGCCAGAATTTAGAAGATGTATTCAGGCTAAAGAAATATAAAGAAAGGAGAGAAAAGCAATCTGCTTTTCAAAAAAATATATGAAAAAAATTTTAGTAACAATTTTATTATTAGTAATAATTATAAGTACGGTGTATAGCTGCTATGCTTTTGAAATAGGTACAAAAGAAATAGTTTCTCTTGGAGAATGTGAATTGTATTTAAGATATTTAGGAAATGATAAAAGAACACCTTATGTTGTTTATCAAAAAGATGGAAAAAGATATCCAGCATATTGCTTAAATAGTGAATTAAATGGAGTAGGAACAGGAGGGGTAGGAAATTATGCTGTTAATGTAGAAAGCACAATAGATGATGTTAATATTTGGAGAGTAATAATTAATGGTTTTCCATATAAGAGTATTACAGAACTTGGAACGCAGAATGAACAAGAAGCTTTTACTGCAACAAAATTTGCGATTTATACTATAATGTATAATAGAAATCCCGAAGATTATACTCCAGTTGATACAGATGCAGGGAGAAGAACATATCAAGCATATTTAAAAATAGTAAATGCTGCAAAATCTTCAACAGAAACAATGGAAAAAAATACAGAAATAACAATATCACCAGATATTCAAAATTGGGAAGTTGATAATATAGAAAAAAATAGTGTAAGTAAAATTTATGTTATAAATTCTAAAATAAGCAAAGGAGAATGTAGTATAGAATTAAAGGGAGAATTACCTAATGGAATAAAAATAACAGATTTAAATAATAATGTTAAAAATAAGTTTGTTTTAGGTGAAAAATTTAAGATAGTGATACCAATAAAAAATTTAAGTGAAAATGGAAAATTTTCTATATCAGGAAAAGCAACAGTAGAAAGCAAACCAGTATTATATGGAAAAACAACTATACCAGGAACACAAAATTATGCAATTGCAGGCTTTATGTATGAAGATTCAGAAGATGAATATGTTGATACTTATCAGAAAAATATAACTAGAATAAATGTAATAAAAAAAGAAGATGAAAAAGATACTAGATTAGCAGGAGTTAAATTTAATTTATTAGACGAAAACAAAAATCTTGTTTTTGATAATCTAGTTACGAATGAAAATGGTGAGATTTTAATTGAAAACATTTTACCAGGAAAATATTTTTTGCAAGAAACTGAAACTTTGAGTGGTTATAATTTATATACAGATTTAATTGAAATAAATTTAGAACTAAATGAAGAAGTAAATGTGACTGTAAATAATTTTTTAAAATCAATAACAAACATTGATAAAAAAACAGAAGATATTGAGATAACTTCAAAAGCAGAAGAAGCAATATATAATGAAGAAAACACCGTAAATGTAAAAAATATTAATAATAAGAAATTACCTGTTACAGGATATTAAAAAATTTCCTCCTTGTATTTGACAAGGAGGAAATTTTTAGTTATTGAAATTTATATTTTAAATTCCTAATATATTTTTAGCTTTATCGATATCTTCCTTATTAGGTGGTAAAACATTTTCTAGTTCATAAGTTTCTCCAATTTCTTTCCACTTAAATTTTCCTAAATCATGATAAGGCAATAATTCTATTTTTTCAACATTTTCTAAAGTATCTAAAAATTTTTTTAATTTTTGTAAATCAAATTTATCGTCTGTATATCCTGGAACTAAGACTTGACGAATCCAAACTGGAATTTTTAAATTACTTAAATATTTTGCAAACTCTAAATTATTTTTATTTGAAAAACCAGTAAGATTTATACATTTTTCGTTATCTATATGTTTAATATCTAAAAGTACTAAGTCTGTGTATTTTAATAAATCTTTAATTTGGTTAGAAATTGGAATACTTCCAGCAGTATCTAAAGCTGTATGAATTCCAATTGATTTTAGCTTTTTAAATAATTCTGTAACAAATTCAGCTTGTAGTAATGGTTCACCACCAGATACTGTAACACCTCCACCTGAATTATCAATATAAGTTTTATAATTTAGAATTTGTTTAACCAATTCTTGTACAGAAATTTCAGTTCCAGAATGTGTGTCCCAAGTATCTCTATTATGACAATATTTACATTTTAGAGTACATCCTTGCATAAATACTACAAAACGAATTCCAGGACCATCTACAGTTCCAAAACTTTCTACAGAATGAATTTTTCCAATCATAATTTTCTCCAAAACTAAATTCTTTCATGAATTGTTCTATTTATAACATCTAGTTGTTGTTCTCTTGTAAGTTTTACAAAATTAACAGCATAACCAGAAACTCTTATAGTAAGTTGAGGATATTTTTCAGGATGTTCCATAGCATCTTCAAGTAAAGCTCTATCAAAAACATTTACATTTATATGATGACTAAATTTTGCAAAATATCCATCAAGTAAAGATGTTAAATTTTTAATTCTTGATTTTTCATCTTTTCCTAAAGCACTTGGTACAATAGCAAAAGTATATGAGATACCATCTTCAGCATATTTATAAGGTAATTTTGTCATTGTATTTAAAACTGCAAGTGCTCCATGTGTATCTCTACCATGAATTGGATTTGCACCAGGTCCAAATGGAGCTCCAGATTCTCTTCCATCAGGAGTATTTCCTGTTGCTTTTCCATAAACAACATTTGATGTAATTGTTAAAATAGACATTGTAGGTTTTGAATTTCTATATGTTGGTTGTTGTTTTAATTTATTCATGAACATTTTTACAATTTCAACTGCAATTGAATCAACTCTATCATCATCATTTCCATATTTTGGAAAATCACCTTCAATTTTGTAATCAATTGCAAGACCTGTTTCATCTCTAATTACTTTTACTTTTGCATATTTCATTGCAGAGAAAGAATCTGCTACTATTGATAATCCAGCAATACCACATGCCATAGTTCTTAAAATTTCTCTATCATGTAAAGCCATTTCTAGTTTTTCATAACAATATTTATCATGCATATAATGGATTATATTTAGAGCATTCATATAAACTCTGGCAACCCAATCACACATTTTATCAAATTTATTCCAAACTTCATCATAATTTAAATACTCAGAAGTAACTGGTTCAAGTCTGCTTGTAACTTGTTTTCCTGTTTTTTCATCTCTACCACCATTAATAGCGTAAAGTAAAGTTTTTGCAAGGTTAGCTCTTGCACCAAAGAATTGCATTTGTTTACCTATTCTCATAGCAGATACACAACATGCTATGCCATAATCATCTCCCCAGTATTCTCTCATTAAATCATCATTTTCATATTGAATTGAACTTGTTTTTATAGATAAACCTGTACAATAATCTTTAAATCCTTGAGGTAGTCTTGTAGACCATAATACTGTTAAGTTTGGTTCTGGAGCAGGACCTAAAGTTTCTAAAGTGTGAAGAACTCTAAAAGAGTTTTTAGTAACTAAAGTTCTACCATCAATTCCCATACCACCAATACTTTCAGTAACCCAAACAGGGTCTCCACTAAATAGTTCGTCATATTCTGGTGTTCTTAAAAATCTAACTAATCTTAATTTCATTACAAAATGATCCATTATTTCTTGAGCTTGTTCTTCTGTTAGAATTCCAGCAGTAATATCTCTTTCAAAATAAATATCTAAGAAAGTAGATGTTCTACCAATACTCATTGCAGCACCATTTTGTTCCTTGATAGCACCTAAATAACCAAAGTATAGCCATTGAACAGCTTCTTTTGCATTTGAAGCTGGTTTAGAAATATCAAATCCATATTTTTGAGCCATAACTTTTAGCTCTTCTAAAGCAAGAATTTGATCTGAATGTTCTTCTCTTTGTCTTATAATTTCTTCTGAAAGATTAAAAGCTTGTAAATTAGCAAGATCTTTTTTCTTTTCTTCAATTAAAAAGTCTATTCCATAAAGAGCAACTCTTCTATAATCACCAATAATTCTTCCTCTACCGTATCCATCTGGTAAACCAGTTATTAAGTGAGAGCTTCTAGCTGCTCTAATTTCTGGAGTGTATGCCATGAATACACCATCATTATGTGTTCTTCTATAATTATGGTATATATCTTCGATTTTGTCTGAAACTTTTTGATTATAAGCAGCACAAGATTTTTCTACAATTCTTATACCACCGTTTGGCATAATAGCTCTTTTTAAAGGAGCATCTGTTTGAAGCCCAACAATTTCTTCTAAATCTTTATCTATATATCCAGCGTCGTGGCTTGAAATAGTTGATGCTACATCATTAGAAATAGCAAGAACTCCACCGGCTTCTCTTTCTTTTTTATATAAATCTAAAACTTCATCCCAAAGTTTTTTTGTTTTTTCAGTTGCATTAGATAGGAAAGAAGCATCACCTTCATAAGGGGTATAGTTTCTTTGAATGAAATCTCTTACATTAATTTCTTCTTCCCAAGAACCTGATTTAAAATTCTTCCATTGTTCAAATTTCATAAATTCCTCCTTTATTATGTATAAAATATTTTTTACATATTATACATTTTTATTCTGTTACTTTTTCTCAACTACAAATTCTAACATAAGATTACAAAATTTTCAATAGAATTTTTTGTTTATTTTTCAAAAATGAAAAAAATAAATCCTTATATTTACCTTAAGAACAAAGAAAATAGGAATATTTCCGAGATTTTAAAAAATAGATTTTTTTACTCATTGACACATTTTTTTATAAAATATATAATTATTAAAAATGGAATAATAGAGGTGGTAAAAATGAAAATAATATTAGCTTCACAATCACCAAGAAGAATTGCATTAATGGAACTGGCAAAAATAGATTTTGAAGTAATGTCTAGTAATAAGGAAGAGAAAAAAATAAAGGATGGAATCAATATTGATGAACAATCAAAAGAAGTAGCATATCAAAAAGCATTAGATGTTTTTAATAATACACAAGGAGACAGAGCAATTATTGGTGCAGATACAATAGTGGTAAAAGACAATAAGGTGTTTGGAAAACCAACTGATAGAAAAGAAGCGATAAAAATGCTTAAAGAATTACAAAATGATGTTCATACAATATATACAAGTTTAGCTATTTTGATTGAAGAAAAAGGACAATATAAAGAATACAAAGAATTAGTAAAAACTAATGTAACAGTTCATAGTATGACAGAACAAGAAATTGTAGAATATGTTGATACAGAAGAACCTTATGATAAGGCAGGAGCTTATGCAATACAAAGTTGTTTTGCAAAATATATAGATGAAATTGAAGGAAATTATATGAGCGTAATTGGACTTCCAATAGATAAAATTTATAAGATTTTAAAAGAGAATGAAATTTTATAATATTTAATATTTATTTTTATTAGTTATAATATTTTTTATAATTATAAAAGAAATAAGCAAAAATAAGAAATATCAAAAATAAAATTCTTAAAATCTACAATATAATTATTAGAAAAATGAGAAATTAGGTTATAAAACAAAAAAACCTTCAAAGAAAGTTTGAAGGTTTTTATTTACTTAATTTAGCAAATACTTTAAATTGAAGTGCTTTTTTTACTATATCCCAGTCTTCATCTGGAATATCTGAAACATAAATTGTATTTCCTTTTTCTTTTATTATTTCTAAAATATCTAAATTAGCATATCTGCTATTATCTTCAAAAATGTAATTTTTGTTATTAATTGCGACATAATTTTTTCCATTTTCGGAACAAGTAAAGGAAAAGATTAATTCCATATTTTGTAGTTCTTTATCAGTATTAAAAATTCTTATTGTTTTCATTTGTACCTCACTTTAAATTAGTTTAATGGTTTTAAAGTTTGAAAAAATGGATTTGATAATAAATCATTATCGGAAATAGGAGTAGAATTAGAATTTATTGGAGCACTTTCCTCAGCAGAACTATTTTCTAACACAGTATTTTTCTTAGTTTCTTGATATATTCCTAAAATTTTACGCATTTTTTCAATAGTAAGTAAATTTGCTTTATATAAAACAAGAGCATTTTTTTGTGGTATATAATTGAAATTTCCAATTTGAATCATTGAGTTAGAAGATTTATAATAATCGGCCATTTTTGATGTTAATAATGATGTATTGTAAAATGCTTGTAAAGTTTCTAAATCTTGTTTTAAAAGTACCAATGCACCTTTACAAGGAAAAACAACTTTCAACAAATTCACCCCCCATAAATATTATTACAAATTATAAATAATATTATCAATAAAATATATTTTTTTCAAGTAAGTTTGTTAAATATTTAAAAATTTTCTCTATAATATTTATATTAATTATAAATTTTCAACAGAAGTTGAATAATATGTGGAAAGAATTTATTTAATATGTTATAATTTTATATGTGTTAAATTTAAAATGTAAGTGTTTGAGGTGAAAAATGAAATTAAATATTGTTTTAGTCGAACCAGAAATTCCACAAAATACTGGAAATATAGCAAGAACTTGTGCAGCAATTGGAGCAAAACTACATTTAGTATATCCATTAGGTTTTTCTATTTCAGAAAGAGCGGTAAAAAGATCTGGATTGGATTATTGGGACAAAGTAGAAATAGAAGAACATACAAGTTTTAAAAAGTTTTTAGAAAAATATAAACCAGAAGAAAATAATATGTTTTTTGTTACTACAAAAGGCAAAAATGTATATTCTGATTTAAATTATAAAAATTTTGATGAAGTATTTGCACTATTTGGAAAAGAAACAAAAGGATTACCAGAAGATATTTTGAAAAAATATTTAGATAAGACAATAAGAATTCCTATGAGAAAAAATTTACGTTCATTAAACTTGTCAAATTCGGTAGCTATTGTTGCCTATGAAATATTTAGACAGGCAGATTTTGATAATTTAGAAGAAATAAGTAATTATTTTGGTGAATAAGTATTTATTTTTTATATGTTTTATTATATGATAAATATATGTAATAAATATGAAAATCTAGTAGGGGGAAAATAAATGAAAAAAAAAGTTAGAACAATAGTTTTTATAATTATTTTAGGAGTTTCACTATTTGTTTTTACAGGTTGTACTTTAAAATTAGAAACATCTGATAATTCAGTATCAGCATCAGTAGACGGAGAAACAGGAGAAACTATAGATAATGTTTTTGACTGGATAAAAGAAAGGATAAATAGATTATTTAATACAGAAGATAATAATGACGATAATAATGATACTAGTACAGAGCAAAAACATACAGAAGTTATTTAGTATAAGGAGGAATTATGAAAAAGATATGCAGTTTAATTATAGTATTATTGTTAGTATTTGTTTTAACAGGATGTGATAATAAAAAGGATAATAATACTAAAGAGAATAACTTAAATACTTCCAATAATGTTTCAGAAAATCAAAATGAAAATAGAGATGTTAATTATGAAGAAGCTGCAATTAAGCAAATGGAAAGTCCAAAAAATGGAGAAACAATAGCTATAATAAAAGTAAAAGATTATGGAGATATAAAAGTAAAATTTTTTGAAGATGTAGCACCCAAAGCTGTTGAAAACTTTATAACACATGCAGAAAATGGTTACTATGATGGGGTTACATTCCATAGAGTTATAGATGAATTTATGATTCAAGGTGGAGATCCAACAGGTACTGGCAGAGGAGGAGAAAGTATATGGGGTGAAGGTTTTGGAGAAGAACTTTCTTTAGAAATTGTACCATATAGAGGTTCTTTATGTATGGCAAGTACAGGTTATGGAACAAATGGAATTGGTAGTCAATTCTTTATAACTCAAGCAAATTATTCTGAAAATATGGCAGCTATGATGAAACAAGGAGGCTATCCTGAAGATTTAATTAAACAATATGAAAAATATGGAGGATATATGAGCTTATATTTACAATATACAGTATTTGGTCAAGTTTTTGAAGGAATGGATATTGTAGATAAAATAGCTAAAGTAGAAACACATACTACAGAAGACGGACAGGCAGATAAACCAGTAAATGATGTAGTAATAGAAAAAGTAGAAATAACAACTTATAATGGAGAATAAGAGCATAAGTACTTATGCTCTTATTTTGAGAAAAAGTAAAATAAGGAGAGTTTAAAATGTATAATAAATTTGGAATTGATGAAAAAATAATCAAAACTGCAAATGAAGTAGAAGAAGAGTTAAAGCCAATATTTAAAAAATATGAAGAGAATTGTATGAAAGTTAGTGCAAAAGTTTTAAAAGCTTTTCAAGATAATAAAGTTGCAACAACAGATTTTAATGAAATAACCGGTTATGGATATTATGATGGAGGTAGAGAGAAGTTAGAAAAAGTATATGCAGATATTTTTGGAGCAGAAGACGCTCTAGTAAGACCTCAAATTATGTCCGGAACACATGCTATTACAATAGCTTTGTTTGGAGTGTTAAAATATGGGGATACTATGTTAAGTATATCTGGTATACCTTATGATACGTTACAAAGTGTAATAGGTCTTACTGGAGATAGTAATAATTCACTAATAAAACATGGTATAAAATATGAGCAGATAGACCTTGTAAACAATGATTTTGATTATGAGAAAATAGAAAAGAGAGTAAAGCAAGGAGAAATAAAATTAATAGAAATACAACGTTCAAGAGGATATTCACAAAGAAAAAGTTTAAATATAGATAAAATCGAGAAAGTCATAAAATTAATAAAACAAATTAATTCAGATATTATCATTATGGTAGATAATTGTTATGGAGAATTTGTTGAAGATAGAGAACCAACTGATGTAGGTGCAGACTTGTTTGCAAGTTCACTTATGAAAAATCTTGGGGCAGGAATTGCCACAAGTGGTGGATATATTGTAGGAAGAAAGGATTTAATATATGAAGTTGCAGAAAGATTAACAGCACCTTGTGTAGGAAAAGATATGGGGGCTAATTTAAATCAATTGTTATCATATTATAAGGGAATATTTATGGCTCCATCTGTTGTAAAATCTGTTTTAAAAACAATGACTTTTGCAAGTAGAATGCTAGAAAAATTTGGATTTGAAGGAGTAAGTCCAAAATTTGATGAAAAAAGGGCCGATATAATTCAGACAATAGAACTAAAATCAGAAGAAAAATTAATAAAATTTTGTCAAGGAATTCAAATAGGTTCTCCAATAGAATCTTATGTAAAACCAATTCCAGACGATATGCCAGGATATGAACATAAAGAAGTTATGGCAGGTGGCAGTTTTACTCCAGGTTCAACAATAGAATTAAGTTGTGATGGACCTGTTTGCGAACCTTATACAGCATATATGCAAGGTGGATTAACTTACGAGTATGGAAAACTAGGAATCATGATTGCAATTAATAATATGCTAAATGAATAGAAAAATATAAATACTAGAATAATTTTTTTTATAAGTACTATTAAGTACTATAATGTAATTTGATTTTTTTTAATTTTAATAAGAATTCGGATATTTTGTAGATAATCAGTAATTAAATTGTTAAATAAAATTGGTTTGACAAAAAAAATTATTAAGATTAAAATTATTTTGAAGATAATAGAAGATAATATATAAAAAATGCTGAAAAATATATCAAAAATATAACAAAAAAATTCATAAATTTACTAATTTAGGTTGCTATTTTCTTTAATATATTGTATTATATTATATGTATTATAATATAAAGAAATGACCTAAAGGAGGTTTTTTATAAATTATGTTAAAAAAGGTAATAATAATAGCATTAATATTTATGGCATTATTAGGAATAATATCTTTATTTTCAAGTTCTTTTGCTGTTACAGGGAACGAAGTACTTAATTCTACACAAGCAACTGAATTATTAGAAATTAAAGAATCAACAAAAGGAAAGCTTGCTGAATATGTTGACAAATATGGCTCAACTCCTTACGGAATTGCAGCATACATACTAAATATTGTAAGAATTTATAGTATACCATTTTGCTTTATAGGAATTGCAATAGGTTCAATATATCAGTATGTTCTTGGTATAAGAAAATTGGATGTTAGGGATAGAGGTTTTATGCTTATTATAACATTTGTAACAATCTTATTAATATGCCAAGTATTACCATTGATTTTTGCTATAGTAGTAAATGGTTGGAGGGGTTAACAAATGAAAGTTTTATTTGCGGTTAGTAGTGAAAGCATTTCAGATGCTATAATTAAAAAGTATCAAAAAGAATATAAAGAAATTCTTTCTTATAAAAATGTTTATTACTTCAACGCAATATTAAAAGAGATACAAAAAGATAAAACTTATGACAGAATAGTTATAAGTGAAGATTTGGAACCATTTTCAAATAATAATTATGATGCAATAGATAAATTTATCTTTGAAAAGCTTGATAATATTAGCGATGAAGCTCAAGATATAGATGGAAATGAAACTTCCATAATTTTGATATGTACAGATAGACATACAAAAGGGAGTTCTTTTCTAGTAAAATTATTTGGAATAGGAATTTATAATGCTCTTTTAGGTAGTGAAAGAAGCATGGAACAAGTTTGTAAATTAATTAATAAACCTAGAGTAAAAAAAGAGGCAAAATTATATTATAAAATAGATTCAGAAGATGTTAATTACAGCAATAAAAATGAGAAAGAAGTTAGTGAATTAGAAATTCAAAATATTTTAACTCATTTTAAAAAGCTTGGAAAAAACACAGATAAATATGCAGATAGTTTTAACAATATTGCATCACAATACACAAATGACCAATTAAAAATAATAATTAATTGTTTACCAATATCAGTAAAAGCAGTATTAGAAGAAGACTGTCCTAAATATCAAGAATTAATGTCTGTTGATGGAATGATTCAAAGAGTAAATAGAGAATCTTTAAAAACAAAAGAAGCTCAAAAACAAACTGGAATAAAAATAGATATAATAGAAAATGTAAATCATAATAAAATGTCTGGACCAATAGTAATACCATCTTCTGTAAGAACATCTAAAAATAAAGGACCTGCTCCTGTAAGACCAATGGGAAAAGAACTTGAAATTCCAACTTCTAAAAAGGAAGATAGTCAATCTAAAAAAGTCGTAAAACGAGTTGAAAAGCCTAAAGAAATAGAATCTACAAGGAAAGCTAGTGCAGAAATTAATGCAGCAAAACTAGAGGCAAAAAGAGAAGAACCTTCAAAAGTGCTTTCAGAAAATACAACTATGAAAAAGCCAAATTCAATAAATGAAGTAGCAAAGCAGGTAGGTGTGGATACGGTAAAAAGCCAAAAGATTGCATCAGAAGAATTAGCAGCTAAGAAGAAGGAATTAGCAAGAAAAAAATTATTAAAGCAAAACAAAGAAGTTTCAAAAACAGAAAATGGTAAAGAAAAAGTTAAAGTTATAGGGATTGATGCTGAGGGAAATAAAATTGTAAAGAAAATTGTAAAAACTCCTGAAGGAAATAAAGTTGTAAAAGCAGTAATAAAAAGCAAAAAAACACAAAATAAAAAAATAGATGAATCTGAAAATAAATCAAAAGAAAAAAAACCTATAAAAAAAGTAGAAGAAGATGATGAACTTACATTGCCTGGATTAGGTGATGATTTTGATAATTTACCAGAAAAAGAAGTTTTACCAATAGTAGATAATAATATAGAAGAGGAACAAGACGATATTGCATTACCTGGTTTAGAAGACAATGAAGAAGATGTAACCTTACCAGGTTTAAATGAAGAAATGCAAGAAGATACAGATATTCTACCTGGATTAGATTCAGAAGATGAATCAGAGAATATGGAATTACCAGGATTGGATAATGATTCTGATGATACATCAGATGATATGTTACCAGGATTGGATGATGATTCTGATGATACATCAGATGATATGCTACCAGGATTGGATGATGATTTTGATGATACATCAGATGATATGCTACCAGGATTGGATGATGATTCTGATGATACATCAGATGATATGTTACCAGGATTAGATGATGATTTTGATGATACATCAGATGATATGTTACCAGGATTGGATGATGATTTTGATGATACATCAGATGATACATTACCAGGACTAGATGATATTTCAGAAGATAGCCAAGAAAACGAATATACAGATGAAGTGTCAGTTCCAGGATTAGATGAATTAGATGAATTAGATAATATTAGTGCAGATGATAACTTTTCTTCAGATGATGATTTATTACCAGGAATTGAAGCAGATGATAATATGATTGATGATTCATTATTAGGAATAGATGATGAAGCTCAAGAAGAAACTGAAAAACAAGCTTCATATTCACAAAATTCTGCAGGAATAGAAAGTATAAAACCACAAGTGGATTATTCAATGTCAAATTTGAATAGTTTATTGACTAAGGATAAGAAAATAGTAACTTTTTTGGGAACAACAAAAAATGGAACATCGTTTTTAGTTAATAATTTAGCAGCATTGTTCTCATCATGCGGAATAAGTACTGCAATTTTAGACATGACTAAAAATAAAAATTCATATTATATATATACAAACAATGAAGAAGAATTAAGAAATATAGCTTATAATTCAATAAGCAAATTGCAAAAAGGTTTTGCTGAAGGAATAAAAGTAAATAAAAATCTAACTGTTTATACAGCGCTTCCAAATGATGGTAAAGATTATTCAGATGCAGAACCAATTTTATCAACTTTAGTTCAAAACCATTCTTTAATTCTTATAGATTGTGATTTTGAAACAGATCCATCATACTTTGCAAGTTGTCAAGAAATTTATTTAGTACAATCAATGGATATTTTAACAATACAACCTTTAACAGCTTTTCTAAGAGATTTAAAAGCAAAAGGTGTTTTAGAATCTGAAAAAGTAAGAGTTGTAATAAATAAAGAGATAAAAGTTAAGAGTTTAAATACAAAAGCAATTATAGGTGGTATGTCATTTTATAATGATCCATCAATGTCTTTTATGACAGAACTATTTAATAAAGATATGGTAAAAGCATGTAGTATACCATTTGAAGAAAATGCATATTCAAAATATTTGGATGCAATGGTAAATTGTAATGTTTCTATAAATGGATACTCTAAAGCATTTTTAAGTAAATTGAAAAATTTAGGTGATATGGTTTATCCATTAGTAAGCAAGTCAACATATGGTAAGGCAATGCCACAACAAAATAACTATGGAAAAAATAATTTTTCTAGCAATATGAATAATACTTTAAATCAGATGAAAAGAAAATTTTAAAGTTAGACAAAAAAATAGGGGTGATATCTTGGTAATAGTAGTTATAATAATTTTATTAATAGCAATAATTGTATTAGTAGCATATAACTTTCATATCCAGAAGAAGATTGAAGCTTATAACAATATTAATCAAAAAATAAGTAATTTATCGGTATTACAGGATTTTATGAAAGTGGCAGGAGAAGAAGATTCTGTTGATGCTAAATTAAATAAGATAAATGAAATTGTTATTGAAAAATACGATATTAAATATTCGACAATAGTAGTCTTTGACGGAGCAGAATATGTAATTAAAGCAACTAATGTTGATAAAATTCATCATGAAACATTAACAAATTTGCATACAGAAGAAATATTCCAAGATAGTGTGGCAACGGCAACACCTAAATATATAACGATCGATAATGAAAATGAAAAATTACCTTATCAAAAAGTAGAAATGGGTAGAGCAAAATCAGCTATGTTTTTCCCACTATATATAGACAATATCTATATTGGATATTGGATTATGGAGAGTGGAAGAATGCATGCATTTGATAAAACAGATACAACTATAATTGAAGTTGTAAAAGATAATATTATTTCTATTTTATCAACAATGTCTTATCAGGATGCTATGGAAAATATTATTAGAGTTGATAAATTTACAGGTTTATATTCAGCAGAATATTTATATAGCAAAGCAAAGAAAACATTTGACAAATATCCAACTTCAGCTGTGTGTATGTTTAAAATAATAAATATAGAAGAAATAAATGAAAAAGCAAGTAGACAAATAGGTAATGAAATTATTACAGAAATAAGTAACATAGTAAAATCTAAAATGCCAGCGCAATATGTATTTGTTAGATATATGGGACCTAAATTTGTTATTGTATTTTCTGGTGTTGAAGAAGGTAGTGTAGAAGAGTTCTTAAAAGAATTAAAAAAAGAAATGGAAGAACTTGAAATTGTTGAAGAAGCCGAAGAAATTCCTGTAGTAAAAGTAATAAATGGCAAAAAAATGAAAGTAAGGGAACTAAAAGAAGAAAAATCTGCTTCTCCAAAAATTAATTTTGTTGTATCAACTTACTATAAAGGAACAGGAATAGAGCAATTAAATAAAAAATTAGAAGAATATATAGATTCTGCTGATAAAAATGAAAGTCAAATAAATTATATATAGGAGGGATTTTATATGGCTATGGATAAAACAATGAGCTTTAAAGTCGATAAAGACAAAAGCATGAGAGCAAAAGAAATTTTAAAAGAAGTATACCAAGCTTTAGTGGAAAAAGGATATAATCCTATTAATCAAATAGTTGGATATATATTATCAGGAGATCCAACATATATTACTAGCCATAATGATGCTAGAAATTTAATTAGACTTATTGAAAGAGATGAACTCCTAGAAAAAATGGTTAAATTTTATATAGGATTGGAAGAATAATCTATGAGAATTTTGGGAATAGATTATGGTGACAGCAGAGTTGGTGTAGCTGTGACAGATCCATTAGGTATTACTGCTCAGGGCTTAGAAACGATTAGTCATAAAGGAAATGATAAAATAGTTCTAAAAAGATTAGATGAAATATTGGACAAGTATCCTTGCGAGGTAATAGTTGTTGGGATGCCATTTAATATGGATGGAACTAAAACAATAAGAGCAGAAGTGACTGAAAAGTTTATTCATAAATTAAAATGTAAATATAATAAAATACGTATAGAAACAATGGATGAAAGGCTTACAACTGTTGCAGCACATAAAACCATGAATTTTTTAGATGTCAATAAAAATAAGAAAAGAGAAATAGTAGATACTATTTCTGCAGTATACATACTAGAAATGTATATGAATAAAAATAAATAAGTTTTTAATGTGTAAAGATATTTTTTGAAATAAATTAAAAAAACTATTGCAAAAAATTTATCTTTAGTATATCATATTTTTAGAATTTGTAATTTTTTTACAAAGGAAGGAGATTTTTAAATGAACGAAGAAAATAATGAATTTGATGAAAATATCAGCAACATCATAGTATTAAACGATGAAAATGGAAATGAGGTACAATTTGAATTTTTAGATTTAATAGAATATGAATCAGAAGAATATGTTGTATTATTACCAGTTCTTGAAGAAGGAGAAGAAGATGATGGTGAAGTTGTAATACTAAAAGTTGATGATTCTGATGAAAATAGTGAAGAAGAATCTTATATAAGTGTTGATGATGAAGATACATTAACAGCTGTATTTGAAATCTTTAAAGAAAAATTCAAAGAAGAATTTAATTTCACAGATGGTGAATAAAAAAATGCAGGTTAAACCTGCACTTTTTATTTTATCAAAAATTTTGTATTCAAAAAATCTAATATATACTTAAATTTTTATTCAACAATTTTTATAAAATTATACTTATATAAGAGCTGAATTTTACTTTAGCTCTTTTCTTTTTTATATAAATGTGTTAAAATTAATCTGTTAGAGGGGGTATATACTTATGACAAGTTTATTTAGTTACTTATTAACATTTTTAGGTGTAATGTATTGGTTTTTTAGAGCAATAGTAACTGTTTTATATCAATTAGATAGACCTTTTTTTGCTACACCACTTAATACTAATATTGAAATACTTGTTTTATTTGCAACATTACCATGTATGATATTAGTTATAAAAAGAAATATTGTTGGGGCAGCGTGTTATTTTGGAATATATGCAGCATATTTTGGAACAGCATTATATGACGCAATAATGGCTTCACAGTCAACAGGATTAGATATTGTAAATACTTCGAATATGTTATGTATTGTTATTGGTGTAATAATTCCAATGTTAACTTTTTTTGATATTCTATTTAATAAGCATAGAACTTTAGGAAATGGTAAAAAGAAAGAAGATTGGTTTTATAAAAATGAAGCTTATGATAGAAAATTTGATGAAAGAGCTGATAGAAATCAATATAGATTATAAAAAAATTTAAAATAATATGCTATTATCCAAGAAACTCGAGTTTTTATTAATTTTAATAAAGACAAAAGTTTTTTGCGTTTTTAGAAATTGGAGATAAAATGGAAAAGTTAGAAACAACATTAAGTTTATTAAAAAAAGATAATAAGATTTTGCTAGGAATGAAAAAAAGAGGATTTGGAGAAGGAAAGTATAATGGAGTTGGTGGAAAACTAAAAGAAAATGAAACCCCTGAAATTGCAATGATTCGTGAAACACAAGAAGAAATTAATGTGACACCAACAAAATATGAAAAAGTAGGTATTATAGAATTTGATGAATATTATAAAGGAAAAAAAGAAAATGTAGTTTTTCATCTATATATGGTATATGAATGGAATGGAAAGCCAAGTGAAAGTGATGAGATAAAGCCTAAATGGTTTGATATAAGTGAAATACCATTTAGTAAAATGTTTCCAGATGATAAATATTGGTTGCCATTAGTTTTAGAAGGTAAAAAAATAAGAGCCTATTTTGAATTTGATGAAAATTGGAATATGCTATCAAAAAAAATAGAAAACATATAACAAAAATAAAGTGTAATTTTAAGAATATACATGAATTTAATAAAAGTAAAAAGAAGGTGAAAGTATGAACAAAGAGAATGGAACTTTTTCTAATATAAAACTTAATTGGTATCCAGGTCATATGGCAAAAACAAGAAGGCAAATTGAAAATGATTTAAAACTAATAGATGTAGTAATAGAACTTTTAGATGCAAGAATACCAATTGCAAGCAGAAATCCAGATATAAAAAATTTAACTAAAAATAAAAAGAGAATTATATTATTAAATAAATGTGATTTAGCAGATGAAAAAATGAATAAAAGATGGATTGATGTTTTATCTAAAGAAGCACCAACAATTTTAACAGATTCAAAATCTGGAAAAGGAATAGAAAAAGTTACAAAAAAGATAGAAGAATTGATGAAATCTGAAATGGAAAAGCAAGCTTCTAGAGGTAGAATAAATAAAACTATAAGAGTTATGATACTAGGGATACCAAATGTAGGAAAATCCTCATTTATAAACAGAATTTCTAAAAAAACTACAATGGAAGTTGGAAATAAGCCTGGTGTAACCAAAACAAAACAATGGATTAGGATAGGAAAAAATCAAGAATTACTAGATACACCAGGTGTATTATGGCCTAAATTTCAAAGTGAAGAAATTGCATTAAATTTAGCATTTACTGGTACAATAAAAGATGATATTTTAGAAAGAGTAGAAATAGCTTATGAATTACTAAAAAAATTATATTTAGAATATAGAAGTAATATTCAAGAAAGATATAGAATATCAGATGATGAAGTTCTAGAAATAGAAAAAAAAGAAAATTATATATATGAGCTAATGAAACTAATAGGTCAAAAAAGAGGAGCATTAATTGCTGGTGGAGAAATAGATGATGAAAAAGTTTCTAGAATAATTTTAGAAGATTTTAGAAATTGCAAGTTAGGAAAAATAACTTTAGAAGAACCAGATGTTTAGGTGTTTTAATTTGTTGAAATAGATTTAAAGAATACATAATAATTTGTAATTAAATACTATTTAAATTTAAAATTAGATATTAACTAAAATTTAATATTAAAACTATTAATTAACTATATTATTAAATGTTAAATTAAAGGAGAAAGAATTGGAATTTATTGAAAGAAAAAAAGATATAAATGATGCAAAATTATTATCACCATTAGTATGGGCATATATCGGTGATAGTGTTTATGAGCTTTATATTAGAACAAAATTAGTAAACAGCTCAAATGCAAAGCCACACAAATTACATATTGAATCAATAAAATATGTTAAAGCAAAATCACAAGCAAATGTTTTAAAAAAAATTACTGAAAATTTATCAGATGAAGAAAAAGATATAGTAAGAAGAGGTAGAAATGCAGAAAATCACCATGTCGCGAAAAATGCAAATGTAGCGGATTATAGTCAGTCTACAGCATTTGAAGCTTTAATAGGATATCTCTATTTAACTAAGCAAGATGAAAGATTGCATGAAATTCTTAATATGTGTATTGACTAAATGTATAAAATATGTTATAAATAAATAGTTAATACAGGGCCCCTTGGTCAAGCGGCTAAGACGCCACCCTCTCAAGGTGGAATCATGGGTTCGATTCCCGTAGGGGTCACCACTTTAGATGAAAAAGTTAACCTTTTTCATCTTTTTTTATTGTTTCTCAAAATGCTACATTTATTGATATGAGTGGAGTTTAAAGCTTTACTCATTTTTTGTTGTTTTTTGAAAGTTTTCATTTTTTATATATTTGCAAACATTTATTGCAAACAAATTAAATTTGAATAAGTGGCTTATACCAGATGTTACAGAGATTTCTGAAATGATATTTGCAAACAATGAGCATTTTTTGTCAAAAAAGAACTATATTTCTGCAAACATGTTAAAAATACTAGGAGTTTATTTTATTGTTTCTATAGTATTTAAAAATTACTAATAAATTTAAAATTATTAAACAAGTTAAACAATGTTATTGTACTTTAATTTTTCTAAAATTGCAAAAATTACTTTTTTGGGTTGAGGGGAATTTATATAATATGCATCTAAATATTTTTTTATAACTTCTTCTTTATTAGAATAATACATATTGTCAGTAGAATTTCTTATATTGCATTTTATATTATTAACACTTTTTCCGTATTTTTTAGCTACAATTGGATAAATATCTCTTTCTAGTAAAATTAGGATCGTTTGTGATTAGCATGTTTTCAACAACAACTAACCAACCCGTTGATGCAATATCACTACCATATGCATTTCGAACTGTGAATCTAAATTTAGTGTTTCTTATAGGACTAGGATTCATTCTTCCAATTTGGATTTTAAAAATTAACCGATGCATTCTGTTATCATTACCAACTGTTTTAACAGGAGTAAGATTAGTAGAATAAAAAGTGAATCCACCAACTTCTGTTACGGTTGCATAATTGAAAACATCGTTTCCTGCCAAAGGAATAATATTTTCAGTCTCTGATTCTGAGGTTGAATTACTAACTACAGATTCTGCTGCAAATACTTTAAGTGGAGAAAATAATCCCAAAGTAAAGCAAATAGAAAGAATGAGAAACGTTGCTTTTGAATAAATAAAGTTTTTCATAGTTTTATCCTCCATTTTGTTAGATTTACCCT
>USEI01000014.1 GCA_900553685.1 uncultured Clostridium sp.
TTAAGAGAAATCTTAAATTAGATACTAATGATGTAGTTGAATACTGTAAAAATAAGATATTAAATAAAGATTGTAATATTTATAAAAAAGGAAAGAATTGGTATTGTGAAATCGATCATATAAAAATAACTATCAATTCATATAGTTACACGATCATAACAGCACATACTATTAATAACTCCGTTTGAAAATTTTAGCTCTGGATTATTATTAGGTTTATCTGTAGGAGTTAATCTAGTAGGTATAATACTTTTAGTATTATATATTTCAAAAGAGAAGCAAAATAAATAATGAATGGAGATGATTATTTTGAAAAAATATGTCCAAATAATTGGAATATGGTTTTTAATTATCCCTTTAGCCATTATAAATGGTGGATTAAGAGAAAACATATTAATAAAATTAGGTAGCATTGCATTACCATTAAGTGGGATTATTTTGAGTATATGTATATTTATTGTAGCTTACTTGCTAATACCAAAAATTAAAAATTGTAAGCAAAGAGATTATATTATTTTTGGAATAATTTGGTTTATTTTAACAAATTTATTTGATTTATTAATGTATATTAGTGAAGGCGGAGGAATTGAAGAATTATTAAATTCATATAACTTTTTAAAAGGAAATTTGTGGATTTTAGTTGTAATAACTACATTTATATCTCCAATAATGGTATCTAAAATAAGAAAGAAGGTAATATAAAATAAATTACAATATAAGTAAGTTGTAGAGGAGATATAGGATGTTTAAAAAAGAAGATTTTAGGCATTTCCCTACCGAATATGAAATGACAGATTTAGAAGATAATGACAAAAGGTATAATGATGTAAAGAAAATAATTGAAATTAGAAACAAATAAAGTATAATCAAAATAGTAATATATAGGGGGAAAAAATGAAATTATTTGAAGTAGCAAATCAATACTGTAAAAAAGCAACATGAAAAACTTTATTTTTAATAAAAATGTGCTTGTTTTCTATTGGAATTATTGTGGGGCTATTGTTGCCTGATAGATTTCGTATGCTTTTTTTGGTTATATTTGGTATATTATTTTTGCTAACATACATTCCGCTTATGATAAGATTTTATAAGATTTGGAAAAATAATTAAAATCTATAACAGGATAGCAGTTTATAATAAATAAAGTATGTGAGGAGTTTATATGAAAAACAATAAAGTATATATGATGAAATTTTCAAAAATATATGAATGTTTAGTAAGTAAAGCAGAAAGAAAAGGAAGGACTAAAAAAGAAGTAAATGAAATAATTTATTGGCTTACAGGATATAAAGAAGAAGATATAAATAATGTGATAGAAAAACAAATGGAATATGGTGATTTTTTTAGAAATGCACCAGAATTAAATGAAAAGCGATTTTTAATAAAAGGTATAGTGTGTGGCGTAAAAGTAGAAGAAATTGAAGATCCACTTATGCGCGATATACGTTATCTTGATAAATTAATAGATGAACTTGCAAAAGGAAAATCCATGGAAAACATTTTAAGAAAATAGTAGCTTACAGAGGTGAAATAATTATATAATGAAAAAAATGTTGAAAGATATAAAACAGTGGGCAGAAAATGAAAAACAAGTAGAAAGTATTATTGTTGTGGGGTCTTATGCTAGAGGAACATATAAAAAAACATCTGATATAGACCTTGTTATAATTACTTCTAATAAAAAAGAAATGTTAAAAAATCAAAACTTTATTAAGGTGTTTGGAGACGTTAACAAATCACAAATAGAATATTATGGAGCTTGTACTTCTATTAGAGTTTGGTATAAAGATGGAAAAGAAGTGGAATTCGGTATTGTTAATCCTACTTGGATAGAAAAACCACTTGATAATGGAACTAATAAAGTATTAAGTGATGGATTCAAAGTCATTATAGATAAAAAAGATTACTTTAAAGATTTAAGAATTATGTAATTTATTATACAAATTATAGTTTATCCGAATGTTAAAATTAAGTGTGAAAAATCCACTTCTAATATGTGATATGAAAAATATTTATAATATACAATTATATTGGAGATGGGGATATTTATCGTTGATATTATACATTGTAGAGCAGATTAAAATTAAATAAAACAAAAAACAGATAATTATTTTTAATAATTATCTGTTTTGCTTAAATATTCCATTGGTGTTTTTTTAGATCAACACAAAAATCATCTTTAAAAGTAACACCTTCACTTTTTAATAAATCAATTTGTTCTATCCAACTTGGAGAAATTCTACCTTGATGATTAACAACTCTATGGCAAGGAAAATCACCATATCGAAAAGCCATTTTTAATGCTCTACCAACTAATCTAGCGTTTTTAGGTTTTCCGATTAGTTTAGCAATTTGTCCATAAGTTGCAACATATCCAGCTGGTATTTCTTCTACTATGGAATATATTAAATAAGATAAATCATCATCTAATATTGTTTTCATAAGACACCTCAAAAGTATTATAAGATAAAGTTTAAAAAATTTCAAATAAAAAAATATATGCTCGTAATGGCGAGATTTTGTAAAAATATGTGATATAATATATTAAAAGTGATTATTTTGGACTAAAATAAGGAGGAAATTAGAATGATTTATACATCTAATTATAAATCACCTATTGGAAATTTATTAATTGCTTCAAAAGAAAATAAATTAGTAGGACTATGGATAGAAAATCAAAAATATTATCTATCTAATTTTAAAGACAAAATAATAGAAACAGAAAATCTTGAAATATTAGTAAAAACAAAAAAATGGCTAGATAGATACTTTAAAGGAGAAAAACCAGATATAAGTGAACTAGAAATAAACCTTATTGGAAGTGAATTTAGAAAGAGTGTATGGGAGATTCTAAAAAATATTCCTTATGGAGAAGTAATTACTTATAATGATATTGCAAAAGAACTTGCAAAACAAAAAGGAATAAAAAAGATGTCAGCACAGGCAGTAGGTGGGGCAGTAGGACATAATCCTATTTCAATTATAATTCCTTGCCATAGAGTAGTTGGTTCAAATGGAAGTTTAACAGGTTATGCAGGTGGGATAAAGAAGAAAATTTATTTATTAGAACATGAAAAAGTAAATATGGATAAATTGTTTGTGCCAACAAATGGAACAGCTTTATAAATGCTGAAGGTAGTAAGAATAATAATTAATACAGGTTGCAGAATAGATAACCAGCATTTTACTTAAAATGGTTTATAAATAGAATAAGATAAAGGTATATTAGTTAGAAATACATATTAATTAAGATAGATTATTAATTAATATGAAAAGCGCTCTAGCCATTGCCAGAGCGCTTTTTGTGTTCTTGTTTATGCTAGCTTAAATACAAGAGAGATTCCAAGCAGCAATCAGATTTTTATCTGCTACTGCGGACTCAAGGAGTCTCTTAAAAGCAAGCTTTTTGAATCCGATACTAGAGTCCAAGACATAAGCGTTACCATCATCAATTCCAATAAGGATAATGTAGTGGCCTCCATCTCGCAAATAATCATCATGATAAATACGATTATTCACTCTTATGGGAACCATGTAACCATTAATAAGATTTTCAATAATTTCTGAGACAGATGACAATCTTGTTTTACTTAAGATAGTTGTCATATCATCAAAAACATTTCCTTTTGTCAATTGGTAGATAACATTGTCGATGAGATACATTGAACCACCGATTCCTTTAACCGGACCTGTAATGGTATACAATTCATCAAGTGTTTTACACTTGAGAACTTCTGGTTCTATTGTACTGAGTTTTTTCTTTACTTCTGCAAGATTTACATTTTTACTAGTAAATGAAATTTCGGGAAACTTTTCAAAGCACCAGGAACGATATCCTTTTTCAATTACTTTTTCTGCCCATGCCCGTAAGTCAAGACGTCTGTCAATAAAATGACAAATGATATAAGCAGAAACAAAGACAACACAGCCAGCATTCTGAAGTGTACCAACAGGTCCAAAATCAATGGTCGAAAATATCGGGTCAGAAGCAAGAATAAGATTATGTGGATATTTTGCAAATACGTTTATTTCACAAATATTATTCCATTCATCTTTTGTCATTGCCTCAAATGAATCTTTAAGTTGCTTGCCTTTTTTTAGATGGACTTCTGTCCGTTTTTTGTGTTCTGTTTTAGAAACATAAAATGATCGTAGTTCCATAGTGAAACTCCTTTCTAGCTTTATAAGTTTTTATACTACAAATTCTATTATAACATAAAAACAGCTAAATATCAATGTTTAGAAGATTATCGTTGCTGCTATGTTTAAGAGCTATTTTATGTAATAATTTATTATATAATCATTTATATACATAAATATTAAACAAGATAATGCATTTAAATTCATAAATAACATAAATGAATAAATATATTTTTCTTTTATTTTTTTATTAAAAATAATTGTTTTATTATCAAATGTAATTACTGTTAATAAAATTACAGGTAAAAAGTATCTTGATTGAACTCCTAAGATTACGGGAGATTTTAAGCTTGTCCAAGCAACATATAAACTTGTGTATATAAGCAATACAACAATTGTAAATATTATTAAATATACAATTTTTTCTTTAAAATTAAATTCTTTTTTATTTTTATCTTCATTCACAAAAAATAACATTGCAAATATAATTAAGCAAGGGAAAACAAATAATACAGAAGCTTGAGAATTAAAATGTCCTAATCCTTCTCCACATAAACTTAATATAAAAGTTTGATTATAAATATGTATTGTTCTAAATAATATCAATAAATAACTAATAGGATGAGTCAATATATATATTACCTGTTCTTTACTATTAACTCCAGGATTAACTTCCACTAAAAAAGTTGTAGCATAAGAAAGCCATAAAATGTTTATTATTAATGCGCCAAAGAAAATTCCGAATTTTATAATTATAACGTGATTTTTTTTATTAAATTTTTCTTTTGGTAAAGTAAATAGCAATAAACAAATAGGCACATAAACTATTTTACAAAGAGATACGACAATAGATAGTACACTTAATATAAAAATATCTTTTTTACTTATAATTTTTTTGTTTTTATTATATTTTAAATATAGTATATATGAAATAAATAATATGCAAACACCAAGAGTTATAGCATCAGAAGACATTGATGCAAATTCACTTATTGTTATTGGTAATAGACCTAAAAAAAGTACAATGTGTTTTTTAAAAGGTATTAATTTAATTGAAAAATAGATACATGTTATTGCAAGTATCATATTAAATACTCTGGCAAAATAGCATTGTACAGAAATTCCACAACCAAATAATCTAGCTATAAACATACCAAAAGCTTGAGGAATATGGCAAATAGGGAAATATGTGGCCATTGAATAATTCATCATATATTCTTCATCAGTTTCTGGTGCTGTGAGTCTTGACCAAAATTCTTCATAAGATGTTGTAGTTCTTGTAACTAATTCATGAATTTTAGAATTTATCATTCCAACAGGTTTACCGGATTCATCCTTATCAGCTAAAAATATACCCTTTGAAATCATATAGGCTCTTCTAGCATGTTGGTCCTCATCAGGAATTTTTCCTAAAGGATTAGCAATGCAATACATAATAGCCAGAGGAATGACTAATACTAAATATAATTTTTCAGGTTTTATATTATATTTTTCAAAAATTACAAAAATAAAATAATATATAACCCCCATTAAAATTACAGTAATAAAAGTTATATTAGCAAATATATTATTTCCAGGAAGTTGAAGTTGATATTCACCATCTATAAAAGAAGTTAAAGCAATAAGTAACACTATGCACATAATTCCAAAATGTACAAATTTAAATTTCCAATTATTTTGAAAAAAATTCTTAAAAAAAGTTTTCATGTGTTCCTCCAATCAATTACTATATTATTTCACTATTTGTGAAACCTAATACATAATAACATACTTTCACTATTTATGAAAGTTAAATTTAAGATTTTTATATTATAGTAATTATAGGTGAAATCTTATGGGTAAATATGATGAAGAATATAAAAAAATAGGAATGAACATATCCTCATATAGAAAAAAGATGAAAATGACTCAAGAAGAATTAGCTAATAAAGTAGGAATTAGTTATAGTTATCTTACACAAATTGAAGCACCTAATGTTATTAAGAAAATGTCATTAGAAGTTTTACTTGATATTGCTTCAGCACTAAATGTGGATATTAATAAATTATTATAAAGTTTTAAATCACTTCAGTTTGCATTTATTGCAATAATTTTGAAGTGTTTTTTTATTTTTATATTAATTAAAATATAATGTTTATAGGAAAATATAGAAAAAATACTGAAAAATTGAATAAAATATAAAATTTCAAAATATAAAATTAAATATTCTAATTATACAATGATTAAAAATGTTTTAAGCTATATATTACAATTTGAATGAAATTTTTAAATATGTTAAAATAATATTGGTTAAATAAAAATTAGAAAGGGTGATATCTAAAACAAATAATTCAAATATAAAGGTAAGGAGTAGATTAAAAGTGAAAGCATATTTTCCATAGCGTCTCTATCTATAATTAAAAAATAATTTTATAGGGAGAAGTTATGAGTAAGAAAGAACGACAAAAAAAAGAAAAAAAATTAATAAATTTTTCATTATTATTTTCTGCAGTAGTAATATTAATTGAATTTTTACTTTCATTTGCCAGTAAATCAAACACACTTTTAATGGATAGTGTATTTGATATTGCAGATTTACTTTTAGTAGGAGTTTTAGCATTAATAATTCCATTAATATATGGTCCAATAACAGAAAAAAAGCCTTTTGGTGGTGCACAAATTGAATCTGTATTTGTTATAATAAAAAATGGATTTTTATTATTAGTTACAATTTATTCAATAATATCAAATGTTAAGATTATACTTGAAGGTGGAAGAAATGATTTAGATTACAACATAATTGTTTTAGCAGAAGTTTTAATATTAATAATTTCTATATTAGTTTATGTTATGATGAGTAAAGTGACAACTAAAGAACTAAATACACCTGTTATTAAAACAGAAATTTTAACATGGAAACAAAATATGTTTTGGACATTTGGAGTTGGATTTACATTTTTTTTACAAAGATTTTTTGGTGCATTTCATATTGAATTTATAACACCATATTTAGATCCTGGAATAGCAGTTTTTTTAGCTTCTTTTATGATTTTCGAACCAGTTAAATTAATAATATCAGCATTAAAAAATATATTATTAATTGCTCCAGAAAGTAAAATTTTTAATGAAATAAAGAGAATTATTGATAAAGAAGTAAAAAACACAAAATTTAAAGTAACCTTTCATGAGATTGTTCAAACAGGTCGTAAATTATGGATAGATGTTTATTTTAAATCTAGTGATGAAGATTTAAATATAAATGAATTAAAAAATGTAAAGAAGCAAACAGAAGAAATATTAAAAAGAAAGTTTGAAGAAATTGATATAGAATTTATACCAGATATATAATTGTAAAGTTTATAATAAATTTAGTTATAAAAAAATCTAGACAGTACTTGATAAATTTTTAAAAATAGATTATTTATAATATCATATATAAAAACTCTTATTTACTAAAATAGAGTTTGTAAAAATTAAAATATAAAACTATAAAACATAGAGAAAGAAAGCGTTTGAATAATGCTTTCTTTTTTTTAGAAAAGTTTTTAAAAAAAATATTGACAAATGAATATCTATTCAACTATAATATATTTAAAAGTTGAGTGAATGTTCAATTATTATTTAAAATAATAGGAGGAGTAAAATGTCGAAAAATGAATTTATATGTGATTGTAATATAATACATCAAGAAATTGTAGATGACACATTGAGTAAAATGCCAGAACAAAATATATTTAACAAAATAGCTGAATTCTTTAAAATATTAGGTGATACAACAAGAACAAAAATATTATTTGCATTAGATAATAATGAAATGTGTGTATGTGATATTGCAAATGTTTTAAATATGAGCAAATCATCAATATCACATCAATTAGGAACTTTAAGGAGAAGTGGAATAGTAAAATGTAGAAAGCAAGGAAAAGAAGTTTATTATATGTTAGATGATGATCATGTTAGCAAAGTATTTGAAATTGCAAAAGAACATATTGAGCATAAGCAATAGTATTAAATAAAATTGGAGGTATATAAAATGAATATTAAGTTCAAAATTAAAGGATTAGACTGTGCAAATTGTGCAGCAGAACTAGAAAGAGCACTTAGAAAAATAGAAGGAATTAAAAATGCTACTATAAGTTTTATGGCAGAGAGAATGGAACTAGAATATGATGAAAATAATGAAGAAGAGATTATAAAAAAAGTAAAGAAAGTTATAAAAAGAGAAGAACCAGATGTAACAATAGAAAAAATATAGGAGGAACTTAAAATGAAGAAAAAATTAACTAAGATAATTATAGCATTAATTTTATTTATTTTTTCTATGGTTATAAAATTTGAAAATGTGTGGATAAATAATGCGATATTTGTTACAAGTTACATTATTGTAGGATTTGAAATAATAAGAAAAGCGTTAAGAAATATTATTAGAGGAAAAGTATTTGATGAAAATTTTTTAATGTCAGTAGCAACAATAGGAGCATTTGGAATAGGAGAATTTCCGGAAGCAGTAGCGGTAATGTTATTTTATCAAATTGGAGAATTATTTCAAAGTTATGCAGTTGATAAATCAAGAAAATCAATAGCAAGTTTAATGGATATAAGACCAGATTATGCAAATGTATATAGAAATGGAAAAGTAGAAAAAGTAAATCCAGATGAAGTAAGAATTGGAGAAACTATAGTTGTAAAACCAGGAGAAAAAATACCATTAGACGGTATAATTTTGGAAGGAAAAAGTACATTAGATACAAAAGCCTTAACAGGAGAAAGTATACCAAGAGAAGTTATTGAAAAAAATGAAGTTTTAAGTGGATGCATTAATTTAAATGGAGTTATAAAAATAGAAGTAACCAAGGAATATAAAGAATCAACAGTAAGTAAAATATTAGATTTAGTAGAAAATGCAAGTAGTAAAAAATCTAAATCAGAAAATTTTATAACAAAATTTGCAAAATATTATACACCAATAGTAGTAATAATCGCAGCAATTTTAGCAATTTTACCACCACTTTTAATTTCTGGTCAAAATTTTAGTGACTGGATATATAGAGCATTATCATTTTTAGTTGTATCTTGTCCATGTGCATTAGTAATATCTATACCTTTAAGTTTCTTTAGTGGAATTGGTGGTGCTTCTAAAATAGGAATTTTAATAAAAGGAAGTAATTATTTAGAAGCTTTATCAAATGTAGAAAAAGTTGTATTTGATAAAACAGGAACATTAACTAAGGGGGTATTTGAAGTACAAAAAGTAAATGCAGTAGAAATTACAAAAGATGAATTATTAAAAATGGCTGCATATAGCGAATATTACTCAAATCATCCTATTTCAAAATCTATAAAAAATGCTTATGGAAAAGAGATTGATGAGAAAAAAATAATTAAAGCACAAGAGTTATCAGGACTGGGAATTTCAGCTAGAATTGAAGAACAAGACATTTTAATAGGAAATGAAAAACTAATGAATGAAAATCAAATTGCTTTTATAAAATGTAATGAGGTAGGTACTACTTTATATGTTGCAATAGAAAGAAAATATGTAGGATATATTTTAATAGCAGATACAATAAAAGAAGATTCTAAAAAGGCAATAGAGGATTTAAAGAAAAATAATATTAAACAAACAGTTATGCTTACTGGAGATAGAAAACAGGTTGGAGAAGCTGTTAGTAAAGAACTAGGTTTAGATAAGGTATATGCGGAACTATTACCAGATGGAAAAGTGGAAAAAATCGAGGAACTATTAAAAGAAAAATCAGAGAAAGGAAAATTAGCTTTTGTAGGAGATGGAATAAATGATGCACCTGTTCTAGCTTTAGCTGATATTGGAATAGCAATGGGGGGATTAGGAGCTGATAGTGCAATAGAAGCGGCAGATATTGTTATTATGACAGATGAACCATCAAAAATAGTAAAAGCAATAAAATTATCTAAAAAAACAATGAGAATAGTAAAAGAAAATATTATATTTGCAATATCTATTAAAGTGGCTGTTCTAATTTTAGCAGCTTTTGGAATATCTACAATGTGGGAGGCAGTATTTGCAGATGTAGGAGTTTCTGTTATTGCTATAATAAATGCATTAAGAATATTAAGAGTAAAGTAGATATATGAGAACTATCATGAAAGATAGTTCTTTTTAGTTACTATATTTGAAAAAATTATAAATTTTATAAACATACTTGACAAATAAGAATAAATAGTGTACCTTATATAAAATATATATTTAATTTCTGTGAAGGAAAGAGTATTTATTTATAATATCATTACAGAGAAACTCTTATTTGCTGAGAAAGAGTGTGTAAAAAAATAAAGAAAAAAGTTCTGGAGAAGAATATCGAAAGCGGTAAAAAGCACTGTATAAGTTATTCCAGGAGTGCCTGTTATAGCACACGCGTATGTTAGTACGTAAGTAAGGTTATATTAGTAATAGTATAATGAATTTGAGTGGTACCGTGGTAATTTTATCACCTCTAAGATGTATTTCTTAGAGGTGAATTTTTTTTTAGGAGGTATAGTTATGGAAAAAAAATTGTTTGTTGATAGTGAAAAGGTAAATGAAATTATAAAAAAATATCCAACACCTTTTCATTTATATGATGAAAAAGGAATTAGAGAAAATGTTCAAAAATTAAAAAAGGCGTTTTCATGGAACAATGGATTTAAAGAATATTTTGCAGTAAAAGCAACACCAAATCCTTTTTTAATAAATATTTTACACGAATATGGTTGTGGGTGTGATTGCTCATCATATACAGAATTAATGCTTTCTGAAGCTTTAGGAATTAAAGGAGAGAATATAATGTTTTCTTCTAATGTTACACCAGAAAAAGAATATATATATGCTAAAAAATTAGGAGCCATTATAAATTTAGATGATTTTACTCATATAGAATTTTTAGAAAAATCTGCAGGAATTCCAGAGAAAATAAGCTGTAGATACAATCCTGGTGGAATTTTTAAAATATCTAATGATATTATGGACAATCCTGGAGATTCAAAATATGGTTTTACTTTAGAACAGTTAATTGAAGGATTTAAAATATTAAGAAAAAAAGGTGTAAAAGAATTTGGAATACATGCATTTCTTGCGAGTAATACTGTAACAAATGAGTATTATCCGCTTCTTGCAAAAGTTCTTTTTGAAACTGCTGTAATCTTAAAGAAACAAACAGGAATAAAAGTGAGTTTTATTAATTTATCTGGGGGGATTGGAATTCCATATAAGCCAAATCAAAAAGAAAATGATATTTTATTAATTGGTGAAAATGTAAAGAAAGTGTATAATGAAATTTTAGTACCAGAAGAAATGGGAGATATAGCTATATACACAGAACTGGGAAGATTTATGACAGGTCCTTATGGATGCTTAATAACAAAGGTTATTCATGAAAAAAACATATATAAGCATTATATTGGGTGTGATGCATGTGCAGTTGATCTGATGAGACCAGCAATGTATGGAGCATATCATCATATAACAGTATTAGGAAAAGAAAGTGAACAATGTGATAACATATATGATGTAACAGGTGGCTTATGTGAAAATAATGATAAGTTTGCAATAGATAGAAATCTGCCTAAAATAGAAATTGGAGATGTTTTAGCAATTCATGATACAGGAGCACATGGCTATTCTATGGGATACAACTATAATGGTAAATTAAAATCAGCAGAAATTTTATTAATGTCAAATGGTGATTTTAAATTAATTCGTAGAGCAGAAACTCCATCAGATTATTTTGCTACTTTAGATTGCTTTGAAATAGGTAAAAAGCTTATAAAAAAATCTAAAGAATATTAATATAATTGCAAATTAGAATCGTTGAGAAACAGTATAAAATGTGATACAATAATTGTGCTGAATAAAGGTAGAATTGAAGAAGAAGGAAAATATGAAGAATTAATTGCAAAAAATGGATTATTTAGTGATATGTATTATGGAAAATTAAAATAGTAAATTTGTTAATATTTATAAAATATAAGGAGAAAGATATGAAAATAATATATGGAACAACTAATAAAGGAAAAGTAGAATCAATAAAAAAAATAGTTAAAGCTCACAGATTTGATGCAGAAATATATACTAATAAGGATATTGGTTTTGATAAAGAAATTGTCGAAGATGGAAAATCTTTTGAAGAAAATTCAGAAATAAAAGCAAGAGCAATAGAAAAATTTTGCAAAGAAAACAATATTATAGATAAAATTATTATAACAGATGATGCCGGTTTATGTATTGATAAATTAAATGGAGCTCCCGGAATTTATACTGCAAGATATGCAGGAGAAAATCCAACTCAGATTGAAAATATAAACAAAGTATTAGAAAACTTAAAAGCTTATCCAAACAAAAAAGATAGAAGCTGTAGATTTGTATGTGTTTTAACAGCAATTTTACCAACAGGAGAAAAATTGGTATCAAGAGGTGAATGTAAAGGAACTATAGCTTTAAAACATGGAAGATTAGGTGGAATTACTTATGGACCAATATTTATTCCAGACGGATTTAATAAACCAATGGGAGATATGGACGAAAAAGAATATACTTCTGTACATAATCATAGAGACATAGCAATGAGTGATATAGTAGCTAAATTAAAAAAATTAGGTTACTAAGAATGAATTTTTGCAAAATTATGTAAATTATGATATAATATTATTTGAAGCACAAATTGTGTTATAATATACTACTAATTACCAACCAAAACAAAAGGAGGACAACTATGGAAAATTATTTTAGAGATGATGAAGACAAGCGGAGGGAGGAAATAAAAAGGTTTTACAATCAGATTAAATCTACCAGAGCAGAGTGCCAGTATGGTGCTCGAAATTGCGAAAGATGTACGGTAGAAGATTGTAAGATTAAGTCTTATGTAGAGATGAAGTAGTAGGAAAGCTGAGCCGAAGCCAAGGAAACTTGGCAGATGGCTCTTTTTCTTTTTGTAAAAAAAGCGAACAAATGTATTGACAAAAAACAAAAAAGATATATAATATTTATACCGAACATAAATTCGTGTTAAAAATATAATTTTTATAAAGGTGATGAATATGATAAATACTTTGCATATAAAAAATATAGGAATAATTGATGATATAACAATAAACTTGAATGAAGGTTTTAATGTTTTAACAGGCGAAACTGGTGCAGGAAAAACTTTGATAATAGGCTCATTACAAATATTAGCAGGAGGAAGATTCTCTAAGGAAATGATAAGAAAAGGTGAGAAAAATTCTTTTGTTGAAATGTCAGTATTTTTGCCAAATTTTGGATATGAAGACGACATGGTAGTAGTATCTAGAGAGATTAATTTTAATGGAAAAAACATATGCAAAATAAACGGAAGATTAGTTACTGTAAATGAACTAAAAAAATTTATGAATAATATTATAGACATACATGGTCAAAATGATAATCAATCAATATTAGATGTTAGTACACATATAGAGTTATTAGATGATTACTCAAATAATGATATAAGTTCTTTAAAATTTGAATATCAAAATTTATATAATGAATATTTAAAAATAAAAGCAGAAATAAGTAAAAATTATGGTGATGATAGAGAGAAACAAAGAAAATTAGATTTATTAAATTATCAAGCAAACGAAATAGAAAATGCTAATTTAAAAGTAGAAGAAGAGGAGATATTAATAGAAAAAAGAAAATTGTTAATGTCATCAGAAAAAATAGTATCTAATTTATCTGAAGCAGAAATGCAATTAAATCAAAAGGTAATAGATAGTATAAGCATAGCAGTAAGATCTTTAGAAAAAATAGAAAATTTTAATATAGAATATTCGAATGTTTTAGAAAGATTAAAAAACAGTTATTATGAAATTCAAGAAGCAACAAGAGATATATCTGGTTTTTGTGCTGAGATTGAGTTTAATGACGAAGAACAAGAACAAATAGAAGAAAGATTAAATTTAATAAATTCTTTAAAAAGAAAGTATGGAAGTAATATAAAGGAAATTTTAGAGTATAAAGAAAAAATTAATCAAGAAATATTTGAAATCAATAATTTAGAAGATTATGTTGTATCTTTAAAAAAGAATTTATCAGAAATAGAAGAAAAAATGTATATTATTTGTATAAAAATGAATAAATGTAGAAATAAATATGCAGAAGATTTAAGTAATAAAATAAGTAAAGAATTAAAAGAATTAGAAATGAAAAGTGCGAAGTTTAGCATAAATATCATTTTTTCAGAGGATAAAAATTATAACAAAAATGGCTTGGATAAAGTAGAATTTTTAATATCAACTAACATAGGAGAAGAATCAAAACCATTAATAAAAATAGCATCAGGTGGAGAAATGTCAAGAATAATGTTGGCAATTAAAAGTGTATTAGCAGATGTAGATAAAGTACCTATAATTATTTTTGATGAAATAGAGACAGGAATTAGTGGTATAGCAGCTAATGTAACGGGAGAGAAAATTAAAAAAATTTCTAAAAACCACCAAGTTATTTGCGTTACTCATTTAGCTAGTATTGCTGCAAAAGGTGATTTTAATTATTGTGTATGTAAAGAAATTGAAAATGAAAAAACTAGAACCAAGGTAAAACAATTAGATGAAGAGGAGACATTAAAAGAAATAGCAAGAATATCAAGTGGAACTATTTCAGAAATTTCAATAAATCATGCAAGAGAACTGAGAAATATGAGATTAAAAGAAATTGCATAATTATTTTATATGGTCAGGCACGAAGAAAAACTAAACACATATACTAAATTATAAGCTGTAGTTTTAATTGGAGGTGCATAATGTTTAGTTTTTCTATATCAAATCTATTTGTATTATTAGGCCAAATTATATTTGGAGTTGGATATATCCAAAGTGGAAATTTATTTCCAGAGCCATTAACGCAGGAAGAAGAAAAGGTTTATTTAACTAAAATGAAAAATGGAGATGAAGAGGCAAGAAACATATTAATAGAAAGAAACCTTAGGTTAGTAGCACATGTTGCAAAAAAATATTCTTCAAGTAATATAGATCAAGATGATTTAATATCAATAGGAAGTATTGGTTTGATAAAAGGTATAAATAGTTTTGATATGGACAAAAGTTTTAAACTGGCAACTTATATAGCTAAATGTATTGAGAATGAAATTTTAATGTACTTAAGAAGTAATAAAAAAAGAGCAAGCGATGTATATTTAAATGAGCCTATAGGAAAAGATAAAGATGATAATGAAGTAACTTTACAAGAAGTTTTGGAAAACAATGAAAGGAATGTAGAAGACGAAGTAGACTTAAAATTTAAAGTAAAAAGATTATATGAAAAAATGAAAAAAATTCTAAAAGATAGAGAAAAAATTATTATAGAATTAAGATTTGGTTTAAATGGGCAGAAACCTAAAACACAAAAAGAAATTGCAAAAATGATGAATATTAGTCGCTCTTATGTTTCTAGAATAGAAAGTAAAGCAATAGGTAAATTAGCTAAAGAAATAAAAGAATAATAGTAATAATGTTAAAGATATGAATATAAAGAAGCTTTAAAAATATTTGTTTTAATGTCAAAAACATGGTATAATTAAAGTGTAGGTAGTTGACCAAGCATAGAAGAAAGGAATGTGTTGTTATGAGTAATTTGGTAATTAAAGAATTATTTCGGAAAATAGCAACTTTCTTTCGTTTTTCTCTTGTAGCTTTTTTTATATTAATATTACTTGCTGGGTTTAGACTATATTTGATTTCAAACTCTAATGCTGAAAATCCTGTTTTTACAGATGGTGATTTACAAATGTATATGTTAGATGTTGGTCAAGGTGATGCATTTGTATTATTACAAGATGATAAAGCAATGTTAGTTGATGCAGGTCCATTGTATAATTGGAACAAAACTAACAAGGAATTAAAAAGGCTTGGAGTAAAGAAATTAAATTATGTTGTAATAACTCACTATCATCAAGATCATGCAGGTGGTCTATATAGTGTATTGTTCAATTACAAAGTAGAAAAGTTGATCATACCTAATATGTCTAGTTTTAATGTACAGCTTAGTGATTTATTTTATCATTGTATAAATTTTACTACCAAATTTGAGAATCAAATATCTGGAGGTAAGATGATAGAATTTGTAAAAAGAGGCGATAAGTTTAATTTTGCAAATTCAGAAGTTAACTTTTTATCACCAACACATGATTTTTATGAAAATCTAAATAATTATTCTTTGGTAATGAAAGTCACATATAATGATATAGATATTTTGTTAACTGGCGACATAGAAAAAGATATAGAAAGTGAGTTGTTAAGTTCTAAGACAGATGTGAGTGCTGATGTATATAAAGCGGCACATCATGGAAGTTGCACATCAAATTCAAAAAAATTTTTAGAAGCAGTAGATCCTCAATATGTTCTCATTTCATCTAATAATGGTGAAAAAAATCTATATGGGCATCCAATAAAAAGATTTATGGATTATTTAGAAGATGAAGACATAAATGTTTATAGAACTGATGAACAAGGAACTGTAAAAATGATGACAGATGGAAAAAATATTGAATTTGATTGTGTGGAAGGAGATTATAAGTCTGGCTTTGAATATTTAGAAAGTATAAGAGAAATGCAAAAGTAACCATCACCTCTCGTATTATGAGAGGTGATAAACCTTTTAATAATAAAAATTTATATTGATTATTTATTAAAATACTAAAACATAAAATAGCAAAATATAAATATAAAACTCTAAATATAGAGGTAAATGGTAAAATATAATATATAAAAATAGGAAGAAAAAATATGTTGATAGATGTCTTAAAAGAGTGTACCTTATGTCCTCGTAAATGCAAAGTAAATAGAATTAAAAATGAATTAGGAATGTGCAGAGCAGGTAAGAATATAAAAATAGCATTGTCAAGTTTACATTTTTTTGAAGAGCCATGTATTAGTGGTTTATTGGGTTCTGGCACAATATTTTTTTCTGGTTGTAACCTAAGATGCTGTTTTTGTCAAAATTATAAAATAAGTCAAGAGTGCAATGGAAAAGAAATTAGCATAGATGAATTAGCTGATAAATTTATAAAGCTACAAAATGCTAATGCAAATAATATAAATCTTGTAACAGGTTTTATGTATGTGCCTCAGATTATTGAGGCAATAAAAATTGCAAAAATAAAAGGTTTAAAAATTCCTATAGTGTATAATACAAGCGGATATGAAAATGTTGAAACTATAAAAATGCTTAATGGCTATGTTGATATTTATTTACCAGATTTAAAATATTATTATAATGAAATTGGAAAAAACTTATCAAAAGTAGATAATTATTTTGAAATAGCTACTAAAGCTATAAAAGAAATGTATAACCAAGTCGGAAGTCCAGTATTTAATGAAAATGGAATTATGAAAAAAGGTTTAATAATAAGACATCTAGTATTACCAAATCATATTAGAAATAGTAAGATGATATTAAAATGGATTAAAGAAAATTTTAGTAATAAAATTTTAGTTAGTGTTATGGCACAATATTTTCCAAGTTTTAAAGCTAATGAAACAGAAGATATTAATAGAAAACTGAATCAAGATGAATACAAAGAGATAGAAGAATTTGTAAGTAATTTAAATATAAATGGTTATATACAAGATTTGGAAGATAATGAAGAACAATATGTTCCAAATTTTGAAATATAAATATAATTGTTTATATTATAAAATAAAAAGTTTGTGAAAAAATGCACAAACTTAATTAATTATAACATAGATTTTTGCAAAATTCAAATAACAAGATTATATGATAAAGTTAGATATAATGAATGAATAGAAGATGTTATTAAGAAAAGTGAATAAAATTAGATAAATTAGAAAAAAATATATTTGATAGCTATAAGAATATATGCTATTATATATACAACAACTAAATAATAATTTTCCCTGCGTAGTGCGTATAGACTGAATTTTTAGAACCTACAAGTTTTGAAAGGGGAGCCTGGTCTCTAGATATGGCGTGTATGCTTGCATTTATGTAAGAAACCCATGAGTATTTAGGAAGGCACCCACCTGTGTGAGTACAGGTCCATAAAAATTCTTCAACTTACGGCTTGGACGTGGGGCTTTTTTTATATTCAAACGATTTATATGAACTTAATAATAAATTGCTATTTCTAATAATATAATTTTAATATTTGATTAATATGTAGTTGTATACATTAAGTATTTAGTTAATATTAGTTTAATAACTAGTTAATATTTTAAATTACCATAAAAAGTTGAAATAATAGTAAAAATATGGTATAATAATAGTTGAGTAACAAGAAAATAGATTGACCTATTGGTCCTCACCGAGAATATAAGAATATTTGGTGAGCAAAAAAGAGGAGGAAACGTAATGATTACAAAACAACACACAGCACTTTATTTCTTAGCACTCACAGCAAAACGGAAAGAGGGAGACTCTTATGTAAAATGCTACGAGGAACTGCATGAAGGTTTAGCTTGGGTATTATTACCTGATGCAATTCGTGCATACATTGGTCCGCGTCAGGCAGGACATTTTGAGAAACTTCCCAACGGAACCGATACTTCTTGGATGAAGTACCCTGCACCGGAGGTGCTCAAATCTCTTACAAAAGAGTCTGCACAGAGCGAAATTAAATTCCATCTGGCCGACGGATATCCGAAATGTGTGATTGGTGAGCAAACCGATGTTGGTCTGTTCGATCAAAAGAACTGGAACCACAAGTTTTATCACGAGCTTCGTATTCACATGTTGCAGGATTATATGCTGGATGGCATTCTGCGAAACAGGATGATTCATCACGAAAACAGATTTGCAGATCAGTTTGCACTTCAGCACAATCCGCAAATCGTGTTGGACGGAAAACAGCTGCGTCAGCAGGTAGCAATGTTTGAAGAGGCAGGTTTTCTCAGACTGGTGAAGACAGTATATGAAAATACTGGAATTTTGCTTGATAGCAAATGGTTTGAAGAGAATGTCCTCACTACTTTGCTGGAAGTCTATCCGGAAGATTTGGCAAGGAATACGTTTAAGTATATGGTTATGTCAGATGAGCAGAATCAGAGAATCCAGAGTCTGCAGTTTGAACTCACAGATGAAGAGCGCAATGCTCTGATCATCACAGATAAACTGGACGACGTTCTGGATGAACTGTACGCAGATGCATACCTGTATACCGCAGATGAACTCTAAGTAAGAAGCTGTAAAGAAACCGAATCGTCAACAAACCCGTCGTATGACGGGTTTGTTGATTTTAAGTGTAAAGCTAACAGATTTAATATTTAAAATATATAAGATTTTATTAGAATAAATTTGTAGCATTATGTAGATATAAAAAATAATGATTTTAGACTAAAAATATATAATTGTTTAATTTTTTTAAAAAATGTGATATAAAGAAGATAAGGAAAGTTTTGAAAGGAGATTTTTATGCAAATAAAAGAAATTTTGAAACTTGGTGTGGAACTTTTAAGAGAAAAAAATATAGAGGAACCAAATTTAAAAGTTAAAATGTTACTTTCTGATGTTTTAAATAAAACAAAAGAATATCTTATAATACATGACGAAGAAGAAGTTAATGAAAATGAAAAAAAAGTTTTTTTAGAAAAAATTGAAAGATTAAGAAATTATGAACCGATACAATATATTTTAAATCGACAAGAATTTATGGGATTTAGTTTTTCAGTTAATGAAAATGTACTAATTCCTCAACCAGATACAGAAAATTTAGTTGAAGAAGTACTTCATATAGCTGATAAATTAGACAAAGATATAAATGAAGAAATTAGAATTTTAGATTTATGCACAGGAAGTGGTGCAATAGCAATTTCAATAGCAAAATTATTAGGAAAAAAAGTATTAGTTTATGCTTCGGATATAAGTGCTGAAGCACTAAAAGTTGCAGAAGAAAATTCAATGAACAACATGGTTAATATTTATTTTTTTAAATCTAATTTATTTGAAAAAATTTCTAATCTTTATAAATTTGATATAATTGTTTCAAATCCACCATATATAGAAACTAAAAAAATAGAAAATTTACCTGAAGAAGTAAAAAGAGAACCTAAAATTGCTTTAGATGGCGGAGAAGATGGACTAAAGTTTTATAAAGAAATTTCTAAAGAAGCAAAAAAATATTTATTAGAAAATGGTTATTTAGCTTTTGAAATTGGGTATAATCAGAGAGAATATGTAGAAAGTATTTTAAAACAAGATAGATATAAAAACATTTATTCTAGAAAAGACTTATCTGGAAATGATAGGGTTGTTATAGCACAAAAATAAGAATTAGGAGTAAAAAATATGTCTTTTTCATCAGAAATAAAGGAAGAATTAAGTAAAATAAATAATTTAAAAAATAAAGAACTAATAAAATCAGAATTTTTAGGATATATTTTAACTGGAAATACAACTAATAGTGAAAATTTTTTAGAATTTATTACAGAAAATGAATTTAATATTGAGAGATTTTATAAAATTCTTTTTAGTTTAAACATTGAATATGAGCCTAGTATAAGAGGAAAAGTATTTGTTGCAACTATAGAAAAAAACGAAAAAGTAAATGAATTATTGCAATTAAAACTTGATGATGTAGATGAATCTAAAAAGGCAATAGTTAAAGGAAGTTTTTTGGGTGCGGGTTCTATTAATGATCCTAAAAAACAATATCATCTTGAAATAATTTTTCAAGAAAAGAATAATGCAGAATATATTTTAAATTTATGTAAAAGTTTTAATGTACATTTAAAACTTTTAGAAAATAAAAACAAAACATATTTATATATAAAAGATGCAGAAGAAATATCAAAATTTTTAGCTTTAATTGGTGCAAGTAAAGCAGTTTTGAATTTAGAAGAAATAAGGATAACAAAAGAAATAAAAAATAATGTAAATAGATTAGTTAATTGTGAAACAGCAAATCTTAATAAAATAGTTAATGCTTCAGTTAATCAAATTAATGATATAAAATTGATTATGAATTTAAAAAAATTTGATGAATTACCAGATTATTTAAAAGAAATTGCAATGATAAGGCTAGAAAATCCAGAAGTAAGCTTAAAATCTTTAGGAGAAATGTTAGAAAATCCTATAGGTAAATCTGGAGTAAATCATAGATTACAAAAAATTCATGAAATAGCAGAAGAATTAAGACAAAGTAAATGATTTAAAATTAAAAATTGAGGAATAAAAATGGAAAGATTTGGCATTTATATACATATACCTTTTTGTGTGAAAAAATGTAGTTATTGTGATTTTGTTTCTTTTTGTTCAGATGAAAAAATATGGGAGCAATATACCAATGCTGTAGTATGTGAAATAGAAAATAAAAAAATAGAAAATCCTAAAAAGGTTACAACTATATATATTGGAGGAGGGACTCCATCATTAATACCTGAAAACTATATAGTAAAAATAATTAATACAGTAAAAAGTAGATTCAAAATAGAAGAATCAGCAGAAATAACAATTGAAGTAAATCCAGGAACTGTTACAGAAAAAAAATTAGTTGCTTATAAAAATGTAGGAATAAATAGAATTAGTATTGGACTTCAATCAGCAGAAGATAGGATTTTAAAATTAATTGGACGAATTCACAATTATCAAACTTTTTTAAGCACATATAATTTAACAAGAAATATTGGATTTGAGAATATAAATGTTGATTTAATGCTTGCAATTCCAACTCAGACAAAAGGAGAATTATTAAATACTTTAAATAAAGTAATTGAGTTAAAGCCAAATCATATTTCTTTATATTCATTGATTGTAGAAGAAAATACTGAAATAAAAAAAGCGTTGGAAGTTGGAAAATTAGAATACGTTGATGAGAAAGTTGAAAGAGAAATGTATTGGAAAACAAAGAGAATATTAGAAAAAAATGGATATTTTCATTATGAAATTTCTAATTTCGCTAAAAGAGGGTTGGAGTCTAAACATAATATGGATTGTTGGAATCAGGAAGAATATATTGGATTTGGAATTGCTGCACATTCTTATATAAATAATAAAAGATTTTCAAATATCTCCAATCTAGAAGAATATATAAAAAATATAAATGAAGAAAATTTTGAGAAAAATATAGAACTTCATGAAAATCAAACTAAACAAGATAAAATGAAAGAGTATATGATGATTGGACTAAGAAAAATAGGCGGTATTAGTATATCAGAATTTGAAAGAAGATTTAGAATTTCACCATTATTTTATTTTAGATTTGAAATAGATAAATTGGTTAAAGAAAATTTATTAGAGGTAGATTTAGATTATATAAAACTTACTAAAAAAGGATTAGATTTTGCCAATATAGTTTTTGAAGAATTTATATAATAAGTTTTTATTATTTTAATTTATAATTATATAATGTATTTTTAGAGTTATATAGAAATTTAAATAAGAAGTGTAATTTTATAAAAAATAATATATAAAACATTTTAAATATATGAATTTTAATATGAATTCATATATTTTTTGTAAAAAAATTAGTAAAGGAGAAAATTATAATATACCTCATAGTATAGATAAAAATTAATAAAAATAAATTAAATTTTCTATTGACAAACAAGTAATAAAGTTATATTATATTAGCAGTCAAACATTAGGTTTGCTAAAAGAGGTGTAAAAAATGTCGGAAGAATTAGACAAGCGAAAGAGAAAAATATTACAAGCTATTATAGAAGAATATATAGACACTGCTGAACCAGTAAGTTCGGGTAACTTAGTAAAAGCTTTAGAAGTAAGTAGTGCAACAATAAGAAATGAAATGGCAGAGCTTGAAAAAATAGGTTATCTTGAAAAGCCACACACTTCAGCAGGTAGAATACCTTCACAAAAGGGGTATAGATATTATGTAGATGAGTTGATAAGAGATGACAAAATAAATAAAAGAGAAATGGATATAATTAAACAAAGATTGGAAACTAAAGTAAATGCTTTAGAAGATTTAACAAAGATAGCTACCACAACTTTATCTGAAATAACTCATTATACAACAATAACAATAACTCCAGATGTGCATAATCATACAATAATAGATATAAAGTTTGTGTTATTAGGTAGTAGAGTTTTAATGGCTGTAATTCTTACTGATTCAGGAATTATAAGAGAATCTATTATAAAATTTGATGAAGATATTGTTCAAGAACAAGTTGATGATTTAACATATATATTTAGAAATAAATTAGTTGGAAAGCCTCTAGAAGTAATGAATTCTCCACTAGAAGAGTTTATTATGAAGGAAATGAAAACAGGAATAAATATAATAAGAAAGGTTATCGAAGAAATAAATAAAATTATATTAGATTCACAATCTGTTTATTTAGATGGTGCAAATAGAGTAGTTGATATGCCAGAATTTAAAAAAGTTGATGTAGCAAAAGAATTTTTAAATGTACTAGATGCTAAAAATTTAGTGGCAGATGTATTAAATACTGGTGTAGCAGACAATATAAATATATATATCGGTGAAGAAACAGAAAAAGAAGAATTAAAGAATTTTAGTATAGTAACATTTAATCATTTATTAGAAGATAAAGATATAGGAACTATAGGAATTATAGGACCAACTAGAATGGACTATTCTAAAGTAATTTCAGTAATGAAATATATAAGTAAAAAACTAAATGAAGATTTCAAAAAAGGAAAATTCTAAGAAAGTGAGGAATTGTTTTGGAAAACGAGGAAAAAGATTTAAAAGAAGAAACAAAAAAGGTTAAACAAGAAGCAAAAAATGAAACAGAGGTAAAAAATGAAGAAGTAAAAGTTGAAACTGAAGTTTCAAAAGAAAGTAAAGAAAATAGTGAATATGAAGAGCTAAATGATAGATATAAAAGACTATTAGCAGAATTTGAAAATTATAAAAAAAGAAGTCAAAAAGAAAAAGAAAATATCTATGGAATGATTACAGGAGATGTTGTTGCAACAATGCTTCCAATAATGGATAATCTAGAAAAAGCTGCAGAAGCAAAAACAGATGATGTACAATATCAAGATGGAATAAAATTAGTTGCAAGACAATTTCAAGATGCTTTGAAAAGATTAGGACTAGAGGAAATTGAAACTTTAGGAAAGAGATTTGATCCAGAATTTCATGAAGCAGTAAGTCATATAGAAGATGAAACAAAAGGAGAACAAGAAATTGTTCAAGAATATAGAAAAGGTTATAAGATTGGTAATAAGGTAGTAAGACATTCTATGGTAATTGTTGCTAATTAAAATAGTTAATAATAATAAATTATTATAAATTAAACTAAAGAGAAAAGGATTATAAGATAATTCAAAATGAAAATAAAAATAGTTTTTAGAGAATAAAGGGAGGAATTTTCAAAATGGGAAAAATTATTGGTATTGACTTAGGAACAACAAATTCTTGCGTTTCTGTAATGGAAGGTGGAGAAGCAGTTGTAATTCCTAACGCAGAAGGAAACAGAACAACACCATCAGTAGTAGCTTTCTCAAAAAATGGAGAAAGATTAGTAGGACAAATTGCTAAACGTCAAGCAGTTACAAATCCAGAAAATACTGTTATTTCTATAAAAAGAAAGATGGGAACAAATGAAAAAGTAAAAATAGAAGGAGATGAATTTTCTCCACAAGAAATATCAGCAATGATATTACAAAAATTAAAAGCAGATGCTGAAAATTATTTAGGAACATCAGTTACACAAGCTGTTATAACTGTTCCTGCATATTTTAGTGATAGTCAAAGACAAGCAACAAAAGATGCTGGTAAAATAGCAGGATTAGAAGTTTTAAGAATTATAAATGAGCCAACTGCAGCAGCTTTAGCTTATGGTATGGATAAAGAAGACCAAGATCAAAAAATTATGATATATGACCTAGGTGGAGGAACTTTTGATGTTTCTATACTTGATATAGGAGATGGAGTTTTTGAAGTTTTATCAACAAATGGTAATACACATTTAGGTGGAGATGATTTTGATGAAGCAATTATTAATTATTTAGTAAGTGAATTCAAAAAATCAGAAGGAATTGATTTAAAAACAGATAAGATGGCAATGCAAAGATTGAAAGAAGCTGCAGAAAAAGCTAAAATAGAACTTTCAGGAATGCAACAAACACAAATCAATTTACCTTTCATAACAGCAGATAGTACAGGACCAAAACACTTAGATATAAATTTAACAAGAGCAAAATTTGAAGAATTAATTGGAAAATTAGTTGAAGAAACAAGAGTACCAGTTGAACAAGCAATGAAAGATGCTGGAATAACAGCAGATCAAATTCATAAAGTTTTATTAGTTGGTGGTTCAACAAGAGTTCCATTAGTTCAAGAAATGGTTAAAAAAATAACAGGAAAAGAACCAGATAAAGGAATAAACCCAGATGAATGTGTTGCTATTGGAGCAGCTATTCAAGGTGGTGTTTTATCAGGAGATGTTAAAGATTTAGTTTTATTAGATGTAACACCATTATCATTAGGTATTGAAACTTATGGTGGAGTATTTACAAAATTAATTGAAAGAAATACAACAATACCAACTAAAAAATCTCAAGTATTCTCAACAGCAGGAGATGGTCAAACATCTGTTGAAGTTCACGTTTTACAAGGTGAAAGAGAGATGGCAGCATACAATAAAACTTTAGGAAGATTCCAATTAACAGGAATACCACCAGCACCAAGAGGAGTTCCTCAAATTGAAGTAACTTTTGATATAGATGCTAATGGTATAGTTCATGTTTCTGCAAAAGATCAAGCTACTGGAAATGAACAAAAAGTTTCAATTACAGCAAGCACAAATCTTTCAGAAGATGATATTAATCAAGCTATTAAAGATGCTGAAGCACATGCTGCTGAGGATAAAAAGAGAAAAGAAGAAATTGAAGTTAGAAATAATGCTGAAAGTTTAGTATATAATAGTCAAAAAACTTTAGACGAATTAGGAGATAAAGTTAGTGGTGAAGAAAAAGCTAAAGTTGAAGCTGAAGTTGATAATGTTAAAAAAGCTTTAGAAGGAACAAATGTAGACGAAATAAAAGATGCTACAGAAAAATTAACTAAAGTATTTTATGAATTGTCTGAAAAATTATATTCAGCACAAGCAGCTCAAGCTCAAGCTACTAATGGAGAAACAGCTAATAGTGGTGAAGCAAAAGAAGGAACTGTTTATGATGCTGATTATAAAGTTGAAGATGATGGAAATGATGATAATAAATAATTTAATATAAAATATTGAATTTTATAGAAGTGAATAAATATAATGGTTATAAGAGAGGTCAGAAAATTTTTCTCTGGCCTCTATATAGCTATTATATTAAGAGGTAAGTTATATGGAAAAAGATTTAAAAATATCTGAATTAAAAGAAATGCAACTTAAACTTTATGAATTAAATAAAGAAAAGTGGAATGATATGGATCCTAGTCATGCAAAAGATCATATATTATATATGGTAGAAGAAATTGGTGAGTGTATTTCAATAATAAAAAAGAAAAAAATCGATAATGTAATGAATGATGAACATATAAGAAATAGGTTTATAGAAGAATTAAGTGATGTACTAATGTATTATATCGAAGTATTAAACAGATTAAATATATCAGCAGAGGAATTTACAAAAATTTACTTGGAAAAATATAATACCAATATGAACAGAAATTATGAAGAAGAAAATAAGAAAAAATATGTATAGAAACTCGGAGGGAAATGAAAGAAAATGGCAGAAAAACGTGATTATTATGAGGTATTAGGAGTTGGAAGAAATGCAACTGATGAAGAGTTAAAAAAAGCTTATAGAAAACTTGCAAAAAAATATCATCCTGATGCAAATCCTGATAATAAAGCAGAAGCAGAAAAAAAATTTAAAGAAGTTAATGAAGCTTACGAAACTCTTTCAGATAAACAAAAAAGACAAATGTATGATCAATTTGGATTTAATGGACCACAAGGGTTTGGTGGAGGCCAAGGTGGATATTATTCTTATGGGTCTGGATTTGATGGTTTTGGAGGATTTTCAGACTTTGGCGATTTTGGCGATTTAGGAGATATTTTTTCATCATTTTTTGGTGGAGGATCTTCAAGAAGTAGAAGTTCTAATGGTGTAAGAAAAGGTGCAGATTTGAAAGTTAATTTGGATATTACTTTTGAAGAAGCATATTCTGGAGTAGAAAAAGAAATTGGAATAAATAGAAATGAAAAATGTTCTTCATGTAATGGAACTGGAGCAAGAAGAGGAACAACTGTAGATAAATGTTCTGTATGTAATGGAACAGGAAAAATTAGACAAGTAGTTACAACACCTTTTGGACAAATGTCTACACAAAAAGTTTGTAGTCAATGTGGTGGAACTGGTAAAATAATAAAAGAACCTTGTCCAGATTGTAGAGGAAAAGGTATTGTTAAAAAATCTGTAAAATTAAAAGTAAAAATTCCTGAAGGAATTGATGAAGGTCAAACAATAGTATTAAAAGGCGAGGGTGAAGTAGGTGCTAATGGTGGACCAAATGGAGATTTGTATATAGTAATTCATATAAAAAGACATAGCATATTTACTAGAAAAGCTGAACATGTACTTTGTGATGTTCCAATTACTTTTACAGCAGCAGCTTTAGGAGCAGAACTTGAAATTCCTATGGTAGATGGAACTAAAGAAAAGTTTAGAATTCCTGAAGGAACACAAACAGGGACTAAGTTTACTATAAAAAATAAAGGATTTAAAAGTGTTAACGGAAATTGGAGAGGAGATTTTGTATTTACTGTTATAGTTCAAACTCCAAAAAGATTAACTAGAGAACAAAGAGATTTATTAGCAGAACTTGCAAAAACTATGAATGAACAACCGCCAATAAGAAAAAGAGGAATTTTTGGATAGAATTTTTAAGCTAACTAAATTATTGAAGTATATTTTATAGGACTTCATAATTAGTTAGCTTTTTATTACATTTTTGTCTTGTATTAATATTTTTTAAATGATAGAATAATACAAACATATATTTGATAATAGAGGTTTTTATGGATAGAGAAAAAGAGTATGCTTTAGTGTTAGCTGGAGGAGGAACTAAAGGAGCGTATCAGGTAGGAGTATGGCAAGGGTTAAAAAAATTAAATATAAAAGTAAAAGCAATTGCAGGAGCTTCTATTGGAGCTTTAAATGGTGCACTAATTTTACAAGATGATTTTGAAAAAATGCTAGAGTTATATGGAAGTGTTGCAATAAAAGATGTAATAAATATTACAGGTGAATTATCAAATGGTGATAATTTATTTGATATAAAAAATATAAGAAAGCTTTTAGCTAAATTTATAAGTAATAAGGGGTTTGAAAATGAACCTTTAAAAGAATTAATAAATAAGTATATAGACATTAATAAAATTTATGAGTCTAAAATAGATTTTGGCTTAACAACATATTCGGCGCAAAACAAAGTTCCATTACAATTATTTAAAAATGAAATACCTAAAAGTGAAATGGTGGACTTTTTACTTGCCAGTTCTTGTTTTCCCATTTATAAAGCACAAAAAGTAGGACAAATGGAATTAGTAGATGGAGGAATGTATGATAATATTCCTATAAATATGCTTATTGAAAGAGGATATAAGAATATAATCGTAGCTGATATTAAAGGACCTGGTGCAAGTAGAAAAATAGTTGATAAACATGTATATTTGAAAATAATATCACCAAAAGGAAATTTAGGTGGCACTTTTGAATTTAATAAACAGAAAATAAAAAATAATATAATACTTGGATATTTAGATACAATGAAAGCTTTCAATGAAATGCAAGGACATATATATTATTTTAAAGCAGAAGAATTTAACAAAATGCTTGAAGTTTTTAATCTTCAAACAATTTATGGACTAGAATCAGCTGCTAAAATATATGGTCTTAATTTATATCATGCATATAATATGCATGAATTTTTAGAATTATTATATACAAAACATAAAAAAACACAAGAAAAATATGAAATTATAAAAGATGATTTAATAAAAAAGCAAGTAAAGAATTGGAAGAAAAATTTAGAAAGCATTTTTGAGAATGAATATTCAATTAGCTTTGCAACAGACTTATATTTAGAAAGACCGTTTTCAAAGAAAATTAGATATGCTAAAAAGTTTTTAAAGAGCTATATAGAATCAGTAGAAGCTTTAATAGAGTTAGAAGATTATTTTAAATAAATTGGAGAAAAAATTGGAAATAATAGGACAAATAGAAGAATTTATATATCAAAATGAATCAAATAATTATTCAATAGCAGTATTTTCTTTAGAGGAAAGTAATGATGTGATAACTGTTGTAGGATATTTGCCATTTATTACAGTTGGCGATACTTTGAAATTAAAAGGAAAGTTTGTAATTCATCAAGAATATGGTGAACAATTTAAAATAGATACTTTTGAAAAAATGATGCCTAAAAGTGCAGCTGCTCTAGAAAAATATTTGGCTAGTGGAACTATAAAAGGAATTGGACCAGCAACAGCTAGAAAAATTGTTGATAAATTTGGAGAAGATACTTTAAATATATTTAAATTTGAACCTATGAGACTTTCTGAAATTAAAGGAATTTCAAAAGATAAAGCTTATGAAATAGGCGAAGAATTTAATGAAAAATGGGAAGTATGGCAAATAGTAAGTTTTTTGGAGAATTTTGGAATTGGTGCTAATAACAGTAAAAAGGTTTATGATGCTTTAGGAATTAATGCTGTAGAAAAAATTCAAGAAAATCCATATATTTTAGTAGATATTGTATATGGGGTTAATTTTAATAATATAGATAAAATTGCTATGCAAATAGGGATACCACTAGATAGTGATTATAGAATTAAAAGTGGTATAAAATATGCACTTTTAATTGCAAGTTATAATGGAAATACATGTGTTCAAAAAGAAAATTTAATAACTTATGTAAAAAATATTTTGGAAGTAGACGAAGATAGAATAGAAGATAATCTAATAAATTTAGAAGTAACTTCAGAAATACATACAGTTAATCAGGATGAAATTACTTGGGTATTTTTGGAACCTTTATATAAAGCAGAGCAAAATATAGCTCAAAAATTAGTCGCTTTAAGAGATTTTAATAATGTAAAATATATTAAAAATTTTGAAAATGAAATCAGAAAATATGAAGATAAACTAGCTATTGAACTTTCAGAAAAGCAATTTGATGCTATAAAACAAGTTAATGAAAATAATGTATGTATAATTACTGGTGGACCTGGAACTGGAAAAACAACTATTATTAAATTTATGATTGAAATTTATAAGGCCCATAAGAAAAAAGTAGTTTTATGTGCACCAACAGGAAGAGCTGCTAAAAGAATGAGTGAAACTACTGGAGAAGATGCCAAAACTATTCATAGACTACTTGAAATAGGAAAATTTGAAGAAGATAAACTAGGAAGTATTGATACAGATGTTACTCCAGTAGATGCAGATATTTTAGTAGTAGATGAGATGTCCATGGTAGATGTATTTTTAATGAATTATTTATCAAAAGCAATATTTTTAGGTACAAAAGTAATTTTTGTAGGTGATCCAAATCAACTTCCATCAGTCGGTCCAGGAAGTATTTTGAAAGATTTAATTGATTCAGAAAAATTTAAAATTGTTAAACTAAATAAAATTTTTAGACAAGCTGCTAAAAGTAAAATTATTGTTAATGCGCATAATGTAAATAATGGAATAAATTTTATAGGCAATAAAAATTATGAAGAAAATTCAGAAAATGATTTTTTTTATATAAATGAATCAAATCAAGATAAAATCTTGTATCAAATACTTTCTTTATGTAAAGAAAGATTAAAAAATTATGGGGATTATGAATTTTTTAAAAGTATCCAAGTTCTAACTCCAACTAAAAAAGGAAAGTTGGGTACAAGAGAACTAAATAAGTGTTTACAAGCGGAACTAAATCCTAAGGTAGAAGGTATTGAAGAAAAGACTTATGGGGATGTGATTTTTAGAGAAGGCGATAGAGTAATGCAGATAAAAAATAATTATGATATTTATTGGGAAAAAGGTAGCAGGGATAACTTAAAAACTTATGAAGCAGGTACTCGGAGTATTTAATGGAGAAATTGGTAGAATATCAAAGATAAATCTTGAAGAAAGACAAGTGCAAGTTGAATTTGATGATGGAAAAATCACTTGGTATGCTTTTTCAGAACTTGACCAACTAGATCATGCATATAGTATAACAATTCATAAAGCACAAGGTAGTGAATTTGATGTTGTAATTTTAGTTATTCCACAATCTTCAAATATGTTACTTACAAGAAATTTATTATATACTGGATTAACTAGGGCAAAAAAACTTTTGATAGTTATAGGCAATAAAAATTTAATTGAATTTATGATAAATAATTGTGATATGAAGAAAAGAAATACTGGATTAAAGATTAAATTTGATAAATAATTAATATTAATAATATAATATATTACATAAATAAAATAATTGTTATTAAACTTATTACTTTAGTAAAAGTTTGATAACAATTATTTTATTATATGATGAAAAACTTTTTTGAAATTATCTTTATATGAAGGATTTATTTAAAATATAAATAAATTTTATTTTTGTATATATAAAATTTTCTTTTCTGAGAACTTATATATGGTGTATAATTCATCTATTAGTTTTTCTGAACCACTAGCAATAAATGCGATACTAGCATTAGGGTTTGATAACGTATTGATATTTAGAGGTTTTCCATCTTTTCCAACAATTTCTCCTCCAAGTTCTCTTAAAATACAAGTAGCAGCAGCTATATCCCAAACTCTAACTTCAGTGTGCCATGTTGCAGCATTAAAATCGTTAGGTCTATTTTCTTTACCAAGAGCTGTTTTTAATATGTCTAAAGATATAGGACCGATTGTTTTTAGACTAGCTCCATTATGATATAATTGTGAACTCATTTCTTTTGTTATTTCATATGCATAATTTCCATAAGGCATATCAAAACTTATAGGTGATTTTTTTATTGTATTATAAGAATATACTGGTTTATTTACAGGAATTTTGTTTGTAATATCTTCATCAAAACATTCAGTTACACCAATTCCGGAAATACCAGTATATATTTTATGAGATAAAACGTCATATATTATACCAGAAGCTAATTCACTATCTTTAATAATTCCAATAGATACTGTATGTGGCCAATTATTCGTGAAGTTTGTTGTTCCATCTAATGGATCCACAATAAATTTTAGTTTGTTATTAATAGGAAATAACTGATTTTCAGACTCTTCTGCTATAATAGAGGAATCTGGAAACAGGGTTAATAAACTATTTTTTATGAATTCATTTAGTTTGATGTCAATAGAAGTAACGAAATTTGCAACTCCATTTTTTTCAGAAATTTCTAAATATTTCTTTTCTGAATTTAAAATTTTTTTTATTTTTGGAAAAAGTGATAATGTTTTAGAGGTTATATTACATATTTTGTCCATATTTAAAACCTTTCCTTAAGCAAAATTTAAGATATAGAATTTTGACATGCATAAAAAAACAAGTAGTCTATATTTATAATTAATTTTACTCAATTTTTAAAGTCATTAATAAAATTATAGAATAAAAATATTTTTATGTAAAGTATAATAAATTAGATGTCGAAAACATATTACAATACGACAAAACTTCTATTTTTTCATCGAAGGATATTTTTTAAAAAATTAGAATATTATTATATCAAAATATAAAGGAGGGAAAAATATTGATTGTTAAACATTTTATTGAGGACAAGATATTACTTTTTCAAATTACAGAAGAATTAGATCATCATAATTCTGAAAGAATAAGAAATAGGGCAGATTATGAAATTCAAAGATTTATGCCTAAAAGAGTAATTTTTGATTTTAAAAAAGTTAGTTTTATGGATAGTGCTGGTATTGGTTTAATAATAGGAAGATATAAACAGACTAATTGTTTTGGAGGTAAATTAGAAGTTGTAAATGTTAATTCTAAAATAAGAAAAGTTTTCGAAATGTCTGGTATTTTAAATATTATACCAATTCTTGATGATTTTGAAGTAGAAAAAATAAGTTAAAGGTTATAGAAAATCCTAATAAAAATCTAAATTTATAGAAAAGGAGATATGATTAAAAATCATATATAAATTATGGATAAAAATATAAAAAATGAAATGAAAATAGAATTTGCAAGTAAGTCTGCAAATGAAGCTTTTGCAAGAATAGCGGTTGCAGCTTTTGCATCTCAATTAGATCCTACAATAGAGGAAATTGCAGATATTAAAACTTCAGTATCTGAAGCTGTTACTAATTCAATTATTCATGCGTATCCAAATAAAGATGGAATAGTTAAGCTAAGAGCAATATTAACAGAAGATGAAATTGAAATTGAAGTTTCAGATACTGGAGAGGGAATAGAAAATATAAAAGAGGCAAGAGAACCTTTATATACTACAAAAAGTAATTTAGAAAGATCTGGAATGGGTTTTACAATTATGGAAAATTTTATGGACAACCTTAAAGTAGAATCGATTGTGGGTTTAGGTACTAAAGTTACAATGAATAAGAAAATAAAAAAAACAGAAAATTAGAAAGTACATATTAAGGGGGAAAAAATGTGCGAGAAAAATAGAACTCTTATTGTACTAGCACAGCAAGGTGATAAAGAAATATTAGCACAAATTTTAGAGGAAAATAAACGGTCTTATATGGAATATAGTTAAAAGATTTTTAGGAAGAGGATATGAAGCAGATGATTTATATCAAATTGCTTGCATAGGTTTTATTGAAGCAATACAGAGATTTAAGTTTGAATATAATGTCAAATTATCTACATATTCAGTTCAATATATGATAGGTGAAATAAAAAAATTCTTGAGAGATGATGGAATTATAAGAATTAGTAGAAGCGTAAAAGAACTTGGAATAAAAATTAAAGAATTAGAAAAAATTTATATGGCAAAAACAGGAGAATCTTTATGTATTACTAGATTATCAGAAATTTTAGAACTTCCAGAAGAAACAATATATATGGCAATGGAAGCTATGCAAAATGTAGAATCAATAAATGCTAAGGTAGATAGTGAAGGAAAGGAAATTGTGGATTTAGTGTCAACAGGAATTGATGAACAAGCTAAAATTGTGGATAAAATAACTATTTTAGATATGATAAAAAAATTAAATAGTAGAGATAGACAAATTATAAATTTAAGATATTTTAAAGATAAAACACAGACACAAGTTGCAAAAATATTAGGTATTTCACAAGTTCATGTTTCTAGAATTGAAAAGAAAATTCTAAATGAATTCAGAAATAAACTATTAGCATAGGAGATTAATTTGAAAAAAATATTATTTTATTTTATTTTTATAATTATATTAATTTTTACAATGCCAATTCTTTTTACAAATCAGTTTAATACTAAAGAAGTAGTATCAGAAAAGGTTGAAGAAGAGAAATTTGATTATGGAGAATATAGCAATATAAAACTATTACATACAGATACTGGAATAGTAGAAGATATGGATTTAGATACTTATTTGTATGGAGTAGTTGCAAGTGAAATGCCAGCAAATTTTGAAATAGAAGCTCTAAAAGCACAAGCTGTTGTTGCAAGAACATATACTATTTATCAAATAAAAAACGGTGGTAAACATAAAGGAGTAGCAAGTGTTTGTGATAGCGCTTTATGTTGTCAAGCTTGGATTTCAAAAGAAAATAGATTAGCAAGATGGGAAGAAAATGTAAGAGAAGAATATTGGAACAAAATAACTCAAGCTGTAAACTCAACAAAAGGAAAATTAATTTTATATAATAATGAGCCAATTAATGCTTTATTTCATAGTAATAGCGGAGGAAGAACAGAACTTTCTATAAATGTATGGGGAGGAGATCTTCCGTATTTTAGGTCAGTTGAAACAGCTGGAGAAGAAAATTATAGTTCATATAGCTCAGAACTAGAAATCTCAAAAGATGAATTAATAAAAAGAATGTTAGAAAAATATTCTGGATTTGAGATTGACTTTGATAAATCAGATTGTATAAAAATATTAGAATATACTGAAAATGGAAGAGTAAAGAAAATGTTAATTGGAAATACGGAAATTTCTGGAGTGGATGCAAGAAGTATATTTGGATTAAAATCTACAAATTTTAAATTTGAAATTATAGGAGATAAAATAAGATTTTCAGTAATAGGATATGGTCATGGTGTGGGATTAAGTCAGTGTGGAAGTGATGCATTAGCAAAATCTGGAAAAAAATTTGATGAAATAATAAAACATTATTACAAAGATGTGGAAATTAGTGAATAATCTTCAAAAAAATGCAAATACTTATAATAGTTATTTACTTAGATGGAGGTTTTTATGGGAAGAAGAGAATTTTTTGAAGAACAAAAACTAAAAAGACTAGTATATGTTTTTAGTATTACTTTAGTAGTGTCTATTGCTATATTTTTAACTATTTTTGTTATGTATAATAAAAAGTTAAAAGAAGAATCTAGTCAAAGTTTAATGAGTTTAGAAAAGATGAATGATATTGTAGATAATAGTGAGTTAGAAGAAGCAAGCTATTCATCAGATTCAACAGTTAAAAATAGTAACAATACAAGTAATACTGTGTCAAGTAATAATACAAATAAAGAAACATCTGACAAAACAAAAAATAATATTAGTAAAACACCAATAGGCTCTACTGTGCAAAATACTACAAAAGAGAATACATCGAATGCAAACAATGTATCAAATACAGAAAATACAGAAAATACATCAAATAATATATCAAATAACACAATTATAGATAATACAGTTAAAGAAGAACTTGCTTTTAAAGCACCTGTTTCAGGAGAAATTATAAAAGATTTTGCTATGGATACTTTAGTGTATTCAAATACTTTAGAAGAATGGACAACTCATTCAGGTATTGATATAAAAGCAGATAAAACATCTATTGTTGTAGCAGCAGAAGCAGGAACTGTTGAGAGTATAAAAAATGATCCAAGATATGGACTAACAGTTACAATTTCACATGTAAATGGATTTAAAACAGTATATTCTAATTTATTAACTACAGAATTTATATCAGAAAATGAAACTGTAGAAAAAGGACAAACTATTGGAACTGTTGGAGAAACAGCAAGTTTTGAGATAGCAGATGAACCACATTTACATTTTGAAATGTATAAAGACAATCAATTAGTTAATCCTACAATATATCTAAAATAAGTTAAAACTCAAATTATGAATTTTATGTTAAATCATTATAATTTATAATTTGAGTTTTTATATAATATAAGAATGTTGCATTGTTATTGTTTAATTTAAAGTTTTATTATATAAAGTTAAAATAATTATTTTATAAATAAAAAAATTGAGTAAAAAGTTTTTTCATTTATTTATATAGTATTTATTTTGATTTCAATAGTTTATATTAAGAAATTTACATATTTTTATATTGAAAAAAAATTATTGTTATGTTATAAATAATATTATATAAAATATTTAGGCTAAAGAAAGAGGATGAGAAAATGGATAAAAATAAAATAATGACAAAAATAATAGCTACAATATTAGTGGTGTTAATGCTTGCTTCTGTATTTGGAACATTATTATTTTATTTATTTACTATATAGTATAAAGGAGATAAAATATGTTAGGTCAAACTTCTGAAAGAATTTTTCAAGACCATTTTTTAGAATATATTAAAAATTTTACATCAACTCCTATTAATTGGATAACAACTGTTTTAGATTTAGTAATTGTTATCTTTATATTGTATAAAGCTTTTAAAATATTAAAAGAAACTAGAGCATGGCAATTATTAAAAGGAATGGCAGTACTAATTATAATAACTTTTATAAGTGGTTATTTAAAATTAAATATATTAAATTATATATTAACATCTTTAATGAGTTATGGAGTTATAATGCTTATTATTGTATTCCAGCCAGAACTTAGAAGAGGATTAGAACAACTTGGAACTACAAATAGATTTAGTAGATTACTTGGAATTGATCAAGATTTAAATGCAAAGAAAAAAGAAAATATTTACAAAATAGCAATAGCTGCTGTTGAACTTGCAAAACAAAAAAAGGGTGCACTAATTGTTATAGAAAGAGATATAAAAATTCAAGATATAATTTCAACAGGGATAATTATGAATTCTGAAATATCTCCACAATTATTAGTAAATATTTTTGAGCCTAATACACCGCTTCATGATGGAGCAGTTATAATTAGTGATAATAAGATTGCGGCAGCTTCATGCATGTTACCTTTAGCAGATGATAAAGACATAGCAAGAGAACTTGGTACAAGACATAGGGCTGCAATAGGAATATCTAAGGAGTCTGACAGTTTAGTAGTTGTTGTTTCAGAAGAAACAGGAAGAATGTCAATAGCAAAAGATGGTACTTTAATTGCAGATGTTAGGGAAGATGTGTTAAAGAAAATTCTAATAAAGAATTTAATAACAGAGCCAATACATACACATAAAACTAAAAAGAAAACAGAAGCAAAAAAATAAAATTATAGAATAAACATAAAAAAATAAAAAATTTTAATATTAACTTAAAAAATACATATTATAAATTTATAACAATATAAATATAATAATAAAAAGAATTTAAAATAAAAATATACTTTTAATTTCAAGTAGTCGATACTGGAAAAATAGTTTTATTATAGATTATTTGTAAGTTAAGGCATATTTTTATTTAAATTCTTTTTTTATTTAAAATTTATAAAATATTTTGCTAACTTAGTTAAAAAGAATAATTTTATATTAGGATTATTTATTATTACATATGAATTTTTCTATAGCTTCAGCAAAGGCTCCGTCTGTTACAGAAGCTTTTGTTACATATGTTGCAACCTGTTTTAACTCATCATAAGCTTCACTAACAGCTACTCCAATTCCAGAATTTTTTACCATTTCTAAATCGTTTACATTATCACCGATAGCCATCATATCTGATTTATCTATATTTAAATAATTTGACAAAAAATTTAGAGCTTCATTTTTATTAATATTTAAAGGAGATATATTAATATATTCATAATCTTTGTTAATAATATTATCTTTATATTTTCCACGTTTGTTTATAAAAGTATGTACAAGATTTTGATTAATAGATAAAATATTTTCAAATTCTTTAAGACTAGATTTTTCCGTTGAAATTACTAAAGAAAAAACATCTAAGTTATGATTTTCTAAATAAGTTATCATATTTTTTATAATTTTAAATTTTAAATTATTAGTAGAATTTTGAGATTTTAATTTAAAATTTCTTAAGTCCATATATTCTAGTTTTTCGGTAATAATTTCATTTTCTGTATATAAATGAATATGAAACCCAAATCGCTTAGCAAGTGTAACACAAAAAAGTAAAGTTTCTTTTGAAAGAGTATTTTTCCAAATTTCTTTTTGAGTATTAAATTCTATAATTTGAGTTCCATTACCAAAGACACCATATTCTGCATTAAATTGTTCGCAAATTTTTTTAGATACAGAATACGATTTTCCTGTACATATTGTAAATACAATATTATTTTTATGAAGTTGGTCAATCATTTCAAAGTTTTTAGATGATATTTTATTATTTTTATCAATAATTGTACCATCTAAATCACTTGCTACTAATTTTATACTCATAATTATTACCTTTATTTTTTATCTTCGTCTTCTACCACAACATCATTTTGATCAATTAATCTAACAGTATTGTCAGGATAGAAAGAAGCATTTTTTGCTTTTAATTCTTTTATATTATATTTTTGATATGTATAATCATCATTTATTTTTATTTTTAATTCTACTTCATAATTTGTTTCTTGTTCATCAATGGTTCTTGTAACATTTGCTGTAACTGTATAAACATCATTTATTTTTTCTTTTATTTTAACATCTGAACAAGAGTATTTTTCTCTTGTTATTATTGAACTATCTGGACCAAATGTATAAGATTTACTACTTGAAACATATCCAATATAATTATTAAAAGATTTAATATATTCTGTATTAGAATAGTCATTTCCAGTAAGTTCTCCTAAATATTTATGTATATTTTCGGCGGTTGCTGCAAAAGTTGTATCTATAGTTAAAGAGGAATTTGATGGTTTATTATCAAAGTAATCTTTAGCTATAAAAAGTAAAATAGTATTACTTTCCAAATTATTTGGATCAGCTACAATTCTATTTATACCAACTGAATAATTTTCAATTAATGCTCTTATTTCATCTAAATTAATATCAGAATAATCTGAAGAATCTTCTTTAGAAGTTATAACAGTAGCCGTTACCGTTGAAGAATTTTCTTTATTTTCTACATTTATAGAATTTGCAATTTTGTTTACGGAAGTATTATTAGAAAATTCATTTTCTGTTTCTTTAAAAATATTAGTATTTGAATTTGCAGAATTATCTAATATTTTTTCTGAATTTTCAATTTTATCATTTTTAAAAATTGCTAAATAAATATTAAATCCAACGGAAAGTATTAAAAGTAAAATTAATAAGAAAATTATTTTTCTTTGAGTATATGTATATTTTTTTGCTTTAATATTGGAATTTTCTATATAATTTGTAAAGTCTTCAAAAACAGGTTGACTTACAATTTTATCTTCTTGAAACACATTTTTTATTAATTTATCTTGTTCTTCATGTAATCTATCTAAATTATCCATTATAAATCAACCTCCTTGTTTTTAATCATTTCATATAATTTTATTCTTATAGGACCTAATTTTTCTTTTATAACATATTCTGGTTCTTTAGTTATACTTGAAATTTCATTAGGAGTAAGATTTGCATAATAATAAAGCAATGCAATTACTCTATATTGCTCTTCAATACTAGTTATATATTCTTCAACAATGGAGGTTTTTCTGTAAGCTTGATATTCATCATTTTCTAGATTAGTTTCAGATATTGCTATTTTATCTCCTATATTTACAGCCAGTTGTTTCGAATTTATTTTTTTATTAATATCTTTAGAAAATTTTTTCTTTAAAATGTCACAATTTGTTAAAAGAATTTTTAATGAAAAACAAAGAAAATCTCTTTCATCCTTAACATTTACAATTTCACGAAAAGCTTCTGATAAAGAATTTTCTATAACTGGATAGATATCCTTATCTGAAATAAAATAGATTCTTGCTGCCTTGTAAAAAATATGATTATATTTTTTAACAAGTTCGTTAAAAGCTTGTTTATTTGATTTTTTTGCTTCTTGTAATAAATCCATTTTGACCACCTTTCTTTAATGAATAAATCATTATACCTAAAATAGATAATTCATTAAAATTTATATTTTCAATTCTATTATTTAAGGCGATTTTATCATAATAGAAAAATTAAATCAATTTAAAAATAAGATATTTGAATTTTATACTGTGGGTTAGTCAATCATATGTCACACTTTTTTGAAATTAATACTGTTTGAGCAC
>USEI01000015.1 GCA_900553685.1 uncultured Clostridium sp.
TTCTCTTTCAATATTTTTTTCATTTTACATGTGACATATCTATTTTAAACCTATAGTTTTTTGCTCTATATAACTTGGAGCATATTAAATTCAAAGAGTTTTAATAATTATATAAAAAATAACAGTTTTTAAATTACAAAATATATAAATTAAAAACTGTTACATCTTTTACAATATATTTATTCTTCAATAAATAAAGCTTTTGCTATGTATGGCAGAATTTCTCCAGTTTCATACCATCCTGAAGGACTCTCATATTTTGTTCCATTAGGATTTGAAACATAAACTTTGTTTTTTCCATCTGTTGCAAGAAGTACCATGTAATGAGATTTTTCTGTCCATCTTAAATCTGGTTTATCCCATACACAAATTAAAATTGGTTTATCCTTTTCTAAATGTTTTATAATTTTTGACTTAGAAAAATATACAGTACTAAAAACAAAATCAGAATTATCTATTCCATATCCCTTTAATTCTTTGCAAATATCTTCTCCATCTAAGTGTGGAAAATATTTTTTTCTTAAATCTTCTGGAGTTTCTTTTATACCATAACCACTTAGTATAATAGACATTGCTGTTATTCCACAGCCATTTTCTTCCATTGTTCCACCCCAATAACTATTTTGCGCCCAACTTGCTATTTCATTTTGTTTATACTCATTATATGTTCTATTTTCACTCTTAAATACTGTTTGATAACCATCTTTTCCTTCTATTTTTGTTTTTCCCTCTTCTGAATAATTTTTATTTGTATCATCACCTATATTAACTTTATATTTATTTAATATATCCATTTTCATTAGATTATTAAAAATAAAAAAAAGAATAATTAAAAATATAATAAATTTAATAACTTTTTTTAAAATACTAGATTTTTTTCTCATTTTATACCTCGTAAAAAATATTTTCTTTAAATATATTTTACAAGTAAGTTATTAATATTTTATTAACTATTAATTAATCTTTTCTTAATCTTTTATATATCTGGTTCGTCATCTTCTGGTGTTCCATTATTATCATTATCATCATCAGAAGTATCATCAAAATTATCAGTTTCTGACGCTACTCCTTTTTCATAATTTTTAAGCTTTCCTACTTGTGATTTATTTTCATTCATTTGTCTTATAATTTTCTCTTCATCAATAGTAACCTTAGGAATAAAATCATTATTTGGAATTTTCATATTTGATTTTGCTTGTATTTTATTTTCTTTTATCTCATTTCCTTCTTTTTGATTTGCTTCTTTTCTTGCTTTATTTTGATTTGTTTTAGTTTTTATTCTTTCTTTTAATCTATTCTTAGTTGAGTTTAACCTTTGTTTTATACTTTCAATCACTGTTTTTAAACTAAGTGCCATTGCACCAAAAAAAGTAACTTTTCCAAGAGCATTTTCTGTTCTACTATCAATTTCAGTTTCTATGTTTTCACTTTCAGTAATATTTTCAGAGTCTATATTATTTTCCATTTCTTCTATTTCTTTTGCTAATTCTTCTGCAATCTCCATGCCTTCTATAATAAGTTCCTCACTAGTTAAATCTCCAAAATCTACATTTTGTTCTGCTAACGCATCAACATTTTTTATAAAGTCTGCAACATTTGTAATTTTAGAAATATCACTTGCTGCTTCTAAATTTATTCCATTATCATTATCAATTAAAATGGCATATATAGAACCCGCATCTTTTGCTTCTTTTCTAATCATATTTTCTAATATCAGTGCAAGTACAGGGTTATTTTTCTTATATGTCATATATTCTTTACACACATAAGACAAATATTTAGGATTGCCACTTGCTATTATTTTATTCATACTAGAAATATATTTTTTTACATTTTCATCTTCTATCATATAGTTTGCCCCTATCTTTTTTAGTTTAACCTAAAAAATTTATTACATAACTATAATATCATATTAGTTTAGTTTTTTGCAATCTTACTTTAAAGTAAATCTTTGATATTTTTTAAACATATAACATCTTCAATTATATCTATGACAGAATATATAATCATACATATTCCAATAGTTGCAATTATTGTACCTGAATTTAATATTACATATAATCCACAAATAAACATTATAATAGAAAGAATTAAACTATGTATCCATAATCTAACTCCAACTTCTTTCATCTTTAAAGCTAAACCAAATTTTATAAAAGAACTATATATAATCCATATTCCAATTACTATTCTTAAAATAGTTTCTATAGTATTACAATAGTAAATAGTTATAATTCCTATAACAATAGTTATTAAGCCATATATTAATTCATAATTATATATTTCATATTGTTTTTTATAAATACTAAAATATTTTATTACTTTTGCAGCGCCAATTATTATAAAAATTGTTCCTATTATATAAGATATAACTTTTACTGCTAAATCTGCTTTCCATACTAGTATTACACCTAAAATTATAAATACTACTGATTCTAATATTGATATTAAACCTGTTTTCTTAAAAAATTTTTCCATTTAAAGTCCTCCTATTTTATGTATTAGATTATATTTTATGATAATAATTTATCATTTGATTATGAAATTTATATGAAAAAAATCTTAATTAATTATTAAGATAAAAGCTCTGCCATTTCTGACAGAGCTCTCATCATTTTTAGTACACGCGCTCAATATTAATTTATTAATTTTGAGTTTCCTTTTTCACCATTTGATACAAGAAACATTGTTCTGCATCTGGACAATTATTGCATTTTTCTTCGTCTAAAAACTCACGAATAAATTCAGCTGATGGTATATGAACAAAACTCTCTTCCACTTCTATCCCATCAACAAAAGAAATTGCTTCTTCAAGTGTTTTAATAGCCGCTTCTTGTTGCTTTGTATCTGGTTTTGAAACCACTAAAATTTCCATTGCATATATTGTATTTGTTTTAAATAAGAAATGGATAATCACAATCATTACTACTAAAGCAATCAAATATGCAATCCAGTTAAAGTTTAATACGCATACTGCGCCTATAATAGCAATTGGTCTCTTAAGTTCTCTTTCAAAATACGGATCATACCGAGAAAATATGGAGTAATTGTTTAACTCCTCCATTTTAGGAACTCTGCCCAATTCATAAAATGCATTTATTACTTGGTATACAGCTCCTCTAAACTGGCTTTCTTTTAAATATTCTCCTTTTTTAAAAGTTTTCAAAAAAAACCTTGTCATGCTTCTAGGTGCTACTATTCCAGAAATAGAAACAGCAATCAGCACTCTACAAAGAAGCTCAATTGGGCTGTTATAGCTCACGGCCATCCCCCATAAGATTACAGAGAAAATCGTAAGTGGTATGCATAATATACGAAATATTTTAGCAATAGAATATATGCCCATTTCAAATTCTTTATCAGGACATAATTTATCAACACTTCTTGTAACGATTTCATCCCCATATACTCTAGTTTCTGCCGCAAGTGAACTTATAGAACCAAAATAAAGTTTCTTTTCAATGCCAATCGCGACTCCATTAGGCAAAATTACACTCCGAATGCCTATTTTTCCTTGTACCCTTGATATTTTTTTCATGTACTATTCCTCCTGTTTTTCAATAAATTGTTAATACATTATCTTTTTAATTATAACACTTTTTTACTTATATATCAAGCTTTAAAGGTTTTGTCGTCTAAATTAGTTTATTATAAACTTTCATTAATTCTTCTACTAATATTTCTGGTGAATAATTACTTTTAGTTAACATATAAAATCCATTTAAAATTTCTATATCATAATTGGATAAATAAATTTTAGCACTTTCTAACAACTCTACTAGACTAGAATATAAAAAATTTTCATCTATTTTTTGTATTTTTTTTACAAAAATATATGTTATTTCTTTAATCAAAATCTCGTTATAATCATCATATTCTTTATTTGTAAGATATTTTTTTAATAAATCTTTAATAGAACTATTCATGTTTTACCTCTTTTTCTTCTGTTTTTTCTTTTATTTCAAGTAATTCTCCATCTTTATTTTTATTATATAATTTACCTGTTTTCAAATCTACAAATCTTGTATCTGGTACTTTTTTTACAATTTTTGTTTTTCCTTTTTTCCTAGAAACTCTTTCTTCTTTTAAATGTTCTGGATACTCACTAGAATTTGCTAAAAATTTTAAATGTTCTACTAAATTTCTTAAAGGACTATCAATTTTTTGTCTTTCTTCTATTTGTTTTAATCCTGTTTTTTGTGCTCCTGAAAGTGGCATTAATACTTGAGTTGATATTACTCTTCCTTGATATCTAAAATCTTCTTCTCCCTCGTATACTGGAACTAAAGACGTATTTTGATTTGCTTTAAAGAAATCTTCTAACACAGACTTATCTATATGTAGTCTCATTGGCATATTAAGTCCTTGTATATCTATTCCTAATAATACTTTTTTTGAAGTTCGTATATCTTTTCCATCTTCTAGAATAATCCCCCAATTCTTTGAAAAATTCAAGTTTTGAAGATTAGAAAGTATAGCAATTATATTCATATCTTTTAATTTATAAGCATTAAAAATCGTATTATCCATTATTCTATATGTATCAAAATCTCTTATAAAATTATTAGCAAAATCTGGATTTTTAGTATTAAAATATTCTGAATATTCTCCTCCTAAAGTTCTATCTAATTCATCTATATAATCAGAAACATCCATTTTCCTTACTGTATTTCCATTTTGAGCAACTACTATATTTTCTTTTGCTTTACTTTCATGTTCAATATCTTCAATCATACATTGGGAAATTTCACGTAAAAAATACATTTTTTCATATATAGCTTCTAGTTCTTTTTCGTCTATATCTATACTTATTTTTCCAGTTCTTTCATCTTGTTTTGCATCTTTTATAGTATGCCATAAGTTTAAAGAACTAACTAAGAAAAAAGCTTGATTCATTTTTTCTAGTTCCTTTGTATATCTATTTACCCAAAAAGCTGTTAAAACTCCTAATCTATTTGTATCTAATTTATCTAAAGTCTCCTCTGTAAATAAATTTTCAACAGTAATAGAACCATTATCATTTTGCTCATCATTTAATGGATACTTTAGTTCTTTCATACCTAATCTAGTTAAAAATCTTTCTTGATCTTTACAGTATTTATCTAGTAATCCAAATTTTTTAAATTGTTTTCCTAAATATTCTAAAGAAATAATATAAGAATCTCTTAAATCCTCTTCAAACTCTGGTATTCTTCTTGCTAAAAATTTTTTAAGCTGTTCGCATTCGCTTCCCTCAAAATATTCTCTAAATTCATCTATAGCTTTTCTTGATTGAGAATTCATATTTCTTCTATATTGACTTTTAATTTTACTTGGTGCTTTTATATATGCTTTAATGGCTTCAATTTCCTCTTTTGAACAAGACTGTTTATATTTTCTTATAGCATCTAAAGCTTGTAATACTGCTAGTCTTTCTGATCTTAATTTATTGCTTGAATATTGTTCCCTTTCATTTATTTCTATATTTTTTCCTCTTTCTTCTTCTCTATGTATTTTATCATAAGCTGTCTCTAATTCTTTTGGATTACTTACTAAGTGCTTGCATATATTTAATCTTAAAGTATTACTTTTAATAGTTGGTAAAAAAGATAGTTCCATGTTGCTATTATTAAATAAATCAAAGAAAAAATCAAAAGCATCAGAATTTGAGGCTTCTGGATTTTCTTCAAAATATTTTTTAATTAATTTAAAAAAAGGTTGTGCAGATGATTCCGAATAATATAAATCATCTGCCATTTTTTTTGAATCTCTATATTTTGATTTTGTTAAAATTTGGTTAAAACTATACATACAATCTCCTAATTTAAACTTCTAAATATTATTCTACCTACTAATTTCTATTTGCTTTTTTAATTATTTAACTTTTTGCATTATTTATTATAAATATTTCTTACATCAATTCTAATTTTAAATTAATACTTTTTTATTAATTCTAATATCTCTTTTGGTAAGTATTTTGAAACATCTTTACCATGTTCAATAAGTTCTAAAACTAAGCTAGAGCTTATAAGTCCTAAATTTCCAGCTCTTATATATATTGTATCTAAACCTGAAATATCTTCATTTATTGCAGCTATTTTTTCTTCATATTCATAATCCATACTATTTCTTACTCCTCTTATAAGATGTGTAGCATTACAAGTTTTAGCAGCATCTACTGATAAATTATCATAAGTTATTACAGAAACATTTAATAATTGTTCCCTTTCTAAAACTTTTTCAATAGCTTCTTTCATTAAATGATTATCATACCTTGGTTTTTTCATCTTATTAATACCAATTCCAATAATAACTTTATCAAATAGCTTACTTGCTCTTTCAACAACTCTTAAATGACCATTTGTAAATGGTGAAAAGCTTCCTGCATAAAATCCAATATTCATATTACAAATCCCTCTTTTAATTTTTTATTAATTTATCTTTTTCATTTATAGTATGTAATTAAAATATATATTTTATGTATAAAAAATATAAATCTTTTATATTATAGCATATTTTCCGCATTTTTCCAATATAATTTACATAAGTATATCTGGGGTTCATCTTAATTTTTAAATTTTATTTTCTAACTCTTTGATATCCATTTTTATTTATTTTTTAATTATTAACAAATGTATAGACTATTTCAAACGTATTTAATTATTATATAAAATTAAATATATTTATTAATTATGTAAACTATGTTATAATATAATTAATAAATTCTATTTTTATCAAAGGAGGTGATTTTCTTGAAACAATTATATTTTAATCAAAATCATTTTTTAGAAAAAAATAATTTTTTAAAAGAATTAAAAAAAGAAATTTCTAAAATGTTTCATAATTATTTCAAAGAAAACTCTCCTATACCCACTAATTTTGAAGAATTTGATAAGCAAATTAGTAATTTAATTATACAGATTTTAGAAAAACAGGACATTACAAAGAAAAAAAGATTAATCAAAAAAATAAAATGTACAACTACAAAAAAATGGAAATCTAAAAAGTTTATTAGATAATCTTATGTACTTATATAAAATAACATAATTACATTTGTTGTTTTTATAATTTCTATTTAAAATATTTGTAATTGGTTATTTTCTAGAATAGAATGAAAAAAATTGCACTTTTAAATAAATTTTATTTTTTCATAAATTAATAATTAAATTTTGAATGCAGATATATTTAAGCATAAATTTATAGTATTGTTAAAAATCTAGATTTATTATATAATAAATTTAGATTTTATTATTTTATTATACAAGGAGCAGAAATGGAATCAGAAAATAAATCAAAACAAAGACCTCAAGATAAATTTTTAAGTGAAATGTATGATGATTTTTTTTATTTGATATCATCAATTAATTCACAAAATGAAGTATCAGATACTACAAAAAATGCTATAAATAATTTCAAGAATACTACTTCAAATATTACTAGTAGAACTTCAGATACTAATAATGAAAGAGAAAAAAATGGTCTATCTAGCAAAAAAGATACTGCAAATAATAAAACTACTATAAACAACAAATCTCAGAATGTTCAATCTAACGAAAATGCACCAAATAATATAGAAAATATTGATTTCGATAAAACCACAAAGCTTAAAGAATTTAATGAAAAAATTGATTCCTTACGTTTAACTGATGAGTCAAAAATAGTTCTTAAAAAAATGATTGAATATACAAAAAAATACTATGAAAAATCTGTTGCTAACTATATTCCTTTTAATATGAGAATTTATACTAATAATGAAGAAACCTTACATTCTATTACAAATCTTATAACAGAAGCTTTCAATTTCTTTAATTATATGAAAAATTCTAAAACAACCGAACAGTCTTTATATATGATAGAAGAAACAACAAATATATCAGATTTATACAATACAGAAAATAGTCTTCTAATACTTAGTGATGTTCAAGGCTTATTAAATAAAGAAAAAGCAGATAGAGATAAATTGCTTGCTACATTAGAAGAAAATATTATTAAATATAGTAAACTTAATGGTATTACTACAATAATAACAGATACAACAAAACAAAAGATTGATGAATTATTTTCTAATAATTCCACTTTAAAAGATAAAATCTTTGATTTTGAACTATATACAAAAAATGAAACCTATGAAGAAGTATATGATGCAATTATTTCACGACTTTCAAAAGATTATATTATTACAGGAGAATTTGAAATAAAATTATTAGATTATGTTCGTGAAACTTATAATAAGTCTACTTTATCTTCTTCTGAATATATTTCAGCATTAATAGAAAAGATTTTATTCAATAATAGTAAAGAAATTATTGATGCTAGTGCAATACCTGACTTTGAAAAAGCAAAATCAAATGATGAAATTTTTAAAGAATTAAATGAATTAGTAGGTCTAGATAATATAAAAACTATGCTAAAAGATTTAGTTCATCTTATGGAATTTAGAAAAAAAGCAGGCAACACTATAAATTTAAAAGATACCAATCTACATATGGTATTTTTAGGAAATCCTGGAACAGGTAAAACTACTGTAGCGCGTATGGTTGCTGGAATTTTATACAATTTAAAATATATAAATCAAAACAAATTAGTTGAAGTATCTGCTAAAGATTTAATAGGTCAATATGTTGGACAAACAGCTCCAAAAACTATGGAAGTAATAGAAAAAGCTTTAGGCGGAGTTTTATTTATAGATGAAGCTTATTCTCTAGCTGTAAAATCTGGAAATTCTTCTAGTTTTAATGAAGAATGTATTGCTACACTTATTCAAGCTATGGAAAATTATCGTGATAATTTAGTAGTTATTTTTGCAGGATATAGCAAAGAAATGGATTCTTTCTTAAAATCTAATTCTGGAATTGTATCTAGAATTGGATATACAATGGAATTTAAAGATTACACAGTAGATGAACTTTTACAAATTTTAAATTCTATGTTTCAAAAATCTGGTTTTAAAGTTCAAAATTCTGCAATGGATAAAGCTAAAACTATTATTGAAGAGTATTCAAAAACAGAAGGTTTTGGAAATGCTAGATTTGTTAGAAATTTATATGAAAAAGCAATAATAAAACACGCAACTAATACAAGTTCAGAAACATCTTTAGACATTTTAAAAACTATTTCTGCTGAAGATATTACAGATGAAAATATTTCAAAACTTTAGTTAAAACTATTAAATTTTGTTGTAATTTCATAGAAAAACTAGTAGCAAAATTTTATACTTAAACTCTAATTCTTCTATTTAATAGATTATAAAAATTATATTGCTTAATATATTATAAAAATAGCTCTCTCTATATTATCAAATAGAGAGAGTTTCTTTATTATAAAAATAATTTTAAATTATTAATCTTATAATTTATTTTTACATCTTTTGTCCTAACTGAATTTCTAAAATCCTTTCCGTATTATTCCTTTTTACAGTTAGTTTTACTTTATCTTTTGGATTTTTAGAATAGATATATTTTCTAAGATCATTCATTTTGTTTATTTCTGTATCATCAATTTTAGTTATTATATCTCCTACCCTAATTTCTTTATTAAATAATGGCCCATCTGCAGAAATACTTGCAACATATACACCACTTTTTATTTCTAAGTTATTTTCCAAATATGGAATTACTTCTTTGTCATAACCATAAATTCCTAAATATGCTTCTTCAAATTTTCCTGTATTCATCAATTTTTCTAAAATTGGTTTTACTATATTTATTGGAACTGCAAATCCTATTCCTTCTGCTTCAGTTATTTTAACAGTATTTACTCCTATTAGCTCTCCTTTTGTATTAACTAAAGGTCCGCCACTATTTCCTTCATTTATAGTTGCATCTGTTTGAATTAAATCTTCCATATAACTTGAAGTTTCACCTTCTTGTAATTTTATTGTCCTATCTTTTCCACTTATAATCCCCTTTGTAACTGTTCTTTGAAATTCTATTCCGATTGGATTTCCAATAGCATATACCTCATCTGCTAAATTTATTTTATCTGAATCTGCAAGTTCAATATAATGTAAGTTAGTGGCTGCAATTTTTACTATTGCTAAATCTAAATTAGTATCTGCCCATACAACTGTACCATCATATATTTGACCATTTTCTAATGTAACATAGCAATTACTATATTTATTCCCCGCAACATGTTGATTTGTTAAAATATATCCATTATCTGAAAGGATTATTCCACTTCCAAGTCCTAATTTTTGTTCTGAATTGTCCAAAAAAATTGATGTTCCGTTTTGCTTTAGTTTTGATATTCCCACAACTGTTTTGACTACTTCGTTTATATGTTTCTGAATATTGTTTTCAACATTTTGTTCATTTTCTGTGGATAATTTGCTCGTTTCATAATTATTCAACTCAGTTTGATTTATGTTATTTCCATCAAGTTTTAAAATCAAAATTATTAAAAGGCTAATTACACTTACAAAAAATATAAACATCATAATCTGTTCTTTAAGTTTATCATTTTTGCTTTCATAGTACATATTTATCTCATTCCTTTCAAAAATATTTTTCCATTTATTTCATATTTTATACAGTAATAATTTTTCATTAATAATTGTAATATTTTTTCGAATACTATATATTAATATAATTAATTGTTTACTTATTTTTTAAAAAATGATAATATATAAGTAGTATTTTTAAAGGAGTTTAGTATGGTTTCTACAAATATTAATAATTATAAAATAATCGCTGTAGAAAATGATAATAATATATCTCATGCATTATCTAAAACAATTTTAGCTTCTCAATATTCTTTAAAAAAATTTGAAAATTTAGAAGAAGCTTATAAAGTTTTAAAAATAGAAAAATTTGATATATTAATTTTAGATTATTCTATTAACTCAGAAAAAAAATTTGAAATATTAAAAAAAATTAGAGAATTAGATGAAGATTTATATATAATACTTGTTATAAGTTCAAGAATATCTCAAGTAACTTTAAAAAAATTAAAAACTATAGTAATTCAAGGATATTGTGAAAAAAACGATAAATTAAATCAATTACCTTTATTTATTGAATCTGCAATTAAATCTATAGATCAGATGAAAACAATAAAAAATATAAATAATGAACTTTTAAAATCTAAAGAACAACTTGAAAAAGCATATTTAGAAAGTATTGAAACTCTTAGATATACAGTTGAAGCAAAAGATAATTACACTAGAGGTCACTCTGATAGAGTATCTCAATATTCTGTTTTAATTGGATTAAATCTTGGGCTATCTCCATTTGATTTAAAAACTTTAAGAATTGGTGGACTATTTCATGATATTGGAAAAATAGGAATTTCAGATTCAATACTATTAAAAAATGGAAAATTGACTGAAGAAGAATATAATGAAATAAAAAAACATCCAATTATAGGAAAAAATATTTTATCAAACGCTGAAATTTTTAAAGATATAATTCCTATTGTTTTATATCATCATGAAAGATATGATGGAAAAGGATATCCTTATGGATTAGCAGATAAAGACATTCCTCTCCTTGCTAGAATAGTTTCAGTAGCAGATGCTTTTGATGCAATGACATCAAAACGTTCCTATAGAAATGAATTAAGCTTGGATTTTGTTAAAGAAGAAATAAAATCTAAGATAGGAACACAATTTGACCCAATAGTAGCAACAACATTTTTGGATATTTTAAACAATGAACATAGATTAATTTCTGAAATACACAAAAGTCATTATTTTTTTGAGTAATACTGCTCAAAAATTAATATATATTTTAATAAAGGGGGATAAAAATATGACAATTAGCGAACTAAAAAAAGACGCAAAAGTCAAGTTGTCTGGTAGTTATAAAAAAGCTTTTTTAATTTGCTTAATTTACTATGCTCTTATATTTGCATTAACTTATGCAGTTAGCTTTATAAATAATACCGGAATAAGACTAATTTTTGACATAGCAATAGCTATCATTTCTGTTCCACTTTCATTTGGTATAATTTCAACATTTATAAAAATTGTAAGAAATGAAGATGTTGCTATATTAGATTTTCTAAAAATAGGCTTTAGTAATTTTAAAGGAGCTTGGAGAACCTATTTAAGAACTATAGTAAATTTAATATTACCTATAATTCTTTTAGTAGCTTCATACATATTTTTGATTTATACATTATTACAAGTAGCTTTCTTAAGTGTCACTTCTTCTAATATCTCATCAAATGTAACTAATCTTTTCTTTATTTCACTTGTGCTTGTAGTAGTTGCTTTAATATTCTATATTTATAAATCACTATCTTATTCATTAACATTATATATTCTTCATGATAAACCAACTGCTACTGGTAAAGAAATTAATAATGAAAGTAAAAAATTAATGAAAGGAAATAAATGGAAAATATTCTTATTAACATTATCTTTCATTGGTTGGATGTTATTAATATTATTAGTTTCATATTTAGCTATTATGCTATTAGGTCAAACAGCAGGATATATAATTTCTTCTTTAGGAACAATTATTTTATCACCATATATTAGTGCTAGTTTAGTTTGTTTCTACGAAGATTTAAAAGACGAAAATAATGAAAATCAAAAAGATGAACCTGTTAAAGAAGCTTAAAAAATTAAATTAAATATATGATAAATGTTTTAGAATATTTATTATGACATTTTAAAACTTTTTTATAATAGAAATTTTTTAAAAATTTCTATTATAAAATTATAAAAAATTCAAGTATTGAATTAAAGTAAATACACTTTAGTATCAAACTTGAATTTTTTTATTTATTTTAAATTTTATTGTGCCGGTACTGGTGTGCCCACACCAACTCTTATAATAGATTTCATTGGACTGTATGTATCATTTGATAAAATCTCTTTTGATACTACTGCCCCATTAAGTCTTTTTTCAATATATGTTGTTACTTTATATCCTGGTTGCCCTGCTTGAACTACTACTTGTTGTCCTGGTAATAATGTTGCATCTTGTACATAAGAAGTAGTATAAGGTATAGATTGAGTTGTTACTGGTAAAATTTTTATTTCATATTCTTTTTCTTCTTGTATTCCATGTATTTTAAACTCTGCTATTCCATTTTTTACTGTTGCTTCTATTTTTATTGGATAAGATCTTGAATTTTTAAATTGAAAATCTATTGTACCATATACAACTGTAGCATCTCTACCAGTTCTTACATAAGAAGTTGGAAAAGAATGATTTCTTCTTTCAACTATTTCCAAGTTTCCAAGCAATACTGCATTATACAAAGTTGAAGAAATTTGACAAATTCCTCCAGCTAAACCATCAACAACTCCACCATCTGCATAAATTTTTGCATCTTTATAGCCTTCTTCAACTGTTCTTTTTCCAACAACTTTGTTAAAAGAAAATACATCTCCTGGCATTAGAACAGTCCCATTTATTTTATTTGCTGCAATTTCTAAATTTATACTTCTATTTCTATTACTTGCATCATATTTTGTGCTAAAAGATGATACTAAATATGGAAAAGCTTCTGTACCCAAATCTTTTATAGTTTTATTTGCTTTAGTTATTTTTAATGGAATTGAATATTCTTCCTTATCTTCAGAAGTAATTAAATTTTTAGCTTCTTCTAAAGAAATATTAAAATCTATTCCATCTACATCAGGATAAATTTTATATGGGTCTGTTTCATAATAAGCATCTTGAGGCTCTCTATAAACTTCATTATAAATTTTTTCTATATCAATTTTACTTGCCTTAGCATTTTCAGTTGGTATTTCTATTGTTTGCTTATATTCTGGATTTGACGTTTCTTCTATACTACGATTATTAATTGCTTTTAAAATATTTTGTTTTAATTCTTCTTTTTTTACCTGTATACCATCTGTTCCTTTGTTTATTATTAATTCATTATCTTCTATATAATAACTTGGTTCTACAACAATTCCAGGTATTTTAGAACTTACATCATCTATAAAATTAGCTAATAATTCTTCATTATATGTATATTCTAAATCTATGTTTTTTCCTAAAAAGGTTGTAAATAATAATGTATAATTATTTTTTAGAATATTTCCATCTCTTCCAACATTATATGCATATTTTAGAGAATCTTTTACTTTATATGCAAATTCTATTTGCTCTGGTTTTATTGTAATATTATATTCATCACCATATTTTAAAGTTATCTCTGGAGCAAGAATATTATTAATAGAATTTTGTACTCTTTCTTCAGCTTCTTCTAAACTTAAATTAGATATATCTATATTTCTAATTTTTACACCTTTAATATACTTTGTATTATTTATATTTAATAAAGCAAAAATTGTTGAAAATAAGATTATTAACACTATAAGAACAATGATAAATATAGCTATGTATACTCTTCTTTTTTTCTTTTTAAGCATTTCTTTTACATAGTCTGGTGTTTCTTCAGTATCGTTTTTTACTACTAATTCTTTAGTCGCTATTTCAGAAACTTTTTTATCTGTTTTTTCTCCATTTTCAGTTTGTTTATTTTTTATACTTTCAGAATTATCATCAATTTGTTTCTTAGCGTTTTTATTTTCATTATCATCTTTTTCTAATACGCTTTTATCTTCTTTTTTATTTTTAGATGTTTTTTTCTTTTTATTTGAATGTTCAGACTTTTCTTTTTCAGCTTCAATATTTTTTTCTATGTTTATTTCTTTATTTTCTATTTTATCCTCTGCTGTAACGTCTTCCTTATTTTCAACTTTTTTAGTAACTAAATTTTCTCCAGCTTCTTCGTGATTTTTTTGTTCATTTTCTTTTTGATTTTTCTTAGTATTATCTGTTTTATTTTCTTCTACTTTATTTTCAGTTTGTTTAATATTTTCTAAATTCTTATCTTTTGAGTTATTAATTTTGTTTTTATTTTTATTCTTTTTCTTTTTAGCAGCAGACATATAAAAGTCTTCCTTTCCCCTTAAATTCGCTTAATATATTATCATAACTTATTTTTTTCTGCAATATCTTTTTTCCCTATGGACAATAAAAAAAATTATATATATAATTACGATAGAATATTACTTTATATATTCTATTCGTAAAAAATAATTATATTATTTAAATTTTAATTATATAAAACAAGAGAGGTACCAAAAATGATAGGAGAAATGCTTTCAAAAATAAGAAAAGAAAAAGGAATGTCTAAAACAGAGCTTGCTAATGAAACTAAAATTAATATTGGGCATTTAACACATATTGAAAAAGGTGAAAGAAACCCTAGCCATAAAGCTTTAAAAGCTATTTGTTATGCTTTAAATATTCCTTATCAGCCTTTATCTTATGCTTATGACAAAACACTATCAGAAGACCAGATTGATTATAAATACATAGATTATGTTTCATATAATCAAGTTCCAGCAATTTCAAAAATCGATGAATACATTACTTGTCCTTATGATTTTGCTAATGCATCTTTTGCCTATAAAGTTCCAGACAATTCAATGGAACCCTTAGTAAAAGAAGGTTCTTATGCTTTCATTGAAATTAATGGTCTTGTAGACAATAAAGCTATAGGTTTATTCAAATTAAATGATGAATATCTTATTCGTAGACTTATGTATAAAAATGATAAATTCGTTTTACGAGCTGATAATAAAGAAGTAAAAGATATAACAGTTAATTCAAGAGATACCTTTCAAATTATTGGTAGAGTATATATATAACGAGAGGAGAAATTTATGGAATTAGTTAAAAACATATTTTTTAATACAGATAGATTGACACCAAATACCACAGTAAAGATTTCATATACTGGAAAGTTTTTTCAAGATAATTCTACAAATGTGTATATTCACTATGGTTTTGGTAATAATTGGGAAAATGTTGTAGACGCAGAAATGACTAAAACTGATCTTGGCTTTCAAATAGAAATCGAGCTATTAGACAAAGATACTTTTAATTTTTGTATAAAAAATGAAAAAGATGAATGGGATAATAATGATGGAAATAATTACATATTCAAAATTGAGCATCCTGAAACTGGATTAATTCTTTTTGAAGATTTAAAACCTACTAGACGTTTAAGAAAAACTTATCTTTTATCAAAAAAAATAAAACTTGCCATATATAAAATTTTGATATCAATACCAAAATTATTAACTGGTAATTATAAGAAAAAGTCTGAAGAAAACAATTAAAACATAAAAAGAATTTTAGATAATTTTCTTTTTATATAAAAAAGTGTCATGATATATACTATATTTTTTAGTATATTTTCATAACACTTTTTTCATATGCTCTGCTTTTTATAAAAATTGATATGGAATCTAAATCATTTTTTCAAATTTTATGTTATAACAAGGCCCCCATTTGGAGATATTACTTGTCCAGTTGTAAATTCATCTTCAATTAACCATTTAACACATCTTGTGATATCTATTGGCTTTCCTCGCTTATTTAAAGGAGTTTCTTCTTCAACAACTTTCCAATCTTCTTCTGTTAAATTTTTGTTCATATCTGTATCTATTGCTCCTGGTGCAATAGAATTTATTCTAATATTGGAAGGGCCAAGCTCTTTTGCTAAAGCCTTTGTCATACCATCAATTCCAGCTTTAGCCATAGAATAATGCACCTCACATGAGCCTCCTGTTAATCCATATATAGATGATATATTTATTATTATTCCATTATGCAACTTTAGCATATTTTTTACAACTTCTTGTGTTGTATAAAAAACAGAATATAAATTTACTTTCATCATTTTATCAAAATCTTCTTCTGTTATATCTGTAAATAGTTTTTCTTCTGCAATTCCTGCATTATTTATTAAAACGTCAATTTTATTGTATTTTTCTATTACAAAATTTACCAAATTTTCAACTTCTTGTTTTCTAGAAACATCTGCTTTAAAAATATCTATTTTTATATTCTTATTTTTTAATTCTTCTTGTAAATCTTTTGCTTCTTTTTCTGAATTATTATAATTAGCTATCACTTTATAACCATCTAGAGCTAAATTATATGCTATATTTCTTCCTATTCCTCTACTTGCTCCTGTTACTAAAACTATTTTTTCCATAATCTTTAATTCCTCACAATATAATTTTTAATATGGCAATGGTGGATTTTCACTTAATTTTACAACAACAATTCCATTTAATACTTTAACAGAATTCGTTGCTGGAAAAACGTCCATATCTTTATATTCTTGACTATTAACAATAGTATAATAAGTGTTTTCACTACATGGAACAAAATCCACACCTAAAAATACTTTTAAGAAACTCATCCATGTTCCTATTTGTCCTGCATAAGTTCCATGAAATGTTGTATTATTTACTATAGAACCAATAGTATAGTTATATAAGCTTGAAGTCCTTGGATAATTATTATTTCCCACAATTCCACCAAAAAGAATTTCTGCATCTTTAGTATATCCGGTTGTATTTTCTATTCTATCCATAATACGTACTGTAGTTGAATATGCTTGGTTATATGTAAGTTTTAAAGCACTATATGAAGTATTTGTTGCAATATAATATGTAAGCATTATTAATACACAAAACAATACTCCAATCCATTTTAAAATTATAAATTTCTCGATTAATTCAAAAATTGCAAACGCAAATGGTATCATTAATATAAGTTGTGTTCCTGTTAGAGCATATATTGTTGTACTACAAGCTATAACATCAATTATATTTAAAGCAAGTGGTAATAGTGCTAAAAATAAGATTGAAATAACAATTCTAAAAACTCTTTCCTTTTTATTTTCAGATTTAATAGAAAAAATTGATATTAAACATGAAATTCCAAACATTAAAAAGAATATTCCATATAATACTTCTCTTCTATAATTTGAATTATATACAATAGAATCACCCAAAAAGAAGAAAAGAAAATCTTTGTATGCTTGAATTATCGTCGTTTTTAAATTTAATATAATATCCATTATACTAATATTATTTGCACCTTTATAAGCTGCAAATTCTACTCCTGAAACTTTTAAAAGAATCATTGTAATAATATAATAAATAATTCCTCCAGCAATAACTGAAATTACTGTTTTTAAAATATTTATAAAAATTTCTTTAATACTTTTTTCACCTTTTATTAAATGAAGAACTGATACCATTACACAAAGTCCAACAGTTACTCCAACATAGCTTTGATAAATACTAAGCACCATCATAAAACAAATACTTGATAGTACAATACCCCACTTTTTATAAGGAAATTTATATATAAACCATACAACTAAAGTTGCAATAAGCATATTTGCACAATATGCAAAAGAAGTATATACATATAGTAAAGTTACTGTGAATGTTGGTGTTAATACTAAGGCAATAGAAGTAAAAAATATAGAAATTTTACTTTTAAGATTGAATACATCTACTAAAAATACAGCAGTTATTGCCATAAGAATAATATTAAAAATTGTTGTAATACTTGGTATTGCTATAAAACTTGTAACTCTCGTGATTAACTCTATTCCCCATCTTCCCAAAGTTGTTTCCCAAAGTCCTGCTCTAGAATAAGAAATAGAATTCCATAAACCATCTTGGCTCATTATCATTTCAGTTATCATAGTTATATGTGTTATTATTCCTACAATAATTGTTATTAAAAATGCCATCTTTTTTTTATTATCAAACCATTTTAAAAATTTATCTAATACTTCATCTGGTGTGATAACTTTTAGATTATTTAATTTTTCTTTAATCATTATTTTCTCTCCCAAATTACAAAAACTATTATCAGTATAAACTCTTATGACAATAATGTCAATAATTCGGCTTAATTTCTATATTTCCAAATCTTTTTGCGCAGGTCCTTCTATTACTTTTCCATTTCTATCAAATCTACTTCCATGACAAGGACAATCCCACGTATCTGTGGTCTCGTTATAAGTTAACTCACATCCTAAATGCGTGCAATATTTTTTATCTTTACTTCTTATTATATTTTCTTTTATTAAAGAAGAATATGTTTCTTCAAGCATATTTTTTACTTCATCTTTATTTTTTATAGGATTTAATCTGTTAGAATCGAATATTTCTGAAAATTTGTTAGGTTTGTTTAATATTTCATCAGAAATTATATTAGCTGCTATATTTGAAGAAGTCATCCCCCATTTTTTAAAACCAGTAGCAACATATATATTTGGAAATAAGCTTGAATATCTTCCTATATATGGTATCTTATCTAAACTTATACAATCTTCAGCTGTCCATTTATATAAAATTTTATAATTCTCAAAATTACTTTTTAAATTATTTTCTAAAAATTCAAATCCATTTATATTATTAGTTTTTCCAGTTTTGTTTCCATTTCCTGCAGTTAATAAGTATCTTTTTCCATCTTCTCCTAATATACTTCTATATGAAATTCCTGGAACATCTGCAGATAAATACATAGAAAAATTTTTTAAATCCTCACTAACTTCTGCACACATCACATATTCCAATTCTTGATATGTTTTTATGAAATACATACCTGGAAAATTAAATATTGGATATCTTGTAGCTACTACTATCTTTTCAGCTAATACTTTGTGTTCCTCTTCTTTTCCTTTAACTATAACTTCAAAAATTTCATCTTTCTTCTTAAAATTTATCACTTGAGAATTTTCATAAATTTCTCCACCATTATTAATAATACTATTGCATAAACCTCTAATATATTTTACAGAATTAAATTGAGCTTGATTTTTTACTTTTATTGCACCTTGAATTTGTATTGGAAGTTCTATATCTTCTTCAAAACTTGCTGGTATTCCTAATGCTTTGCAGATCTTTACTTCATCTTCTATATCTTTGTATTTTTCAGGTAAAGTAGAAAAAACATAAGAATCTCTTATTTCTAAATCGCAAGATATTTTCTCATTTTCAATGATTTTTTCTATATTTTCCATAGCTTTAGTATTGCCTTTTAAGTATTTTTCAGCATATTTCATTCCATAAGTATCTACTAAATATTTATAAAACAATCCGTGCTGGATACTTACTTTTCCTGTAGTGTGACCTGTAGTTTTTGAAGCTAAAAAATCCTTTTCTAGCAAAGTAACTTCAAGTCCATGTTTTGATAAATAATAGGCTGTAGAAATTCCAGTAATTCCTCCACCTATTACACATACTTCTGTGGAAATGTCTTCCTTCAAACTTTCATATTTTTCTGTTTTGAAATTATTTAACCAAAATGATTTATTCTCCATAATAAAAACTCCCTATTTTTTAGTTATTATTTGTAAAATAGGAAGTTTTATACATATATTAAGTTATAATATTTAAAATTTATTTTTTCTCGACACTTTTTACATAAATTTCATTATCAATTTCTTCTAAAACAATTTCATAATTTTGAAATTTATCTTTTAAACTCAAAACTTTATTATCAAGTTCGCTCTTTGTTTCTTGATTTTTTTCAAAAATTTTTTCTAATTCATTATCTTTTGTATAAGTACTGATAGCTGTATATTCATCTGCATTTCTTTCCAAATCCCTATTGACAAAAATTCATATTTTTCTTCTTGTTAGTTGTATCTTATTTATATATTCAAATTTATCAGAATTTGTACCTGCCTGTAATAATACATAATAATCCATTTTATTCTTTTTAGTAAAATTTTTTTGTTTTCATTTGTAATATCCACCTTTATTAATAATTGTATTATGCTTCGATTATCTTTTTGTCTTTTATTTTATCTACAATATTATAAATCACAAATTTTGGAGTATATTTAATATGCTTTTTTAAGTCATTATTAACTAAAACATTAAAATTATACATATTATTAGTTGCTTTAATAATATTAGATTTTATAGTTAACGGATTTTTATTATATTTTTTGCTATTTGCGTATAAACTTTTCTTTCTATATTTTCCATTAATTCCATACTATTATTAGCACAACAAATCAATTCAATTGTATCTAATAAATATAATGTTCCTCTGTTAGCAAAATTATAATTCAATTTTATTAATTCCTTTCTTATTTGATCTCTTATTTTCGTTCATCTCCTTTATTTCATTACTCTTTATAACTCTTTTTTACGTTTTTTTACTTTTATATTGATTTTAATTTTTTTCTATTCTATATTAAGACTTAAATTATCGATTTATATAATCGAATTGGTTACAAAAATGAATTTTTAAAATTTAAAGTTCATTTTTTGTAATAGATGAGAGCCAGCACAATCAAACAAGAAAAGGAGATTGATTATACTATGAACAATATTAAACGATTTATTTCTATTCTTCTAGCATCCGTGCTGTGTTTGTCAATGTCTACTGTTTCATTTGCTGCTGAACCTGAAAGTGCACTTTCCGTTAATATTACAGAAAGTAAAGAGGTCTCTCGGGGAGCTGGAAATGTAATCGGTTTCGGTTCTGCTTCGCTTCCGTCTGGTAGTGGCACTTTTTCTGTGACCTTGGAAGAATCCAACTGGTTAGCTGATTTTACAGTTGCTATCTCTGGAAACAATAATGGAAGGTACAGAATTACAATGGAACACGAAGGAAAGTCCTACAATTTGGGGGAAGTGTATGGTAACGGTTTGGGCACAAGCTTGTATCAGCTGGCATTCGCATCTGCTGGTCTGTATACATTTACTGTGACAAATGTAAATAATTCCCCTGGGGCTGTTACAGCTTTCGTAAATATTTACGATTAATTTTGTAATGCTTGTAATACCCACCACTAAATAAATAATTTGGCTCTCATCGAGGTACTGACACAAACGTGTCAGTACTTTTATATTTTATTTCATAGTATATTCATATATATCAATTTTTTTAACATCTTCATCTTTTACTTTTCCAATTTCATATTCTCTTCTTTCAAAAATATCTATATTGTTTGATGTTCTAATTTTATCATTAGGCAAACCTGTTTCTTTGTCAATCCATACTTTAGTATTGTATGTTTCTTGAGCATTTTGTTTATATTCAACTATATATTCTTCTTTACTATTACTTATTTTTACATTTGGAGATAATGATAAAATAATTTCTACCATAATATTATTACAATCAGTTACACTTTCTCTTAAATTATATATTCCATCTTCTTTACTAATAGCGACTTTTTCATTTAAATTAAGCTGAGAAATAGTTTTATCTGTTAAGTTTACGGTATAACCTTCTTTTTGATTAAAATCAATCCAAATGATTCCAATTTCCTTATTATTTTCTGTCATAACTTCTTTATAAATTCCATCTTTGTAATAAATATTGTTTTCAAATAAGTCAATTACGTTTTCATTTTTCATTTTATATGTAGTTAATACATAATGATAGTTAGATAAATTATTATATTTATCTACATTATTATTTATTTTGTGTATAATGGAAAATCTATAGATAGTTATATTAAAAAATAGAAAAATTATAATAAGAATTATTAATATAAATACTTTTTTAAATTTAATTTTACTTTTTTTATTTTTTATTATATCTAAGCCATTCGTTAATTTGTCAGTTGTAATATCTAAAACATTGCATAAATTAATTATATTTTCTAAATCTGGTACTATTTTACCAGATTCCCATAAATGTATTGATTGTCTTGACACATTTATTTTATCTGCTAACTCTTCTTGAGATAGTCCTTTTTCTTTTCTAGCATTTAATAATTTTTCTCCTAAAAATTCAATTTTTAAATTTTCATTTTTTTTCATTTCATTTTCTTTCCTCCCTTTTTATTTTATGAATAAATTATATGATACTCTTATTTTTTTTTCCATAAAATAGATTTTTAAATTTTGTAAAATTGATTTTACATTTATTTATGTAAACTTTTTAAAGTTTTAATAACTGCTCTGAAAAATTAAAAAGAGTTTACGATACAAAAAAATTACTTGATATTATTCATTCACATCAAAAGAAATACCGTATAAATCAATAAAATAAATTTGAAAAGATAATCTAGAATGCAAATATGAAGTATTAAATAAATGTACAAAAACTTACAGTAATTAGATAAGAGAAATATGAAATTTATTATTAGTCCCATATTCAAACGGTATAGTCGAAGAATATAATAATACAATTAATGAATTAAAACACTTTTAATTTGATTTTAGAAACTTTCAGAACTTAAAGCGAGAATATTACTTCTAGATTAGAAAATAAAAAATTGAATAAATACTTATCACGGGTAGGACCCATGAATTTGCTTATCGGCCTATAAGGCCTTGTTAGTAGCTGCCACTTAAGTGGATTCGTCCAACAGCTTACGTTATTCCTTTTGCGTTTTTATTTCTTGCCACCCTTAAAATAGTCTATATATTCTTTTTTTGTTATTTGATCTGTAATCATATATCCTTTTTCTACATATCTATATACTGCTGCTTTATTATTTCCTACTGTACTTATATATAAAATCCTGTACACAAAAAATGTCTATTTCCATATTTATAGTTTAAATTTGAATGTCTTTCAAATATTATCAACGTACTTATTCCTTTTAAGTATCCCATAAATGATGATATATTTAACCTTGATGGTATACTTACATACATATGTATATGGTCTGGCCACGCTTCTGCGTTAATTATTCAAACTTCTTTCCTTCTACATAATTCTCTCAATATCATTCCTATTTCTTGTCTTAATTTTCCATATATTTCTTTTCTTCTATATTTTAGTGCAAACACGATATGGTAGTTGCATTCCCATGTTTTGTGTGCTAAACTATCAGTGTATGGATTTTTCATACGCCCCACTCCTCTCATAATTAATATTTTAAGCCGTCAAACTTTTAATGTTGTATCATGTTTGGGGTGGTATTTTTTTTACTTTGCTAAACGCTATAAACTTTCTGGTACGATGGGTATAACCCGCCTTAAAGATAAAAAGATGTTACTCTCTCTCCGAGAGCAACTGGTGAGATTGCTAATGATACATTCAACATTAGTAGTTATCATAAAGGTGTATCTCGTGTGTACAATTGTAACTATGTTTGGATTTACTGTACTTCTACCAATACAGATGGCAGCTATTTAGAAAACGACTGTGCTATTCTTGCAGCTCGTCTGTATGACGACACAACAGGAAAATCTATTGGAGAATGGCAATCCAGTTCTGGTCTTCTTCATCAAACGAATATCCCTGTCGTATCTGGACATAGTTACCATTGGGAGTATCTTGTTGCTTATGGAACTCAGAATTTGAGACTTCACTGTCAGCTTGTAGATTCTGATTTTCCTGTGTCATAACATCATATAACATTAACTCATATCTCCTATAGAGTAGGATTGCTAAGATTTCTTAGCAATCCTATTTATTATTTTTCTATTTATTATTTTGCTTTTTTAACAAAATTTTTGTATTATAGGTTTTTAAAGATAATTCTAGCTCATCTTCTAATTCCATATATGAACCAATATTTTCAAATATGATAATTAATTCTTTATTATCTGCTATATAATCAAAATTCGTATGTTTAAATGTCCTTTCGTTATTTTTTAATGAAAAAAGCATTCCATATTGAGAAAGATCTTCTAATGCAATATCTACTATTTGATTAATGTCATAATCTTCAAACAATTCTAATTTTACAATCATTTTAGTTGGATATATAGTTGCATATCCACTTTTTATATATTCATTTTCGCCATCAAAAACATAGTTCATTTCATTATTTTGTTTAAAAGTATCACTAATTTTTATATTAAATTCCCAATTTCCATCTAAACTTTTTAAATTTCCATCAGAATACATTATATTTAAATTTGTAATTTTAATATTTAATTCACTAAATTCATTTCTATTTTCCCATAAATTCAATATCATTGTATTTTTAAAATTTTTTTCAGAAATTTTTTCTAAAGTTGCTTGTTGCATACCTCTTGCAATTCCAACATAAGCTTGATTTGTTCCATCACATTGATATATTCGTTCTCCATTTTCTGTATATATAGAAAAATGATTAATAGATATACTTTCAATATTACTTTCTTCAACTTTATATAATAAAGAAAAAATTAAATTTACATTATCTAATAAAATATTATCAATTTTTATACCAAAACCATTATCATAAGTAAAATCATCTTTTATTTCTTGTACATACCCTTCTTCTACTGCTGAATCAATAGCTTCAGTTGAATTATTAAATATTTTTTTTACATATCGTTCTATATCTTTAGCAAAAACAACTCCACTTATTAAAAAAGCAGATACACAGACACTAGCAATAGCCATTCTAAGTCTATTATTCGAATATTTTTTATTTTCAAGAGATTGTAAAGTTGAATTAATTGTATTTTTATAGTTTTCACTTGGGTGTATTTCTTTAGTTACAATCTCTTGAATTTTTTTATCTATATTATCCATAATTAGAAACCTCCTCCAAATCATTTTGTATTTTTCTTTTAGCTCTTAAAATTTTATTTCTAACTGTACTTTCTTTCATTTTTAATATCTTTGCAATTTCTTTAGCTTTATATCCTTCTGCATAATAAAGAACGATTATCGTCTTTTCATCATCATTAAGTAAATTTATTAAATTATTAAATTCTAAATCACTATCGTTTTTATCCAATGATGACACATATCTTTCTGCATTTATATTGTCATAAGATATAAAATTATTTTTTTGTTTTTGCTTATAAATATGATTGCATTTATTTATTAAAATTGTTATAAGCCAAGATTTAATTTTATCAGTATTAAACAATTTGCCTATGGATTCGTACGCTGAAATAATTGTTTCTTGAATAGCGTCATTTATATCTTCTTCATCATTAAATCTTGTTTTAGCAATTCTATATAAATCATTTTGATAATGCAATATAATCTCTTCAAAAGCTTTTTTATTACCTTTTTTCGCTTGTTTTACTAGTTCTTTTTCCATAATACCTCCTTTTCAATAAGATGATAAGTACTTATATATATTAGAGTCTAAAAACTTTAATTTTGTCGCAAAATTTTAAAATAAATTATATCTTCTTTGACAATTTTTATATAAAATCTAAAATTAATAGTATTTTCTTCTTTCTTTTCTTCCAAAATTTCTATTCGCACCTTTATATGTGCTTGTTAAAGAACTATTTACAAATAACCAAGCCTAAACACAAAAAAAGAGTAAAACTATTATAAAGTTTTACTCTTTTCTGGAGCCGCTAGTCAGACTTGAACTGACGACCTACTGATTCATACTACTATAATTTTCATTACCACAAAGTGTTTGTAGTCTGGACTTTCTCTTTACCATAGCTTCGCTTTAGGTACACCGTATAAAGTCTCTACACTCGGAATTTCTTCCTAGCTCGGGATTAACATATACTTCTACTTAGTCTTCCCCGAATTAGCGGTGTCCACTTTATAAATTTCTTTATAAAGGTGCAAGATGATTCAAAATAAATTTCCATTTATTCATCCTACAAGTCAGTTGCTCTACCAACTGAGCTACAGCGGCAAATATTTAATTTTATCACCTTATAAAAAGTGGTGACCCCTACGGGAATCGAACCCATGTCTCCGCCGTGAAAGGGCGATGTCTTAACCGCTTGACCAAGGGGCCATAAAAAGAATATCCTTCAGGATATTCTTTGGTGAGCTATCCGCGACTCGAACGCGGGACAACTTGATTAAAAGTCAAGTGCTCTACCACCTGAGCTAATAGCCCATACATGCTATATAACAGTTGCGTAAAATCAACTGCTTTTATATATTACACTATTTTTTTTCACTTGTCAACACTTTTTTAAAACTTTTTTTATTTTTTATTTTTAAATATACTTTTACATAGAAAATAATAAATTTTTGCTATATAAAAGTAGTAAAAAGTTCAAAATATTTTTAAACTCCTTACTACTTATTTATACTATATAATTTTCTATTTTTCAGATAATTCTAACATAGATTTCTTTAATTTTTCTAGTTTCTTTTCTGAATCTTCAATAGATTTTCCTTTAACTCCCATATAGAATTTAACTTTTGGTTCTGTTCCTGATGGTCTTACACAACACCATGCAGAATCTTCTAAATCATAGTATAGCACATTTGATGTTGGAAGCCCAGTTTCAGTTTCATTACCTGTTTTTACATCTAATATAGTTCCCTTTTGATAATCTCTAACTTTTGTTACTTTATATCCTCCTAATTCCTTTGGTGGATTATTTCTTATTGTTTCCAAAAGCTCTTTTATTTTTATTGCTCCATCAGCACCTTTTAAAGTAATTGTTGAAATTCCTTCCTTATAGAAACCATATTTTTTGTAAATATTCATCATTTGATCCCATAAAGTTAAACCTTGTTTTTTGTAATAAGCTGCTGCTTCACAAAGTATCATAACTGCTGTTATTGCATCTTTATCTCTTGCATGTGTTCCAACTAAGCAGCCATAACTTTCTTCAAATCCGAATAGATACTCATTGCTTCCTGTTTGTTCAAAATTTCTAATTTGTTCACCTATATATTTAAAACCTGTTAAAACCTCTATGAAGTCTATTTTATATTCTTTAGCTATTGCTATTGCTAAATTTGAAGAAACTATTGTTGATACTAATGCACCATTTTTTGGCAACATCTTTTTAGCCTTTTTCTGTGATAAGATATATTCTGCAATTAATAGTCCAGACATATTACCTGTAAATGGCATATATTCTCCTGTTTTACTATCTTTTGCAAGAACTCCTAATCTATCTGCATCAGGATCTGTTGCTAAAACTATATCAGCATTTTCTTTTTTAGCAAGTTTTAATGCTAAATCAAAAGCTTTCAAATCTTCTGGATTTGGATAATCAACTGTTGGAAAACTTCCATTTGGTAATTCTTGTTCTGGAACAACATAAACATTTGAAAATCCTAAATCTTCTAATACTGTTTGTACTGGTATATTACCTGTTCCATGTAATGGAGTATAAACAATTTTTAAATCTTTTTCTACTTCTTTTATAACTTCTAGATTTAATACTTGTTTTTTTATTGCTTTTAAATATAATTTATCCATTGCTTTTCCAATTACATTATATAATCTTAATTTTTTAGCTTCTTCTAATGTAATTGATCTTATTAATGAATAATCTTTTACTTTATTAACTTCAGCAATGATTTCCTTATCATGTGGAGCAACTATTTGTGCACCATCATCCCAATATACTTTATAGCCATTATATTCTGGTGGATTATGACTTGCTGTAATCATAATTCCTGCAGTACATCCTAATTCTCTTACTGCAAATGACAATTCTGGAACTGGTCTTAATGATTCAAATATATATGTTTTTATTCCATTTGCATTTAAACAAAGTGCTGTTGCCTGACTAAATTCTGGTGACATATTTCTTGAATCATACGCAATTACAACACCTTTAGCTTCTGTTGCTTGTCTTAAAATGTAGTTTGCTAAACCTTGAGTTGCCTTTGTAACAGTATAAACATTCATTCTGTTTGTACCATTACCTATAACGCCTCTCATTCCCGCTGTTCCAAATTCTAAGTCTTTGTAAAATCTATCTTTTATTTCTTCTTCATTTCCTGCGATAGTTAATAATTCTTTTCTTGTTTCTTCATCAAATAATGGATTTGTTGACCAATCTTTATATTTCTTAGTATATTCCACTTTATTCATATAGTCTTTATATAATTTTCTTGCTGTTTCTGGACTATCTTGTCCTACAGCATTTTTTATAGGAGCAAATTCTTCTTCTCTTTTTACTCTTAGAACAACTACATCATCAAATAATTCGTAAGAATCGAATATGAACATTTCAAATTTATATGCATTAGGTTCTGTTCCTTCAATTAATTTACCATTTTCATCTAAATATTTTGCTTTTTTTACTGCTGTATGGTAAGGAAGTTTCATTTCGCTAACTTTTTCTAACCCTTTTATATTATATAAATGGAAAATAGCATTTGCATCACCATAAACAAGTGATCTATCATCATCTCTTAAATTTGCCATTTCTTCAGATATTTCTGTATATTCAATAACTCCAACTTTTTTATTCTTTCTACAGAAAACACCTACCTTTTCTTTAGGGTCTGTTTTTGCTATTGATTTAACTGCACCTAAAACTTTATTGTGTATAGACATTCCTATTAATAATGGATCTACTGGTTTTACTAATACATTATCAACACCATTAATAAATACCCATTCAATACCATTTTGTTTCATTTCATCTATTATATGATTTTTTTCCATTGATTGTAATGTTCCACCATGTCCATTAGCAGCTTTTTTTACCATTCCATTTTCTTCAAGTAAAATTTTACCTGTTAATGAAACCATTGGTAATTCACCTTGTTTAAAAAATCTAATAGCTTCTTTTGGATATCCGAAATAATTATGTTCTTCAAAAAAAGCAACTGTTGCATCATTATTTTCTCTACTAGTCATTATATACCAAGGAATTACTGTATCATATTTTCTCCATGCATCTTTAATTGTATCGCATAAAGCCTCAAAAATAGATTTATTTGTTTCTGTATCAAAAATAAATGTTCCTTTTGGTCCTTTATGTCCTAATCTTGTTCCTTGTCCTCCAGCCATAGTAACAACAGCAAATTTATTATATTTTATTGCTTCTATACCTTTCTTTTCATACATCTCACGTTCTGCAACTGTTAATTTTGATTTGTCTACATGCTCTATTGGCTCTATTGTAACTTTTCCCAAATCTACTGGTTTTCTTGCCTTTTCATAAAGTTCTTCCATTAAATCAAAATCAATATCTTTTATTTGATTTAATAACTCTTTTTTCTGTTCATCATTCATTTCGTCATATTTTAAAAGTAAATGCTCTTGTCCGTATTTTTTTAGTACTTTTTTTATACTATCTAGTTCTTCTTCCATTATGTTTTACTCCTTTCTATTCTTCGAGTCATTTTTAACTTGGATATATATTATATCATTTTTAGTTTTTAGTCAACAACAGGTTTTATTAAACTATATTATTGCTTTTTTTGCTCATTTATCAAGCATTTCTTAGTTTTTGAAAATTTTAAATAGATATTGACAAACTAAAATTCATATCGACATGCTATTCTATAATTGTGATTTTATTGTTTTTCTTTCTTGTGCATTTTGTGAATTTTTAATGATTTCAAATTTTCCAGTTGTATTAAGTATTCCAGAATATTTTTCACAAATTGCTCTTAAATTTTTTATTTCCTCTATGTTATAACAATTTATTATTTCATAAAAATTACTATTTTTGTCAATATTATCATTTATCTTATTTATAAAATCCTCTCCTCCTATAACTATTGCAATATCTTTGTTTATAAATTCTTCGCTAATTTCTTTTTTACATTTTTTCCAGCTAAGATTTAATATTTTTTCTGATTCTCCTTCAAAAACTTTTACTTGTTTTAAATATTTTTTTACATCTGAAGAAATATCTTTTTGAGAAAATACTATAAGCTCTTTTTTTGCTTTTATTTTTTCATCTATATATGGCATTAATACTGTTAATAAGTGATTCTCACTTACATAAAAATTACAAAATTTTTGATTACTCATATATCCGCACCTCCATATATTCAAACCTTTCTGATTGTATCATGTTGAATATCAAATATCAATTTAATTCGTACTTGCTTTTTCGACACATATCCAATTTTGGTATAAATTATTTTTTTTGCATATTTTTATAATTTTAGTAAATACTTAGATTATTAAAATATTTTTATTTTAGAAAGGAATTAAAAAGAATGAAAAAAATAAAATATTTTTGTATTTTGTCAATATTATTATTTAGTTTTGTATTTATAACAATTTCATCTTATGCTATTTCTGTTTCAACTGATTTATCTAACAATTTTTTTAGACTCCATATTTTAGCAAATAGCGATTCTGAAGAAGATCAAGATTTAAAATTAAAAGTAAGAGATAATATTATTGAATATATGGAAACATTAACTTATGATGGATTATCTAAAGAAGAAGTAGTAACTCTTACACAAAATCATTTAGATGATTTTAAGAAAATTGCTGAAGAAACTATAAAAAAAGAAGGTTTTGATTATAAAGTATCTCTTAAAATCGATAACTTTTATTTTCCAACTAAAGTATATGGAAATATTTCTCTTCCTGCAGGATACTATGATGGTTTAAAAATAGAAATTGGTGAAGCCAAAGGTCAAAATTGGTGGTGTTCACTTTTTCCACCTCTATGCTTCGTTGATATTTCTTCTGGGGTAATAGATGAAGAAACCGAAAAAAATCTAAAAAATAACCTTTCTGAAGAAGATTTTGCAATTATAACAAGTGATTCAGAAACAGTAAAATTAAAATTTAAAATAGTAGAAATGTTTTCAAAATAAAATATATAGATTTACCCTTTATATTTGTAAAAAATATATTGTAAATCTTGTATTTTTATGATATATTTTCTAATGAGTATTTTTATGCTCATAAATAAAACAAAATATTGGGGGTATATTTTTTGGAAAAATTAGTTATTACTGGAAAAACTCCTTTAAAAGGGGAAGTAGTAATAAGTGGCGCAAAAAATGCCGCTGTTGCAATAATACCAGCAACTTTATTAATAAATGGGACTTGTACAATAGAAAACTTACCAAATATTAGTGATGTAAGATTATATTGTGATATATTAAAAGAAATCGGAGCAAAAATAACTTGGAATACTCCAAATGAAATTACGGTTGATACAAGAGAAATAGATTATAAACAAATACCTATAGAAATTACTAGAAAATTTAGAGCATCTTATTATCTTTTAGGAGCATTACTTGGAAGAACAAAAAATGCTAAAATCGGTACACCTGGTGGATGCAATTTGGGAGCAAGACCTATAGACCAGCACATTAAAAGTTTTGAAGCCTTAGGCGCTACTGTTGATGTTTCTAATGGAAATATAACAGCAAAAGCAAAAAAATTAAAAGGAACTTCTATTTATATGGATGTTGTATCTGTTGGTGCAACAATTAATGCTATGCTTGCTGCTGTTTTAGCAGAAGGAACAACTGTAATAGACAATGCTGCTAAAGAACCTCATATTGTTGATGTCGCAAACTTTTTAAATACAATGGGAGCTGATATTAGAGGAGCCGGTACAGATATAATAAAAGTAAATGGTGTTAAAGAATTAAAAGGAAATGCTACATATTCTGTAGTTCCAGATCAAATAGAAGCTGGTACTTTTATGCTTGCCGCAATAGCGTCAAAAGGTGATATAACAATAAAAAATTGTATTACAAAGCACTTAGAATCAATAATTGCAAAAGTAATTGAAATTGGTGGTAATGTTGATGCAAATGGAGATCATTTAAGAGTTTGGTATTCCAAAAGAACTCACAAGGCAAACATAAAAACATTACCATATCCAGGTTTTCCAACAGACTTACAACCTCAAATGGGTGTAGTTCTTGCTTTATCAGAAGGTACAAGCATTATAAATGAAAGCATTTGGGAATCTAGATTTCAGTATACTGCAGAGTTAAATAAAATGGGAGCTAAAATAACAGCACAAGGTAAGACAGCTATTTTTGAAGGTGTAAATGAGCTTACAGCTGCTCCTGTTTATGCAACAGATTTAAGAGCTGGTGCAGCTCTTATAATTGCTGGTATTGTAGCTAAAGGAAAAACTGAAATTTATAACTTAAATCATATTGATCGTGGTTATGAAAATATAGAGGAAAAATTCAGAAAATTAGGTGCTAAGATAGAAAGAGTAAATGAAGAATAATAAAAAGCAGAGGATAAAAATATGTTAAAATTTTGTAGTTTGTATAGTGGTAGTTCAGGAAATTGCTTATTTGTCAGTACAAATAATACAAAAGTTTTAATTGATTGTGGAACAAGCTGTAAAAAAATCTGTGATGGCCTAGCATCAATTAATTCATCTATTGAAGATATTGATGCTATTTTAGTTACTCACGAACATTCAGACCATGTACAAAGTTTAGGAATGGTATCAAAAAAATTTGATATACCTGTATATGCAAATATTGATACTTGGAATGCAATGGAAAAACAAAAAGAAAAAATATCATCAGAAAATATCAAAATTTTTGAAAATGATAAAGACTTTATTTTAAATGATTTAACAATACATCCTTTTTCTACGCCTCATGATGCTGCAAATCCTTGTGGCTTCAATATACATAATGGAAAGAGAAAATTAAGTATAGCAACTGATTTAGGTCACATGAATAATGATATTTTCAATCAATTAGAAAAAAGTTCTTTTATACTTCTGGAATCTAATTATGATCCTGAAGTATTAAAAACATCTAAATATCCATACTATTTAAAACAACGAATTGCTGGACTTAACGGACACTTATCAAATGAAACTGCTGGAAAAACAATTTCCGCATTAATGAAAAAAGATTTAAAAGGTGTAATGCTTGGACATTTGAGCAAAGAAAGTAATTTTCCAGAACTTGCTTATCAAACAGTTGTTGAACAACTTATAAGTGATAATGCAGATGTTAATACAATAAATTTGAGTGTGGCTTCAAGGGATAACCCTGGACAAGTAATTACAGTTTAATTTGTAATTTTCTTTTTAATTTTATAGAAATAATTTTTACAATAATTTTTTTGATACTAAAAAAAGACAGAATAAATATTGAAATTGAAAACAAAAAATTCATAAAACCTCCTACATAAGTAGGACTATGATAACATGTTAATATTGTAAAAGTCAATAAGAAGCATTGAAATGCTTCTTATTTTTTATGTGGGTTAGTCAATCATATGTCACACTTTTTTGAAATTAATACTGTTTGAGC
>USEI01000016.1 GCA_900553685.1 uncultured Clostridium sp.
GAGGAACATATTCTATGGAACCATCTCATTATGAAGAAGTTCCAAAATCAATTCTTGAAACAATTGTAGCTTCAAGAGCAAAAAAAGAAGATTAATGATTTAAAGGTTAATCAAAATTTTTATTTAAAAATAAACTTTATATAGAAGAAAAATAAATTTTCTTCTATATAAAGAAAATTATAAAAAGACTTGCATTTTTAATATTTATAGTGTAAAATGCAAGTGATTGTAAAAGTCATTAAATTTAAAAATTAAATAAATAATCGAGAGAAATCTCAAATATTAAAGGAGGATTTTAAAATGGCTAAAGCTAAATTTGAAAGAACAAAACCACACGTTAACATTGGTACAATCGGACATGTTGACCATGGAAAAACAACAACAACAGCTGCTATTACAAAATACTTAAGCTTATTAGGACAAGCAAAATATGAAGCTTATGATCAAATCGATGGAGCTCCAGAAGAAAAAGCAAGAGGTATAACAATTAATACAGCTCACGTTGAATATGAAACAGAAAAAAGACATTATGCACACGTTGACTGCCCAGGACACGCTGATTATGTTAAAAACATGATTACAGGTGCTGCTCAAATGGATGGTGCAGTATTAGTTGTATCTGCAGCAGATGGACCAATGCCTCAAACAAGAGAGCATATATTACTTGCAAGACAAGTTGGAGTTAAATATATCGTTGTTTACTTAAATAAATGCGATATGGTTGATGATCCAGAATTATTAGAATTAGTTGAAATGGAAGTTAGAGATTTATTATCTAAATATGATTTCCCAGGAGACGAGATTCCAATTGTTAAAGGTTCTTCATTAAAAGTATTAGAATCAACATCTACAGATCCTAATGATGAAGTATACAAACCAATGAAAGAATTAATGGATGCTATAGATAGTTATATTCCAACTCCAGAAAGACCAACAGATCAAGATTTCTTAATGCCTGTTGAAGACGTATTCACAATTACAGGTAGAGGAACAGTTGCTACAGGTAGAGTAGAAAGAGGAGTTGTTAAATTACAAGATGAAGTTGAAATAGTTGGTTTATCAACAGAAAGAAGAAAAACAGTTGTTACTGGTGTTGAAATGTTTAGAAAATTATTAGATCAAGCAGAAGCTGGAGATAATATAGGTGTACTTTTAAGAGGTATTGATAGAAAAGACATTGAAAGAGGTCAAGTTATATCTAAACCAGGATCAATACACCCACATACAAAATTTAAATCAGAAGTTTATGTTCTAACAAAAGAAGAAGGTGGAAGACATACACCATTCTTTAATGGATATAGACCACAATTCTATTTCAGAACAACAGACGTTACAGGTGTTATTGACTTACCAGCAGGTGTAGAAATGGTAATGCCAGGAGATAACGTTTCTATGACAATAGAATTAATTACACCAATTGCTATCGAAAAAGGATTAAGATTCGCTATTCGTGAAGGTGGTAGAACAGTTGGTTCAGGTGTAGTTTCTGACATAATCGAATAATTTATTAAATAAAGTAAATAAAAAGATAGAGCTATAATGCTCTATCTTTTTTGTTTTAAATTATAAATAATTAGTATTTACAATGTATGTTTTTTTGTATAAAATATATTTATATAATGGTTTTTACAGGAGAGATTTATGAAAAAAAGCATAAAAGAAATTTTAGACATAGAACAATTTGATTTTTATATTCATCCAAGTGATTTAGTATTTTTTATAGATAAACCTAAAAATAGAACTTTAATTTCTCAAAAATTACATGAAAAAATGAGTAAAAGTTATGAAGAAATGCTAATAGGAGAAAGATTACTTGAAAGAGCAAATGAAATACAGAAAATGGCAAATAATATTGAAATGAGATTTTCTGAAACAGAAAAAAGAGCTTTAGAAGTTGATGAAGAAATAAAATCAATCTTATCTGATTTGCAAAAAAGGGTTTCAAATGCTGATACAGATCAAATCTTAACAAGATTTCATAATTTAATAAGAGAAAAAGAAGATTTATCAAAAAGAATTAAAATGTTAGCTAAAGAGGAGAAAGGAATTTTTTTAAGGAAAGATTCAGATTCTTATGTGACACGTCAAAATGCAAAAACAATAAAAGAATTATTAAAGGATAATGCAAGTGCAATAAATCCAGATAGTTTTATTTTATATAATGCTATGCTCGCAAAAAAGTATTTAGATTGGATTAAATCTGCCCAGCAAGGGCAACATAAAGGTTATAATGAATTTTGTTTTGAAAATGGCGAAATTATTACAATAAATGAAAATAAAATTTCATTACAATTTCATGATAGTGTAGAAAGCTTAAAGGAAGATTTAATTGAAACAATTTTAATTGCAGATAGAGAATTACAAGCTAAAAATAAAAATAGAGTTTCTACTATTTCTGGAGTTTATTCAGCAAGAGGACAAGAAAGAAATTCTAGTAAAGAAAGATTTTCAAGTGATGAATTACATAAATTTGTAAGAAGCGGAAAAGTTTTCGAAGATGGAATAAGACCTGAGAAATTAGGAGAATTCTTAAAAAAAGGAATAATAGATAAATGGACTATAATTAATATTATTAATAAAAATAATATGGATCCTAATTATGCTATCGACCTTTTCTATCAAGGAGTATTTGACCAAGAAGATTTAAAAAAAGTATTTAAAGAAAATAATGTTTCTAATATAATAAAAAAATCAAAAGTATCTTTTAGTAGTAAATTATTATTATATAGCAAAGGTAGTATATCAATAGATGAATTAGAATCATCAGTTATTCCTAATATTGAAATGGAAGAACAAATTCCAGATGAAGTATTTAATAAGATATCTTTTAATTATGTTTTTAATATTAAAAAGATTGCTGAACTTCTAACACATGAAGTATTAGACTTTAACCAATCTATGCAATTTTTAGATATTTTAAAAGATAAAGGTTATATTTCAGAAAATGATAGACAATATCTAGATGAAATCATGAATGATTTTAAAGTTAAGCAACTTTTAAATGAAACTGAGAATGGAAAGAGAAACTATTCAGATGCTACAAATATGGTAGAATCATCAACTAATTTAAGTGGTAAAGGTGTAACAATAGATCCTAGAGTAAGAAAAGAATATTTAAAAAGCATTGGAGACATAAAAGATATTTTTATAAAGGGACAACCTTTGATGCAAGATGATTCTGCAAGAAAGGCTGATGGATCAGCAAAAAGAAATTCTTTAGATGGCTATCAACTAATAATTGTACCTGATAAAAGAGTAGCAATTTTAGAAAAATTTTATGAAGTTACTAGAAATAAAGAAGGAGAAGTTGTATATAAAAAAGATGAAAAAGATAGGTTAATTCCAGCAATCGAGAATGCAACTTATATTTTTCCAATAGGACTTGCAAAAGACTTTTGTGAAAAGAGAAATAAACAACAATTAATACATGATAGTAAACATGTGAGAAGAGTAGCTCATACTATGAATTGGGTTAAAAATATAGAAAGTAAAATTTTAACATTAAATCCAAGAGCAAATTTTGAAAAAGAAAATACAGAAAAATGGCATCAAAAGGTAGTAAGCAACTATCAGGAACTTCTAGAAAATAGATAATATAAGATCTTAAAAAAGATAGAAAAGGAATGAAGAAAATGGAAAGTGTAGAATTTAAAAAATTATTAGAAGAAATTAATGGCGGGATTAAAAAAAATAAAAAAATATTAGATGAAGCTATAAAAGAAGAATTAAGTAAAGGCAATTCTGTTCACATTGATAAACTAAAAGAAATATTAAAGAATTTTGAAAAAATTTCAGAAGAAGTGCATAAGCCTGAAAATAAAAGTATAGCTGTTTGTTATTCAGGAAAACCAGAAATAACTATAACATATATTATAGACTCTATTATTTATAATAATAAAATAACGTTATGTATTAGTGGTAATAAGGTTATAAATGAGATATTAATTACTATAATATTAGAAAGCATGAGAAATTGTAAAATTAGAAATCAATGGATAAACTATAAGCCTAATTATAATGAGATATATTTAAGAGATAATGAAAAATATTTCAATAAAATTGTGTATATTGGTGATTATTTTGAATTTGAAAGATTTAAAACTTTCTTCAAAAAGCAAGTTGAGTATAATAATTACGGATATATAAAACTTTTTATGGATAAATCAAAATACAAAGAAGAATATAAAAAAATAATGAAATATGCTTATATTGAAAATATATATGTAGAAATATATGATGATATTCAAGAGTGTATTTTAGAAAGTAAACCAACTGATTTTACAATTATATATGTAGATGATTTCAAAATTGTTAATCAACTTCAAAAAGAACTAAAATCAAAAGAAGTACTTATTAATACTTTTCCATTTGACGAATATAAATTTAAAGTAAATAGATAAAATGCAAAATATAAAATTGACTTAATGGTCAAATTATGACAAAAGTATTGATTTTTTTTATAAAAGACTTTAAAATAGTAATGTCTAATAAATGAAAATTTAGGGGGTATACACTTGAAAATATTATTAGATGCCATGGGTGGTGATAATGCACCAGATGCAACAATTAAAGGAGCAATAAGAGCAGCAAAAGAAATAGAATCTGAAATTATTTTAATTGGAAATGAACAAGTTATAAATGAAAAAATAAAAGAATTTTATGGAAAAGATAAAATATCAGATATAACTGATAAAATTACAATTAAACATGCTCAAGATCAAATTACAATGGAAGATGTTCCAACTGTTGCGATAAAACATAAAAAAGATTCTTCTATGGTAATAGGATTTAAAATGCTAAAAGAAGGTGAAGGAGATGTATTTATATCTGCTGGAAATTCTGGAGCATTACTTACAGGAGCTACTCTTTTAGTTGGAAGAATCAAGGGCATTGATAGACCAGCAATAGCACCAATGTTACCAGCTTATAAAAAAAGTTTTATGCTAATGGATGCAGGAGCAAATACAAATTGTAAACCAATAAATTTAGTTCAATTTGCACAAATGTCTACAATATATTTGAAAAATACTTTTGGTATTGAAAGTCCAAAAATAGGTTTATTAAACATTGGAACAGAAGAAACTAAAGGTAATGATTTAGTTAAAGAAACTTATAGCATATTAAAAGAACATGGTAAAGAATATGGTATTAATTTTATAGGAAATATAGAAGGTAGAGATTGCTTTTCAGGAGAAGTTGATGCTGTTATAACAGATGGTTTTACAGGAAATGTATTCTTAAAAACTACAGAAGGTTTAGGAAAACTTGTAAAAAGAACATTAACTGAAAGTTTAAAGAAAAATATTTTTTCATTAATAGGAGCAATTCCATCTTTACCAGCAATAAAACGATTTTCTAAAGAGGTTGATTACAAAGAATATGGTGGTGCATTATTTTTAGGTGTAAAAAAGCCTGTAGTCAAAGCACATGGAAGTAGTGATGAATATCTATTTTATTTTACATTAAAACAAGCAGAAAACTTTGTAAAAAGTGGAGCTGTAGAGAAAATGAAAGAAGAGTTCGAAAAAAGGTAAAAAACACTTGACTTTTTATTAAACATATAATAAAACTAAAATATAAATTTTAGAGAAAAGAAAAGGAGGTATAACATAAATGAGTACAGAGGAAGTTTTTGAAAAAGTTAAAGCAATTATAGTTGAACAACTAGGAGTTGCTGAAGCTTCAGTAACAATGGAAGCATCTTTTATAGATGACCTAGGTGCAGATTCTTTAGATATAGTTGAATTAGTTATGGCTTTAGAAGAAGAATTTGATATGGAAATTCCAGATTCTGATGCAGAAAAAGTTGTATCAGTTGGAGATGTTGTTGAATACATCAAAGAAAATGTATAACTTATAAAATAAAACTGAAAGGTATTATGCCTTTCTTTTTTTTTACAATAACATATCATTTATATATTTTTTTATTTAAAAGACTTGTAAATAATACTAAAACAATATAGAATATAGACATTAAAAAGGAGGTAAATAACTGGTGGATATAAGTTTGAAAAAATTTGAACAAAACATAGGATATGAATTTAAAAACTTAAATTTATTAAAAACTGCATTAACACATACTTCTTATGCTTATGAAAATAAAACTAAAAGTTATGAACGATTAGAATATTTAGGTGATAGTATTTTAGAATTTATAAGTAGTAAATATTTATTTGAAAACTTTCAAGAATTATCTGAAGGAGAAATGACTAAAGTTAGAGCTTATGCAGTATGTGAAAATAGCTTATATGAAATAGCAGTAAAGCATAATTTTAGTGATTTCTTATATTTAGGTAAAAGTGAAAAATCAACAAAAACAGATAAAAAAGCTATACTTGCAGATTGTGTTGAAGCAGTAATTGCAGCAATTTATTTAGATTCTAATGATATTAAAGTAGTTCAAAATTTTATTCTAGAAAATATAAAAGATGCAGTTGAATATGCAAGTAAAAATGTCGGAGTAAAAGATTATAAAACCGTACTTCAAGAAAAACTTCAAGAAAATGGTGAAGTAAATATTAAATATAATATAATAAATGAATCTGGACCTGATCACAACAAGACTTTTACTGCAGAGGTTGAATGTGACGGAAAAAAGCTTGCAAGTGGAACAGGTAGAAGTAAAAAAGGAGCTGAAATGGAGGCAGCAAGAAAAGCAATAGAATTATTAAGTTAGGAGGTGTAAAATGAAAAAACAGTATATAATTCCAATTTTTGTACCACATTTAGGATGTCCAAATGATTGTACTTTTTGTAATCAAAGAAAGATTAGTGGTCAGTTAAAGAACATAACGGAAAACGATGTAAGAGATACTATAGAATTTTATTTAAGTAACTTTAAAGAAAAAGATGCATATAAAGAAGTTGCTTTTTACGGAGGTAGTTTTACAGGAATTGATTCAGACTTACAAGAAAAACTATTATCTACAGTTTATGAATATATTAAAGAAAAGAAAATTGACGGAATCCGTGTTTCAACAAGACCAGATTATATAGATAAAAAGGTATTGAGAAGATTAAGAAAATATAAAGTTAAGACAATAGAATTGGGAGTTCAATCTACAAACGATTATATTTTACAAAGATGTAAAAGAGGACATACATTTAAAGATGTGGTAAATGCTTCAAAATTAATTAGAAGATATAGATTTAATTTAGGACATCAAATGATGATAGGACTTCCAGAAAGTACGGAATTAGATGATATAAATACAGCAAAAGACTTAATAAAATTAAAGCCAAAGATTGTCAGAATTTATCCAGTTTTAGTTATTAGAGGAACTGAACTTGAAAAAGAATATAGAGAAGGTAAATATGAACCATTAACTCTAAATCAAGCTGTGGAAAGATCTAAAGAATTATGTTATATTTTTGGAGAAAAGAATATAAATGTTATTAGAATTGGACTTCAAAATACTGATACAATTTGTTCTCCAAATAGTAATGGAAGCGAAGTTGTTGCTGGTCCATACCATGATACTTTTAGACAACTTGTAGAATCTTCTATTTATTATGATACAATAGTAGAGAAAATAAAAAAATTTAATACTAAGGTTAAAGAAGTTGAGATAATAGTAAATCCACAAAATGTAAATAATGTAATAGGATATAAACGTGAAAATATATTGAAACTTAAAGAAATGTATGACGTAGATGTTGTAGTTGTACAAGATATAAAACAGCCATTAGAAAAAATAGATGTATTAATTTCAAAAAAATTTAAAGATTTTATTGATGATAAAGAGAAAGTTACTTCTAAAAAGTAGTATAAAAAATGTAGAAACACTGATACTATTTGTATGAGTGTTTTTAAATTTTTTTATGAAATGATTTTGCTTATAGTTGGATGTTTATCTATTGCTTTTGGAACAGCAAATTTTCTTTTACCAAATTTATTATCTAGTGGTGGATTTGCAGGTATTGCAACTATCACTTATTATTTATTTGATATTCCAATGGGAAATATGATTATGTTATTAAATATACCTTTATTTTTTATTGGTTATAAAAAATTTGGAATGAAATTTATTTTAAAAACTATTTTTGCAACTTTACTTTATTCTAAATTTATAGACATTTTAGAAAATTTTGGAGGTTTTACAACTGATAGATTGCTTGCAAGCCTATATGGAGGATTTTTTATAGGAATAGGTCTTGCAATTATATTTAAAGCAAATACTTCAACTGGTGGTACAGATTTAATAGCTCAAATAGCTCAAAATTATAATGTAAATGTAAAAATGAGTAAAATAATAGTAATTATAGATACATTGGTTGTAATTTCAAATTTAATAGTTTTTAAAGAATTTGAAATTGGATTATATTCAGCAATAACAATATTAATAATAGGGAAGATGATTGATATTGTTTTTGAAGGAATTAATTTTTGTAAAATTATTTATATTATTTCAGAAAAGCATGATGAAATAATGGAAATAATTAATACTGAAATTAATAAAGGTGCAACAGCCTTATATGCAAGAGGTAGTTATAGAAAAAAAAATACAATGGTTATTATGTGTGTTACTAAAAGAATTTATATCGAAAAAATAAAAAATATTTCTAAAAGAATTGATAAGAATTCTTTCATAATAATAACAGATGCACGAGAAGTGTACGGATTAGGTTTTAAAAATTAATTTTCTATAAATGGTGTTTTTGTATCTGTATCACCGATTAGAAAATCAATACTTGTATTATACTTTTTTGCTAATTTTGAAAAAATTGTTATTGGAATATTTTTTTTACCAGATTCATAAAGCGAATATAAGCTTTGAGATATTTCTAATATTTTAGAGATATCTTTTTGTGTTAAATTATTTTCTTTTCTTAATTTTTTTAAACGATTGTATAACATAAAAAAAACCCCTTTTAAATCTAATAATTAAATTATATCTATTTAAAAGAGATTTGACAATAAGGTATTTTTTTATAGAATTTTGAGTTAGTAAAAAAATAAAAAAAATCTAAACAAATAAAGTATTACATTAAACTTAATGTAATACTTTATAATTTAAAAAATTAATTAAATACTTTTGTAAAATTTATTTTTTTGTTTCTGGATATCTTTTTGAAACATTAGTGACTCCAACAATATAATCAATGCTTGTATCGTAAAATTTAGCTAAAACACTTAATAAATCAACTGGAATATCACGTTTACCTGTTTCGTATAAACTATATTGTGGTCTGGTAATTTTTAATATTTTTGAAATATATTCTTGAGATAAGTCATGATCTTCTCTTAAATCTTTTAAACGTTTTAAATACATTTTTGATACCTCTTATAATATTATTTAACATAATTTTATCATGTATTCAAATAAATACTGTGCAATGTATTTATTTAGATACTAGCTTAAGGTTTATTTTTCTATTGATTATTTATATAAAGTATAATAAAATAAAATAGTAAATTTATATTAAGGAAGTTGTATATGGAAAAATATATATTAGAAAAACAAGAATCTTTTAATTTAAAACATATATTTGAATGTGGACAATGTTTTAGATGGAATAAATTAGAAGACAACTCTTATATTGGAGTAATTAAAGATGCTGTAATAAATGTAAAAGAAGAAAATGGTAAATTTATTTTTACAGGAAGTACTATTAATGGAAATTTAAAAGAGATTATAAGATATTATTTTGATTTAGATACTAATTATACTGAATATAAAAAAATACTATCAAATATAGACAACTATTTAAAAGAAAGTATAAAATTTGGTTCTGGAATAAGAATTTTAAGACAAGATTTATGGGAATGTATAATTTCTTTTATCATTTCTGCAAATAATAATATACCAAGAATAAAAAAGATAATTGAGAAATTATCAAAAGAATATGGAAAAAAAATTGAATTTAATGGAAATACATATTATTTTTTTCCCACACCAGAAGAATTATCAAAAGCGAGTGTAGAAGATTTAAGAAATTTAGGATTAGGATTTAGAGATAAGAGAATTTATAATACAACTAAGATGATTATAGAAAATGAAGTAAATTTAAACTCTATTAAAAGTATGGATGATACTGAAAAAATGAGAAATGAACTATTAAAACTTGATGGAGTAGGTCCAAAAGTTGCTGATTGTATTTTACTTTTTGCACTAAAAAGAATAGATGTTTTTCCTATTGATGTATGGGTAAGAAGAGTTATGAACGATTTATATATCCATAATATAAATGAAGAAAAAGTAAATAAAAAGGAATTGCAAAAATTGGCAGAAGATAAATTTGGAAACTTGCAAGGGATTGCTCAACAATATTTATTCTATTGGAAAAGAGAAGAAGGAAAAAGTGCTTAGGAGATAAGTTATGAGAAGATTTATAGAAAACTTTATAACCTTTATTTTAATATTTTTAATAATTATTATATTTGGTGGAACTGTTTTTTTTGCACTAGATGTATTTGGTGTTATACATGTACCAGAAAAATACAGTCTAGCTTCATTACTTTATTCTCAGATAGAGGTTATTGCTGCAGGAGAAAACTTAACTGATGATATAATTCAAGATGATTTTAATTCCAAAGATAAAGATAAAATTAATGATAATAATTTTATTATTGAAAATGTTACTGAAACAGAAGAGGTTTCGGCAGATGATTATAAAGATCCATTAGAAGAACTTGAAAGGTTACAAGAAGAGCAAAATTTAAATAATTATCAATCAAGTCAAACTGTAAATGTAAATAATTTTTATTATGAACAATTAGATGAATATGGTAAAATAATATACGATAGATTATATGAAAATATAGATAAATTAAAAACAGGTACTTATGAAGCAGATTTTGGAACAGAATTTAATGATTTATTACATGAAGAAAATGGAACAGAAGTACTAAATAATTCTTTTCAACTTGCAATAAATGCATTAACTTTTGATAATACAGATTTATTCTATATAGATGTAACAAAAATAAACTTATTAACAGAAATTACAACAAGAGCTTTTTCTACTACATATAGAGTAAAAATTGGAGGAAATGGACAAAGCTATTTAGCAGATGGTTTTTGGGATGAAGAGTATGTTGATATAGCTTTAGGATATGTAGAGGATATAAAAAATAATATTATTAGTAAAACAACAGGTAAAGATAGAGTAGAACAAATAAAGATAGTTCATGATTATTTAGTAGATACTGTAGAATATGACTTAGAAGCAGGAAGTAATATATATAATATATACGGAACATTAATAGATAAAAGAGCTGTTTGTGAAGGATATGCAAGAGCTTTTAAGTATATTTTAGATGACTTAGAAATTCCGACTGTAATTGCTTGTGGTTTAGCTAAGAATAGTGCAGGAGTTACAGAAACACATGCTTGGAATTATGTTCAATTAGAAAATGGGCAATGGTATGCTATTGATGTAACTTGGGATGATCCAGTAATAATAGGAAGTGGAATAATTAGTGATAGCATAAAATATCAATACTTTTTAAAAGGAGCCAATAAATTTTTTGAAGATCATTTTGAAGATGGAAATATTGTAGGAGAAGCAGATTTTGAATATCCTAAATTAAGTGTATTAGATTATTATAATTAAAAGGAAAATGTAAATGAGATTAAATTTAATTTTAGGAAGAAGTGGAGTAGGAAAAAGTAAATATATATATAGTTCTATATCTAAGCAAATAGGGGAGAAAAAGATATTTCTTATTGTTCCAGAACAGGCAAACCTTTCAGCTGAAAGAAAATTGTTTGAAAATTCAGATAGAAATAGCCTTATAGATGTAGAAGTATTAACATTAAGTAGAATGGCATATCGTGTAGCTTCAGAGATTGGTGGTAATTTAAATCATCTTTCTGAGGCTGGAAAAGATATGCTTATTTTTGATATATTATCTACTGAAAAAAGCAATTTAAAATTTTTAGGAAAAACTGAAAAAAATATTGATATAGTAAACAGAATGTTTACAGAATTAAAAAAACATGAAATAAGTATTCAAAAATTAATAGATATAAAAACTAAAGAGGAATACACAAATTTAAAATTAAAAGATATTATTACTTTATATGAAAAATATGAAGAAAAAATTAGTAGTAATTTTCTAGACGAAAATGACAGTTTATCAATACTTGCAAAAAATTTAGATAAAACGGATATGTTTAATAACTCTCTTATTTATATAGATGAGTTTTTAGGTTTTACTAAGCAAGAATACAATATATTTGAAAAATTGTTACAAAAAGCAAGTAGCGTAACTGTTGCTATACCAATTGATGAGTTAGAGAAGAATACAAATAAAGAAACAGATATTTTTTATTTTAATAAACTTTATACGAATAAATTAATAGATATAGCTAAGAAATATAATTCAGAAATTGAAATAAAATTCTTAAAAGATAATTTAAGATTCAAAAATGAAGAAATAAAATTTTTAGAAGAAAATTTTGATCAAATAAATAAAAAATATGAAAATAAAGTAAATAATATAAAATTATTTTTAGCAAATAATCCATATACTGAAATTGAAAATGTTGCAATACATATTCACAGTTTGGTTAAAAATAGTGGATATAATTACAATGAAATTGGAATTATTGCAGAAGATTTAGAAAAATATTCAGAAGATGCTAAAGCTATATTTAGAAAATATGAAATACCATTATTTATAGACGAAAAAAAAGAGTTAAATCAAAATATTTTAGTAAAATTTATTCTAGCAATGCTAGAGATTTTTTCTAATAATTGGTCTTATGAATCAGTTTTTAATTATTTAAAAACAGGATTATTAGAAATAGGAAGAGAAGATATTTATTTATTAGAAAATTATTGTCAGAAGTGGGGAATAAAAGGTAGTAAATGGTATAATAGTTCATTTAATTATGAAACAATAAATGAACTACAAGAAAGATTGGAAAATTTGAGAAATAAAATTGTTGAACCTTTGTTAGAATTTAAAAGAAGAGTGTCTAATAATAAAACAGCGATTCAAATATCTAAAGAAATTTACAATTTTTTAATTCAAAATAATATAAATGAAATTTTAGATAAAAAATTAAAAAAATATAATGAACAGGATATTTCTGATGAATATAATACAAGTTATAAATTATTAGTTGGAATATTAGAAGATATATGTTTGATTTTTAAAGACGAAAAAATGAGTTTTGATAAATATAAAGATTTATTACAAGTAGGACTTAGCTCATCAGAACTTGGAAAAATTCCAGCAACTCAAGACCAAGTTATATTCGGGGATACAGAAAGAACAAGAAGTAATAAATTAAAAGTTTTATTTGTAGTTGGTATAAATGACGGAAGTTTTCCTAAAGTAAATAAAGAAGAAGGTTTTTTAAATGATAATGATAGAGAACTTTTAAAAAATGCTGGAATAGAACTTGCAAAAACTTCAATGGATAGTTTATATGAAGAACAATTTAATATTTATAGAACTTTAACGACTCCTGAAGAGTTATTATTTCTTTCTTATTCTTCGTCAGATAAACAGGGGGTATCTATTAGACCGTCAATATTAATAAAAAAAATAAAAAAAATGTTTCCAAAACTGGAAGAAGAAAGCGATATAATTAAAAGAAAACACAGTATAACAAATGAAATGGGAACTTTTGACGAGGCTATGAATATTTATAAAGAATATTTAGAAGGAAACGAAATTCAAAAAGAGTGGGAAGATATTATTAGATATTTCTATTTAGAAAATAAAAATAAATTTAAAAAAGCAATTTCTGGTATATATTATTCAAATAAAGCGGAAGATATTAATTCAGAAAATGTAGAAAATTTGTATGGCAATTATTTAAAAACAAGCGTTTCAAGATTAGAAACTTATAGAAAATGCCCTTTTTCTTTTCACTTAACTTATGGTTTGAAATTGAAGGAAAAAGATCAATTAAAAATGGAAGCAATCGATACAGGTTCATTTATGCATGAAGTAATTGACTTGTTTTTTAAAAGTCTTGATGAAAATAATTTGAATTTAAAAGAAGTAACAGATGAAGAAATCTTAAAAATAGTAAGTGACATAATACGAGAGTTACTTGAGACTTCTAAGTACTATATTTTTTCTAGTTCTGCAAAATATAGATTATTAACTAGAAGATTAAAAAAAGTAGTTTATAAATCTATTTGTTATATAGTCTATTCTTTAAAATATAGTGACTTTAAAATTTTAGGACATGAAGTAGAATTTAGTAATACAGGAGAATATAAAAACATAAAATTAGAAATAGAAAATAAGAAAGTTGAAATTACTGGTAAGATTGATAGAGTAGATATTGCTAAACTATCTGATAAACAATATGTAAGAATAATAGATTATAAGTCTTCAAGTAAAGATTTAGATTTAAATCAAGTCTTATCAGGTATTCAAATACAACTTATTACATATTTAGATGCAATAGGAGAGCAAACTTCTTTTGAACCAAGTGGAATATTGTATATGGGACTTATTGATAATGTAGTAAAAGATGCTAAAAATTTAACAGAAGAAGAAATTGAAAATAAAATTAGAAACAATTTTAGGATGAAAGGTTTAATTTTAGCTGATGTGAGTGTTATAAAAATGATGGATAATAAATTACAAACTGGCTCTTCTGATATTGTTCCTGTATATATTAATAAAGATGGTACAATTTCAGAAAAAAAATCAAGTGTAATTAGTAGAGATGATTTTAATAAACTCCAAGTTAAAGTTAAAGAGATAATAAAAGAGATTTCAAAAGAAATCTTAAAAGGAAAAATAGATATTAAACCTTATTATTATAATGGAAAAACAGGTTGTGATTATTGTAAATATAAAACTATTTGTATGTTTAATACAAATATTAAAGGAAATGAATATAATTACATATAATAGAAAGGAATTTTTATGGATATTACAAGACCTACTGTTATGGAAATTAATTTAAAAAACTTTGAATATAATGTATCACAAATTAAAGAAAAAATTGGAATAGACGTAAATATAATGCCTGTTATAAAAGCTAATGCTTATGGAACTTATATAAATAAAGTAAATGAAGTCTTAAATAAATTTGACATAGTTGCTGTTGCAATAGTTGATGAAGCAGTAGAACTTAGAAAACAAGGTTATACTAAAGAAATTTTTGTGCTTAACCAACCATATAAAGATGAAATTAGCAAAATTATAAAATATAATATTTCAATAGGAATAAGTTCAGATTCATTTGTAGAAGAACTGGGAAAAACAGGAAAAGAAGTTTTTGTCCATATAGAAATTGGAACTGGAATGGGAAGAACAGGAATAAATCCATTAAGAACTAAAGAATATATTGAAAAGATAAAAAAATATAAAAATATAATTATAGAGGGAATATATACACATCTTTCATCAGCAGATTGCGATTTTGATTATACAAATAAGCAAATAGAAGGATTTGAAAAAGCAATTTCTGTTGCTAAAGAAAATTTGAATAATTTGAAATATATACATGCTTCAGCATCAAATGGAATTTTAAATTTCTCAAAAGCCTATTATAATTTAGTAAGACCAGGGATGATTTTATATGGATATAAATCTTGTGATGATATAAATGGAAAAATTGATTTAAAACCTGTATCTAAATTAAAATCTAAGATTACTTTTTTAAAAGAAGTAGAAAAAGGAATTTCGATAGGTTATTCAAGAAGTTTTATAACTAATAGAAGAACTAAAATAGCAACTGTTCCAATTGGATATGCAGATGGTCTAAAAAGAGCTCTTTCAAATACAGGAGAAGTTATAATAAATACTCAAAAAGCTAAAATTATAGGAAAAATTTGTATGGATAGTTTTATGGTGGATGTTACAGATATAGAAAATGTAAAAGTTGGAGATGATGTATATATTTGGGATAATGAGATAATTACAGTTGATGAAATAGCTAAAATCTGCAATACTATTAATTATGAAATTATAAGTACAATTTCAGACAGAGTTCCGAGAGTTTATATAAAATAAGAATAAAGGTGGTATAGTTTTGGATATTTTTAATAATGAAAAAATTTTATATAATAATAAAAATGGTATAGAATATATACAGTTTAAGAGACTATTAGAATATGGAATAAAGCATGCTTATACTTTAAAAGGAGAAAATCTTAATTTCCGTAGCTCCGCTCCTGAAATGGAAATAAGTTATAAAAAAGTTTTTACTGCTCTTGGATTAGATGTAAAAACATTGATGAAACCTATACAAAAACATACATCAAATGTAAAGTGTATTGATCAGTTGGTAAGTAAAGAAAAATTAGAGAATATAGATGGCTTAATTACTGACAAGCCTAATATTGCAATTACTACAACAAATGCAGATTGTATTTTATTTATGTTTTACGATCCTGTAAAAAAAGTAATTGCAAATATTCATTCTGGTTGGAGAGGTACTTTTCAAAAAATTTCAGAAAAATGTGTAATAAAAATGATAAATTATTATAAATGCAATCCAAAAGATATAATATGTTGTATTTGTCCAAGCATACGTAAATGCCATTTTGAAGTTGAAGAAGATGTAAAAACTTTATGTGAAAATATTTTTAAATTTACAGAAAGAACTAATGAATTTATAGAAAAAGGAAACATAGTTGATGGTGTTCAAAAATATATGATAGATACAGTTTTAATTAACAAAATTTTGTTAACAGGACTAGGTATAAGAAAAGAAAATATTATAGATTCGGATATATGTAGTGTATGTAATAGTAATAAGATTTCTTCATATAGAGCAGAGGGAAAAGACTTTAAACTTGCAACAGCAATAATTAGTTTATAAGATGTTTATTGTATTATGAGAGGATGTTAAAATAAATGTACAAAAATTTAGAAGAATTAAATGAAATTGTAAAAAAATGTAATAAATGTGAACTTTGCCAAAGGAGAGCAAATGTAGTATTTGGTACAGGAAATGAAGATGCTGATATTATGTTTGTTGGAGAAGGTCCAGGTGCGGATGAAGATAGAGAAGGCATACCTTTTGTTGGAAAAGCTGGAAAACTTATGAATCAAGCATTTATTGGTTTGGGAATTTCAAGAGAGGCAGTATATATATCTAATATAGTTAAATGTAGACCACCAAATAATAGAACACCATTAAAAATAGAAGCTACAGCATGTTTGGATTATTTAAGAAACCAAGTAATGGTTATAAAACCTAAAATAATAGTTTTACTTGGAAGCACAGCACTAAAAAATATTTTAGGAGATGAATATGGAATAACAGTTTCAAGAGGAAGATGGATAGAAAAGAAAGGAATCAAGTATATGCCAACTTTTCATCCAGCAGCTTTATTAAGAGATGAAAGTAAAAAAATAGATTTTTGGAATGATTTAGAACTAGTAAAAAAAGAGGCTATAAGGCAAAATTATAAAATATAATTAGATTAGTATAGTATCATAAAGATTCTTTATTTCATAAAATTTAGTACTAAAATAGTTATTAGTAAAAATATGGATATTTGCAAAAAATTATTTTGCAAATATCCATATTTGTTTTAGTAAAGTATTATTTTATTCTTAATTTTAATAGTTTTTCTCTCTTATTTTTTCTTCAAATAGCAATTTCAATTTTTTAAATAATCTTTTAAAAAACTGAAACCCATAAGTATTTTCCTCCACATTTGAAAGTTCATTTGTTAAAGAATCAAGAGCTAAGATATTTCCATATTTTAGAATGAATTCTTTTTTTTCATCTAGTTTACTCATCATATCTGTATAAAAATCATTAAAAAAATTATAATTGTTTGTAGTTATCAAAACATGTTTAAAATTGTATAAATTATATTGAAAGTTTTTGACATCTTCTAAAGTTTTAATAGAGTTAAGTTCGTTATTAAAGCAATTTACTATAATCAAATTTTGAGTTTCTAAAGTTGTTTCAAAAATAATTTTTTTAAGTGCGTCAATTTTTGCATTTATTCTTTTTATTTTATCTAAGTTCTTTAATTCTTCTGATGAAACAGATAACTTATAAGTTTCTTCTGAAAGTCTTGATTCATATTCTAAAATTAAGTCAAAATTTTTTTCAATTTGTATATATGCTTTAGTATTTGATTTTGCAATAAATGTATTTTTAAATACATCATTACTGTAAAGGGTACTGTGATATAAAGGATATGTACCAGTAAAATAAGTCATCTCATTTATTAGAGCTGTTTGTAAAGGATAAAAGTCAGGACTTTCTGTTGAAAGTTCCATATTATAATATTTTACTGTATCTAACTTAGCATCAGAAGCAATAGAAGCCATTTGTTGGACTGCTGCTTCATTTAATCCCATACCACTATTATTTGAACCTTCTAAATTATAAAGACCTAAACGTAACAATTTTCCATGTTTATTTTTTAAAGTTTGAATAAAATGTAAACATTCATGAAGAGCAAGAGCATTTATATTGTCTAAATCCATGTCTTTACTAAAATATATAGAATTATTTTTATAAAAATATTTAGCCATAACCATACTATCTGGCATCTCTGCTATATACATGTTTAGTCTTGCTATTGAAATAAATAAATCACTTTGATTTAAATTATGTTCTGGAAAAGCTTTAGATATTTTTTCAGAAATACTTGAAGCAATTTTGTTTATTTCTAAAGTATTTAATTGACCAATTACTTTTATACCTTCTTTTTTTAAAGTAGAATTTATACTCATCTAAAACTCCTTAAATCTTTCGTATATGTATATTATACAACAAAAAAAATAAATAAACATATCAACAATGTTAAGAAAATATTACAATTTTGTTACAAAGATGATGTTACTAAAATTTAATAAAACAAAAATAAAATGCTTATATATATGTTTTCCGTAAATAATAAAAGACCAGTATAATCATAAAACCATTGAAAATACTGGAAAATAGCTTGATTTGCAAGTAAAAAAAGCCTATACTTATATTAGATTGAAAATTAAAGGTGAGGAGCTAATGAAAAAAAATAAGTTAAGTAAAGAAAAAATTAGGGTAATTTCAATAGGTGCGATTCTTTTCTCTAGTATATTTTCAGGAAAAGTTTTTGCTACTGAATTTAATGTAAATCTTCCTGATGAATACAAAGTTTGGAATGAGTTAACAATAGAAGAAAAAGAAACTACACTTATGCCACAAACAAATTCTGCACAAGTACCAGAAAATATTTTGAATAAGTACGAAGTGGAAGATGTTCCGTATTTAGTAAATTCATTGTTAGGCAAGAAGATTGGCGGATTTGATAATGTTTCGGCAACTGTATCAAACTCTAGATATTCTTTAGCAGATTTGTTGAATTTGAGAGTTGAGCATCAAGGTAGTACAACAGAATGCTGGGCTTTTGCAACTTTAAAATCTATGGAATCTAATATTGCTATAGAAAATGGTTTAACAGATATACCAAATTTTTCAGAAAGACATGCTGATTATGCAACTTCTAGAACTTTTCTTGATGGTATAAATGAAAACGGATTTAATAGGGAATTAGGAAATGGTGGACTTCCAATTTCAGCTTTAGCATATTTGACCAATGGTCAAGGAGCAGTTTTAGAAGAAGAAATGCCTTTTAAAGATAATGAAGAAAAAATAAACTTAGCTGAAATAGATAAGCCAGTTGACACTGTAGTTACTGATTATCAAATTTTACCATCAATTTATAAAAAATATGAAATTGATGGTACTGGAAATACAAAATCAGTTTCTTATTTTGATGTAAATGGTAATGAATATTCAAAAGAAGAAGTTAATGCGTTAAGAGATATTATAAAAGAACATTTAGTAAAATATGGTGCTATTGCTACAATGACAGCTGGAAATTATTCTCAATATTATAATAATCAAAAAAATCCTTTTGCAGCTACAGCCTATAATTGTAATGATAGCAGTTTAATAAGAGATCATGCAATAACAATAGTTGGCTGGGATGATAATTATTCAAGAGATAATTTTGCAGAAGGTGCTAAGCCTTCTGAAGATGGTGCATATATAGTTCTTAATTCTTATGGAACTGAATCTTTTGACAATGGATATATGTATATTTCTTACGAAGATGCAATTATCGAAAATGAAATGTATGGAATACAATCTACTTCTAAAGTAGATTATGATAATATTTATCAATATGACTATTATGGAGGAATATATCAAGTTGGTACACAAAGTACAAAATCAGGTTCTTATGGTGTAGTGTATAACAAAGATAATTCAGAAGATGAAGTTTTAAATAGTGTTGGTGTGACACTTGCAGATTATGCAGCTTTTGAAGTTTATGTAAATCCTAATGGAAGTAGTTTTAGAAATGAAAATTTAATAAAAGTTGGAGAATCAGATGGTGTTTTAGCACCTGGATATCATAGGATAGATATAACACCTGTAGAATTACAAGAAGGAGATTTTTCAATAGTTGTAAAACAAACTTCAGAAGGAGAAGCATTTTATTTTGAAGTAGAAGCTAGTGTGCCGGGAACTGCGTATGAATTTGCTGATTCTGAAAATAGAAGCTATATATCTTTAGATGGATACAATTGGGTAAATTTATCAAGTTTAAGTATTTCTGGTATTGATATGGATACAGCAGATGTATGTATAAAAGCATTTACAACATTAGGAGCAAAAGAGGAAAATCCAGATCAAACTCCAGATGACGATGAAAAGCCAAATGAAACTCCAGGTGAAGATGATAACCAAGAACCTAATGAAGATGAAGGTGGATTAACTTCAAATGTATATGTAATAGATAATAAATATATAATGAAAATTTCTCATGGAACAAAAGTGAAAGAATTTCTAAATAATATAGACACTAATTTAATTAAAAAAGTTTATAATGAACAAGGAACTGAAATAACAAATAGTGATGAAGTATTGGCAACAGGAATGAAACTAAAATTATCAGATTCATTAGAATATACTTTAATTGTAAGGGGTGATATAAAAACAGACGGTATATTAGACTTAACTGATGTTTCAAAATTAATTTTACATTATAATGAAAATAAGGGATTTGAATTATCTGGAAATCCATTAAAAGCAGCAGATATGAATTTAGATGGTAAAATTGATCTAGTAGATGTATCACAAATGATAGTTTTATATAATGCTATATAACTTTATATTATTAATAATGTTATAAAAATGTAATAAAAAAATATATAATTTTACTTGATTTTTGTTAAATGAAAAGTTATACTAAAGGAAAGGAGTGTTCAAATGAAAAAGAGAGTTTTAAAAATTGCTATAATAACGATGTTGTTAATATTTGTGTATGCCAATATAGTAAATGCTTTAAGCTTTACAGCAACAATGACATCAAGTAGTACAACAGTACCAGAATCAACAGAGTTCACAATATCAATAAAGATATCTAACTTAGATGTTGGTTCAAATGGAATAAACTCAATGAGTGGTTATTTAAAGTATGATGAAGATATTTTTGAAGAAATAAATGAATCAAGCATTGAAGGAATTAATGGTTGGTCAGTTAATTTTAACTCAGATGGCGGGAAAATTACTCTAACTAAAGGTACTTTTGTTAAAGCTGAAGAAGAAGTTTTTCAAGTTACTTTTAAAACAAAAACAGGAATTTCAGGAAAAACTGGAGAAATCAAATTTAATAATATAGTTTCTTCAAATAGTGAAACAACAATATCAGCTTCTGATGTTTCTACAAAAATCACTATTGGAGAGGATGCATCAAATACTGGAAACACTACAAATTCATCAGGAAGCTCTGCTAGTATAGTTGCTAAACCAAATAATAGTACAGAAAATACAAATAATACTACAAATAATACAGCAAATAATAAAGCTAATTATTCTAATGAACCTATATCATCTTATGTTAATGAATCAACAGAAGAAGATATTCCATATACAGGTGTAGAAGATACAATTATGTATATTATAGGCGCTATAATTGTAGTAGCAATAGTATTCTATATTAAATTTGAAAAGATAAATAAAGAAATTAAGTAATAAAATAAAAGATAACTTAAAAAAAGGGTTAAACAAAATGTTTAACCCTTTTTTTATATAATAGAAAATTTAAATAACTCTTATTATATAAGGAATTTGTGATAGAATAAAGATACCAATATTTGCATAAAACATTTTATTTTAAATTGCAATGATGTTTACTTTTATTCTTAAAAGTATAATATAAATAAAAGTGTTTGAAAAATGTATGCTAATAATATATAATAAATCTATTAAAATTAATAAAGGATGTTATTTTAAATGAAATTACTTATAGCAGAAAAACCATCTGTAGCAATGGAATTTGCTAAAGCTTTAAAAGTAAATACAACTAGAAAAAATGGGTATTTGGAAGGAAATGAATGGATTATAACTTGGTGTGTTGGACACTTAGTTACAATGTCATATCCTGAAAAATATGATGAAAATCTTAAATATTGGAATTTAAATACTTTACCTTTTATTCCAGAAGAATTTAAATATGAAGTAATACCGGCAGTTCAAAATCAATTTAATATTGTAAAAGGACTCCTTACAAGAGAAGATGTAACAGAAATTTATATTGCTACTGACTCTGGAAGAGAAGGAGAATATATATATAGATTAGTAGATAAAATGGCAGAAGTAAAAGAAGATAAAATAAGGAAAAGAGTATGGATAGACTCTCAAACAGAAGAAGAAATTCAAAAAGGAATAAAAGAAGCTAAAGATTGGAAGGAATATAATAGTTTATCAGATTCTGCATATTTAAGAGCTAAAGAAGATTATTTAATTGGAATAAATTTTTCTAGATTATTATCAATAATTTTTGGAAAAAGAATTGCTAAAGACATTAATGAAGAAAAAGTTTCAATTTCAATAGGTAGAGTTATGACTTGTGTTTTAGGGATGGTTGTTTCAAGAGAAAGGGAAATTAAAAATTTTGTTAAAACTAAATATTATAAAATAATAGGAAATTTTGGTGATGAAGAATCAAATTTTAAAGCAGAATGGAAAGTAGGAGAAAAATCAAAATTATATAATAGCCCATTTTTATATAATGAAAGTGGATTTAAGTCAGAAGAACATGCTAAAAAATTTATTATTAGTTTAAAAGATAAAAAGGCAATTGTATCTGAAATAAAAAAATCTAAACAAAAGGAAAATGCACCATTACTTTTTAATTTAGCAGAAATTCAAAATGAATGTACTAAAACATTTAAAATTAAACCAGATGAAACACTTGAAATAATACAAGAATTGTATGAAAAAAAATTAGTTACATATCCAAGAACAGATGCAAGAGTTCTATCTACTGCAATAGCTAAAGAGATTGGAAAAAATCTAAATGGTTTATATAAAAATTTTACAGATGAAGAAATAAGCTCTTATATAAAAAAAATGGTAGAAGAAAAGTATAGTACGAATTTAATTAAGACTAAATATGTAAATGATAGTAAAATAACAGATCACTATGCGATAATTCCAACAGGTCAGGGATTTGAAAATTATGATAAATTATCTGAACTAAAAAAGAATGTATATAAGCTAATAGTAAAAAGATTTATAGCTATTTTTTATCCTCCAGCAGAATACAATAAAGTTAACTTAACAATAGATGTAGAGGGAGAAGAGTTTAATACAAGTGGCAGAGTGTGTGTAAATAAAGGTTTTTTAGAGGTTTTAAAAAGCAGAGTAAAAAATGATGAAGAAAATGAAAATTTAAAAATATTGTCTAAATTAAAAAAAATGCAAGAAATAAAAGTTTTAAATTATGAAACAAAAGATTCAGAAACATCACCTCCTTCTAGATATAATTCTGGAGGAATGGTACTTGCTATGGAAAATGCAGGAAAATTAATAGAAGATGAAGAATTAAGAGAACAAATAAAAGGGGCAGGAATAGGTACTTCAGCAACAAGAGGAGAAATTATAAAAAAGTTAGAAAGAATAAAATACATTGAAATAAATTCAAAAACACAAATAATTACTCCAACAGCAAAAGGAGAAGCAATATATGATATAGTAAATAAATCAATACCAGATATGCTTAATCCAAATCTGACTGCAAGTTGGGAAAAAGGTTTAGATATGGTGGCTAAAAAAGAAATTGCACCAGAAATTTTTATGGAGAAATTAAAAAAATATATAAATTCAAAGATAAACAAATTAGTAATTAAGTAATAGAACTATTTATGTAAAATTCTCATAATATGTAACAGAAAATATTATGAGGAGGATTGTAATATGTATAGTTACATAATAAAAGGTGGAAAAAAGCTACATGGTGAAGTGGCTATTTCAGGATCTAAAAATTCAAGTTTACCTATTTTAGCAGCTACTATAATAAGTGGAAAAACAACTAAATTATACAATTTGCCAGATATTGAAGATGTAAAAACAACTTTAAAAATTTTAGAAGAATTAGGATGTAAAGTAAAAAAAGATAAAAATAAAGTAATTATTAATTCAAAAGAGATTGATAATACTATAATTCCAGATGAATTAATGAGAAAATTAAGATCATCTGTTATTATAGCAGGAGCTTTAATAGCTAGATTTAAAAAAGCTCAATTTTCATACCCAGGAGGTTGTGACATTGGCTCTAGACCAATAGATTTACATTTAGAAAATTTTAAGAAAATTGGAATAAAAATAAATGAAAATTGTAGATATATAGAGTGTAAATGTGATAAAATAGAATCGAAAAATATAGAATTAGATTTTCCAAGTGTAGGTACTACTGAAAATTTAATCTTGGCAGCAATAATAGGTGATCATGAAATAACGATAAATAATGCTGCAAGAGAACCAGAAATTATTGATTTATCTAATTTTTTAAATAGAATGGGAGCAAAAGTATATGGTGCTGGATCAAATATTATAAGAGTAAAAGGTGTAAAAAATTTAAAAGATATTTCTTATAAAGTTATGCCAGATAGAATAGAGGCTGGGACTTTTTTAATTGCAGGAGCTATTACTAGTGGTTCTATTAAATTAAAAAATGTAATACCAGAGCATATAAGGCCAGTTATAAATAAATTAAATGAATGTGGCTGTGAAATTATATCAGATAAAAATTCTGTTTATTTAAATTCAAGTGGTAGATTAAAAGCTGTTAATATAAAAACAATGCCATACCCAGGCTTTCCAACAGATCTCCAACCACAATTTTCTACAATGCTTACAATATGTAAGGGAACTTCTATTATAACAGAAAATATCTTTGAAAATAGATTTAAATTTATGCAAGAGATAAAAAGAATGGGAGCAAAAGTAACGATAGAAGGTAAAACAATGATTATAAAAGGAGTAAGAAAATTACACCCAGCAAGTGTAGAAAGTACAGATTTAAGAGGAGGAGCCTCTTTAGTACTGGCTGCCTTAGCAACAAAAGGAGTTACGAAAGTAAGTAAGCTAGAATATTTGCTAAGAGGATATGATAATTTTGATAAAAAATTAAATTCGCTTGGTGCTAATATTATAAGAGAAGAATTATAAAACAGCTTTTAAAAGAAGTTAAAGTAGGTGATAGTTTTGGAAGATGATGAGATTATTATTAATGTTCATAAAAAAGAAAACATTCCTAATAAGAAAAAAACAAAAAATAAAAAAAAGAAAAAAAAATTAAATAAATCATTAGAAAATAAAAAGCAACTTAATAAGAATAAAGTTAAAAATAGCAAATTTGGATTTGTAAAAATTATTCTTATTTTCATAATTATTATTGTTTTAACTGTTATTATTTGTAGTTCTAGCTTATTTAATATAAATACAGTTACTGTAACAGGAAATGAAAAACTTTCAGAAAATAAAATTATAAGTATTTCAGGACTTCAACTCCATTCTAATATTTTTAAATTTAATAAATCTAAAATAATTAATAATATAAAAGAAAATGCATATGTAGAAGATGTAAACTTAAAAAGAAAGTTACCTAATAAAGTAGAAATTAACATAAAGGAAAGAATTGTAACATATATGCTTCAATTTGCTGATAGTTATGTTTATATAAATAATCAAGGATATATGTTAGAAATTTCAAATGAAAAGTTAGAAGTTCCAGTTTTAGTAGGATTTACAACAGATTTAAGCAATATAACAGCAGGCAACAGATTAAATAAAGAAGATTTGGAAAAAATGAATATAGTTATAAAAATATATGAAATTGCAAAAATAAATAACTTAGCAAATTTAATAACTAAGATTGATATTTCAAATGAAAAAAATTATACTATAATTTTAGAAAGTGAGGGAAAAACAGTATATTTAGGAGATGGTTCTGATTTAAATGCAAGAATGATTCATTTAATAACAATTTTAGAAAAAACTAAGGGAAAAAAGGGAGAAATATTTTTAAATGTAGATTTAAATACACAAAAAACGTATTTTAGAGAAAGTGTAAATTAGTAAAGATATAAAAGAAGGGAGCTAAATATGAAAAAGACAAATAAACTAACAATATCAATACTATTAGGTGTAATGTGCATTTTTCTTTCTGCTGGAATATTTGTGCAAATAAAAACTGTGAATGAAAGTACTCAGACAGTTGGAAGAACGCAGATGGAAAATGGACTTAGAGATAGTGCATTGAGATGGAAAGAAAAATATGAAAATGCTTATGCAAAATTAGAAAAAAAGGAAAAAGAACTAGAAACGGCTAGAAAAAATGTTGCAAATTTAGATGGTTCTTCTAGTTCTTTGAATGATAAACTTTTAAAATATAATACATTATTAGGATATACAGACGTTATAGGTCAAGGAATTATAATAACATTGGATGATGGTGATGCAGCAGGACTAAAAGGTTTAGGTGCTAGTAGTTATATAGTTCATGATGGAGATATTAGAGAAATAATAAATGAATTAAAAAATGCAGGAGCAGAAGCAATTTCAGTTAATGGACAAAGAATTACAGCAAGAACAGCTGTCTCATGTATAGGAAATGTAGTAAAAATTAATGATCAAAAAGTTGGAGCACCATTTGTAATTAAAGCAATTGGTCCTACAACTATGTTATATGGAGCAATGACAAGAGCAGGTGGATATGCAGAAATACTTGAAATTGATTACGGAGTTAAAGTGAAGATAGAAAGAGTTGAAAAAGAAATAATAGAAATTCCAAAATATGAAGGTGTATATGAACAAAACTATGCATCAAATGTTGAATAGAGGTGATGAATATTGAAAGGAAAAATTACTTTAGCAATATCTATAGGATGTGTTGCTTTTATATTAACAATGATAATTTTTACGCAATTTAAAACAGTAGAAGAAACAGATATAACAGCAATTGAAACTATGAGAGAAACAGAACTAAGGGAAGAAATTGCAAGTTGGAAAACTAAATATGATGAAGTTGATGCTAAATTAAAAGAAACAGAAAATATAATTTCAGAATATAATCAAGAATTAAATAATAGTGAAAATAGCTCTAAAATATTAGAAGAAGAAGTAAAAGAAGCAGAAAAAAAATTAGGTTATACTGATGTAAAAGGTGAAGGAATAATAGTAACAATTTCTGATGGTGAAAAAAATATAGAATATTATGATATATTAGATTTAATAAACGAATTAAACGCGGCAGGAGCAGAAGCAATTTCAGTTAATGATGAGAGGATCGTTTCAACAACAGATATAAAACAAGTAGAATTGAGAATTATATTGGTAAATACAAGGAAAATATCTGGACCATATACAATAAAGGCTATTGGTGATAAAAAAGCCATGGAAGCTGCTTTAGTTATAAAAGGTGGATATGTAGATAGATTAAAGATTGTAGATGGAAAAGGAATAGAGATTAAACAAGAAGATAATATAGTAGTCCCTGCCTACACGAAAGATCAAAAAGTAGAGTATATGAAAGAAAATAAGGAGGAATAATATGATTTATATTGCTATAGTTATAGGATGTATAATAGGAGCACTGATAGGAGCAAATGCACCAGTAATTTCTTATACATATTCAAGTTATTTATCAATAGCTATTGTAGCTGCGCTTGATACTGTATTTGGTGGAATAGCTTCTGTTGTAAAAGGAAATTTTGATTTAAAAATATTTTTATCTGGATTTTTTGGTAATTCAATTTTATCAATTGTTTTAACTTATTTAGGAAATAGATTAAATGTAGATATATATCTTGCTGCAATTGTTGTTTTTGTTGGAAGAATGTTTACAAATTTAGCTATAATAAGAAGATACTATATAGATAAATGGGTTAAAAAATTTGAAGAAAAAAAGAAAAAAGTAGATATTGAAATAAAAGATAATGAAAATGTTTCAATAACAGAATAGAAAAAATTTATAAAAGTGCATAATTCAAATTTAGTAATATAAAATATTATTAGATTAAGTTATGTACTTTTTTTGTTAAAAAAAGTCGAAAATTGTCTTGAATTAATTAAAAAAATGATATATAGTAAATCTTGTATTGTAAATTTTCAAGAATAACAAAAATATTACATTTTAATTACAAAAATATGTCATTTATACTTGACTTTTTATCTAAAATGTAATATTCTTATCGCATAGGATTTTTGAAGATGAAAAATAATTAAATGGAGGAGTTAACTTTGGCAATAGGGGATATAATTGTTGGTATCGATATTGGAACCTCTAAAGTTAGTACATTTGTTGGCGAAGTTAATAATTTCAATCAAATTGAAATTATTTGTAGTACAAGCAGTAAGTGCCAAGCACTTCAAAAAGGAAAAATTGTTGATGAAGAAGAACTAAGCTCAGCAATTTCTAGAACAATAAGTGAAGTAGAAGATATTTCTAATTTTCAAATAAATTCTGCTTATACTACTATACCAGGAAAATATATAACAATAGTTCAAAACAGTATCGTAAAGGATGCAAAAGATAAGTTTGCTGGAATATCAATTAAAGATGTTGCTTCAGCAATAATACAAGTAAGAGATATAGAGATCCCAGAAGATAAAGTGTTAATAGATATAGTACCAGATAAATTTATCCTAGAAGATGGAAAAGCTGTAGATGATCCGGTAGGAAAATTTAGTAGTAATTTTACTTTAACAGCACAAATAATATTAGCAGAAAAAGAATATATTAAACAGTTAACTTCAGTATTTAAAAAAGCTGGAATAGAGATAGATGGTGTTGTTCCAACATCTTTAGCTGAAAGAAACTTAGTATTAGATACAAACGAATTATCAGATAATGTAATGATATTAGATATTGGAGCAGGAAATACAGAAATAGGAATATTTAATGGTTCAACTTTTGTTTATACTAATACAATTTCACTAGGTGGAGATAATATTACAAGTGATATAGCTTATGTATTAAATGTCTCTAAAGAAGAAGCAGATAAATTAAAAAGACAATATGGATTAGCATTAAGATCTTTTATAGATAATGATAATAATATAGTTCTTAATACATGTAAAGATATGGATTCAAAAAATATGACAATAAAGAGTTCAGATCTTATTGAAATTATTGAAGCGAGAATTGAAGAAATTTTTACATTAGTAAATAAAGATATTACAGCACATGGAATAAAGAATAACATAAATAATGTTATTTTAACAGGAGAAGGTATAATTAATATAAACAAAAGCGATATGGCAGGAAAAATAATTTTGAATATACCGGTAAAAATATCTACTGGAAGATTAGTAAGTACTGTAAAATCAACATATAGAGTAAGTTATGCTCTAGTTAGATATATAGCAGCTAGACCATATGCTAAAACAGTTTCAAGTAGTATATCAGTAAAAACAGAACATAATTTATTTAAAACTGTTATAGAAAAAATAAAAGATTTTTTCTATTCATAAAATCAAGTTTTTAATTTTTAATATATATATAGTTTAAAAGGAGGAACTACCTTATGATAATGGATGAGAATGAGTTAAACTACATGATGGATGGGACAGCTACAATAAAAGTTATAGGTGTTGGAGGAGCTGGAAACAACGCAGTAAACAGAATGATAGAAGCAGGAATTAGAAATGTTGAATTCATAGCAGTAAATACAGATAGGCAAACATTAAATGAATCAAAAGCAAATTCTAAAATTCAAATAGGAGAAAAGCTAACAAGAGGATTAGGAGCAGGTGCTAATCCAGATATAGGTTCTCAAGCAGCTGAAGAAAGTAAAGCAGAAATTGCAGAAGTATTAAAAGGTGCTGATATGGTATTTGTAACAGCTGGTATGGGAGGAGGAACTGGAACAGGAGCAGCTCCAATAGTAGCAGCCACAGCAAAAGAAATGGGAATCTTAACAATAGGTGTTGTAACAAAACCATTTACTTTTGAGGGAAAAAAGAGATTAGCTCAAGCAGAACGTGGTGTGGCTAGCCTTAAAGGAAAAGTTGATACATTAGTTGTTATTCCAAATGATAAATTATTACAAGTAATAGATAGAAAGACATCAATGATAGAGGCATTTAGAATGGCTGATGATGTTCTAAGACAAGGTGTACAAGGTATTTCAGATTTAATTTCTGTACCTGGTGTAATTAACTTAGATTTTGCAGATGTTAGAACAATAATGTTAAACCAAGGTATGGCTCATATGGGAATTGGTTCAGCTAGCGGTGAAAACAGAGCAGAAGATGCTGCAAAACAGGCTATTCAAAGTCCATTATTAGAAACATCAATAGAAGGAGCAAGAGGAATAATTATAAATATTACAGGTGGCAGTGATATGGGATTACACGAAGCAAATACTGCTGCAGAGTTAGTACAAAGAAGTGCAGATCCAGAAGCAAATATCATATTTGGTACAGTTATTGATGATTCTATGGGAGATGAATTACAAATTACAGTTATTGCTACAGGATTTGAAAAAGAAGATGAAAGAAGAGGAAATTCTCAATATGAAAATACAGTTTCTGATATTTGGAAAAGAAGAAACAATACTAATATGTCATCTTCAGTTTCTTCATCTAATGATTCAAATGGAGATTTAGATATTCCTACATTTTTAAGAAAAAATAAAGGATTAGGAAATAAATAATAAATTATAAAATATAAAAAAGAATAACAAGAATAAAAAAAGAAATAATCTATTTTTGTAGATTATTTCTTTTTTTCTACCCTAGGAAATGACAAGATTTTTGGTTGAAAAGTAATAAAATAATTTTGTTAAGAAAAATAGTATAAATATAAAATAAAAGTTTATATAATTGCTGATAATTTAAAGAAATTTGAGAATAAAATTAAGAAATAAAAATAAATATTAATAAAAATATAAGAAAGGGAGTAATAGAAAAGAAAACAATGACTATATATTTAGATATAGTATTTTTTGAGAATTTCATCTTAAACTATATTATTATTTTATCAACTGCTATAATAAGTAAATCAAAAATAAAGCTAACAAGTATAATGCTTTCTAGTACAATTGGTGGCATATTTTCTATTTTAAATTATTTGATGAATATAAATAGTTTAGAAAATATGATTTTAAAAATAATAATATCGATATTGATGATGCTAATTGCTTTTAACGAATATAAAATAAAAAAACTAATAAAGCAATTATTATTTTTTTATTTGGTATCATTTACTTTTGGAGGAATAGCATTTATGTTATTATTTTTCATTAAACCACAAAATATTATAATGAAAAGTAATCATTTAGTTGGAACTTATCCAATAAAAATAACAATCTTAGCAGGAATATTAGGATTTGTAGTAATTTTTTTGATAGAAAAAATTATAAAAGATAGGTTAAATAAAAAATCTATGATATGTGATTTAGAAATTTTTTATGATGGAAAAATAAGAAAAATAAAAACTATGATAGATACAGGAAATTTGTTGAAAGAGCCTATAAGTAAAAATGATGTGATAATTGTAGAAAAGGAAAGCTTAGAAGGAATTGTTTCAAAAGATATTTTAGAGAATATTAAATATATACTAAAAGGAAAATGGATACAAGAAAAAAATATATATTCTTATAAAATAAAGCTGATTCCATTTTCTTCACTTGGGAATGATAATGGATTACTGTTAGGATTTAAGCCAGATTATGTAAAAATTTATTCTGATGATGAAATTACAAGAAATGATGTATTAATAGGAATATATGATGGTAAATTATCGAAAGCTAATCAATATAATAGCTTAATAGGTTTAGATATTTTAAATAAGGAGGGAAAGAAAAATGAATTTGTTCAAAATGTTTAAGACTAAAATTATGAAAATCTTAGGAAAATATTTTTACAGAGATAATCTTGAAAAATTTCCAATTTTTTATATAAAAGGTAGCCAAACATTACCGCCCCCATTAGATATAATTGAAGAAGAAAAATTATTACAAAAATTAATGTTGGATGACCAAGAAGCAAAACAAATTTTAGTTGAAAGAAATTTAAGATTAGTAGTTTATATAGCAAAGAAATTCGAAAATACTGGCATAGATTTTGAAGATTTAATATCAATAGGAACAATAGGACTTATGAAAGCAATTAATACTTTTAATGTTGATAAAAATATTAAATTAGCTACTTATGCTTCGAGGTGTATAGAAAATGAAATTCTAATGCAATTGAGAAGAAATACAAAGATAAAAAATGAGATTTCTATTGATGAGCCATTGAACAAGGATGGTGATGGAAATGAACTATTATTATCAGATATTTTAGGTACTGATAATGATATTACATCAAAAGCTATTGAAGATGAAGTTGATATGGCGTTATTAAAAATTGCAATAAGCAAATTAAATAGTAGAGAAAAATATATAATGCAATTAAGATTTGGAATAGATACTAATGAAAAGGAAAAAACACAAAAAGAAGTTGCTGATATGTTAGGGATTTCGCAGAGCTATATATCTAGGTTAGAAAAGAAAATTATGAATAAAATGAAAAAAGAGATTATGAGTAAAACAGGATAATATATCCTGTTTTATTACATTTATATTAAAAATATTGTAATTAAATTTAATTAAGGATAAAATAAAATAGAATAAAAGGAGATATTATATATAAAAATATATAAAATGGAGGTAACGGCTTTGAATTCAAAAAATAATAAAGAAAAAAAAGATAGAAAAAATGATGAAGTTTTAGATGAATTAGATTTATCTAATTTAAATGAGGAAAATAATGATGATATAATGTTGCCAGGTTTAGGTGATGACGATTTTATTCCAGAAGATGATAATTTTGATGACTTCGAGGATTTGGATGAAGAAGATGATGCATTAGAATTAGACGATGACGAGGAACTAGAAGAAGTAGAAGAATTAGATGATGATGAAGAACTAGAAGAAGTAGAAGAATTAGATGAAGAAGATGATGCATTAGAATTAGATGATGACGAGGAACTAGAAGAAGTAGA
>USEI01000017.1 GCA_900553685.1 uncultured Clostridium sp.
TTCTCTTTCAATATTTTTTTCATTTTACATGTGACATATCTATTTTAAACCTATAAAAATAAGATATTTGAATTTTATACCGTTTTGTGCTATTATAAAGGAAATTTTATGAATTTTGGAGTTATTATGAGAAATATAAAGTTAATAATTGAATATGATGGAAAAGGTTTTAATGGTTGGCAAAAACAACCTAATAAATTGAATATACAAGGAGAAATCGAAAGAGCAATAGAAGAAATAACAGGAGAAAGTATAGATTTAATAGCTTCTGGCAGAACTGATGCAGGGGTTCATAGTTTAGGTCAAACAGCAAACTTTAAAACAGAAAGTAAAATTCCAATAGAGAAGATACCTATTGCTATAAATTCTAAATTAAAACAAAGTATTATCATAAAATCAGCAGAAGAAGTTGATGAAAGGTTTCATAGTAGATATAATGTAAAATCTAAGAAATATAGATACACAATAAACAATTCAAAATATGGTAGTGCAATTTATAGAAATGTAGAATATCATTTTCCAATTAAACTTAATATAGAAAACATGCAAAAAGCAGCAAAATATTTTGAAGGAGAACATGATTTTAAAGCATTTAAGGCAAGTGGGACAAGTAGTAAAAGTAGTGTAAGAAAAATTTATAAAGCAGAAGTAATAAAAAATGAAGATAGAATTTATATCGAACTTACAGGAAATGGTTTTTTATATAATATGGTGAGAATAATATCTGGAACATTGCTTGATGTTGGAAGTGGAAAAATAGCACCAGAAGAAATAAAGAATATTATAGAAACAAAAGATAGAAAACTAGCAGGGAAAACTTTGCCACCACAGGGATTATGTTTAGTAGAGGTTAATTATTAACATATAATTCTAGTATTCTATGTTTAGAAGTAATAAGGTAAATAATAAGTAGGAATAAAAGTAACAAATAAAAAATAATAGAATATTATATAATAAATATTTATAAAACATGGAGGTATTTATTATATGAATATTTTACTATTTTTTTTCGCAATTCCAATAGCAACAATTATACTTTCTGCTATATTTGAAACTTTTATCAATTCCCCAGTAAAAGTAGCTGGAATATTCTTTTCAATATTCTTAGTAATTGCTTTTATTCTTGGCGGGACAGCAGAACTTATAGTTGGTGCAATAATATATACAATAATATCTTTTGTAACAGCATATATAGTTAAAATAATTACAAATAAAAACAATTGTACTATAAGATGTGAAAGAAGAAATGACTATGATGATTATAATTTTAGAAACAATAATTTAGGCTCAATGACACAATTTAGATTTAATAATGAAAATGTTATTTCAAATTCTATTCAAGATAATGACAATATAATGTTTAATGACAATAATTTTAATGGAAATAATCATTCATGTAGGAGATACAAATAATTTAATAAATAATATAAAGAATGAGTACTATTTTTAGAATTCATTCTTTTATTAAAAGTATTTTTGTGTTGAAATAAAAAAATGAGCATGTTATAATCGAGATGAACAAACGAAAGGGTGAGAAAAATAAAAATAGCAATTATTTCAGATATTCATGGAAATAGTGTAGCACTAAAAGAAGTTATAGAAGATGCTGAAAAAAATAATGTAGATGATTATATTTTTTTGGGAGATTTAGTAAATGATTTGCCTTTTGGAAATGAAACTTTAAAAATTGTAAGAGAAAAAAGTGATAAGATAATAAAAGGTAATAAAGAGCAATATTTAATTGAATATGAAAAATATAATTATGATTGGAAAAATCTTCAATTTAGAAACGTGAAATTCATGTATAATGAACTTTCTAAGGATAATATGAATTTTATAAGAAATTTACCACATTGTTTAGAAAAAGAGTATGATAAAGTAAAAATTTTATTTGCACATGGTTCTCCAAATTCTGTGGAAGAATTGCTAAATAGAAATAAAAGAGAATTATTAGAAAAGTATGCAAATGAAATTAATGCAGATGCTCTAATTTTTGGACATACTCATGAGAGAATGTGGTATGAATACATAAATGGAAAATTAGTAATGAATGCTGGTTGCTGTGGAGTTTCACCACATTATTTAGGAAAAGCAGAATATGTGATTCTAGAAATCTGTGAAGGAAAAATAAAAAATATTAATTTAAAACTTATACCTTATGATATAAATTTAGTAAAGAAAAAAATAATAGAAAGCGGAATTTTAGAAGAAGATAAAGTTCTTATGAATTTAACATATTGTGGAATAAATGGGAATGGAGAAGTTAGATATAATTTTTTAAAAGAAGCAAAAGAAATAATGCTTGAAAGAAATATAAGATTAAATAAAAAAGTAGAAAAAGGAATTTACTCATATTTTAAACTATATGATGATGATATTTGGCTTGGGCTTGCAGAAAAATATAAAAAATATTTTGTATTTGAATAAAATATTTTGAATTTTATATGATATAAATTGTTGTATAATTAGTTTTTATATTAAAAAAATAAATTTATAAAATAAAAAATTAAGAAGAGGTTATATGAGATTAGATAAATTTTTAAAAGTAAGTAGGGTTATAAAAAGAAGAACTGTTGCAAATGATGCAGCAGATAATGGAAGAATTGCTGTAAATGGGAAAATAGTAAAGCCAAGTTATGAGGTTAAAGTTGGAGACATTGTTGAAATTAAATTTGGTGATAAAATTTCTAAATTTGAGATTTTAAAAATTCCTGCAACTCAAAAGGAATTGACCGATGTTATTAAAATTTTATAGTTTTATAAAAAAATAAAGGAATATCGATAAAATACTAAAATAAAGTTTCATAAAATAAACGATAATATTTATAAACAATAGGTAAAGGAGAATAATTTATGCCAGATTTTGTTCATTTACATGTTCATAGTGAATATAGTCTTTTAGACGGAATGTGTAGAATTAAAGATTTACCTAAAAGGGCAAAAGAGCTAGGAATGAAAGCTATAGCAATAACAGACCATGGTGTAATGTATGGGGCCGTAAATTTTTATAAAGAATGTAAAAAAGAGGGAATAAAACCTATAATTGGTTGTGAAGTATATGTTGCTCCAAGAAGTAGATTTGAAAAAGAAGCAGGAATAGATGATGATTATGCACATCTTATTTTACTTGCTAAGAATAAAACTGGATATCAAAATCTTATAAAACTAGTTTCTTTAAGTTTTACAGAAGGATATTATTATAAACCTCGTATAGATACAGAAATTTTAGAAAAATACAGTGAAGGTTTAGTTTGTCTTAGTGCTTGTTTAGCAGGTAGTGTAAATAAAGCAATTTTAAAAGATAATTTAGAAGAGGCAAAGAATATAGCTTTATGGCATAAAAAAGTTTTTGGAGAAGATTATTATTTAGAAATACAAAATAATGGTTTACCAGAGCAAGTAATGGTAAATCAAAAACTAATTTCATTATCGAGAGAATTAGACATTCCGCTTGTTGGAACAAATGATGCGCATTATTTAAAGAAAGAAGATAGTTATAATCATGAAATTTTACTTTGCATACAAACAGCAAAGAAAATCCATGATGAAGACAGAATGAGATTTGAAACAGATGAATTTTATATAAAATCACCAGAGGAAATGGCTGATTATTTTTCAGCTGTTCCAGAAGCTATTGAAAATACTGTAAAAATAGCAGATAAATGTAATTTTGATTTTGAATTTGGAGTTACTAAACTTCCAAATTATGATGTACCAGAAGGATATAAAACTCATGAAGAATATTTTACAGAATTAACATGGAATGGAATAAAAGAACGATATGGAGAAAATTATAGTGATATAGTAAAACAGAGGACTGAATATGAGCTTGGAATTATTTCAAAAATGGGATATATTGATTATTATTTGATTGTTTGGGATTATATACATTATGCAAAATCAGTTGGAATACCTGTAGGGCCTCGGACGTGGTTCAGGTGCTGGATCAATAGTTGCTTATGCAATAGGAATAACAGATATAGATCCACTTAAATATAATTTGCTTTTTGAAAGATTTTTAAATCCAGAAAGAATTAGTATGCCAGACTTTGATGTTGATTTTTCAGATGAAAGAAGACAAGAAGTAATAGACTATGTTTGTAGAAAGTATGGTAAAGATCATGTTTCACAAATAATAACTTTTGGTACATTATCTGCAAAAAGTGTTATTCGTGATGTTGGAAGAGTTTTGGATGTTCCATATTCAGATGTTGATAAGATTGCAAAAATGATTCCTTTTGAGATTCATATGACAATAGACAAAGCATTAGAAGAAAATAGAGAATTAAGAGAACAATATGAAAATGATGAAACTACAAAACAAATAATAGATATTGCAAAAGGCTTAGAAGGAATGCCTAGAAATGCATCTACACATGCTTGCCGGAGTTGTTATAACCAAAGATCCAGTAGATACTTATGTACCACTTTGTACAAATGATGGAAACGTTGTAGCACAATATACAATGGTTTTATTAGAAGAATTAGGTTTATTAAAAATGGACTTTTTAGGATTAAGAACTTTAAGTGTAATAGCAAACTGTTTAGAACTTGTGAAGAAAAATAGAGGCATAGACGTTATTTTTGATGATAAAATGGATGATCCAAAAGTATATAAATTATGGCAAGAAGGAAAATCTTTTGGAATATTTCAATTTGAAAGCGCTGGAATTACATCATTTATGAAAGAATTAAAACCGGATTGCTTTGAAGATATTGTGGCTGGAGTATCTTTATATAGACCTGGTCCAATGGATCAAATTCCAAGATATATAAAAGGAAAATTGAATCCAGGGCATAATGAATATACGCATCCAGCATTAGAGCCAATATTAAATGTAACGTATGGTTGTATGGTATATCAAGAGCAAGTTATGCAAATAGTAAGAGATTTAGCTGGATATTCTTTAGGTAGAGCAGATTTGGTTAGGCGTGCTATGGGTAAAAAGAAATTAGATGTAATGGCTAAAGAAAGAGAAGTATTTATAAATGGACAAGTAGATGAAAATGGAAATATAGAAGTTCCAGGTTGTGTGAGAAATGGAATAGATGCAGAATCAGCTAATAAAATTTTTGATGAAATGGCTGAATTTGCCAAATATGCTTTTAATAAGTCACATGCAGCAGCTTATGCAGTAATTTCGTACAGAACAGCATATTTAAAAGCATATTATAAAGAAGAATTAATGGCTGCAACTTTAAATAGTTTTTTAGGAAATCTAGATAAGATTCCTGTATATATTCAAGACTGTAAAGATATGGGAATTGAAATTTTAAATCCTAATATAAATGAAAGTGAAACTAAATTTACTGTTGTAGGAGATAAAATTAGATTTGGACTTGGAAGTATAAAAAATGTTGGAGTAGCTGTTATTGATGCAATTGTTGCAGAAAGAGAAAAAAATGGACCATTTGAAAGCTTTACATCTTTTTGCGAAAGAGTAAAAAATGAATCTGTTAATAAAAAATGTATCGAAAGTCTAATAAAAGCGGGAGCTTTTGATGGATTTGGAAAAACTAGAGCAACACTTTTGGCTTCTTTTGAAACAATAATAGACATTATAAATAATGAAAATAAAAATAAAATAGAAAATCAAGTATCTATGTTTGATTTAATGGAAGACGATAATAAAAAAATAGAGGTACAAAAATATAAATTTATAGAAAAAGAAGAAATGGATATTAAAGAATTACTAAGCTTGGAAAAGGAGATGCTAGGAGTATATATATCAGGACATCCATTAGATAAAATGAGAAATGCTATTGAAAAATATACTAATATATCTACATTAAATATGATAAAAATTAATGAAGATGTAGAAGCTTTTGGAGAAAGTAAAGAATACAAAGATGGACAAAATATTAAATTTGTTGGAATTATTTCAAAAGTAACAAAAAAATTTACAAGAAAAAATACAACAATGGCTTTTGTAACTTTAGAAGATTTTTATGGATCTGCAGAAATTATAATTTTTGATAGCATTTATTCAAAAGTAAGTAATATCATAATTGAAGATAACATTATTTTAGTTGATGGAAGGTTAAGTATAAGAGAAGATGAACCTGTAAAAATTGTAGCATCAAATGTTAAAGAATTCTCGCAAGATATTTTAGATGAAACAAGTAAAAAGTCTGAAACTAAGTTAAATACAATAAAAACATTAAATATTAATATTACAAATTTAACAGAAGAACAAAAGCAAAGATTAAGAGGTACAATAAAGTTTTTCACAGGTGATAGATTAAATGTAAAATTAGAAATAACTGATAATGGTGAAATAAAACCTTGTGGAGGGATATATTTAACAGATAAGATTTTAGAAGTATTTCAAAGTTTAGTATCAAAGGAAAATATTGTCTTAAAATAATATATGTATTAATTCTTAGATTTTTATAGCATAATAACATATTTGATTTTTTGAAAACATAGCTATTTTTTCATAAGTATGGTATGTTTTGTATAGAATAAAGAGAAGAAAAATTAAATAAATTTTTTAATTTGCAAGTTATATATTGAAAGTGAAGCTAAAAGATAGTATAATTTGTGTGAAAAAAGTAGAATAGGAGTAATATTTATGAGAAAAGAAGACGGATTATCGATAATATCTTTGATAATTATAATAATAATATTAATAATTATAGCTTTTATTGCTGCACATAAGATTTTTGGAGAAAATGGACTTGTAGATAATTATAAAAAAGCAGATACAGAATATAATAAAAGTGAGATAGCAGATAAATTAAATCTCATAATTAAAGAAAAATATGTATTAGATTATAAATATGCTTTAGAAAATAAGAAAAATATTGATGAGATTTTTAATGAACAAGCTCTTATGAACTATCTTTTAGAAAATAAATATATAGAACAATTAAGAGATATAAAAGACAATTTAGTTCAAGACCAATATTATATAAATCCAGACTCATTAAATAGCGATATTGCAACAAATGCGATAAATAAAAATGGTTCTGAAGGGAATGGAACAAAAATATTTAAAATAAAGAAGGAAAATGATAAATATAATATATATTTTGTTAATAAATATGGAGATGAAGAAAATTTAGGTGAACTTGTAATGAAGCCAGAAGTATAAAATATAGATAAAGAAATAAATAGAAAATCAAAGATTAGTCTTTATAAAAGTATAAATTTTATAGCTAAAACAATTTAAAACAAATAGTTAAAAAATAAAAAATCTCTTATCATTCATTGATAAGAGATTTTTGTATTATTAGAAATAATATCTTATAATAAAATTATATATTAAATTTTATATTATTATTTATTATTTAATCCTAAGCCGTAAATATCTTGTTCTATTAGTAATTTAGCTCTTTTAGCTGTTTTTGGATTATCAGAATTTAAAGAGTTTTCAATGAATTCAGGGTGGTCAATTAAAAATTTTTTCATAGAAGCCATTTGATCTTTTTTAAATTCTCTTAAAATCTCTAATTGTTTTTCATTAATTATGTTTAACTCTAAAGCCTTTAAAAATAAGTCATCATTTATTTTTATAAGAGAATGTACTGTAACATTACAATCTGTTAAAACTTGTGTTCCGCCATCCATTCTATCTATTACAAAAAGCGCATGTTTGATTTTTGAACCAAGATTTTCTATTGCTGGAATCCAAGCTCTTGTAAAACTAGCTGATTGATTCAATAAATCAGCTACATGTAAGAAGTTTTTATTTTCTATTTTTGAAATAATAATATTTTTTGTAAAATCAAAACTACTTTCAACAGTTGTTAAATCTTTATATATGGTGACATGTGGTTTATTTAAAAGATAAGCAACCATGTTAGAAAAGAACCAATCCCTTCTTTCACCACCAGATATATAATCAATTGAATTTGTATCAATATGATTTTTTATATATTCTACCATAGTATCTATAGTTGTTTTATATATATTATTTGTATTATAGTGATTTAAAACTTTTGTAAAAATATGATTTGGTATGTTTTCTTTAGATTCATTTTCAAGTTCGTTATCTATAAAGTTTAAAAGGTCTTTTGAATCAGCATCACTTCCATAAAAAAATTCTGCATTTACAAAATATGGCCCAATTTTTCCTGAAGTATACCAAAAAGGTTCATTTTCTTTGGCAATATTAAAAGCATGTGTTTCAAACAATAGATTTGTTAAATCTTTCATAATTATTAATTCCTCCAAATAATTTTTTATTAAAAATAAAGTAAAATCATAATTTTTGTTATTTCTTGTATATAATATAGTAAAAATAAAAAAAAGTCAATTAAAAAAGCAAATAGGCAGGTATAGTATAACCTGCCTTTGCTTTTAAATCAGTTCAAGTCTGCAAACAACGATATCTTCCTCTAAATCGTAAATCTTGTTTCCAATTCGAGTAAGCGTTTCAGGAAATTTAACTTCTTCAATGTTTGTGACGGGAACTTTAAGTGTGCATACATAGTTACCACGAAAGATTTTGTCTTCGAAGACTACTTCACTTCCTGAGTTTAGTTCTTTTAAAATAGTAAGACCTGAAATTACTGATAACATAGAGAATCCTCCTTGTATATAAATTCTAATTTGAAGGTCAAAGACCTTATAGTCCAAATAATATTATATCATAATTTACATAAAAAGTAAAATTTAATGAAAACTGTAAATAAAATTATGTTTTCTAACATATAAATTTTCAAAAAATAAAGCTATGAAAAAATAGAAAAGCATTATTTTTTATATTGAAAAATAACAGTATAAATGATAAAATGTTGAAAATTATTTAGGGAGGAAATAAAATAATGAGTACATTATTAAAAAATGGAACTGTAATTGATTATGCACAAAAAATAGAAAAAAAATTAGATATACTAATTGAAAATGACAAAATTGTTAAGCTTGCTGAAAATTTAGAAATATCAGCAGATAAAGTTATTGATTGTACAGGGTTAATTATTATGCCTGGAATGATTGATATGCATTGCCATTTAAGAGAACCAGGTGGAGAACACAAGGAAACTATAGAAACAGGATCTAGAAGTGCTGTTGCTGGTGGATTTACAACTATTTGTCCTATGCCAAATACAAATCCAACACCTGATAGCGCTATTGTTTTGGAAAAAATTATAGCAGAAGCTAAAAGAGTTAATCTTTGTAATGTATTACCTTTTTCAAGCGTAACAAAAGGTGAAAAAGGACAGGAATTAGTAGACTTTAAATCACAATTAGAAGCAGGAGCTATTGCTTTTTCAGATGATGGAATGCCTGTTGAAAATGCAAGAATGATTAGAGAAGCAATGATAGAAGCAAATAAATTAGGAAGTTTTATTTCAGAACATTGTGAAGAAAAATCTGTATCAGCAGGAGCAATAAATGCTGGAAAGATAGCTGATCAATTAGAAGTTCAAGGAGTTTTACCTGAAGCAGAAGAAATAATGGCAGCTAGAGATATTGTTATTGCGGAAACAAATAATTTACATACACATATTTGTCATATAAGTACCAAAACATCTGTAGATATGATAAGAAGTGCAAAACAAAGAGGTGTAAAAGTAACTTGTGAAACTTGTCCACATTATTATTCATTTACAGTAGAAGAAGTTTTAGAATCAGGTGTTAATGCAAAAATGAATCCTCCTTTAAGAGAAGAAAAAGATAGATTAGCAATAATTGAAGGCCTAAAAGATGGAACAATAGATGCTATAATAACAGACCATGCACCACATGCTGAAGAAGAAAAGGCTAAAGGACTAGTAGCAGCACCAAATGGTATAATAGGATTTGAAACAGCTTTAGGTGCAACAATAACAAATTTAGTAGATAAAGGTTTACTTTCATATTTAGATATGGTAAGAGTTATGTCATATACACCAGCTAAAATCTTAGGAATAGATAGAGGTGAAATAGCAGAGGGAAAAGTGGCTGATTTAACAATATTTGATCCAAACAGAGAATATGTATTTTTAAAGGAAAAAATAGTTTCAAAATCAAAAAATACACCTTGGATAGGCAAAAAATTAAAAGGACAAGTAAGATATACAATAGTTTCTGGAAGAATTGTATATGAAAGGATTTAGTTATTAGAAATTAATTTATGGCTAAGAAAGGAATAAATAAGTTATGAAAAATGCTATGGATTTGTTAATAGATAAAATTAAAGAGAAAAATAATCCAACAGTAATGGGGTTAGATCCAAGATATGAGATGCTACCAGAATGTATAAAATCTAAATATGGAAAAGATGTAAAAAGTGTTTGCGAAGGAATTTTAGAATATAATAAAAATTTAATAGATGCTACTTTTGATATAATTCCAGCTGTAAAACCTCAAATAGCTTTTTATGAAATGTTTGGAATAGAGGGAATAAAATGTTTTAAAGAAACTTGTAAATATGCAAAAGAAAAAGGTTTAATTGTTATTGCAGATATAAAAAGAGGAGATATAGGAACAACTGCTGCTGGATATTCTAATGCTTATCTGGGAAAAACTTTAGTAGGAGATACGGAAGAAAGTTTTTATGATATAGATTGGGTAACAGTAAATCCTTATTTAGGGATAGATGGTGTAAAACCATTTATTGAAGATTGTAAAAAATATAATAAAGGCATTTTTGTACTTGTAAAAACTTCTAATAAATCTTCAGGAGAACTTCAAGATTTAAAATTAGAAGATGGAAAAACAGTATATGAAAAAGTTGCAGAACTTGTAAATACTTGGGGAGAAGACCTTATAGGAGAGTATGGTTATAGTCAAATAGCATCAGTTGTGGGGGCAACTTATCCAGCACAAATAAAAGAATTAAGAGAGATAATGCCCAAGTCATATTTCTTGATTCCGGGCTATGGAGCTCAAGGGGGAAAAGCTGAAGATATAGCACTAGGATTTAAAGATGGACTGGGTGGAATTGTAAATGCTTCAAGGAGCCTAATGTGTGCTTATAAATCAGATAGATGGAAAGATAAATACAAAGATGAAGAATATGCTAAAGCTACAAGAGAAGAAGCAATAAGGATGAGAGAAGAACTAAATGAAGCGATAAGAGCGTAAAAGTTTTAAATTATCTAAAATTTAAATATTATGCAAGAGGAGAATAAACATGGTAGAGATACAATCAGTAAGTAAAGGTGCAGAACTTATTTCTGTAAAATTTGATGGAATTGAAAAATTACATGATGGGAAAAGCTTTTGGAATAGGCATAGTCCAATATTATTTCCAATAGTAGGAAAATTAAAAAACGGAAAAACAATTATAAATGGAAAAACTTATGAAATGGGACAACATGGTTTTGCAAGAGATATGAATTTTGAAAAGCTAGCTGAAAATTCTTATGTTTTAAAATCTAATGAGGAAACAAAGAGTAAATTTCCTTTTGATTTTGAACTTTATGTATCTTATAGAACAACTAAAAATAAAGTTTATACAAATTATAAAGTTGTAAATAGAAGTGATGACATAATGATTTTTGGACTTGGAGGACATCCAGCTTTTGTTTGTGAATATTCAAGTGGAAAATATCGATTAGAATTTGAAGATATTGAAGATGAAATAGAAATATATAGATTAGAAGATGGGCTTTTAAAAGAAAAATGTGAAAAAATGGAAAAATATATAAGAGAAAATAGAATATTTTTAGATAGTAAAACATTTGAGAAAGATGCTATAATAATGAAGAACTTAAAATCAGATAAAGTTTATTTAAAAACAGAAAAGAAGACTATATTAGCATTTGAGTTTAAGAACTTTCCATATTTAGCAATATGGTCAAAGCCAGAAGCACCATTTATTTGTATTGAACCTTGGTTTAATACAGCTGATACTGTAAATTCAAATGGAAATTTTGAAGAAAAAGAAAATTTAATAGAATTAAGAAAAAATCAAGAATTTGAAACAGAATATAGTGTAGAATTTTTTTAAATAAAGGAGAAAATTATGGTACTTGTAGATAAAAACATAAGAGAATTAGTTGAAAAAAATACTTTGATAGTTACCGGTTATAAGCCAGAAAATTTAGGTGGTGTATCTTATGATTTAACAATAGATAATATCATAACAGAAGATGGAGAAGTTAAGGAATATGAGCTAAAGCCACAAGAATTTGTAATGGTTAAAACTAATGAAGAACTTAAAATGCCTGATTTCTTAGTTGGTAAGGTTGGAGAAAAAAATTCATTGTTAAGAACAGGATTATTTGTATCTGCTCCAGTTTATCATCCAGGACATCAAACTTATATATTTTTAAGAGTATATAATTTTAGCAAAAAGAGTATTACTTTAAAATCAGATTTTAAAATAGCACAAATATTTTTTGAAACTTTAACAGAAGTACCAGATGAAACTTATGATAAAAAGAAAGATGCTTCATTTAATAATGAAGAAAAATATTTAGGCTATGGAAAATATAATGATTTATATAAATCAATTTTAAAATAATGAAAGGATATAACTAAAAAAGATAATTATAGATATTATTAATATAAATATGATAAAATAATTAAAAATTAAGATTTATAAAATTGTAAAATTATAAAATTATAAAATTATAAAATTATAAAATTATAAAATAAAAGGAGAAGCTATGGGAGTAAAAGTAAAATGTGAATTAGTTGCTAAAAAAATGCTTGTAGATGGAATTTATAAATTCTCAGTTAAAGCACCTGAAATTGCAAGTACTGCAAAAGCAGGACAATTTTTAGAGATACAAGTTTCAGAAGTGGGAGAACCATTTTTAAGAAGACCTATAAGTATTTATAATATTTCTAAAGAAGAGGAAATTGTAGAATTTATTTTTCAAGTAAAAGGAAGAGGAACAGAACTTTTAGCTAAAAAAGAAATCGGAAGTCAAATTGATATTATGGGACCTCTTGGTTTTGGAATTTTTAAAGTTCAAGAATATAAAAATGTAGCTATAATAGGCGGAGGAATTGGTTGTTATCCATTATATGAACTTGCAAAAGAATTAAAAGGAAAAGCGAATATAAATGTTTACTTAGGTTTTAGAGATAAATCTTTAGTTACATGTGAAAAAGATTTTGAAGAAATTGGATTAAATAAATTAGTTGTTACAACAGATGACGGAAGTTATAAAGAAAAAGGCTTTGCAATAGACTTTATGAAAAAAGATATTGAAGAACATCATGTTGATATGATTTTTGCTTGCGGACCACTTCCAATGCTTAAAGCAGTTAGACAATATGCAATTGAAAATAATATTCCATGTCAAATATCTTTGGAAGAAAGAATGGGATGTGGAATTGGAGCTTGTCTTGGATGTGCAGTTAAAGTTATATCTGGAAAAGAGCCTAGATATGGACATGTATGTAAAGAAGGACCAGTGTTTAACGCTGCAGATGTGGAAATTTAGGAGATAAAGAATGAAAACAGAATTTAATATTCTTAAGATAAAAATTACAAAAGAGCAATTGGTAAATTTAATTAAAGTTTTAGCTAAGATTGGATTAATATTACTTATTTTTATAAGTATGTTATTACTTTCACATTCAGTATTATTAAGTCCAGATGATTATAATTATACTTTTGTTCAAGGAACTAATAATACTCAACGAGTAGATAGTATTTCAAATGCAATTCAAACAGCAAAGTTTTTTTACAATAATTGGACAGGGAGAATAATACCACATGTGTTTATAGGTATTTTTAGAAATTTACCGCCAATAGTATATGAGTTGCTAAACAGTACAGTATTTATTATATTTATTATTTTTATAACAAAAGTTTTAAATAAAAAGTCAAGTTTTCTAAGTTTACTTGGAGTATTTGGATATTTAACTTTTAGTATGATGTTTGGAGAAAAATTTGCTTGGATAAGTGGAAGTTTTAATTATTTATGGCCATGTACATTTTTAGTAATATTTATTTATTATTTTTATAATTATTTTCAAGATATAAAAAAATTAAATATACTTTCAAAAATTGCTTTAACATTATTTGCATTTGTAGTGGGATTTTCACATGAAAATGTGGCTTTTGTAGGAGGAGCTTTTCTAGTTTGTTTAATTTTATTTAATATAAAAAAATTCTTTAAATTCGACAGAAATAAGAAAATAATTGTAAGCTTAGTTTTTGTAATGTTTTGCTTAGGTGCTTTGGCTACAATATTTGCACCAGGAAATTTATCAAGAATGGGCCAAGTAACAGGAGATAAAAGTTTTTCATGGGAATTTATGCAGAATTATAGAGATAATAGATTTGTACTTATATCAATAATAGTAAGTATGGTATTAGCGTTTTTTGTGCAAAATTTTCAAGCTATAAAACAAAATAAAAATTTTAAAAAATTAAATTATTTAGAAATAAAAAGACAGTTTTTATATTTTATATTACCTAGTTTAATAGCTACAGTACCAATGGCTGTTATATCATATTTTCCTCCTAGAGCATTTTTGGCTTATGAAGTTATGTTTATGATTGTTTTTGCAAGAAATATTACAATTATTTCTGAAAAATTTAAAAAATATAATTGTTTAATAGCTGTAGCTTCAATAGTTTTTACATTAATAGTTTTTGGAAAATTTTCTCCAAGTACACTTGGACAAATAAATTATATAATTCCTTATAAAAATAAAATAACTGCGGAATATCAAGAAGCTTTAGCAAGAGGAGAAAAAGATGTGCTTGTAAGCAAATTTGAGTATGCAAATTGGATACATGCAGATGACTGGATTAATATAGCAAATTTCTTTCCAGAATTTGATTATCACATGCCAGTAAATGCTTTAATATCACAGTATTATGGGTTTGATAGATTAACTGCGATAGGAGATAATGACTATTTAATAGAAATAGAAGTTGATACTGAAGGAATAAATCCATATGAAGTAGTAGATAAAAAAACAAAAAAATCTATACAATATATGGAATATGATAAATATATAAGATATACTATACCTAAAGATAAACTGGGAGAATATGTATTGGATTGTAGAAAAAATAATTTAAAAGATAAGATTTTGAATTATAGTGTAAGATTTATAGGCGGAGAATTAAATAATCAAGAAGTAAAACTTGATTCTTTAATTATTACAGAGTAATTTTTGTAAAACTAATAATAACTTTAATTATAAACAGTTAGATTAAAAGCTATAAAAAATTAAAAAACCAAATCATAAAAAAACTATAAATATTATAAACATCAGGTTTTGATAATTAATTTTATAAAATAAATATAGATAAATTTTATCGGATAGGAGAGAAAATGAAAACTGAAGTAAATTTATGTGGAATTAAAATGAAAAACCCAGTAACAGTTGCATCTGGTACTTTTGGATATGGTAGAGAATATTCAGAGTATATTGATTTAAACAAATTAGGAGGAATTATTACAAAAGGGACTTCTTTAAAATTAAGACCTGGAAATCCACCACCAAGAATTTGTGAAGTTCCGGGAGGAATGTTAAATAGTATAGGACTTCAAAATCCAGGTGTTGAATATTTTGCAGAATATGATTTACCATGGCTTAGAAAATTTGATACAAAAATAATTGTTAATGCATGTGGAAGTACAATAGAAGATTATGTTGAATTAGGTAAGATTTTAAATACTTTAGATATAGATGGAGTTGAACTAAATCTTTCTTGTCCAAATGTTAAAGCAGGATGCTTAGCATTTGGAACTTCATATGAAGGAGTTAAAGAAGTAACTTCAAAAGTAAGAAAAGTATTAACAGATAAACCTTTAATAGTAAAATTAACTCCTAATGTTACAGATATAACAGAACCAGCAAAAGGTGCAGAAGATGCAGGAGCAGATGGAATTTCAGGAATTAATACATTACTTGGTATGAAAATAGATATAGATAAAAGAAGACCAGTTCTTGCTAATAATACAGGAGGATATTCAGGACCAGGAATAAAAGCTGTTGGAGTTAGAGCGGTATATCAGATTGCACAAGCTGTTAATATTCCTGTTTTAGGAATGGGTGGTATTACAAATGGTGATGATGCAATAGAGTATATGCTAGCAGGAGCAACAGCAGTATCAATAGGAGCTGGAAATTTTGCTGACCCAGAAGTTAGTATAAAAACAATAGCTGGAATAGAAAATTATATGAAAAAACATAAAATAGAAGATATAAATTCTATAATAGGAACTGTACAAATGAATTAGCTAAAATTAATACAAAAAATAATTAATTCAATTGATTATACAGATTTTAACAATAAATAGGATCTAGAGAAAGAGAGAAAGAAAATGTATATATTGGCAATTTTATTGATTTTAATTTTAATTTTTATTATGATAGAATTTAATACGTTTATTAGACTAAGAAATAAAATAAAACATTCGAAATCAGGAATAGAAGTTTATTTAAATCAAAGATTTGATTTAATTCCAAATTTAGTAGAATGTGTAAAAGGTTATACTAAATATGAAGAGCAAACATTAAGTAAGATAACTAATTTACGCTCTCAATATAATAATGCCAAAAATAAAGATTTAAAACTTGGAGAAGAATTAAATAATGAATTTAATAATTTACTTGCAGTTGGTGAAAGTAATCCAGATTTAAAAGCTAGTGAACAATTTTTGAATTTACAAAGAAGTTTGGAAAAAATGGAAAGTCAACTTCAAGCAGCAAGAAGAATTTATAATGGAGATGTAACACTTTATAATACGACAATAAGCACTTTCCCAAATAACTTTTTTGCTGGAATCTTTGGATTTAAAGAAGAAGATTTATTCCAAATTGAAGAATATAAGAAAGAAAATGTAAAGCCAAATTGGAGATAAAAAATGAAAAGTTTTGAAGAAATTTACGAGAAAGTATGCTCAAATAGTAAAGAAAGATTAAAACAAGTAAAAAATAAAAATAATAAATTTTTATTAACTGTTACCATTATTGCTATCATATTGAATATTTGTATTTATATATTTGCTGATGAAAAATATATTATAACATTAACAGTTTCTCTATCTGTTTGTTTAATAATATTTTTAATGACAACAGCATCCAAAATATATAGAAAGATATATAAAGGTACAGTAATTGATTGTTTAATAAAAGAATATAATGAAAAATTAAATTTTGATCAAACAGGTGGAATTCCTAGAATGGAATATAGAATTTCTAATTTTGATAATAATGTTGATGATTATTTTTCAGAAGATAGAATTTATGGAAGATTAAAAAATGGTGAACCAATTCAAATTGCAGAAGTTGCAACTTACGATGTAGAAGAATATGTTGATTCTGAAGGCAATAGGAGAGAAGAAAGAACGGAAACTTTTAGAGGAATGTATGGTATTGTAAGATTGAATAAAAATGTTCAATCAGAAATAAAAGTTGCAACAAATTTTAATATAAAAAGATTTAGTAATAATAGAATAGAAGTCGATTCAGCAGAATTTGAAAAATATTATGATTTGTTTACTCAAGATAAAGTTACAGCAATGCGTATATTTACATCAGATTTAATAGAAAAATATATAGATATTATAAATATAAGTGATAGACCATTTGAAGTAAAAATTCAAGATAATTTAATATTTTTTAGATTTAGATGTGGACAGATGTTTGAGCCACCTACTTTTTCAGATGGTTTAAATGAAAATTTAATTAGAAAATATTATAAAATGATTTTTTATCCTATGGAAGTTATTGAAAAAACTGTTGAAAATATAAATAATGTTGCTGAAGAAGATTTACAACAATAAAAATAGATAAAAAATTAGAAAAATATTTTATAATGCTTGCTTTTAGAAAATATTTATGTTAATATATTACATATCATATTTTAAAAACAATAAAAAAGAGGAGTAAGTAAAAGTAAACTAGAAAGAGAAAAGAAGTGAATGCGCTGTGAGCTTCTTATAGAAAATTTTACTGAAGGTAGCTTTTTTAGTTGATATACCGAAAATAACTTTAAGTATATCCGTTTAAGTAACGTTAAAAACTTTAGAGATATTTATTTTTTAATAAATAATTAAGGTGGTACCGTGATGAATAAATCGCCCTTAGGTTTTCCTAAGGGTTTATTTTTTTATATATAGGAAAGTTAATTAAACTTTCTATATACTTTTGCTAAATATTGCATACAAATTTTAAAGAAAGGGGAGAGAACATGAAAAAAGATCACAAACTAAATGACAAGTTTAATCCAAAAGATTTTGAAGACAAAATTTATGAAAAATGGGAGGAAAAAAATTATTTTAAACCATCAGATGACAAGACGAAAGAGAGTTATTGTATAATGATGCCACCACCTAATGTAACAGGAAAATTACACATGGGTCATGCTTTAGATGATACTATTCAAGATGTTCTAATTCGTTATAAAAGAATGAGGGGATACAGGACATTATGGCTTCCTGGCTCAGATCATGCGGCTATTTCAACAGAAATGAAAGTTGTTCAAAAACTTGCAAAAGAGGGAAAAACAAAAAAAGATTTGGGTAGAGAAAAATTCTTGGAAGAGGCTTGGAATTGGACAAAAGAATATGGTGGAATTATTCAAAATCAACAAAAAAAATTAGGCTGTTCTTGTGATTGGACAAGAAATAGATTTACTTTAGATGAAGGTATGTCTGATGCAGTATTGGAACAGTTCATAAGATTATATGAAAAAGGTTTAATTTATAAAGGGAAAAGAATGGTAAATTGGTGTACAAGTTGTAATACATCAATTTCAGATGCAGAAGTAGAGTATAAAGAAGAAGCTTCTCACCTTTGGCATATAAGATATAAAATTACTGGAACAGAAAATGATTATATAGAAGTTGCAACTACAAGACCAGAGACAATGCTTGGAGATACAGCTGTTGCTGTACATCCATCTGATAAAAGATACAAAAATTTAATTGGAAAAACATGTATTCTTCCTATTATGAATAAAGAAATTCCAATAATAGCAGATGAGTTTGTAGAAATGGAATTTGGAACAGGTTGTGTTAAAATAACACCAGCACATGATATGAATGATTATCAAGCTGGTTTAAGGCACAATTTAGAGATAATTGAAGTTTTTGATGATAAATTTAAAATGGGAAATTTAGTTCCAGAATATGAAGGAATGGATTTATTAGAAGCAAGAGAAAAGATAGTTGAAAAATTAAAAGAGATAGGAGCATTAGTAAGAACTGAAGATTATACTCATAATGTTGCAAAGTGTGAAAGATGTAAAAGCACAATAGAACCTAAAATTTCTGAACAATGGTTTGTAAGCATGAAAGATTTAGCAAAAAGAGCAGCAGATAGCGTAAGAAATGGCGAAACACGTTTTGTTCCACAAAGATACGAAAAACAATATTTTCATTGGCTAGATAATATTCAAGATTGGTGTATATCAAGACAATTATGGTGGGGTCATAGAATTCCTGTTTATTATTGTGATGAATGTGGACATTTTCATGTATCTAAGAAAGCTCCAGAAAAATGTGAAAAATGCGGAAGTACAAAGTTACATCAAGATCCAGATACGTTAGATACTTGGTTTAGTTCTGCACTATGGCCATTTTCAACACTTGGTTGGCCAAATACAGAGTCAGAAGATTATAAAGAATTTTATCCAACTCAGACATTAGTAACTGGATTTGACATTATAACATTCTGGATTTCAAGAATGATGACACAAGGTTTAGAGTTTACAAACGAGGTACCTTTTAAAGATGTTTTAGTTCATGGAATTGTAAGAGATAGTCAAGGAAGAAAAATGTCAAAAACTTTAGGAAATGGTATTGATCCATTAGATATAATTGATAAATATGGTGCAGATAGTCTAAGATTTTCTGTTTTATCAGGAACAACTATGGGAAATGACATTAGATTTATGCCAGAAAAATTAGAACAAGCTTCTAATTTTGCAAATAAAATATGGAATGCTGCTAAATTTATAACAAACTCCTTAGCAGATGATGATAAGGTGAGAGAATTTTGCTTTGAAGTTTTTGAAAAAAATCATGAGTATAATTCAAATTTATTAAAAATTGAAGATAAATGGATATTAAATAAATTTGATAAATTAGTAGCTGATGTAAGCAAAAATTTAGATAATTATGATTTAGGAATAGCATTAGACAAAATATATAGCTTTATTTGGAATGAATTTTGTGATTGGTATATTGAGATGGTAAAACCAAGAATTTATAGCGAAGATGAGAATGAAAAGATTGCAGTAAGTGATATATTAAATCATGTATTTGGAAGTTCTTTAAAATTGCTACATCCATTTATGCCTTTTATAACTTCAGAGATTTATTCAAAATTAATATGTTTTGGAACAGAAGATTTAATTGTAGCAAAATGGCCAGATATAAGAGAAAAATTTGTGTTTGATAAAGAGGAAGAAATAGTTGAAAAACTAAAAAGACTGATTGTTGAGATAAGAAATATAAGAACTCAAATGAATGTTCATCCTTCTAAAAAATCTAAATTATTGATAGTAAAAAATGGCTTAGAAAAAGATATATTATCTGCGAAAGAATTTTTAATTAAGCTAGGTTTTGCAAGTGAAATCGAGATAATTGAAGATGAAACTTGTGTGCCACAAAATGCTGTATCAATAGTTGTGGATGACATAAAAGCATATCTTCCTTTTGAAGAATTAGTAGATTTAGAAGAAGAAAGAAAAAGATTAGAAGGAGAAAAAACAAGACTTGAGGCAGAAGTTTTAAGAGGAGAAAAAATGCTATCAAATCCAGGTTTTGTTAATAAAGCACCAGAAAAAAAGGTAAATGAAGAAAAAGAAAAATTAGCTAATTATAAAAAAATGCTTGAAAATGTTAATGAAAGATTAAAAACATTATAATACAGAAAATTTAATGGCAATATTTAATAAGTTATAAAAAAAGTACAATAATAAATAAAAAATTGGGGGCAAATGAAAGGAGTAATATGAAGTTTGTCTTCAATTTTTTTAACTTTTTTGAAGGAAAAAGTTTATTAGATATATTTTTTCCACCAAGTTGTATAATATGTGGAAAATTAAACAAAAATTATATTTGTGAAAAATGTGAGAAAAGATTTTATAGATATAAGAAATTTAATATTATAGATAATCAGAAATTAATAAAAGATAAATTAAATTTAAATATAAAGGCAGAAAATTTCATACAAAAATATTATTTGGATGGAGATAATAGATATTATTGGGAAAAATTGTTTTATTGTTTTGAATATACAGGAATTGTAAGAAAATACATGATTAAATATAAATTTAATGGAGCAGCATATATATCAAATTTTTTTGCAAGACAAATATTAAAAAATAAAAAAGCTAGTGAAATTTTAAAATTATATGATATAATCATTTCAGTTCCAATGGATAAAGAAAAGAAGATAAAAAGAGGATATAATCAAACAGAATTAATAACGCAAATTATATCTAAAGAATTGGAAATTTTGAAAGGTAAAAATATAGTATTTAAATTAAAAGGAACTAAGACTCAAAGTACACTTAATAAAGAAAATAGAAAAACAAATATAAAAGATGTTTATTTTGTTAATAATAATATAAATATTAGAAATAAGAAAATTATATTATTAGATGATATTTACACAACAGGAGCTACTGTAAATGAAATTTCATCAAAATTAAAAGAAGCAGGAGCAAAAGAAATTTTAGTTTTAATTATAGCAAAAAATTAGGAGGAGAAAATGGAAGATTTAGTTGAAAGTATATTAGATTATGTAAGAGCTGATTATACAGATTATGCTATTATGATTAATGGTGAATGGGGAAGTGGAAAAACTTATTTTTGGAATCATAAAATAAGAAATAAAATTGATTCACTTAGATTTAATGGTAAAAAATATACAACTATATATATGTCTTTATATGGTATATCAAATTTGGAAGATATAAGTAAAAAGATATTTATTGAAACAACTCAAGCTTATGGTAATAAAAATGTAAAGAGATATATGAGCGAAAATGATAACATTTCTTCTATACCTGAATATGCTAAAACAGGCTTAGATATGGCACATTTTTTTGGCATGAATCAAAATGGAGAAAAACTAGATTATACTAAATTTTTCTCAACTGATGATAAAGTATTATGTTTTGATGATTTAGAAAGGGCAAATGTTGATGTTATTGATATTTTAGGATATATAAATAATTTCGTAGAACATGATCATATAAAAACAATTATTATTTGTAATGAAAAAGAGCTTGCAACAAAACTAAAAAGTACAAATCTTGAACTTAAAACTTTTATAGCAACATATCTTCTAGATAAAGAAGGAACACTGTTAAAAGCAGATAAGCCAATGGTTGAAAAGATAAGCGAAAAGATTGAATATGTTTTTGATAAAGCAAATGATTATGAAAGAATAAAAGAAAAATTAATAGGAGAAACTTTTGAATATGCTCCTAAATTTAATTATATAATTAATGGCTTATTAATGAGATATGAAAAAAATGATGATTTAATAAGGTTTTTAAGAGAACATACAAATTTAATTACTAATACTTTTATAAAATCTGGAACGAGAAATTTAAGAATATTAAAACATGCTTTAAATGATTTTCAAAAAATCTTTGAAACAGTAAATGATTTTTATCCAAATACGAATTTGAGAGTACTTCAAACTATGTTAATTTTTACAATAGCTGTTTCTTTTGAAATTAAAGCAGGAAAAATTACTAAAGATAAATTTATAAACATAAATTCAAATGAAGAATATAAATCAATATTAGTTTCTTCAAGAGTTTTGATGGATAATAGACAATTCTATATTAAAGAATTTGATAATAATTATTATTTTAATTTTAAATCTGAATATAGATTTTTCAAATTTATAGAAATGTATGTAAGAACAAGAATTTTTGATTTGAAAGCTTTTAGAAAAGATATGGAAATGATAATTCAAACAATAGATACAGAAAAATTACCAGGATATAAAAGACTACTTACAGAGGAATATTGGAAAATTTCAGATACACAATTTCCTGAAATTATTGAAGAGGTTATTTCTAATGTTAAAAATGGTGATTTAGAGTTAATTGAACTTGTAAAATTGTTTGCATATTTTAGTTATTTTGCCAGAAAAAATTTGATTAAATATAAACCTAAAGAAGTAAAAGAAATTTTTATAAATGGAATGGATAAAGTGTCTGAAAAATCTGAATATTGTGATAATATAGATGAAGAGCTTTCAAGAATAGGAATTGATATTGGTGAAGATATGAATGATGTATTAAAACATTTCCATCAGTTAAATAAAGAATTAAAAATAAAGATGAACAAAGAAAAAGCAGAAGAAATATTTAAATGTATTCCTATGAAAATGGAACAGTTTTATGAGAAATTTACTACAGAATATATGGATAAACCAATTTTAAATTACTATGATATCAATCAAATGATGCAAAGAATTACTTGTGCAAGCAATGAGGATATAATGAAAATTAAAGAAATGCTTTTAGATAGAGTAAAGAAGCATAGAAGAGAATTAGAACCAGAATATGAATTCATAGTTAATCTAAAAGAAAGTTTAGATAGCTATTGTAAAGGAAAAGATGTTAGTATAAAAATTGTTATATTAAAAGAATTTTCACAAGATTTAGAAAATATAATAAATTTATATAAAAATATACCAACAAGACATATTTACAAAAGGAAAAAAATAGCGGAATAAATTAATTAAGATAAATTAATTTATAAATTTTTTTTAAATGATTATAATGTCTTTAAAATTTTATATTTTAAAAATCAAAGCTAAACTCCTTAATAAAAACTTAAGAAAAAGAACATGAAATATTCACAAATTTTTAAGGTTATTTTAAGTTATATTATATAAAATCAAATCATAGAAAAGAGGAAGGAGTGATGCTATGGTAGATAAAATTTAAAGATACAATAAAATGAATGTAACAAGAAATTTAGTAAAATCCCCAAATTAAAATAAATTGGAAAAAACGGTTCAAAATTGTATTGAATCGTTTTTTCTGTTCAAATTTGTTTTTATACTTTACAAATTAGTAAAAAAAAGGTAAAATAATAAAAAATTAAAAAAGGAGTAAAAAAATGAAGCATTTAATTGATATTAAAGATTTATCCGTAGAAGAAATTGATGATTTGATTAAAGTAGCTAAAGATATTATCGCAAATAAAGAAAAGTATTCTCATAAATGCGATGGTAAAATCTTAGCTACTTTATTTTTTGAGCCAAGTACAAGAACAAGATTGAGCCATGAATCTGCAATGTTATCTTTAGGTGGAAAAGTTTTAGGATTTTCTGAGGCAGCATCAAGTTCAGCAGCTAAGGGAGAAACTGTATCAGATACTATTAGAATGGTAGGATGTTATAGTGATATTATTGCAATGAGACATCCTAAAGAAGGAGCACCTTATGTTGCATCTTTAAAATCAACAGTTCCGATTATAAATGCTGGAGATGGAGGTCATAATCATCCAACTCAAACTTTGACAGATTTATTAACAATAAATTGTGAAAAAGGTCGTTTAGATAATTTAACTATAGGTTTGTGTGGAGATTTAAAATTTGGCAGAACTGTCCACTCATTAATTACAGCAATGTCTAGGTATAAAAACATAAAATTTGTTTTAATTTCACCAGATGAATTAAATTTACCAGAATACATAAAAAAAGATGTTTTAGAAAGAAATAATATAGAATATATAGAAACAAAAAATATTGAAGAATATATGGATAAATTGGATATTCTTTATATGACAAGAGTTCAAAAGGAAAGATTTTTTAATGAAGCAGATTATATTCGTTTAAAAGATTATTATATTTTAAATAAAGAAAAATTAGAAAAAGCTAAAAAAGATTTATGTATAATGCATCCATTACCTAGAGTAAATGAGATTTCAACAGATGTAGATGATGATCCAAGAGCATGTTATTTTAAACAAGCACAATATGGAAAATATATAAGAATGGCATTAATATTAAAATTATTGGAGGTAAAATAATGAATATAGATAGTATAAAAAATGGTTATGTTATAGATCATATTCAAGCTGGAAAAGGAATGCAAATATATGAACTTTTAAAACTTAATAAATTGGATTGTCAAGTGGCAATAATAACAAATGCCAAAAGCCAAAAATCTGGCAAAAAAGATATTATAAAAATTGACAAGGATATTCCAATTAATTTAGATACTTTAGGATTTATAGATCATAATATAACAGTAAATGTTGTAAAAAATGATAAAATAGTAGAAAAAAAGAAAATTAATTTACCAGAAAAAATAATAAATGTGGCAAAATGTAATAATCCTAGATGTATAACTTCTGTAGAAAAAAATTTAGATCAAATATTTGTTTTAACAGATAAAGAAAAAGCTATTTATAGATGTAGATATTGTGAAATGAGTTTAAAAAATAAATAAAAATATGTATATTTTTTTCCTATTTTGTCATACTAAGAGTATAAATACAAAATAAGGAGGAATTTATGAAAGCAACAGGAGTTGTAAGAAGAATAGATGATTTAGGAAGAGTGGTAATTCCAAAAGAAATAAGAAAAGTCCATAGAATAAAAGAAGGAGATCCTTTAGAAATATTTACAGATAAAGAAGGAGAAATAATTTTAAAGAAATATTCTCCAATTGGGGAACTTACAGAATTTGCTAGTACCTATGCAGATACTATAGCAAAAACAACAGGACATATTGCTTGTATAACAGATAAAGATACAGTTATAGCTGTTTCAGGAGGTTCAAAAAAAGAATTTTTAGAAAAAAATCTTAGTAAAGAACTAGAAGAGGTTATAGAAAACAAAGAGATTTTTAAAAGTAAAGAAAATAATGAAATTTCAATACCTATAACTCAAAATGAAGGAAGAGAAAGAATTTATAATTCTCAAGTAATATATCCTATAATAACAGATGGAGATGTTGTTGGAAGTGTAATACTTCTGTCAAAAGAACCAAATAAAAAAATGGGTGAAGTTGAAGATAAAGTAGCACAATCAGCAGCAGGTTTTTTGGGAACACATTTAGAAATCTAGAAGATAGACTTGGATAATTGTAGTAAAAATAAATTTTACTACAATTGTCCAAGTTTTTTGTATTCAATTTGTATCATTAATGTAATATAAAATTTATAGTAAAAAATGGAAAAAAATGTTATTATCTTTATAATAAGGATAGATTATAACGAATAATAAAAAATATTATTCTAAGGGGGATAAATTTATGAGTACTAAAAATATAAAAGAACTAGAAGTTTTAGCAGGAAATGGTGATGTTGGTGCGATTTATGAATTGGGACAAAGATATTTTAATGGAATTGGTGTTGAAGTAAATGCACAAAAAGCTAGAGAATATTTTGAAATTGCAGCAGAAAGAGGTTCAAAAGGTTCAAATTATTTTTTAGGAAAAATTTATTACAATGGTATGGGAGTGCAAACAAATTATTTAAAAGCAAAAGAATATTTTGAAAAATCTGCTGCTGATAATAATGCTTTTTCTGAATATTATTTAGGAAAATTATATTTTTGGGGTGATGGCGTTGAAAAAAATTATGAAAAAGCAAACCAATATAAAAATTCAGTTTTAAATAGGCCATTATACTCAAATCAAGATGCTGATATTCAAGAATTTTATAGTATACCAGATTTTGAAGAGCAAACACAAAGATATGTTGGTGAACTTCAAAATAAAGTTTTATTAGAATATAAAAAACTTTTTGGAAATGATTAATACATAACTTAAATAAAAACCTTTCTTATTATTTTAAATAAGAAAGGTTTTTTATGTATATATAGGTCTTGAAAAAGTTAACATAATTTGGTATAATCAAAATGTATGACCATTACGAAACCGTAGTAATTGTCAGAGTACCTTGAAAAAATAATATAACACAAAGGAGAGAAAAGTAATGAACAATGTATTAGCAAGACCACAAAATTTAGGGGAAAGTACCACAAAGGTTTTTACTCCTAAAAAGACAACTGTTAATCCGAAAGTAGTATCTTTTGATGGAATTTCAGTCAAAGATGAAGCTGGAGTGGTTCGGCTCTACAATACTTTAGTTTCAGATCTTTCAAAAGATATTGATATTAAGTTAATTGTAGAAGAAGGATTTCCGGCTTTTGAGCAAACAATTGGGGTAGCAGAGTTTGCCAAGGTGAAAAAATACTTTGGTATTGATAGTTCTTTTAGAGGAAAACCTCGCGAAACAGAAGTTATGTCACTTGTGGCAAAGCTCAGAACTGTCGAAAATGCTACCAAGTATATCAGTGGATACAAAGAACTGATAGAAAATGTGGCATTACGTTTGGAAGATGCACCTGAAGGAATGAGTGTAATTGAAAAAGCCAAGCTTGTAAGAGTATATATGGTGATTTTTGGAGAGTATCACTTCTTCCCAGAAGATTTTTCTTTTGTCCAGGTAGGAAATAAAGAGCCACAGAGAGTTTTAAACACAGAAAATATTTTCAGAAATAACAAAAAACCGTTTTATCCAGAAGAACTTTTTTTCCTGTATGAGATGAAAATTAAATTTTTTTCGAAAGGAAGCCTAATGTATGGCATTTTCAGAGAAGATATTTTTCATCTCGATAAAAGAACAAGAAAAGAAGTACTGGAGTTTGCTGAACTGAGAGCTGATGCGAGCGGAAATTTCTTTTCTGAAAACAAAGCTGAGTCACATACTTTCGGAACCGTTAGAAAGCTCAAAATGAAAGTAAGTCCAGTAAGAGGATACTATCCTATTGAGCTTTTCTGTAACAAAGAAATTCTAAAAGAATGGAATTTCATTGAGCTCTACAGTCTTTATAAAAAGCTTTATATGACAGCTTGGGAAAGTTTTCCAAAACTTGAAAAAAAGCAGACAGAGATTATGGGTTCAAGAAGTATGGAAGTAACAAGAAGCTTTTACCAAGTAGATGAGGATTTGTTTTCAGGACCAGAAGAGATGTCTAAAGTAGTTAGATATGTTGACTACTTAGCAGAAAGGGAATTTGTGCTGGAAGCAAAATATTTGGTGAATAATGAGCGAATAGAGGTACTTCCGGTAAATTTAGGCAGATTTATAACTGCAATGAAATTTGCCTATAAGCAAGAGTACATCTCTGAAAACACCTCTGTTGAACGGGATGTAGAGGTAATTGATGCTCTTTTAGAAAGAGATACAGGTAATGTTTGGCTGGCTTCGAAAAGAGGAGAACTTACTTTTGGTGAGGTAGCAGAAAAGCTTCAGCTAGATAAAAAGTTCGAGAAAGAAATTCTGCACATCAAGAAAGAAGAAACTCCAGAAGAAGTTGCATTCAGATTTGCTATGGAAAATGGGGGAAGCAAAGTTTTAAATGAAGAACTGATTAAAGCTGTGCTTTTTCCTGGAAACGAAAAAACAATTGAAAGATATTCAGCAGAGGAAATTGATGTACAGACCTTCAAGAAAAAAATCGGTTATGATGAAGAATTTGCTGGAATGTATTTCAATTTAGATCAGGTAGACATCAATGCAATTGAAGAGAGATTGCATGAGCTCAAGCGTAGTATGACCACTAAAGCTGTGATGAGAGCAAATGCATTGCTCATTAACCTATACTGCTATTTGGTAGAGGAGCAAATTCCGTGTGGCGCAAAAATGAAAGCACCAAAGAGAAATAAAGGGTTAAAACCACAAATTCTCAGGAGCTTAATCAGAAACTAAGCAATATACGGAAAACTACGGTAGCCACCGTCTGGATAAATTCAGACGGTGGCTTTTTATGTAAAATAAGCAAATTGAAAATAAAATATTGAAAAATAAATAATTATGTAATATAATAATGCAAGTTATTTTAGAATAATAAAGGAGAAACTTATGAAAGCAATAGAGATAAGAAATAAGTATTTGAATTTTTTTAAAAATCATGGACATAGTATAATTCCATCAGCTCCAGTAATACCAGAAAATGATCCTTCAGTATTATTTACAACAGCAGGAATGCAACCACTAGTACCATATCTTTTGGGACAAAAACATCCAGCTGGAACAAGATTAACAGATTATCAAAAATGTGTTAGAACAAATGATATTGATGAAGTTGGAGATAATCGTCATTTAACATATTTTGAAATGCTTGGAAATTGGTCATTAGGTGATTACTTTAAAGAGGAGTCAATAAAAATGAGCTATGAATTTTTAACAAAAGAGTTAGAAATTCCAGCAGAAAAATTATCTGTAACATGTTTTGCAGGTGATGAAGATTGCGAAAGAGATAATGAAGCTTATGAGGCATGGAAAAAAGCTGGAATACCAGATGAAAGAATATATTTCTTTGGAAAAGATGATAATTGGTGGATAGCAGGAGAAGAAGGACCATGTGGACCAGATACTGAAATGTTTTATGATACAGGAAAACCAAAATGTTCTCCAGAGTGCAATCCGTCATGTGATTGCGGAAAATATGTTGAAATTTGGAATAATGTTTTCATGGAATTTTATAAAGATAAAAATGGATATTCAAAATTAAAACAACAAAATGTTGATACTGGTCTAGGACTAGAAAGAATGACAATGCTTTTACAAGGAAAAGAAACTCCTTTTGAAATAGAATTATTTGCACCTGTAATGAAAAAACTAGAAGAATTACAAAAAAATGATATTATAGAAAGCAGAAGAATTGTAGCAGAACACTTACGTTCTAGTATGATGATAATAAATGATGGAGGCAGACCAAGTAATGTTGATAGAGGATATATTTTAAGAAGATTACTTCGTAGAATGACAAGACATTTGAATAAATTAGAAGTAGATTTAGATAAATTAGAAGAAATAATAGATACATCAATAGAAGCTTTAAAAGAATTATATCCAGAGCTTACTCAAAATAAAGAAATAATAAAAAATGTTATAATAGAAGAAAAAAATAAATTTATGAAAACACTAAAAAACGGAGAAAGAGAATTTGAAAAAGTTGCAAATAGAACAAGATTACAAGGTAATAAGGTTTTAGATACAGAAGCTGTATTTAATTTATATGAAACTTATGGTTTCCCACCAGAAATGACAGAAGAACTTGCTAAAGAAGAAGGATTAAAAGTTGATATGTCAGATTATCAAAAGTTATTTAAAGCTCATCAAGAAAAATCAAGAATGGGTAGTGAACAAAAGTTTAAAGGTGGACTTGCTTCAACCGGGGAAATGGAAACCAAATATCATACCGCAACACATCTTTTAAATGCAGCCTTAAAAGTAGTATTAGGAGATCATGTTCATCAAAAAGGAAGTAATATAACAGCAGAAAGAATGAGATTTGATTTTTCACATCCTTCAAAAATGACAGATGAAGAAAAGAAAGCTGTTGAAAATTTAGTTAACGAATATATAAGCCAAAATATTCCAGTAGAAAAATTAGAAATGAAAAAAGAAGAAGCAATAAATATGGGAGCAGAAGCAATGTTTTTAGATAAATATGGAGATATTGTAACTGTTTATAAAATAGGTGATGTATCTTTAGAGCTTTGTGGAGGACCTCATGTTGAAAATACTGGAAAATTAGGACATTTCAAAATAAAAAAAGAAGAAGCTTCATCTTCAGGTGTAAGAAGAATAAAAGCTGTTTTAGAATAATATTAAAAGATAGTTTAAAATACCTTTGTTTTCAAAGGTATTTTTAAATTTTGTATATATAGGTTTAAAATAGATATGTCACATGTAAAATGAAAAAAATATTGAAAG
>USEI01000018.1 GCA_900553685.1 uncultured Clostridium sp.
CTCAAACAGTATTAATTTCAAAAAAGTGTGACATATGATTGACTAACCCACAGTAAATTATATTAAAATTTATAAAATTATATAGACTTTTTTATTTTTTTTGTATATTATATTATTATCGTATTTATTAATGAGGAGGTTTTTATGTCTAAAACTTTAAAAATACTATTAATAATTGCAATTACACTTTTCTTTGCACTTACAATAAACTATGTTCAAGCAACCTCTGAAGAAAACAGTGTTTCAAATGAGGAAACAACTTCTGAAGAAGATATTACAAATGAAGAATCTACTACAAGTGAATCAACTGATGAAAATTCTGAAAATGTTATAAATGAAAATGCTTCAGACACAAGCTCTTTATCTACTTTGGGTACTTCAAATGGTACACGAGTTGAACCTATTAATAGTTATTCAGAAGCCAATCTACAACTAAATAATATTTTATCAATAATCTTAATTTCTATCGGAGTTTTACTTGTCCTTTTTGCAATCGCATTATTAATTAGAATAAAAAAATAAATGAAGTATTATATAAAATTTTATATTTTATATAATACTTCTTCTTTTTTGATTTTATACTTAAAAATAGACTTATTATGCACACTTTAACTATTGTTTTGTGTTGCATAATACCAAATAGCTGCAATAATAATAACAGCTGCTACTACTAAAATAATCCACATCCATGTTGTTGTTGTCATTGTATTTAATCCTGAGTTTGCAACTCTTGTTTCTGCTTCAGTTCTAACTGTATTATAATTTCCCATAGCATCTCTTCCATTTCTATTCATATCATCACCCATATTTTCTACACCATTTTTTACATCATTTACTCCATTTTGAACCCCTTGTCCTGCATTATTTACAGCTCCACCTACATTATTTACAGCATCTTTCATTGTATTTCCCGCATCTTTTACTACGTTTCCAGAAACTACATTATTAATACTATCGCCTGTTTTATGAATAGAATCCATTAATTCATTTCCTAAATTAGTTGAAGTATTCTCTGCTGCAAAACAAGTTCCACAACATAGACAAAGAACTATTACAGCTAAAATCATAAATATACTTTTTTTTGCCATAACTATCCCTTTCTCAAACACAAAAATAAAATTATATGAATATTTAATTCATATAATTTTATTATTAATCTAATATAAAAAAATATTCTAACAATATTTGAAAACATTAATATTTATTGCTAATACTTATATTAGAAACCTGAATTTCAAGTTCTCTTTCTACTATATTTTGAATCTGAGAAATTTGTTCTGGTAATAATTTCTGCGATTTTACTACTACATTTACCTTCCCACTATTTACTAAAATAACAACATTTTCAAAACCTTTGTTTTTTATTAAGTTTTCTGAAATCATAATTCCATTTTTTATTTTTGTGATATTAGAAATTTCTTGTACAGCTATTGATTTTTGATCTACTGGAGTTTCTTCTGAATCAATGAGTTTTTGATATGTTTCTGTCATTTCTGAATACATTCTATCTCTTTGAATTTTTGTTTCTTCAAAGTAATTATCATTAACTTGATTATTATAAATATTATTTTCAGTATTATTTTCTACATTATTTTTAATATTATTCTCATTTTCTACAATATTACTTTTTAAATCTTCATTTGAAACTATTGCTGTATTAGTTACAATTGAATTTTCAAATTCTTTTACAGGTTCACTATTAACAAGTTCAACGTCTCCTATATTTATATCATTACTATTTGATGATAATTCTAAGTTATTTGACTTTTGGTCTAGATTCCAATTAAAATACCCTAATCCGATTAAAAAAAATGCTAAAAAAGATAGAAAAAGTTGTTTAAATTTTTCTTTATTTTTTTTCAAAATTTTCATCCCCCATCTCAAAAACTTGTATTTTATGACTTTGAGCTCCTGTTACTGCTTCAACTGCAGAAATTATATTACTTTTAATTTCTGGATTTTCTGCACCTTCTGCAGTAATAATTGCACCTTCAACAGTTGGCATTATAATTTTTTCAGTAACAATATTAGAATTTGAATCTTTAATCGCATCTTTTTGATTATTTTGTGTTTCAGTTGTTCGAGTTCCACCAGAAGTATCTTTTTCTTCTGTAATACTTGTACTAGAATTTATATTATAAATAGGAACTAATTTACTGCTTTCTGTATATGTAAGTAATACAGATACTTTTCCAACACCATTTATCTTTTGCAAAATACTTTCTAGTTTTTGTTCTAAATCACTTATTTGTTTTTCACTACTATTTTCTTCTTTAGTAGCAAGTTCAGCAGTAGTTTCATTTTGAAAATCATTCTGTTTTAGTTTGTCATCTTTTATTATTTTATTTATTACTATTAAAGTTATTACTAATATTATTAAAAAAGAAATTAAGTTTTCTATTCTTTTTTCTTTATTATTAAAAATACTTTTTATTTTTTCTAGCATAGATTCCTCCTAAAAACTAATTACTTAAAAATATTATTTTTGTTTCATCTACTAAATAATTTTCTTTTAAAAGTTCAATAATCTCAGAATAACTGTTATCTAAATCTGTTTTATCTTTTCCTATTTCTACTTTTTCTACAGCTTTTACTTTATCTTCTTTTAGCTCAACTTTTAATTCTATTTTTTCAATATTTTCATAATTAGAATCTAATAATATTTCTAAAGTTTCTACATTATATCCTAATTTTTCTATATCTTGCTTTATACTTTCTTTTATCCCTACTACATAAATGTCTTTAATGTCTTGAGACATAGTTTGAGTAACTTGCTGAGTTTCCCCAAAATTAAACATATTTTCAAAATTAATATCATATTTAAGCATTTCTAGAATTGGATTTAAAATTACAAACATTATATATATACCACTTACAACTTTCACATATTTTTTATTATTTCCATTTGGAAGCAATAATTCTACAATAATAGAAATTATTATTGCTATTATTATTCCTTCACACCAATTTTTTATAGCTAATATCATTTCTCACAAACTCTCAATTATTATTTATACATCAAAGCACTATTAGTTATTTTTATTACTATAGTTATTCCCACTATGAACATTATTGAAACCGAAAATAATATAGCAAGTAAAATTTTATAACTATCTGCTATTTGATCAATTAATTTAACTATTTTAGTATCAGCTACAACTTCACATAATGCTGATGCTAATTTAAACGATACTAATAAAACAATTAATTTTATTATTGGTAAAAGTACAATACCAAGTATAATTATTATTCCTATTGTTCCTACAGAATTTTTTAAAATATTTCCACAACCAATTACACTATCTACAGTATCTCCCATTATTTTTCCTACTACTGGAATAAAATTTGAAACAGCCGCTTTAGCAGTTTTAGCTGTAAGTCCATCTACTGAACTGCTTAATGTTCCTTCTAACGATAATGTACATGAAAAAATCGTTAAAATAATTCCTAATATCCATATAATTGACGATTTTAAAAATTTTGATAATCTTTCAATTTGAATCTTATCTGAAATATTAGAAACAATTGATATAGTTATTGATATTAATAAAATCGGAATCAAAAAAGAATTTATAAAATTTCCTATAAAATTTATCATAAATATTAAAACAGGTTGTAATATGCTTGTAGTTACTAAATTTCCTGTTGTGAGCATTAAAGTTATGAGTATAGGTATTAATAAATTCATAAAATTTATTATATTTTCTATAGCTTCTTTAGTGATATTCAATACTGATACAAAAGTATTTATAACAACTGTAACAATAATTAAATATTGAATAAAATATACTACTTGACTTGAACCAGAATTTCCCAAATTTTCTATTATTGCTTTAAATATACTATGTATAATAATTATTATTAAAACACTTATCATTAAATTTACTGCTGCAGTAATTTCATTTGAAAAAATTTTATCTAAATTACTATATTCAAAAATATTTCCTATATTTCCAGATATACTGTTAGAAAATAATTGCATTATATCTAAATCAGGAAAAGTATTTTCTGTATATGCTTTAGCTGTTTCTAAAAAACTATTTATACCTAAAGCATCTGTTTGAGTTTTTATAATTTCATCCATATTTTTTCCTTACTTTTTAAATTTTAAGGTAATAATTTTGTTAAAGATGATAAAGTTGTTGATATAATTGGTATGGATAAAGAAATAACAATTATTTTTCCACCAAAATCTATTTTATTTGCTATCGCATTTTCTCCTGAATCTTTACAAATACTTACTGCATATTCTGTTAAAATTGAAATTCCTGTTATTTTCAAAAGTAATGAAATAAACTCTGTATTATAACTTTTATTTCTTGATAAATCATTTATAAAATCAATTATAGCTTTTAGTGTGTCCATTGAATAAAAAATGATAATCATTCCACCAATTAGAACAGCATATATTGCATATTCTTTTCTATATTCTTTCAAAATAATTGTTATAATTAATGTAAAAAAACCTATTCCAATAATCTTTATAATATCCATTATAAATTAAACACCGTCCTAACAGTTTCAAACAAATTACTTATTTCCTTTACCACTAATGTTAAAACTATTACCATTCCCGCAAGTGTTGTCATCATAGCTTGATCATCTCTTCCAGCTTTAGTTAAAATTTGGTGTAATACAGCTATTAAAATCCCAATTCCTGCAATTTTAAATAATAAATCTATATTCATAAAAGCTCCTTTTATATTAAAATTATACAAATTCCCATTCCTAAAACTATTCCCATTGTTTTATATAATTTAGTATTTTGATTTTTTTCAGTTTCTGCTTTTTCTATTTGTTTTTCTATAAGTTTCATAGTAAGATCTATTTCATTTACTTGTCCTATTAAATCTATTTTTCCCAATAATTTTCCAAACATTTTAATTATTTCTTTATCTTCATCTTTAAAATCACTTTTTATATTTTCTACAGCTTTATTCCAAGCTAATGTTATACTTCCACTTATATTAATAGAATTTAAGAATATATTTTCTTCATTTTGATAAATAATTTTTGAAATTTCTTCAAAAATATTTTTTATCGGTTCATAAGTAAATTCAATCTTACTTTTAAAGATTAATAAAGCATTTTGAAATTTATTTAATTCTTTTACTCTATTTTCAAAAGTTTTGGCTTTTATTATTCCTATATATGAACTTGAAAATAATATAATTCCTAACAATAAATATTTTAAAATTAACATTTTATATTCCTTATATAAATATTTTTATAATTTTTTTACAAATTTACCATATTCTAAAATTTATAAATCATCTTTATTATCTATATTTTCTTCATTATATTTTTCATATTGTGAAATTTTTTTATTCAATTTATATACTTCTTTTAAAACTCCTTTATTTTTAACATCTAAAAAAATTATTACTTCAAAAATTTTTACATTTATTAAATTTTTTAAAACAGGATTTAAATATATATCATCAAATGTTGAGCCATGTGCAGTAAAAATTCCTTTACATCCAGAACATATTGCATAGTTTATTGCTTCCACATCTTCATAATTTCCAATTTCATCTGCAACAATAACTTGTGGTGCCATAGACCTAATTAACATTTTCATTCCTATAGCTTTTGAAACATTTTCAATTACATCTGTTTTCACTCCAACATCATTTTGGGGAACACCTTTATATAAAGCAGCAATCTCTCCTCTTTCATCTACTAGCCCAACATTTAACCCTTTAAATTTGTAATCTTTTATTCCGCTAGAGACTTGTCTTACTATATCTCTTACTAAAGTTGTTTTTCCTGCTCCTGGAGGTGAAATTATTAAAGTATTATATAAATTTTTTTCTTCTAAATCCAAAATATGTTTCAAAATTTTTTTTCCTACTCCTATTACTTGCCTTGAAATTCTAAAATTTAAACTATTTACATAATTTATATTAATAACTTTTCCATTTTCAATAACACAAGAACCAGATATTCCAACTCTATGTCCTCCTTGTATTGTAACAAAACCTTCTGCAATTTGTTTTTGATAAGTATAAATTGAATTTTCACATATAGCTTGTAAAATATTTAGTATTTCTTCTGTATTACACAAATATCTTACTATTTTTTCATTATTATTAAATTTTAAAATAATTGGTTTTTGAACTCTAATTCTAATTTCTTCCAAAATATTATATTTTTCTCCTATTTCTTCATTCAATATATTTTGGATTTTACCTGGGAAGTATCTTAATATATCTTTCATTTTCTCACCTTTTCCTTTGTGCTTAACATATATATATTCATTTAATTTATTTTTAGAACAAAAGATACCTTTTTTATAATAAAATATTTTTTAATTTTTATATAATAGTAAATTCAAAAATTTTACTATTACAAAAAAAATGCTTACAATTAAATTGTAAGCATTTTTTCTATTTTTTCCAATTTAAGATTTGATTATTATAAGTTATCTCTTCTTCTGGCTCTTCAATTATATCTTCAAGTTTATTTTTCTTAAACAAACTTTTCTTCTTTTTTTCCTTTGGCACTTCAGATTTTGACTGTGCAATTGCCTCTTCTACACTTAAAGTTTTTTCAAAATCTATAATATTCTTTACTGGAAGTTTATAAACACCTTCAATATATACATCTCTTTTTTTAGTAAAACTAACATTTATATATCTTTGATAATCCTCTATTATTTTTTTATCTTTTTTACTTAAGGCTTCTAAATCTTCTTTTAAATAATTATATCTCCATATTACATGACGTTCATAAGAATCAAATGGTATCTTGGTTAAGTCTTCATAATCAAATTCAATTTTAAATTGAAAGTTTTCTATCGAAATATTAATATTACTCCAAGCTTTCTTCTTTGATTTTATGAAACGTTCTCTTAGTAGTTTAATCAAATTATATACATCTGTAATTAATTTAGAATATTGTTCCTCATCTATATTAAAAATATTTGGTATTTCATAGCCATTCACAAATTTTTTCTTTATTATTCCTTTAGGTAAATAATAAAAGTACATTTCTCCAATTGGTTTTTGCTTTGGTCTATCAATTACTGAAGCATATAAAAATATGCTTTCCCATTTTTCTGGAATTATATAAAATAATTTTTTCTGTATCTCTGAATATAATATTTTTTCTTCTGGTAAAGTTATCATAAATTTCTCCTAATAACAAATCTAAATATATTTTTAGTTTTGTATAAAAATTTATACTATTAAAATTTAATTTTATATTTATTATTTTTCAATTAAACTTTCTCCCGTCATTTCATTTGGTTTTTCAAGTCCCATTAAATCTAACATTGTTGGTGCTAAATCAGCTAATCTACCTTCTTTTATTTTTTTATTATTTGGTATTCCCACAATAGCTAAAGGAACTGGATTTGTAGTATGTGCTGTATATGGTTCTCCTGTTTTGTAATCAATCATTTGTTCTGAATTTCCATGATCAGCAGTTATTAATAAAATTCCTCCAACTTCGTTTATGGCTTTTACAACTCTACTTACACATTCATCTATAGCTTCTAAAGCTTTAATAGCAGCTTCTATATTTCCTGTATGTCCAACCATATCTGGATTTGCATAATTTAAAATAATAGAATCATATTTTTCTGATTTTATAGCTTCAACAACTTTATCTGTAACTTCATAAGCACTCATTTCTGGCTTCAAATCATAAGTTTCTACTTTTGGTGATGGCACTAATATTCTATCTTCACCTTCATATTGTTTTTCTTCTCCACCATTAAAAAAGAAGGTTACATGTGCATATTTTTCTGTTTCAGCAATTCTTAATTGCTTTAATCCTTTACTACTTATGTATTCACCAAATGTATTTTTGATTTCTTCTTTTTTATATGCAACTTCAACATTTGGCATTGTTTCATCATATGGTGTCATACATACAAAGTATGTATCCATTTTTTTTGTTTCAAAACCATCAAAGTTTTTATCAACAATACTTCTTGTTATTTCTCTTGCTCTATCTGGTCTAAAATTAAAGAATATTACAGAATCTCCATCTTCAATTTTTGCTACTGGTTCTCCATTTTTATTTGTAATAACTGTTGGTTTTACAAATTCATCAAAAACTTCTTTTTGATAAGATTCTTCTATTGCTGATATAGCAGAATTAGCTTTCTCACCAACACCATTAACTAAAGCATCATAAGCTTTACTAACTCTTTCCCACCTTTTATCTCTATCCATACTATAGAATCTTCCAGATAAAGTTGCAATTTGGCCAATACCCTTTTCTTTCATTTTTTCTTCAAGTTCAGCAATATAACCTTCTCCTGAAGCTGGTGGCGTATCTCTACCATCTAAAAAGCAATGTACATAAACATTCTCAAAATCTCTTCTTTTAGCCATTTCTAACAACGCATATAAATGACGATTATGACTATGTACACCTCCATCAGATAATAGTCCCATTATGTGAAGTTTTGAATTATTTTTTCTACAATTTTCTATTGCTTTTACAAATTCAGGTAAACTAAAGAAATCTCCATCTTCAATAGCTTTTGTTATTTTTGCTAAATCTTGATATACAATTCTTCCTGCACCAATATTAGTATGTCCTACTTCAGAATTTCCCATTTGTCCTTCTGGAAGACCTACTTCTAAACCACTTGTATGAATAATTGTATTTGGATTTGATTTCAAAATTTCATTTAAATTTGGTATATTAGCCAATTTAACTGCATTACCTTCTGTTTTTTCATTAATTCCAAAACCATCTAATATCATTAACATTGTTAATTTTCTACTCATATTCTCTTTTACACATCCCCTTTTCTAAACTTTTCAAGGTTTGTAAAGCTTCAAGAATAAAACTTGAAGCTTTAAACAATACCTCAAAATTATTGAACATCATAATTTACAATTTTACTAAATTCTTCTGGTTTTAAGCTTGCTCCACCAACTAATCCACCATCAATATCTGAAGTTGAAAACAATTCTTTTGCATTTGAAGATTTTACGCTTCCACCATATTGTATTATAACTTCACTTGAAACTTCTTCACCATAAATTCTTTTTATTTCTTCTCTAATAGCTTTTATTGAATTATTTGCATCTTCTGAAGTCGCTGTTTTTCCTGTTCCAATAGCCCAAATTGGTTCATAAGCTATTATTGTATTTTTTACTTGTTCTTTAGATAATCCATCTAAAGCAAGTTTAGTTTGAGTTGTAATAATTTCTTCTGTTTTACCAGCTTCTCTTTCTTCTAAAGTTTCTCCAACACAAACTATTGGTTTTAAATCATATTCAAAAGCTGCTTTTATTTTTTTATTTACAGACTCATCTGTTTCTCCATAATATTGTCTTCTTTCAGAATGCCCAATTATTACATATTCAACTCCAATAGCTTTTAGCATTTTTCCAGAAACCTCTCCTGTATAAGCACCCGTTTCTGCAAAATGCATATTCTGTGCACCGATTTTTATATTTGTTCCTTGGGCATTTAATAAACAGTAAAATAAATCTGTATATGGAACACATAATATTATTTCTGCTTTTGAATTTTTAACCATTGGTTCAAAAGCTTGAATATATTCAATAGCTTCGTTTGGAAGCATATTCATTTTCCAGTTTCCTGCAATTACTTTTCTACGCATAAATTTTTCTCCTTTTCAACTTTATAAATATTATTTATCTTGTAAAGCTTCAATTCCTGGTAATTTTTTACCTTCTAAAAATTCAAGAGATGCTCCTCCACCTGTTGAAATATGTGTAAATTTTTCTGCAAGTCCTGCTTTTTCAACAGCAGCTGCTGAATCTCCACCACCAATTATTTTTACTGCATCAACATCAGCAAGTGTTTTAGCTATACTATTTGTTCCAACAGCAAATTGATCAAATTCGAATAAGCCTAAAGGTCCATTCCAAACTACTGTTTTAGCCTTTTTTAATTCTTCAGAATATAATTTAATTGTTTCTTCTCCAATATCAAAACCTTCCCATCCAGCTGGAATTTCAGTATATGATACTGTTTTACTTTCTGTATTTGGATCAAATTCTTTTCCAACTTTTGTGTCAACTGGTAACATGAATTTTACACCTTTTTCTTTAGCTTCATTCATTAATTCTTTTGCTAAATCTAATTTATCTAATTCGCAAATTGAATTTCCCACTTCATATCCCATTGATTTAAAAAATGTGTAAGCCATAGCTCCACCTATCATTAATACATCAACTTTCTCAAGCAATGCTTTAATAACACCTATTTTATCTGAAACTTTTTTACCACCAAGTATTGCGATAAATGGTCTTTCAGGATTTTCTAATGCTGTTCCTAGAAAATTTAGTTCTTTTTCAATTAAAAATCCAGAAACTGCTGGTAAGTAGCTTGCAACACCTGTTGTTGAACTATGAGCTCTGTGAGCTGTACCAAAAGCATCATTTACATATACCTCTGCTAAAGATGCAAATGCTTTTGATAATTCTTCATCATTTTTTTCTTCTCCAGGTTCAAATCTAACATTTTCAAGAAGCATAACTTCTCCTTCTTGTAAATTTGCAGCTAAAGCTTTAGCATCTTCACCTACAACATCTTTAGCAAGTTTTACTTCTTTTCCTAACAATCTTGAAAGTTCTTCTGCAACAATATTTAAAGAAAATTCTGGTTTAAATTCTCCCTTTGGTCTTCCTAAATGAGAACATAAAATTACTTTACAATTATTTTCAATTAAATATTTAATTGTTGGCAAAGCTGCCACTATTCTTCTGTTATCTGTGATTTTTCTATTTTCATCATATGGAACATTAAAATCGCATCTAACTAATACTTTTTTTCCTTTTATATCAATATCTTTTACTGTTTTTTTATTCATTTTGTTATTCCTTTCTTCTTAAAAAATAAAGCTAGTAATAAAGGTCCGACCTCCACCACTAGCTCTTTTGTTTATATTAATATATTAATTTTATAAACTAATATTATAAATCAATTTTATAACTTTAATTTGTAATTTATAAATTAATTTAATTCTGCAAAATATTTAATTGTTCTAACCATTTGACTTGTATATGAGTTTTCATTATCATACCAAGCAACAACTTGAACTTGATATAATCCTTCGTCAATTTTTGTAACCATTGTTTGTGTTGCATCAAATAATGATCCATTTGTGATACCAATAATATCTGATGAAACTAATGGTTCTTCTGTGTATCCAAAAGATGCACTAGATTCTGCTTTCATTGCAGCATTAATTGAATCAACTGTTATATCATTTCCTTTAACTACTGCAACAAGTATTGTTGTAGAACCTGTTGGAACTGGAACTCTTTGTGCTGATCCAATTAATTTTCCATTTAATTCTGGAATAACTAATCCTATCGCTTTAGCTGCTCCAGTTGAATTTGGAACTATATTAACAGCTGCAGCTCTAGCTCTTCTTAAATCATTTTTTCTATGTGGTCCATCAAGTACCATTTGATCTCCTGTATAAGCATGTACAGTTGTCATAATTCCTGATTGAATTGGTGCATAATCATTTAATGCTTTAGCCATTGGTGCTAAGCAGTTTGTTGTACAAGAAGCTGCAGAAATAATTGTATCTTCTGGTTTTAATATTCCTTCATTTACACCAAATACTATTGTTGGTAAATCATTTCCAGCTGGTGCTGAAATAACAACTTTTTTTGCACCTGCATTTATATGAGCTGATGCTTTTTCTTTTGATGTATAGAATCCTGTACATTCAAGAACAACATCAACATCTAATTCTCCCCAAGGTAAATTTGCTGCATCTTTTTCAGCATATATTTTTATTGTTTTTCCATCTACTGTAATAGAGTCTTCTCCTGCTACTACTGTATCTGCTTTTTCATATCTCTTTTGTGCAGAATCATATTTTAATAAATGAGCTAACATTTTAGGACTTGTTAAATCGTTTATTGCAACAATTTCATATCCTTCTGCTCCAAACATTTGTCTAAATGCAAGACGTCCTATACGTCCAAAACCATTTATAGCTACTCTTACTGACATAATATAAATTCCTCCAATCTGATACTATATTTAGTATCTCTCTTTTATTTTAGTCTAATTGACCAAAATTATTCTATATCAATTTAAATTATTTTTCAAGTGTTTTTTTTAAATTAATAAAAACCACTTCAAGATTTCGAAGTGGTTTTTATAATTTATTTTGCTACTGTTATCTGAACTGGAGCTAAAATTCCTTGCAGTTCTGGATTATAATAATCATAAGCAATTACAGCTCCTGCTGTTACAGTTTCAGGATATAATGCTTTATAATTTATATTTAATTTTATTTCTTTCTTATTTGAAAATTTTCTTAAATACAAATTAATTTTTCCATAATTATATTCATATTTATCTATCAATTTATTATGTACAAGCATACTTAAAGATTCTTCATTTACAGAACAACCTTGCGGAATATTAATTTGCACTAGTGCGTTTTCAATATATTCTCCTGAATTATTTCTTATAGTTAGTTCTTGATTAATGTTGTCATTTACTTTTGCTGTTTGAGTAATAGTTTGTTCAACTAATATTTTAGGATATTCTTTATTTAAATTTTCTGTATAAGGTACATAATATTCTTTTATCACTTCATAAGTTATTTTTCCTTTTTCTAATCCAATTTCAATTTTATTTTCACTTGTTACATTATTAAATTCTAATTCATATACATCTAATATATTTTCATCAACATCAATAGTCTTTTCTTCATCATTTAATTTTACAGTTATTTTTTGTTTAGTTATATCATTATCTGAATTATGTCTATTAATAGCTTGCAGAGCTAAAATTGTTGATTGAGTTGTCCCCCATGTTCCACTCGGTCTTTTTGAGTTTAACAAGTAATTTACTAATTGAGAATTAGTGTTTTCATTTTGTTTTGTTTTACTTAAAGCCATAGAATATAATGCTGTTGTTTGTATAGTTTGATATCTTGCTCTTGAACCATAATAATCTCTTATTTTTGATGATAAGTAAGCTTTATCATTATCTATATTAATATTTTTATTTAATTGTTTTATTATATCTTTAACTTTTTCATTATTAGTGTTTGCAAAAACATTTGCAATTAAAGCCAATGTATAATTATCATCTGCATCTTCTAATTGTTTTTCTAAATATTCTACAGATTTTTCGAGTCTTTTATCTTCTGGACAAACTTCAGATAAAGCCCATGTAATATATGCGTTCATTGCTAAATCATCTGTTTTTTCTGCTCCTCCAATATATGTAGAATGTATATCATCAAAAGATCCATTTGATTTTTGTTTACTAAATAAGTAATCTTGCATATCTGGTATAATATCTTCATCTATATTATAGACATCAGATATTTCTTTCATTTCCATTAATCCAAATGCTGTTATTACTGGCTCTGCAGGTGAATGTCCATATAACGAATATCCTCCATCTTCACCTTTTACTTCATAAGTTAATAATTTTTGATATCCTTTTTCAATGTAGTTTAAAGCTTTATCTCTAAGTTCTTGATTATTTATATTATTTTGTTCTAAATACTTTAATACTAAAACGTCTGGATAAAGTGATGCAGATGTTTGTTCAAAACATCCTGAAGGAAGTTTTAACATTCCTTCTATTCCATCAATTACTTGTAGTATTGGAGCTGGATATAGTTTCACTTTTATTTTTCTTGAACCTTCAATTGCATTCTCATTAAAAATCATATCTTGTGAATAATTTTCTGTAATACTTCCACTTAAAGCGATTTCTTCCTTTTTTAATCCATTTATATCTACATTAAAGGATTTTTCAACAATATCTGTAAGATTACCAGATTTTGATTCAATTCTTAATGTATTATTTCCATTTTTTATAAGTTCTAATGGAACATATACCATTGAAGTAGATTTTGCTGGAACATCAACTACTTTAGTATATTCTCCTATATTAGACCATTCATTTGTCTTAACATCCAAATTTATACTCATATTGTTTTCTGTATAATTATATAATGTTACCGGAATTTCAACCTTATCTGATGCAACAGAATTTTGTGGTAATGAAAAATCTACAAAAAATTCTTTAAAAACTTTAAAAGAACTTGATGCTGAACCAATTTCACCATCTTTCGTGTTTCCAATTGTTTGTATATTCCATGTTGTAATATTATCACTTATAGTAACTACAGTTTCTGCTTTTCCATTTTGTGTTACAACTTCTGGGATAAATGCAAGACTTTCTAAAAATATATTTCTTACATTTTCTTCTGTTTTTATATCTTTTTCTATCTCTTCAAATGTATTATTAATTTGAGATTCTTGTATATCAGAAAATTCTAATCCTGACTCTTCTTTAGATGTTGTTGTATCCGTAAAGTTTAAATCATTATTAAAATCAAAAGAACTGCTTGAACTTTCTGATGAAGTTGATGGAGTTTGAATTGAGTCCATTGAAAATGTTGAATCACCATTTGTATTTCCAGACCATGTATATCCATCATATCTATCGTCTACATAAATTCCTCCAATATTTTTTGCTGGTTTACCTATTAAAGATACAACAACTATTATTAAAAGGATTAATATTATTCCACATATTATTCCAATCATATCCATATTAGATACATTTAAAACGAGTTTTCCATCTTGAATATTAAGTTTTGGTTTTTTTATAACAACTTTTGTTAAAATAATATAGAATAAAAGTATAATAAATAATGCTAACTTTCCTTCTAATCTATCTACTAAAATTATATAAGCTATCCAAAATATAATTCCTTTTAATAAACTCTCAGATGTTAATTTTATTATATTTTCTATTTTAGATAATTTTTCGTTTTTTCCTTTTTTATTTAATGTGAAATTTAAAGTTACTAAAATTAATATAAATAGAATAGGTAGTAAAAATGTTAACTGTTCTTTTAGAGAATATGGAACTATTTCTAACACAAACCTAATTAAAACAAAAAGTAAAAAAGGTAATATAAAAATTTCTTTTGCCATATTAAATATATATTTTTTTTGTTTTATTAAAATTAATGCATATAATATTATAGAAATAATTAAATTCAATATTAAAACCATATCCATAGAAGGATTATATCTATATAGAATATCTGAAAACCATATCATTAATAATGCAAATATAAATAAAACATTTACTATACTTATAAAAAATGATCTAGTTTTATCAGAATGAACTATGCAATATATACATACAACAATAAATACAACTATTGCAACTAAAATTGCATAATCTTTATATTTTTCATTATTATTTTGGTAAACATTATAATTTATATTAATATCATTAGAACTTTGTTTTAATAATACAGAATTTAATTTTAAATCTGATGTTTCATCTAAAATTTCTGCATATAAATCTGCTGCTGTAACATTTTGAGTAAGCTCTATATCTTGAAGAGCAAGTTTTATATTATCTATTGATAAATCATTATCTGCTAAATCTAAAATAGCTTCATCTAATATACTAACTAATAATGCAGCATCTACCTCTTGACCATCTTGATTTTTAGTATCAAATTTAATATTTAAATTTTCACCAGGTTTATATTCCGTTTTATCTGTTTCAATATTTATATTTAATGCTTTATTTGGTTTTATAAAAATTGTTCTTTTTTGATAACCTTTATAGCTTCCTTCTTGTTTTGTATATATATCTATAACACCTGTTACATTATCTAAATTAAATTCAAAATCATTTTGATCAGATGTATAAATTTTTAATAATTCTTTATTTTTAAATACATAAATAGTATAAGAATTTTGATCTGTAGTTGATTCTAGAGATACTTTAATATCATCTCCTTCACTATATTTTACCTTATCTGTTTTTACATAAATACCTTCATAAGATATATCTAAAGGAATTTCTTTATTAACTTTATTTGAATTCATATCTTCAGAAGAAATTTTAACTAAACTGTTTCTGCTAATTTCTTCTGGAGTTAATGTAAACACACCTATACCATTTTCATCTGATATAACTTGTTTAGATACATTTCCAATTTTAATATTAGAATAAGTTTTTACTGGTTCTCCTGATGATGTTTTGGTTATAACATAAACATCATTTTGTAATCCGCTTGCTAGTTTTCCATATTCTGGTAATAATTCTATTTCAAATATATCTGTTCCAGTTGAGACTGTTTTACTAACTTCTACTGCATAATTAGATGTATCAATTACTTCAAATTCAAGATTTAAGTTTCCTTCTTTTTCTATTTTATAAGTTGTAGAATAATTACCGTTTGCATCAGTAATTCCTACAATTTCTTTATCTCCAATTTTACCTTTTACATTAGCATTTACAACCGGCTCTCCAAAAAAATATTTAGAAGAAATTGTAACTTGAGCATTCTCACCCAAAATATAACTTTCTTTATCTGTAGTAATACTTGTTTCAAATTGCGGTGTTATATAAGGATTTACTGTAAATTCTTTACTCACTTCTTGTGCATCTGTTTTCACTGTTAATTTATATGTACCACTATTTACTTCATCTGCTAATTGAAATTTTCCAGAAACAATTCCATATTCTGATGTTTCTGCATTTTGAGAATATACTTTATTTTTATTTCCATCATATATTTCTACTGTTACTTCTTGTTTATTTGGCTTATATTCTTTATTAGTTACTACTAAAGCTCTATAATTTAATTCATCTCCTGGTTTATATATTCCTTTATCTAATGAAATATTTATATTTGAGAGATTATCTTTAATAATATTTATAGGTAATTCGGTTTTCTCTGAATAGATTCCAGAATTTACTGAAATTTTTAAATTATATTTTCCAGTTTCAATATTATCAGGCATTTTAAGTGATAATGCACCACTTTCACCTTTCTCTACTTTTTCAGTAACTTTTGCATTTTTTACTTTTTTGCCATCTTTATCATACAATTGCATTTTTATTTTACTTGCAACTAGATCTCCATCCGTTTCTGTTACATCAACAAGTACATCAATATTAGAACCTTTATAATATACTGAACTTGCTTGTGAATATATTTTTAATTTTCCTTTAGTAAATATAGAAACTATGCAACATAATTCAAAAATTATAATAATTCCAATAATGCATAGTAATACTACATTTCTTTTCTTCTTTAATATTTTCATTTGTAACCCCCAAAATTTCTAAAATTTATTTTTCTTCTTAAAAGCAAATATTATATTAATCATAAAGCTAAAATTTTATGTTAATTTTTAATTTTTGTTTCTAATACTAACATTTATATACAATCTTTGGCAAAACATTTTATTTAATATTATAATGTTAAGAAAATTATCCTATTATAGCGCAAAAAGCTTATGTAAAATTACATAAGCTTTTTTTCAATCTATTTATTATTATCTTTATTTTTCTTAAAAAATTTGAATATATTAATTTCTTGAAAGAAAAAGTCATGTAGTTCTGGAAATTTAATTTCTTGAAATAGAAAATCATGAACTTCTGTTAATACCTTTTCTTCTTTTTCTGATAACTCTAGAACTATAGGTTTATTCCAGTCTATTTCTTTAAACAGAATACTTTTTATTTTTCCCCATACTCCAACTACCATAGGTAAATTGCCAGATTCTTGCGTTTCAACTAATTTATATTCCTTCATTATTATTTTCCTCCTAGGTATAAAGCTATAATTTTATATATATTATAGTATACTAAACACCTACACTTTATCAATATTTTTTTAATTAAATTTATATTAAGTTTTCGTTACCAATTTATTACATTTTAAATTTTAAATTATATTTTGAAAATTTCCTATTAAATTTAAATTTTCTGTTCCTACTACTTTTATTCTTGTCAATCTATTACACAAATCTTCTTTAGATTTAGTTTTTACAAATATATAATTAGCCGTATGTCCCTGATAATACTCTCCATGCTTTTCTTCAAATAAAACTTCAACTTCTTTATTTATATAACTTAAAAGATATTCTTTTTCATTTTTATCAGATAATTCTAATAATTTTTTACTTCTGATTTCTTTTATATTCCCTGGTATTTGATTTTTCATTTCTGCAGCTTTGGTACCTTTTCTAGGAGAATATTTAAAAATATGCATTTTATAAAATTTTATATTTTTTAAAAATTCATAAGTAATTTGAAATTCTTCATCAGTTTCTCCTGGAAAACCAACAATTATATCTGTTGTTAAAATTACATCATTATAAGCATTCCTTAATCTTTCAACAATAATTTTAAATTCTTCAATTGTATATCTTCTGTTCATTCTTTTTAATGTTTCCGTGCATCCACTTTGAAGTGACAAATGAAAATGATGACAAATTTTTTCTATTTTCTTTAATCTACTAATAAATTCTTCTGTTATTAAAAGTGGCTCTATTGATCCGAAGTCTTATTCTTTCTATTCCAACTATTTTATTTATATCTTCTAATAAATCTATTAACCTATATTCTTCTTTAAAATCTTTTCCATAAGAAGCTACATGTATCCCTGTTATTACAACTTCTTTTATTCCTTTTTTTGCTATTTCTTCAATTTCTTTTAATATACTTCTAGGGTCTCTACTTCTTACTCTTCCTCTTGCATATGGAATTATACAATATGAACAAAATCTATCACAACCATCTTGAACTTTTATTACTGCTCTTGTTTTTTCTGTATATGTAACACTACCAAAATCTCCATATTCTTTTGTTTTAAACACATCTTCTATTAATTGATTTTCTCTTTTATCTTTTAAGAATTTTTCTACATGTTCAACTATTTTAATTTTTTCATTTGTTCCTAATACAAGATCTATTTCTGGAATTTTTTCTAATTCTTCTTTTGCAACTTGTGCATAACAACCGGCAGCAACAACAATTCCTTTTGTATTGTTTTTCTTTGCTTGTCTTAAAAATTGTCTTGATTTTCTATCTGACATATTTGTTACTGTGCAAGTATTAATAATATAAATATCTGCTTTTTCGTCAAATTCAACTATTTCATATCCAGAATTTTTAAATTCTTGTATCATACCATTTGTTTCATATTGATTTACTTTACAACCTAGTGTTAAAAATGCTACTTTCATTTTATTCTCCATTTTATATTTTGTATTCTTACTTATTTGAATAATTAATTATATATTTAGTTAAATTCATTTAAAATTATAACATCTTTTTTTAGAAAAGTATATTACTTTTTAAAAGCAAAATACTCACATAAAATATGCGAGTATTTTACCAGTAGGTATATTGTTGAATTTTATTATTAATTATTTTCTCATTTTATCCATACTGTCTAAGTTATCTAGAGCCTTTCCAGTTCCTTTTGCTACACAAGAAATTGCATCTTCAGCAATCATAACATTGATTCCTGTTTTATCCTGTAATAATCTATCTAAACCATCTATTAAGCAACCTCCACCAGTCATATAAATTCCTTTATCACTAATATCTGCCGCAAGTTCTGGTGGTGTTTTTTCTAATACTGAATGAACCGCATCTACTATTAACATTGCAGGTTCTTCTAGAGCTTCCATCATTTCACTAGAATAAATTGTAATTGTTTTTGGTAAACCTGTTATTAAATCTCTTCCTCTAACATCCATTTCCATATCTTGAATTTTAGGAAATACACATCCTATTTGTTGCTTTAGTTCTTCTGCTGTTCTTTCTCCTATCATGACATTATGTCTTTTCTTAATATATTTTACAATATATTCATCAAACTTATCTCCAGCAACTTTAATTGAAGAACTTACAACTGACCCACCAAGTGATATAACTGCTATATCTGTGGTTCCACCACCAATATCAACAATCATATTTCCACAAGGTTTTGAAATATCTATTCCTGCACCAATAGCTGCTGCTATTGGTTCTTCTATTAAATAAACTTTTCTAGCTCCTGCATTTGAAGCTGCATCTATTACGGCTTTTTTCTCTACTTCAGTAACTTGAGAAGGTATACAAATCATTATTCTAGGTGCGAAAAAAAATCTTCCACAAATTTTACTAATAAAATATTTTAACATTTTCTCTGTAACTGTATAATCTGAAATTACTCCATCCCTTAAAGGTCTTGTTGCGACAATATTTCCAGGTGTTCTTCCTAACATTCTTCTTGCTTCATGTCCTACTGCTAAAACTTGGCCTGTTACATTGTTTACAGCAACAACAGATGGTTCTCTTAGTACAATACCTTTTCCTTTCACATATGCTATTACTGTAGCTGTTCCTAAATCGATTCCGATATCTTGTCCAAACATCAACATTCTTCCTTTCAGTTTTTTTGAGCAAAATCTTTATTACATTTGCATTACGATTATATTACATTTAAGAATAAATATCAACCTTTTAAAAAAGATTTTTTAAGAATTTATACATATTTTTTAACCCTTTATTTATTTTCTTCTTAGTTTATGTTTTTATTCAAAATTAGATATATTTTTATATTTAATATAATATAAAATAAATGTCCTATATCAAGAAAATTTTTATACAAAAATAATTTGTAATACTGTTTTCTGTGTGCTATAATATTAGTGTTATTTTTTATATTTAGGAGAAATAGTTATGGAAAAAATTTCAATAATAGTTCCTTGTTATAATGAAGAAAAAGCATTACCACTTTTTTATGAAGAATTAGAAAAAAATATAAAAACTTTTTCTGATAATCTTGATTTTGAAATTCTTTTTGTAAATGATGGTTCAAAAGATAATACACTTAACATCATAAAAGAATTAGCAGAAAAAGATAACAGAATAAAATATGTTTCATTTTCTAGAAACTTTGGTAAAGAATCTGCAATTTTTGCTGGTTTAGAAAATTCTTCTGGGGATTATGTTACCTTAATGGATGCAGATCTTCAAGACCCACCTTCTCTATTACTACAAATGTATAAATCAGTTACAGAAGAAGATTATGATGCTGTTGGAACAAGACGTGTAACTAGAGAAGGTGAACCAATAATTAGAAGTTTCTTTGCTAGAATTTTTTATAAATTAATAAACCATTTAACTAATTTTGAAATGGTAGATGGTGCTAGAGATTATGTATTTATGAAAAGAATTGTTGCTGACGCTATAATATCTTTAAAAGAATATAACAGATATTCCAAAGGACTTTTTAGTTTCGTTGGATTTAAAGTAAAATGGATTGAATATAAAAATATCAAAAGAGTAGCTGGAGAAACTAAATGGTCTTTCTGGAAATTAACTAAATATGCACTTGAAGGAATTACAGCATTTTCTACAACACCATTATTACTTTCTTCTATTATTGGTTTAATATTTTGCCTAGTTTCATTTTTATTGATAATTGCAATAATTATTAAAACTTTAATTTTTGGAGATCCAACAAGTGGATGGCCATCTTTAGTTTGTATAGTATTTATGGTTAGTGGAATTCAACTTTTTTCACTTGGAATTATAGGACAATATTTATCAAAAACTTATTTAGAAGTAAAAAATAGACCTATTTATATAGTTAAAGATACAAATATAAATAAAATTTAGCTAAAATATATTATAAATATATTTTTTTATATAACAAAATAAAAAATGTTTTTTATTATTTTATTATATATTAAAATTAGAAAAATGGACATTTTAATAACTACAAAATACATTTTGCTAATGTCCATTTTTTATTCTAACATTAAATTTATATATAATAATATTTAATAAGATTTTATACAATATTAGTAGTATTGAAGTATAAAAAATTAATTTATATATAAATAATTTTACAAAATAAACTTCTTTAATACATTCTCTTTTTATTTTAACTACGTTTTGAGCTTAATAAGTTAAAAAATATTTTTTAACTCCATTTTTTGTTTGTTTTTTATATGTTCTATTCTAAATTTTATTTCATCTAGAAATAAAATTGCTTCATTTAAATTGTCATTTTCAATACTTATTTTGGCATTAGTCATTTTGCTACTTATTTGTTCAAGTTCATTATGCTCCATATAAAAAGCAAGTTTACTCTCCTCATTTTTCCAAATTTCTGAAAGCTCTTTTATTTCACTTTCATTATTTTCTTGATATAAATTATTTTCTACTTCATTAATTTTTAAACTAATGTTTTTCAAAGATTTTTCTGTAATATTTTGTGTTATATTATCTATAACTATTACAAATACTATTATTAAAATTAATATTATTAATTCTCTAATAAATCTCATATAATACCTACTTTTCCTGTTTTTCTTGACAAAAGAAACTTCCATCTCCATTTTGGACAAATATTAAAGCTTGTTGTGGTCTAATTTTGAATTTTTGAATTTCCTTTACTAACCATTTTTCATCTTTTCCGATTTTTTTCAAGTTATCATACATAATTTTACCATCTAAAACTAAATCATAAGATATTTTAGTTTTTGCAACCTGAAGTTTTAAATCTTCTGTAGTTACTCCTCTTTTTTCAGATTTTAGAATAACACTTATTTGTCCACTGGTTTCTAATATCGCATATTCAACATCAGATATGTTGTTAACATTATTTACTCTTAATCTTTCCTGTAATTCATTAATAGTAAAATTTTCTTTAGTAAGAGCTTTTTCATCTATATTTCCCTCATTAATTAAAATTCTTGGCTTACCACATATAATTTCTCTTACTCTTATACTTTTTATATTTAACACAGAAATCAATATATGCATAAAAAGTAAACCAAATATTGGTATAATTCCATATAAAATTGGTATACCAATTTCTGCCATTGGTGTGGATGCTAAATCAGCTATCATTATAGATATAACTAATTCAAATGGCTGCATTTGTCCTATTTCTCTTTTTCCCATAAATCTCATTACAAATAAAACCAAAACATATATAATTATTGTTCTTACAAATATAAGTATCATTTTAAACCTCAATATACAAATTTTATATGTATATTTTTCACAAAAATTATTAAAATATACTTATATTTGTTTATAATTAAATAATTTTTATATATTATTTATTATATTCAAATATATTTTTTAGCAAGGAGGTTTGCAAAATGGAAAACAATAGTTCAAAAACTCAATCTAGTAATACCATGGGCGCTGTTGGACAAATACTTGGTAGATTTATAGTTGCTGCTATTATTTTAGGAATTACTGCTTTTTTTACACCTGGTTTTTCAATAAATAATATATGGTCACTTGCTGTATCTGCTATTGTTCTAACAGTTATGGATTATCTAATAATAAAATTTACTGGCTTACATGCAATGGCATTTGGTAAAGGATTTGTTGGCTTTGTACTTGCTGTTGTAGTTTTATATGCAACTCAATTTTTTGTTGCAGGATATTCTATTTCGTGGATGGCTGCCATCATTGGTGCTTTAATATATGGTGTTATAGATTATATTATTCCTGGTGAACAAAGTATGTAGTTTAAATTTTATAATGTTTCTAAAATTTATAAGAAATTATATTTTTTAGAAACATTATATTTTTATTTTATATAAAAATATTTTATTTTTTAAAATTTCATTAAAATTTTATTTTTTATTATAGACGTTATTATTTTTTGTTTTAAAAATTTTTTAATTTTTTTGTCAATTTTTGTCACCTTTTGTCTTTCTAAATTGTTTTATATATAGAGGGGTGATTACAAATGTTAAAATTATTGATCTTATGCAAAAATATGGAAGCAGCAAAAAAATTAATCAATAAAGTTGCTTTTAATTTAAATGATACTAGAATTATCGGTCTTACTGATAATTTATCAGAAGCAAATTCAATATTAAAAAGTTCAGAGCCTGAATTAATTATTTGCACTAATCCAGATATTATTTATCTAATACAAAATAAATTTATTAATTATTTTCCTAATATCATATTTTTTACTACAAAAAAATATCGAAGTGTATCTTATAAACCTATAGTAATTATAAATCCAGAAGATAAAATAGAATTTATTATGAGTAAAATTTTAAAATTTCTAAAAGGAAATTCTTTTTCTCAAAAAGAAAAAGCTGCAAAAATATTATCTTATTTAGGATTTGATTTTAAATTATCTGGAACTATATATTTGTTAGATTCTATTTTATACGCTCATACATATAAAGGTTCTTATTCTTTTGAAAAATTAGAACGTGATATATACTCTTATGTTGCAAATTTAAATATTACAAGTGTTGATAGAGTAAAATGGTCTGTATTTCGAACAATTAATTATATGTATAGTAAACATACTGATGAATCTTATAAAATTGTTGAAAAATATTTTAATTTAGAATATAAATCTAAGCCTACACCTAAATTAGTTATCAGCCTTATTGCAAATAATCTAGATAAATAAATCTATTAAATTTTTAAAAATAAGCAATTGATTATTAAAAGAGTATAAAAAGTCACGTGTATAACTCGTGATTTAGACTTAATATTAACAAAAGAGGACAATTAATTTAGATTTGTCCTCTTTTAATTTATATTTATATTAAATTATCTCTACATCTTTCACATAAAGTAGGATATTCTGCACTTTCTCCAACTGTTTCTGAATACATCCAGCATCTTTCACATTTATGTCCATCTGCTTTTTCAACTTTAATGCCAATTGGAACTTCTGAATCTTCATTTCTTCTATTTTCTAAAATTTTAACTCCAGAAACTATAAATATTTCTTTTAGAAGTTCTTCTTTTCCTTTTAAGAAATCATATTCATCACTTTCTGCATATAGTGTAACTTTTGCTTCTAATGAAAGACCTATATCTTTATTTGCTCTTGCAACCTCTAAATGTTTTGCAACTTCATTTTTAAGTGCTATTAATCTTTCCCATTTCATTACAAGTGTATCATCATCATATTTTCCATTTGGCTCTGGATATTTTTCAAGCATAACACTTTCAGTATTTTCACCTTTTCTATGCTTCATATAACTCCAGATTTCTTCTGCTGTAAAACATGTCATAGGTGCTAATATTCTAACTAAACTTGATAATATTTCATACATTGTAGTTTGAGCTGCTCTTCTTTCTAAAGATTGTGGTTTAGATGTATATAATCTATCTTTTATAATATCTAAATAGAATTGGCTCATATCAACAACGCAGAATTGATTTATTGCTTGATATGCTTCATGAAATTCATACGTGTCATAAGCTTTAGTACAAGTTCTTATTAGTCTATTTAATCTTGTTAAAGCCCATTTGTCTATTTCTTTTAAATCTTCATATTTAACAGGATTATCAACATCAAAATCTGATGTATTTCCCAATATATATCTTGCTGTATTTCTTATTTTTCTATAAACTTCTGTAACTTGTTTTATTATATTTTTAGAAACACTTACATCTGATTTATAATCTGATGCTAAAACCCAAAGTCTTAAAACATCTGCTCCAGACTCTTTTATTATTTCTTGTGGTGAAACAACATTTCCTATTGATTTAGACATTTTTCTTCCTTGTTCATCAACAGTATATCCATGTGTTAAAACTTCTTTATATGGAGCTTTACCTTTGGTTGCAACAGATGTTAAAAGCGAAGATTGGAACCAACCTCTATATTGGTCACTTCCCTCTAAGTACATATCTGCTGGTGGAAGTCCTCTTTCAACTAATACTGATTCATGAGTAGAACCAGAGTCAAACCAAACATCCATAATATCTGTTTCCTTCTTAAATTCTGTGCATCCACAAGAGCATTTTGCACCTTTAGGCATTAATTCTTTTTCGGATAAATCATACCATGCATTTGTACCTTTTTCTCTTACTATCTCTTGAATCTTCTTTAAACTTTCCTCTGTTACATATTCTTTTCCACAATCTTTACAATAGAATATTGGTATTGGTACACCCCAAGTTCTTTGACGAGAAATACACCAATCATTTCTATCTTCAACCATTTTCGTAATTCTTTCTTCTCCCCAAGCAGGATACCACTTAACAGTTTTTATCGCATCTAAAGTTTGTTTTCTAAAACCATCAACAGATGCAAACCATTGACTTGTAGCTCTAAATATAACTGGTTTTTTACATCTCCAGCAATGTGGATAAGAGTGATTTACTAATTGTGAAGCTAAAAGTAAACCATGTTCATCTAACCATTTTATGATTTCTTTATCTGATTTTGCATAATACATATCTTTAAATGGGCCTGCACCTTCTCCTCTTTGAACACCTTTGCTATCTACTAATACAATTATTTCTCCACCCTTTTTTAGTCCTAATAAATAATCTTCTTTACCATAGCTTGGTGCACAATGAACACAACCTGTACCTGTTCCAAGTTCAACATTTACTGTATCTTCTGAACCTGTTACTACTTTTGATTCTCTATCTAAAAATGGATGTTTACATATAACGCCTTCTAATTTTTCTCCCAAAATTTCATCTACTATTTTATAATCTTTAATTCCTGCAAGTTCCATTACACTATCTACTAATTCTTTTGCAAATATTAATTTTTCATCTCCAGTTTCAACAACTGCATATTTAAATTCTGGTCCAACTGCAATCATTGAGTTTCCCGGTAAAGTCCATGGGGTGGTTGTCCAAATCACAATATATGCATTTTTAGAATCAAATAATCCTTTGCTATCTTTTACTGGAAACTTTACGTAAGCTGTATTTGAATTTACATCTTTATATTCTATTTCTGCTTCTGCTAAAGCTGTTTCACAATCTGTACACCAATATACTGGTTTTAATCCCTTGTATATATAACCTTTTTTATACATATCTGCAAATACACCAATTTGTCTTGCTTCCATTTGTGATTGATATGTTATATATGGATTTTTCCAATCTCCTAAAACTCCTAATCTTTTAAATCCTTCTGTTTGTTTATCTTTATATTCCATTGTAAATTTTTTACACGTATCTCTAAATTCAGTTACAGGAATCTCATCTCTATTCAAACCTAATTTTTCTATAGCTTTTTTTTCTGTAGGCATACCATGTGTATCATATCCTGGTATATATGGTGTATAAAATCCTTTTAAATTTTTGTATCTTACTATTGTATCTTTTAAAACTTTATTTAAAGCATGACCTATATGAATCTCTCCATTTGCATATGGAGGTCCATCATGTAAAACAAATGGTGTTTTTCCCTCATTTTTCTTAAGCATTTTTTCATACAAATCATTTTCAAAAACATCTTCAAGTATTTTTGGCTCATTTTGAGGAAGATTTGCTCTCATTGGAAAATCTGTTTTTGGTAAATTTAAAGTTTTTCCATAATCATTTTTTTCATTATTTTTTTCACTCATTTTCTCTTCTCCTCGTATAATATGTTTATAAGGTTTATTTAATTTGAATTTTATAAACATA
>USEI01000019.1 GCA_900553685.1 uncultured Clostridium sp.
ATATTTAATTATAAAAAAAATAAATATAAATTTGAAAATATAAATTTAAAAAAAGTAAATTTAAAGTTAAAAATTACGTCAAAAAATAATAAAAAAAAATTAAAATTAAAAGAAAAATTTGATAGTAAAATAATAGTAATTACAGGAAATTATGGTAGTGGCAAAAGTATAGTTTCCTCAATACTTTCAAAGGTTATAAGTTGTAAAAATAAAAGCGTATTATTAATAGATTTTAATTATTTTAGTTCTTCAATAAAGACAATTTTTAATATAAAAAAATCTTATAAAAAAATAGATGAAATTAATTATAAAAATTTAATAATTAAATTAGAAAAAAATTTAAATTTATTTTATAGAATTGATATTTTTTTTGACCAAAACGGAGAAATAGAAAATTATAAATTATCTAATTTTTTGAAAGAAATAAAAAATAATTTTGAATATATAATTTTAGATTTAACTTCAAATATTAAATATAAACATATTAAGACAATTTTAATATCATCAAATAAAATAATTTTTTTATTAGAACCTAATTTAATAGAAATAAAAAAGACAAATAATATTTTAGAAATTTTTTTAAAAGATTTTAATATAGAGATAGATAAAATAAAAATTGTTTTTAATAAAACTAACAAATATCAATTGGCTGAAAGCATTTTAGAAGAATTGTTTTCAAATTTTGAGATAATAGGAAATATAAAATACAGTGAACAGTATAATAATTTAATAAATACAAATAATTTTAAAAACATTGACAAAAGTGAATACGAAAAAATTTATAAAAAAATTTAGAAAGGAAAATATGAAAGAAGTAGAAATAGAATTAAGTGAAGAAAAAAAAGTAGAGCAAAATATAAATCAAAGTTTAGGTGAAAAAATTTTCGAAGCACAAAAAACTTTTTTAGAATCAGATATTGGAAAAGCAGTAAATATGGCAGTAGATATAGGATTAAAAGCGGTATTACCAGACTTAATAGAAGATCAAATAATAGATATTAAAGATGCAATTTTAGAACAAGGTTTTAAAGAAGGAATAAAAGAAATTATTAATTCAGGAATTAATTTTGGAAAAAGTACTTTAGGCATCATAACAGGAAATTTTGAAAATGTTTCTCAAATACAACTTGCAGTAAAAAATGGAGGGATATTAGATAAAATTTCAGAATTATTTGATTTAGCACTTAATTTTGCTAAAAAAAAGAATTTAATAGATAATAATATTTCAAATATGATTAAAAAAGGAAAGAATACTATAATAAGTTCCATAAGTAACAAAATAGAAGAAACCCTCACAAATCAAATAAAAGCGGTTGAGAAATTAGAAAATTATTGTGAAAAATGGAACCTATCTTACGGAAATAAAGACTTTTCTGAGATGGAAAAAGCATATAAAAATATAAAAAATTATTTATCAAAAACAATTCCTCTAGAAAATATAATAAATGAGGCAAGAAAAATAGAAAACTTACATAATTTAATAAAAAATAATGGAAAGAATTTTGATATTACTGAAGAAGAAATAATGCTTGCCGAAAAATTATAATTAATTAAAATTCAATAATCTTGACTAAAATATTTTTAAAAAATATAATATAAAAGAAAATAATTATATTTTCATTATATGAGGAGATATTATGGAAAATATTATTTATGATAAAAATAAAGAGTATAAGCAAATTATAGAAGAAGTTAGTCAAAAGTATGGTTATCAAGAAGAATTACAGAATGTATTAAGTAAAATTTTACCAGCAATGTTGGATACAGCAACTTATGAAGAAAAACAAATATTTTATAGAATGCTTAAACATACGCCAATAGTTATAATTTCAAAAGATGATGAAGAGAGAAATAAAAAAATATTAGACAAATATAGAATAAACCCTAATAAGCATATAAAAGAATTAGATATAGATGAAGGTGAGTATGGGAATCAAGTACCAGATGGAGCTTTCTGTTCAGATCCTATATTAGATGAAGAATTGAATTTATTAGGTTCGTATCAATATTTATATGTTAAAGCTTTAGATAATGATAATTTAGTTGGAAATAGAAAAGAATTTGTTGAATTGTTTGGTACAAGAATAATTGTACCCCATTTGATTCACGAATTAGGACATGCTTGGGCTGCAGAAAAAAATCAATATGAAATAGATGAAAATGGTATATTAACTCAAAGAGTTGGGACAGCTGAATTAAAATATGAATTAAAAAAACAAGAAGATGGTACATATACAAAGAGAAAGATATCACAAACAGGTTTGATGATTGAAGAAGGATTAAATACTAATATGGAAGAAGAATCTATGATGAGATTTTTAAATATAGATTCTGAAAAATTAGACGAATTGTATAGAGGAATATTAATTCCATCAAATTATAGAGGATTAGTATCTAATACAACAAGTTGTTTACAAACAAAAACTTCTAAAAAATTATTAAGCGATTGGAGATTATTAGGAGATAAATCTGCTAAAGAAAAATTAAATACTGCAATAGAGCAAACAGAAAGATATCATGGAAGAAATGAGTTAAGTGAAGAAATGAAAAATAAAATAGAAATATTTAATAATCCAAAGTCTAAAACCTTAGAAGAATTATTCAGTAGAAGGAAAAATGAATTTTTTCCGGATAAAACAGATATGAGTGGAATCGAAATCATAGATAATGGTATTTTACAATTCTATAATATTAAAGTTAATCAAATAGCTTTTATGGGAAGAGAAGATGGTTTAACATATTATGGAGATGTAATAAGGTCAATTGCTGGAGAAGTATATTCTTTAATTAATCAAACAGAAGAAAAGTTTAAAGATTTAGAAGAAAAAAATCTAGGTAATTAAATAAAAGTTAAACAAAAAAAACGGTAAAAAATAAGCAAGTTTTTGCCGTTTTTTCTTGATTTTTTAGTAATATTTTTATATAATGCAAGAGGAAAGAATTATAAGAAAAGAGGTTAATAAATGGAAAGGCAAGATGGAAAAATAATTGAAAGAAACATAGAAACAGAAATGAAAACAGCTTATATTGATTATGCTATGAGTGTTATTGTTTCTCGTGCATTGCCAGATGTTAGAGACGGTTTAAAACCTGTACATAGAAGAATTCTTTATTCTATGCATGAAGATGGAATAACATCAGATAAACCATATAGAAAATGTGCTAATACTGTTGGATCCGTTTTAGGTAGATACCATCCACATGGAGATTCATCTGTATATGATGCAATGGTAAGGCTTGCGCAAGATTTCTCAATGAGATATACATTAATAGACGGACATGGTAATTTTGGTTCAATAGATGGCGATGGAGCAGCAGCAATGAGGTACACAGAATCTAGAATGTCAAAAATTGCTGAACAAATGCTAGTAGATATTGAAAAAAACACAGTTGATTTTATGCCAAACTATGATGATAGACTTCAAGAGCCAACTGTACTTCCATCAAAAATACCATCATTATTAATAAATGGGTCTTCTGGTATAGCTGTAGGTATGGCAACAAATATACCACCACATAATCTAACTGAAGTAATTGATGGAGCAATAAAAGTAATAGATGATGATAATGTTACTAATGAAGAATTGATGGATATAATAAAAGGTCCAGACTTTCCAACAGGTGCAATGATACTTGGAAGAGAGGGAATAAAAGAAGCATATACAACAGGTAGAGGAAAAATAACTGTAAGAGCAGAAACTGAAATTGAAGAAATGTCTGGAAATAGACAAAGAATAATTGTTTCTTCACTTCCTTATCAAGTTAATAAAGCAAACTTAATAATTAAAATAGATGAGTTAATAAAAGATAAAAAAATAGAAGGAATATCTGAAGTAAGAGATGAATCTGATAGAAAAGAAAAAGTAAGAATAGTTATTGAACTAAAAAGAGATGCTAGACCTCAAGTAATTTTAAATCAATTATTTAAACATACACAAATGCAAGATACTTTTGGTGTTATTATGCTTGCTTTAGTAAATGGAGAGCCTAAAATTTTAACATTAAAACAATGTCTAGAAGAATATATAAAACATAGAAGAGAAGTTATTTTAAGAAGAACTAAATTTGAATTAGATAAAGCTGAAGCAAGAGCACATATATTAGAAGGTTTAATAATTGCTATTGATAATATTGATGAAGTAATAAAAATAATTCGTGAATCTTATGATGATGCAAAAGAAAGATTAATGGAAAGATTTAAACTAACAGATATACAAGCTCAAGCAATATTAGATATGCAATTAAAAAGACTATCTGGTTTACAAAGAGAAAAACTAGAGGAAGAATATGCAGAACTTATGAAATTAATTGCTTATTATAAGGAAATTTTGGCTAGTGAATCTCTAGTTTTTGATATCATAAAAACAGAACTTTTAGAAATAAGAGATAAATTTGGGGATGAGAGATTAACAAAAATTGCAGCTGCAGAAGGCGAATTTGAAGATGAAGACTTAATTAAAGAAGAGCAAACAGTAATTGCATTAACAAGGTTAGGATATATTAAGAGAATGCCAGTAGACACATATAAAAGCCAAAAAAGAGGAGGAAAAGGCATTACTGGTATTGCAACAAGAGAGGATGATTTTGTTAAAGAGATATTTACAGCCTCTACTCATGATACAATATTATTCTTTAGTAATAAAGGAAAAATGTATAGATTACGTGGTTTTGAAATTCCGGAAGCAGGAAGAACTGCAAAAGGAACTGCTATTGTTAATTTATTAAACTTAGAAGGTGGAGAAAAAATTTCTGCAATAATACCAATTCAAAATTTTGCAGAAGGAAAATATTTATTAATGGCAACTAGAAATGGTTTAATAAAGAAAACACCACTTGCGGAATATGATTCTAATAGAAGAACAGGGCTATTAGGAATAACATTAAAAGAAGATGATGAATTAATAGATGTTAGAATGACGGATGGAGAGGATAACGTTGTACTTGTAACAAGAAAAGGAATGAGTATAACATTTGACGAAAAAGATGTTAGACCAGTAGGAAGAACAGCGCAAGGAGTAATTGGAATGAGGCTAGATGAAGGAGATTACATTATTGGAATGGAACCAATTATTTCAGGAAGTAAAGCTACATTACTTGCTATTACAGAAAATGGTTTTGGAAAAAGAACAGAACTTGATGAATACAGGGTACAAAATAGAGGTGGACGAGGAGTTATCACCTATAAAATAACACCAAAAACAGGAGAAATAGTGGGAATTAAAATAGTAACAGGAGTAGAAGACATAATGCTTATAACAGATACAGGAACAATTATAAGATTAAATACTGGTGAAATTAGTGTTCTAGGAAGGTCAACACAAGGTGTTACATTGATGAGAACAAATGATGGAAAAGTTGTAAGTATAGAGAAAATAGTTGAACAAGAAGAGGAATAATAAAATAAAAGTGACTTTTAAAAGTCACTTTTATTATGTATAAAAAATTAAAAATTTTATTCTATAATATTATGAAAATTTTCAAGTTTTTATTAAATGTGAAAATTTTATAAATGTTTATTTTGAGAGAGATAATTATGGATGTATTAACATTAAAGTCAAAAGTCAAGTTAGATTGTATAAGATGTGAAAAATGTTGTATATATAGGGGAGATATAAGAATTAGTCCATTAAATTTATGCCAAATTAGTAAATTTCTAAATATTACAACTAAAGAATTTTTAGAAAAATATACAGATAGATTATATGGTAATTTACTTGAAATAGTATTAAAAACAGTAAAAAAAGAAAAGCAATGTATTTTATATAATGAAAAAATAAAAGGTTGTAGTATTCATAAAGTAAAGCCAATGCAATGTGTAATGTTTCCATTGATACCAGAAAATTTGAAAAGAGATTATTTTTATAATTCAGAACAATGTGTATTAGAAGATGCAAAAGAGATAACAGTAAATCAATGGATTAATGGAAATAATAAAATATATTCAAAAAATAAAGAAATGTATATAGAATGGATAAATTTCTTAGAATGGGCTCAAATAAAAATAGACGATACTTTTTCTAAGGAAGAAATAGAAGAATTTTATAAAATTCTTTTTGAAAACTATAATTTAAAAAAATGTAATTTAAAGTCTCAAGTTAGGAAAAATATTTTTAAAGTTGAAAAAATGATAATAGAGCATAATAAAAAAATGAAAGACAAAATATAATATTAAATACTAAAACTAATAAGAAAATTGATGTAATAAAAAAGATGGATAGAATTAAAAACTAAAAATTCATTTTTCTAAACATCTTTTTTATTTTAGTATGTATTTACGTGTTTTTTTATTATTAATTTATTTTATTATTTTTCTTTTTTGCTTTTTTTGAATCTTAAATCTTCACCAAAAAATCTTAGGAATCTATAGCTACCAGCTAAACGAGAACCTATTCTAGTTGTATAAGTTTTAAATAATTCATCAACATTTAAATTTGTAGAAATAATAGTTTTAGTAATTTTGTGATTTTGATTTAATAATCTAGTATTTATTATAGTGAATAATTCTGTAATTTTAGAATCTGAAATTTTTTCAGTTCCTAAATCATCTATTATAAGTAAATCAACATTCAATAAATTTTCATATAAATCAAATTTAGCGTTTTCACGTCCAAATTTTACGTCATTTATTTCATCAAACATTACTGGAGCAGTTTGATATAATACTGTTTTTCCAAGTTTTAATACTTCATTTGCTATACAATTTGTTAAAAAAGTTTTACCTACACCAGTATTTCCAGTAAATATAAGATTCTTTTCTTCTGGGTTATCAAAATTATCTATAAAATTTTTAGCTTTTTCTCTAATTATTTGAATATTTTCACGAGGTGAAATTTCAGATTTATATTTTTCTTTATCTGGTTTATCAGAAAAAATTCTTATATTAAAATTAGAAAAGTTTTCTCTTTCTAAGTTTCCCATATTTGATTTATTATAAGCTATATCGAAAATCCTTTGTTTTAAGCAAGAACACATTATAGCTGAACCATCTTTTTGAACAAAACCAGTATCTTTACACATTTTACAATCAAAATGTGGATTTAAATAATTATTTTCTTTAGAAAGATTTTTTATAAAATTGTTTTTCTCTTTTATCAAAGTTGTTGTCTTTCGTTTTAATTCAGATATTAAAGAATTTTTTTGCTTTTGAGGTGCTAAAAGAATAGCTTTTGAAGTTTCAATAGAAATTCTAGATAGTTCATTTTCAATTTCTAAAAGTTTTGGATTTACTTTTAATAGTTCTTTTTTTCTATTTTCTGCTTCTAAAATTGCTCTAGTTCTTTTTTCATCATATTCTCTTAAAACTTGTTTTAATAAAGAGTTATCCATTTATTAAAGCCCTTTAAAATGTATTTAGGTTAAAAAAGGTAACCTATAACCAAATTAATTATCATATAAAGATTCCAAATTATCAAAAGTACTTTGAGTATATTCAAAAGCAACTTTTTCGATTTGTTTTGATTTTTTTTCTTTATCTTTGATAGATTGTAAATAAGTATTTACCTCCGTTTCAGTATGTAAATCTTTATTATGCCAATCTGTAAGAAGTGTATCTATATAATCAAATCTTACTCTATTGTTAGAAGAAGCTTTTTTTAATGCAATTTCTATTATATCCATATTATATCCATAATTTTCAGTCCATTTTACTATATCTTCTTCTTCATAAGTTGTTAATTTTCTGTATAAATTTAGTTTTTTAGCAATTTCATTATTTATACTACTACGTTTTTCTTGTTTTTCAAAATATGCATCTAAATCATTAAATGTTTTTATATTATTTTTGCTCCAAGCATCTGCTGTTGCTTGGACATAATTTCTATGTAAGGCTCTTTTATCATAAGCATAATTAAATAGAGCAAGCATAACCTGTTCATCAAAACCATACTTATTAAACCATAAATCAATATCATTATACCAAGAAGGAGACATGACTCCTTGAAAAAATTGAGAATTAATATTTTCAATAGCTTTTGCTCGATATTGACTTTGAGAGCTTTTAATAGCATCTTCAGGTGAAGATGTTACTTTTGGACTATATAATTTTGAAATCTCTATTTCTTGAATATCAGCTAGAGTATAGCCATCGGTTTTCTTTACTAAAATACCTTTTTCTTCCCAGTATTTAATAGCATCCTGAACAGTTGGAAAGTCTAAGGCTAGTGTTTTTGACAAATCATTTATTTTGATCTCTTTATTATATTTAGATAAAAAAAGCATATAGAAATATACTTTGACGTAATTACCATTTGCTTCTGGTAGATATTCTGTAAAAAATATATCTGGTATCTCTGTACTAGAAAATAGAAGAGATTTCTCATTTTGTGATAGTTTCATATCAAAAACCCCTTTTCAAACCTTAAAAATTATTTTCTTTAGTACAGTTTGAAAAGATTATATCATTTTAGACTAGCAATTACAAGAATAAAATATTTAATTTTCAATTTATATGTAAGAGGATATTTAACTATAATATTTTATTTATACTAAAATCATTTATTTTAAAATACAAAATATTTTTATTAAGCTATTATATCTTAATAAAATTATAATAGTTTTAATTTTTTATAAAATAAATATAAATATATTATTTTTTTAATAAAAAATTTGGCTTGTTATTTTTACTATATAAGTATACATTTTGATTTTTTATAAATTTAGAAATATATATAAAAATGCATATGAAACTTTCTTTATTAATTCCTAGAATACTTATTAAAAGTATTGGAAAAAACAAAGAAACAAAAACATATATTTTTATGTTTAGATTTGTAAAAATAAAGTTTACTAAAAAATATAAAATTATTCCAATGATAGTGTCTAAAATAGCAGTAGAGTATTCAATAAAACCCAATAGTTTAGGTTTAAAATTATAATTTTTTGGAAAAATGAACTTCATAAACAATCCTTTCGTTATAAAATTTTAAATAAAGTTAATAAAGTGTAAATTTTTAGATAAAAATTAATAAAATGTTTTATTATAGTTAAAGTATAATATTATCAAGATTTTAAGTTTGGAGAAAGGGAAGATTTTATATCTATAGATATTCCGCCAAAAATTTCTTTTATATAGCTAGTAGCTTTTGATAAAGCATATATTATTCCTACATATAAAAATTTGGAAATATTTGTATTAGAAGTTAATTCTATTGAGAAAGAAAGTAAGAGTATAAGAGAAATTAAAATTTGAACTAATAGTAAAGATAAAAAAACTTTTATCCAAGCTCTAAAAAAACTTTCAGAAGAATTTGAAATTAAACTTAAGAAAGCAAATGGACTTAATAATATAAATATCTGAATCATAATATATCTTAGCGAATATGTGAACACAAGATTAATTAGTCCAAAAGATGTAAAAGATTTTATTATTCCATCAATAGAGAAAACATTAAAAGCTTCATTTTGTATGTAAAGATTTTTATTTATATTATCTATAAAATTTGAAAAACTTATTTGTATTCCAAATAAATTTTGCGATATATATGAAATTCCATCTGTTAATACTGAAATTATATTTATAATTTCTAAACATATCCATAAAGAAGAATTCATAATTGCTATAAAAATTATAGATTTAAAAATAAATTGTTTTGGAGAATCTATTTTTGAATAAGTTAAATGTGAAAACAAGTAATTTATGGCATAATATATTATAAACCCCAAAACTAGGCTATTACATATGAGTAAAATGCCATCTTGACTAGATTCCCCAAGTATTTTTTTAAAAGAATCATTTTCTAGTATTGTATTGTTTATAAAAGTTATTTCATCTAAAACTGAATATATTGTATTATCTATAGATGAAAACATTTTAGAAAAAAGTTCGTTTATTGAATTTAATATAAGTTCTGTTAAATTAATATTTTCTTCGTTCATATTTATCCAATCTGATAATTATAAATTATCTAATGTTAAGATAGTAAAGTTTTAAGCATTGATAAGATTAAATCTATACATAAAATAAATCCATAGGAAAATAGAGTCCCTTTAATTAATTTATTTGCTGTACGAATTTTTTCTTCATCTCCAAAACTAAATTTTTTCATAAGTACGCCAGTTCCAACAGCAACAGCTGCTGCAGGAGTTGAAATTTTTAATATATAATCTTCTATTTTTTCAAATGCTGAATTTAGTGTTGTAACAAGTTTTGGATCTGCTGCTGTAACACTAGTTGGAAAACAAGTTATAAAAAGAAATGAAATAATAAAAGTATATATTATGTAAAAAAGTCTTATATCTGGCATGTTAAATTTTTTATTTTTCATTTTAAGTTAAATCCTTTCATAAATTTTTTTTCATTATAATATGGTATCATTTGTATTTGCATAGGTTTAAATATTTTTGTACCATCAGAAATAAAAGCTAGACTTTTAAAAGTTTCTAATGTTTGTGAAAAATAATTGGTGTCATATATATAATCATTTTGTGTATATTTATTATAACTTTCTGATAAATTAGAATTCTTTGAAAAAAATTTATTTGTTATAAAGTTAAAATTAGTTTCTTTGGCATTTTCAGAAATAGTAGTAGAAAATTTTTCCTTTTCTTCTTTCCCAATCTGTTTTTGTGCTTCTTCAATAGTAAACATATCATCTGTTCTAAACCAAAATTTGTTAATCAAATTTTGAAGAATAACTTTAGTGGAAGATTCATCTTTTAATGTGTTTTTTATTGATGAATAACTCTGTGTTGCAACAATATTAATACATTTTGCTTCTCTACAACCAGATAAAAAATCTGCATCTGTTGAAGTTACATATTCATGAAATTCATCACTAATAAAAGCAGATTTTCTAATAAAAACATTTTTTCCGAGCCTTGACATAACTTCTGTTTGAAAGTCTAGTTTTAAATATGTTGCTATAATTTTAGAAAGATTTCTATATTCAGAAATATTCATATTTAAAACAACAATTTTTCCTTTTTCTAATACTTCTTTAAAACCATGAAAATTAATATCTTTTTTTGCTGGACAAAATGTTTTAGAAACATTGTAATCAGAAACAAATATATTAGTAATTCTACTAATTTCAGATTTTAAAATAGAGAGTGTTCTGGAATCTAAAGAAAAAAATTCTTTTTCAAAAAAATCAATAGAAGTTAATAAATCATAAACTTCAGAATTTGAATATTTCCCAGATTTAAATAGTTCTTTGGTAATATTTAATTTTTGGTAATAATATTCTGGAAACATAATTAATTTATGAAGCTCTGAAAATGATACATATCCATTATTATATAATCTGCAAAATTTTATACATTCTGCAAGTATTTGTTCTGATTTATCAAGCCAGTAAGATTCTGAAGAATTTGGACTAAAAAGAGTAAGAATAGTTTTTAATCTATTTGCTAGAACAATAGGTTTTAAATCTGGTTTGTCTAAAGGATTATATTTAAAACCAGTAGTTAAGTCTATTGAAATTACATCATTTAATCTATTAAATTCTTTAGCATATTCTATAACTTTAGAAAAATAATTTCCTTTAACATCTAAAATAAGCATAGCTAATTTTTCTAAAGAATTTGAAGCATTATATTTTAATAGTTGCTTGGTAAAAGGATACATAGCAGAGGAAGTTTTTCCAGTACCTATAGTTCCTGTTATTAGAATATTTTGGTAAAGACCTTTTTCACTTATAAATATTGGTATATTATTAGAAATTCCAACAAATAAAGATAAAGATGATGTCTCTAATAATGAAATCGGATTTGTTTTTTGTTTATTGGTTGAAAATTTTGAATAAATTAAATTTGAAAATTTGTTATATAGAATAATATAAGATATAGAAAAAGAAATTATATATAACTTTTTTAATAAAATCCAAGTATCTGGATATAATGAAACTATATCAAATGGATGTAAAGCATAAGGAAATAACAAATATTTTGCTTCAAAAATGTTTTTAAAAGTAGTGAAAATAATGAATAAACTCATACCAAATGAAACTATGAAAAAAAATACTTTTAATAAAAATTTTTTCAAATAAAACTACTTTAATTGTTTTTTCTTGAATTCTAATTTAGAACCTTGCAGATTTTGCAAGAATATGATTTCAAAAAGAGAATATAAAAAATAAATGATTATAAATATATTTATACCAAAACTTATGAAAAAAAGGTTTGTAAGAAATTCCAAAGGAATCACCTCTTTTCTTAAATTTGGTTTATAATACAATATTTTATAAATTTTGTCTATACTTTTTTGAAAAAATGTGATAAAATTTTTATACAAATAACAAAAAATACTATTTTGTTAGAAAAAAGATAAATTTTAGGAGGAAAAAAATGATAGATAAAAATACAAAAATAGGAGATTTATTAGAGATGGCTCCAGAAAAAGCAGACATATTATTACAAGCAGGAATGCACTGTTTAGGTTGTCCAGCGTCACAAGCAGAAACATTAGAAGAAGCATGTGATGTTCATGGAATAGATGTGGAAGAATTAGTTAAAGAACTAAATAAATAGAGAATACTAATTTTAAAAACATACTCTGGTTTAATTTATTTTAAGCTAGAGTATGTTTTTTTATAATGTAATTTCACAATTTTTTATTGAAGTAAGAATAAAAAAAGTAGATAAACTTCATCTAGAAAAAATTATGTTAAATTTGAGAAAAGTTGAAATTTATTGTATAATATTATTACTGGGACCAATAAAACTATAATTTTGATTTGGTAATATTTACTCAAATTAATTAATCAGGAGGTATATTATGAAAAATATTAAAACCCGGAGATGGATTGGCTTTATCTGTTTTATGTTGTTAATGGTGCTTTCAGTATCAACTGTGACATATGCATCTGATAATTCAGATACAACAGAAACAGAATCTAAAAAGACAATCATGTATTTTGGTGAAGAGATAACCTACGTGCAAAAATCTGTGAAAAACAGTGCAGGCAAAGCTTTTGAACTGTTTTGCGATAAAGAGGTTATATGGCCAGATACAGATGCTGAGATTCTTGCTAAGTTCTTAAACTATGAAGGCGGAACAGCTGAAGAGAAAGAGCTTATTGCAAGCATAATCGTTGCAAGAATGAAATCGGATGATTTTCCGGATTCAGTGAAAGGCGTGCTTACTCAAAATCATTGGTTCTACATTAATTCCGATTTTTGGAACAGTATGGAAGACCCAACAGAAGAGGAAATAGCATTGGCTGAAGAGGTTCTTGCAGGAAACACAGATGGGGAGTATATTTATTATATCTTCAAGATGCCAGAAATGTCTGACATTGAGAGAAATGTTCGTTTAGAACATGAATTTTATGAGACAGAGCATTATATTTTTTATAAATAGAGCTTTGTAGTGAAAACCAACCGAAGACTGGTCCCTTTCGGTTGGGATTTTTTTATTTAAAATAAATATATGATGAAGAATAAAAAGTAATATTTTATTAAATTAGATGGTTGAAAAAATATTATTTTGTGGAGAGAAAATGAGTATTTAATATTATAACTATAAATTTTATATAGTAAAATTTTGAACACAGTATTTTTTGTAAGAAATAATATAAGAGCTATAATAAGTATATTTATAGGTAAAAGAATTTCGAACGCATATTCAAAAATTTTCAAAGGATCTAAAGGTTTATATGATAGTAAACCTACACATAGATATAAAGCAAGAAGAGATTATTTTTATAATAAAGAAAGAAAAAAGCCGAGAAAAGAAAGAATAGCAAAAAAACAAGATTACAAACTTGTCTTTTTTTACGAAAAAAATTAATGACTTTTAAATTAATTTAATATATAATATTGACAGTAAATTTTAAAAAACATATAATACAAACATAAGTTTGTTTTTAAAAAGCGAAAACTTAAAATATAGACAGTAAGGAGTTTTTCAATGAATTTATTAGAAGGATTAAATAATAAACAATATGAAGCAGTTACAAATACAGAAGGTCCATGTTTAGTAATAGCTGGAGCAGGAAGTGGAAAGACTAAAGTATTAACACACAAAATTGCGTATTTAATGGCTGAAAAAGGTATTAAACCATGGGATATTCTTGCTATTACTTTTACAAATAAAGCAGCAAATGAAATGAAGTCTAGAGTTGAAACCTTAGTTGGAGATATTGCCAAAGATATGTGGATAGGAACATTTCATTCTATTTGTGTTAGAATTTTGAGAAAACAGATAGATAGAATTGGCTTTGATACATCTTTTATAATATTTGATACATCAGACCAAAAAACGCTAATGAAACAAATTATAAAAGCTCAAAATTTAGATGATAAATTATATTCAGATAAATCTGTATTATATGAGATAAGTAATGCTAAAAATGATATGTTAGAACCAGATAAATATATGGCAAAAGTAAAAGGAGACTTTAGAAAAGAAAAGATAGCAGAACTTTATGAAATATATCAAAAAAGATTAAAAGAAAATAATGCAATTGATTTTGATGACATTATTAATTTTACAATAAAAATTTTATTAGATAATCCAGATTTATTGGAATATTATTCAAATAAATTTAAATATGTGCTTGTAGATGAGTATCAAGATACAAATAAAGCACAATTTACATTAGTAACTTTACTTGCCTCTAAATATGGAAACATTACAGTTGTTGGAGATAATGACCAAGGAATATATTCTTTTAGAGGAGCAGATATTACTAATATTTTAAATTTTGAAAAAGATTTTCCAGGAACAAAAATTATAAAGCTTGAACAAAATTACAGATGTACACAAAATATATTAAATATAGCAAATGAAGTAATTAAGAATAATGAAACAAAATATGAAAAGAAATTATGGACAAGTAATGAAAAAGGTAATATTCCTAAAGTATTTAGAGGAGATAACGAATATGATGAAGCAAATTATATTGTAAGACAAATAAATACTTTAAAGATGGAAGAATATTATAAATATTCAGATTTTGCAGTTTTATATAGAATGAATTCTCAATCACGTAGTATAGAAGATGTTTTAAGAAGAGAAGATATACCATATAAAATTGTTGGTGGTTTGAAGTTCTATGAAAGAAAAGAAATAAAAGATGCAATTGCATATTTAAGATTAATTCAAAACACATCAGATAATTTAAGTTTAACAAGAATAATTAATGAACCTAAAAGAGGAGTTGGAAAAACCAGTTTAGATAATATAGATATGATAGCTGCAAATAGTGGAGTATCTATGTATGAAGTTATAAAAAATGCAGATACTTATGGACTAAATAGAGTATTTGCAAATACTAGAGAATTTATAAATACAATTGAAGAGTTAAAATCAAAAAAAGATGATATAAAAGTATCTGAATTAATAAAATTGACTTTAAATCAAACAGGATACACAAAAGCTTTAGAACTTGAAAATACTGTTGAGGCAGAGAGTAGATTACAAAACTTAGATGAATTTTTAACTGTTGCAATAGAGTTTGAAGAAGAATCTGCTGATAATTCTTTGAGCGAGTTTTTAGAGGGAATTACATTAAGTTCAGATTTAGATGGTATGGAAGAAAGTGAAGATTCTGTAACATTAATGACTTTACATAGTGCTAAAGGACTTGAATTCCCAGTAGTATTTTTAGTAGGTATGGAAGAAGGAATTTTTCCAGGTTATAAATCAATAGGAGAGCCAAAAGAACTTGAAGAAGAAAGAAGACTTTGTTATGTAGGAATTACAAGAGCAAAAGAAAATCTATTTTTAACTTGTAGTAGACAAAGGACTATTTTTGGATCTACAAGTTGTAATGCGGTTTCTAGGTTTATAAAAGAAATTCCTGCAAATATGCTTGATGGTTATGAAGAAATTGAAGAAAATAGAAACAATACATATAATGAAAGTGAATATGATTGGTCTTATGGTGAAAATAGAAAAACTTCTAGTTATAATAACTATGGAAATGGAAGTTACTATGATAGTCCGATATCAACTTATAAAGATATAGCAACAGCTTCATCTAGAGGAACTAAGAATACATTTCAATTTAGAAGTGCAGATAGTTTCTTAAAAAGTCTTAACAAAAACAAAAATGATAATATAGATTTAAGTGCATATAAAGCAGGCGTGAGAGTTTTCCATAAAAAATTTGGAGAAGGTATTATTAATTCTGTTGAAACAGAAGGTGAAGATTTAAAAGTAGATATTAATTTTGAAAAAGCAGGACATAAAAGGTTAATGGCAAAATTTGCAGGTTTAGAAATTATAGAATAGAAAGTTTTAATTATGGAATATGAAGAAATTGTAACTGCATATAAAAATGGAAGTTTAGATATATCTGATTTTAAAAAGAAATTAGATATTGCTAGACCTTTAAAAGGACGTCCAAAATATAGAGCTGTAGATAAAATAGGAGAAAATTTCTTTGTTTTAAGGCAAGTAACTAATTTGTTAAGTATGCCTAGAATTCCGGAAAAAGCAGAAGCTTTTGAAAAAGACTTAGAAATTTTACTTAACGAATATTATACAAATTTAATAAATTCAATAAGAGATGCGAAAGCATGGAAATATATGGGGCTAGTTCCTTCAGAATATTCATTAGAAAAATTTGAAAATCTTTCTAATGCTCAAAAATTTGCTATAATACGTGAATTAATGAAAAAATATTATAGATTTTTAGATATACAAAAAATAGCAGACATGAGGGATTCTTTTAAGGCAGATGAAAAATTTACGGATGAAGATGTACGTGCTTTATTGTTTCTTAATCAGATGTATAATGCGTTTGAAAACAAAAATATAAGAGAAGAATTTTTCTGTTTTGATAAGTCTTTTTTAATGTCATTAATGAACTTTAAAAAAAGTAAAAAACTGAGAATTGAAGACTATATGAAAGAAAAAGAGAGTTCTGTAAAAGGTAGAGAACGAAAAATATATGCAGATTATAAAATATATTCAAACTATTTTTCTACAGAAGATTATAGAGATATAATTGAAAATTTGATGCTTGTAAAAAAGACTTTAAATAAACCATTTGGAAAAATAATAGAATATTATTCAGATATGTCAGAATCAGAATCTGAACAAAAAGATTTGATAGAGTTCGAAGAAAAACTAAAAGATTTAGAAAAAAGGTATGCAGAAATGAATTCTTTAAAAATAGAATCAGAAAAATTAAGAAGAATAAAAGAAATAGAAGAATTAAGACAAAAGCAATTAGAAGAAAGTAGAAAACGTGCTGAAGATTTTGAAAAAAGACAAAGAAAAGCTGTAGAAGAATTGAAAAAAGTTCAAGAAAAGGCCGAACGCGATAGGATAATTGGCAAAACAGAAGGTTCTACAGGAAAGATGGAACAAGAGGTTATTTCTCAAGAGAAAAAAGTAGCAGCAAGGGAAATAGTAAAGCCATTAATATTTTTTTGGTTTGGTAAAGATAATATAAGTTTGACAAAAGATATTGGCACAAGAAAGGTAAATGAATTTTTTAAAAGTTTAAAAGCTTATGAAGACAAAACAGGTATAAGATTGAGTCTTTTTATGGTAACAAATGCAAATCAATTTACAACTCAAAATAGAGTAAAAGAGCTTCAAAAAAAGGCAGAAGATTATGAAATGCCTAGACTTGTTGAAGGTGCTTTAGGTGGATATGGTACATTTAAAATCGATAAGAATGGTAATGTAATAGATATTGCTAAAATGTCTTTTGAGAATCGAGAAAAAATAAAAAAACTTTTAGAAAGAACACTAAGATTTAGTTTACCAACAGAATTGATAGATGAAACTGAAGAAAATTATTTAAGATATGAGTTTACAGACAAAAAAGATGCTTCAATAGATATTAGATATTTGCAAGCAATGGCAGGAAGATTACTTAAAGATGAGAAAGTAAAGTCGCAACCATTAAAGTTTGTTCCTTATATAGAAAAAAATAGAGCAGGTATAGATGTATTACTTGCTTCACAATATAAAGGATTATCACAACTTGCAGATTATTATAAGGCTAAGTATCATTTAGCAAGTGGAAAAGGCTTCCAGGTAAGTACAAGCTCAATTGATGAATTTTTAACTAAAACTTTAAATGAAAATGGAGAAAGAGAATAAAGGCATAGCAGATTTTGCTATGTCTTTATTTGTGAGAATTATAGACTTTTAGAAATCTTATAATTTATAATATAATAACAATTCATTTATTTTACATACTAAATTTATAATATATATTATATTACATTACTTAATATGCTTGCCATTTGCACACCACTACTAGAAGCCATAATAAGTCCACGAGTTAATCCTCCACCATCGCCAATAGAGAATAAACCATTAACACTAGTTTGAAAATTATTATCAATTATTAATTCATTTGAATAGAATTTTATTTCTGCAGCATATAAAAGGTTATCAGGATGAGCAAATCCAGGAATAACTTTATCCATTGCTTTAATGAATTCTAAAATATCTGTCATAGTTCTGTAACCAATAGCATAAGTAATATCGCCAGCAACAGCAGTTTTTAGTGTTGGAATTACACTATTAGTTTTTAAATCTTTTTCCCAAGTACGTTTTCCATCTAATATATCTCCAAGACGTTGAACTAGAACATTTCCTTTTCCAAGTTGATTAGCATTTTCAGCAATATTTATGCCATATTTTATTGGTTCTTCAAAAGGATCGCTAAAATGATGTGAGGCAAGAATAGCTAAATTAGTATTAGTACTTTTTCTATCTTTATAAGAATGGCCATTTACTAAAGTAAGATTATTATCATAAACTTCATTTGCAACAAAACCACTTGGATTTTGGCAAAAAGTTCTAACTTTATCTTTATAAGGTGGAAGATGACCAACAAATTTACCTTCATAAAGATATTTATTTATATTTTTCATAGTTGAATCTGGAAGTTCATATCTAACTCCAATATCAACAATACCAGCACGATTTTTAATAGAATGCTTTTCACACATTTTTGCAAGCCAATCAGCACCTTTTCGTCCAATCCCTAAAACAACATTTCTAGAAAAATATGAAATTGTGTCAGATGTTTCTAAATTTTCCACAATTACTCCAGAAATTGTGTTATTTTCAATAATTAAATCTTTTGTATGAGAATTGAATATAATTTCTATATTATTTTTTAAGAGATAATCTTGTATTTTTTTATATAGCTCATGACTTTTTTCTGTTCCTAAATGTCTAATAGGACAGTTAGCTAAAATAATTCCATTTTCTTTTGCTTTTTCTGAAATTTCTTTAATTTCATCTTGATATTCTAACCCTTCAAGCTTAGTATCTGCACCAAATTTAAGATAAATATTATCTGTATAATACATAAGTTTTTTTGTTTCTTCAACACCGAGATATTTATCTAGAATACCTCCAACTTCAATAGTATCACTATCTTTATTTGGTAAAGTAAGTTTTCCATCAGAAAAAGCACCTGCTCCTGAAAATCCACTTGTGATATTACAATAAGGTTTGCATTTTGTACATTTTCCAGTTTTTTCAACAGGACAGTAGCGTTTTTCAACAGGTTTTCCTTGTTCAATAATAAGGATTTTTTTATTTTTGGCAATTCCAAGTTCGATTAACTCATAAGCTGTAAAAACTCCACTTGGTCCTGCACCAACAATTATTAAATCATAGTTTTTATTCAAAATAATCACCTCACAGTATAAATTATATAGAAAATCTACAAAAAATAAAAGAATTGTTTTTTATTGAAAAATAAGATATAATAAATGTTAATAATAATTTATTTGTTTTTTTATTTTTAAAGATTAGAATAAAAATTATAAAAATATTGAAATAAATGTAGAAAGATTTGAAAAATTAATTATTGAATTTTTAATTTTACCTAAAATATAAATCCTAGTAATTATTACTAGGATTTTGTTATATACTTCTATCTTCTTCTGTTTGTTTTTCTTGTGTTTTATTTCCAACATTAATAGTTTCAGGTTTGAGAGAAGATTTATTAACTTCTTTATCTTGAGCTTGTGAAGTTTTTGTTTTATCTTCTTCTTTTAGTAAATTTTCCTCGTCGACTGTTAAGCTCTCTACCTTTAATTCTTCTGGTTTCTCAGATGATTTTTGTGCATGTGCATTACCAACTAATAAATCTGGAGTTGTTGAAACTTTAGCTGTTGTTTTTAAACCAGGTATTTTTCCAGGTATAAATATATTTGGAGCTTGAACAGTTTCTTTTTCGTTAATATTCAAATCTTTAGATTTAGTTTGCTCATCATTTCCTATTACTATAGTAGAAAAACCATTTTTTATTTCTGGTTCTTTTTTTCTCATAATATTAGACATTCCATTAGAAACAGCTTCAAGAGCTTTACGAAAAGTTGCTCGAATACTCCAAGAATTAAAACTCATATTTGTTGTTTTTACATTATTTCCTGGACCAAGTCGAGGCCTTGTTAAAGCTGATTTTATTTTGTCAAATAATGATTCTTTAATTTCAAAAGAAGTATCTAAATCATCTTGCATAAAGGTACTGCTATTTTGAGAATCGTGCTCATTATTTATTTTTCCCATAAATTATTCCTCCCTTTATACAATATATTTATATTTTATATTTAATTTTAAAAAACATCAAGTATATTAATAGAAATGATATAAAAAAGATATAAAACAAAACTCAAAAATAAAAAGATAAACCATATATATGGTTTATCAGAGTAAAAGGTTAAAAAATTGACTTTTATAAAACATTTTATTATAATATGAATAAGGACATCAAAATTCATTTTGAATTTTGATGTGCTCCGGAATTTTTTTCGTGAAAAGTCTTCCACTGATCCCGGCTAGGTTCAGATTTTTAGGAAGACTTTTTTATTTGTTTTATATAAACTCGTCGAGCATAGCATAAAGCTCTAAGATCTTGTTGTCATATCTATTGTATTCAGCAAGGTAAGCAAACAAGGTTTCATTAACTTCAATTATTGATTTTTGTAAGTATCTTTTAGTACGGATGGTAGTAGATTGTTTGTATTCTCTGACTAAAGCTTCAACAGCTTCTTTAATAAGTAAATAATTAAGTTCTTTATCTTGTCTTTTTATGTCTTCACTTTTTATGGTTTCAATGTGTTTTTGAATTAAATGGTTTATAATTTGTATTTCTTTTATATTTTTTTCCATTGTACATCACTCCTCCAATAATCCGGAGCACATCAAAACCCAATCTGAACTAGAAATCCTTATTCAATTTTCAATAGTTTGATTACTCAAACATATACATATTATACCACTTTCGTTTACATAAGTCAAAAAAATAATAATTAAACAAATAAGAATGATGGAATATAACATAATTTTCACAAAATATTTGAAATATAAATAAAAATAAGGTATAATAATATGGTTAAAATAATTAGGAGGTTTAAAAAATGCTTTTATCAAATGGTGTAACATTAAGATTTGGAAAAAGAGTACTTTTTGAAGACGTAACTATTAAATTTACAAAAGGAAATTGCTATGGTTTAATAGGAGCTAATGGTGCAGGAAAATCAACTTTTCTAAAAATTTTATCAGGAGAAATAGAACCTAACAAAGGCGAAGTTATTTTGGATAAAGGTGAAAGATTATCTGTTTTAAAGCAAGATCACTATGCTTTTGAAGGATATACAGTTATAGATACTGTTATGATGGGAAACAGTGAACTTTATAAAATAATGAAAGAAAAAGATGCTATATATTCTAAACCGGATTTTTCAGAAGAAGATGGTATGAAGGCTGCAAAACTTGAAGAAAGATTTGCTGAGCTAGATGGTTGGAATGCAGAATCCGATGCTGCTAAGCTTTTAAATGATTTAGGAATAGATACAGATTTACATTATAAATATATGAGTGAAATAGAGGCTAAAGATAAAGTTAAAGTACTTTTAGCACAGGCATTGTTTGGAAATCCAGATGTTCTTTTATTAGATGAACCTACTAATGATTTGGATATAAAAACTATTAATTGGTTACAAGATTTCCTAATTGATTTTGAAAATACAGTAATTGTTGTATCTCATGATAGATACTTTTTAAATAAAGTTTGTACACATATAGCAGATGTAGATTTTGGAAAAATTAAAGTATATCCTGGAAATTATGACTTCTGGTATGAATCAAGTCAACTTGCATTAAAACAAATGAAAGAAGCAAATAAGAAAAAAGAAGAAAGAATTAAGGAACTTCAAGATTTTATTGCTAGATTTAGTGCAAATGCTTCAAAGTCAAAACAAGCTACTTCTAGAAAAAAATCTTTAGAGAAAATTGAATTAGAGGAAATAAAACCTTCTAACAGAAAATATCCTTATATAGATTTTAAACCAGATAGAGAGCCAGGAAAAGAAATTTTAGAAGTTAAAAATATATCAAAAACCATAAATGGAGAAAAAATTTTAGATAATATTAGTTTTACAGTAAAAAGAGAAGATAAAATAGCTCTTTTGTCAGATAATGAAATTGCAAAAACTGTTTTATTCCAGATAATTGCTGGAGAAATGGAGCCAGATGATGGAGAGTTAATCTGGGGTACAACAATAACGAAAGATTATTTCCCAAAAGATAATAATTATTTATTTAATCAAGATTTAAGTATTACAGATTGGCTTCGTCAGTATTCAAAAGACCCAGATGAAACTTATGTAAGAAGCTTTTTAGGAAGAATGTTATTTTCTGGAGAAGAGGCATTAAAAAAAGTAGAAGTACTTTCGGGAGGAGAAAAAGTAAGATGCGTACTTTCAAAATTAATGCTTTCAGGAGCCAACTTTTTAATATTTGATGAACCAACTAATCATTTAGATATGGAATCAATTACAGCACTAAATGATGGAATGAAAAAATATAAAGGAATACTATTATTTACATCGCATGATCATCAACTAACACAGACTGTTGCAAATAAAATAATAGATATTAGTAATAATAATGTTATAGTAAGAGAATGTACTTATGATGAATATTTAGAAGAACAAAGCAAATAATATAAGAAGGAAAAGAGCAAAGTTCTCTTTTCCTTTTTTAAAATAAAATTTAAATAAAAGAGGAAATTATGATTAAAAAAGAAAATTTAAAAGAAGCAAAAAAAATATATTTGACAGGAATTATGAGTGATTTTCCGTCAGATGAAAGAATGCCATATTCAAGATATAAAACTGCCATAAAAAATAAAACTATGAGTGCATATAGTTTTTATATTAATAATAAAAGGCAAGGGTACTTTATAACTAAAGAGGAAAAGAAAATTGTTTTTATAGTATATTTAGCAATAAGTAAAAATAGTAGGAATAGCGGTTATGGAAGTCAAATGATAAAAGAAATTATTGATTATTTTAAAAACAATCAATATATAATAATTGAAGTAGAAGCAGATGATGGAAATAAAGATGAAAAAAGTTTAAAAATAATTGAAAAACGAAATAATTTTTATTACAGGAATGGATTCGAAAAGTTATCTGATATAAATTATAAACTTTTTGGTGTAAAATATGATTTGTTGGTATATAGAATGAACATAAAAGAAGTAAAAATACATGAAGCTATTAATCAGATGAAAAGTTTTTATAAAAATATAGCGAAAAATACTAATTTTTTTACTATTGATATTAAATGATATTAAAGGTATTATAGTAGTATAAAAGATGTGATAAAAGGAGCATTTTATGGATAAAAAAGAACTAAAAAGGAGTGCAAGAACTACAGAAAGATTTAAAGACATAATGAATCTTCGAAAATCAAAAGAATATGATAAAATTTTTGAAGCTTATGGACAAACTATTTTTAAACTTGCTGTTCCAAGAAAATATCAAAAGGCAGAGGTTAAGGAGCTTTTTGAAAAAGGAAGATGGGAAGATATTTATAGAAAATATGGAGAAAATACTTATAATAAATATATATATAAAATGCAAGAGCAAGAAATATATAATGAAACGGGAAGTAAACCTAAAAGTATTTTGAACAGGATTAAAAATGTATTTGTTCATAGAATAGCTCCTGTCATGTTATCTACTGCACTACTTACTCCACCAGTAGCAGGAGGAACTTTGGATTTTATGAGTAAACAAGAAAAAGCGAAGAATGCTACTGAATATGCAGAGGAAATAGAAGGATATAATAAAAAAATCAATGAATATGCAAAAGAAATTCAATCTATGAATTTAGATGATTTACAAATTTTTATGAAAGTTATGTCTGATATGTGGAGTGAAATTGATGGATATGCTACAGCTGAAACTGAACCACTAGGATTTTCTAGATTAGCTTTATATATCGATAAAGTTGGGGTATGTAGAAATTTTGCAGATGATATAACAGCAAAATTAAATGCTATAAATCCAGAATATAATGCTAGAAATATTGTGGTATATATGTCTGGAGAGGAATATAATTTAGCTAATATTGATAGAAATATAATAGAAACAAATGAAACTGTTGCTGGTGAAGATAAAGAACAAGAAAGTGGAGATGGAATTGTTTCCATAACTGGGAATCACATGGTAACAGCGGTAGATGTTCCAGATGAAAACATTACACTAATTTTAGATCCAACAAACCCAGGAATAGGTGTGTTTAGAAATGGACAAATATATATGTTTTCAACTCCTGATGGTAAAGGCATAGAAAGTAGAATGGTAGGGCAATTTTTTCAAGGAGCTGAAACTATGTTAGATTTAGGTATAACAGAATTAAAAAGTTGTCTTCCTTGTGAATATAGTCTAGAAGAATTAGAAGAAATGTATGGTACAGAAAAGCAAAATGAAGTATTAGAATATTTAGAAGCATTAGAAAATGATAAAATAGAACAAGAAGATTTTGTTCCTAAAGTTACTGTTGATGAAAAACAAGCTATAGAAAATGCAAAAGTAAATCGTAACAATTCTGATACTATAGATAAATCTAATGATATTGAAAGAGATTAATACTTGACAGTCAAAAATTTAAAATATAAAATCAGACAAGATTAAAAAGTTTAAGAAAGAAGAGGCAGATTAATGAATAAGATTTACAAAAAGATTGCAGAAGAATTAAATATTAGAGAAAATCAAGTGGAGGCAGCTGTAAAACTTATAGATGAAGGAAATACAATACCTTTTATTGCTCGTTATAGAAAAGAGGTTACAGGAAATTTAAGTGATGAAACTTTAAGAAATCTTGGTGAAAGACTTACATATTTAAGAAATTTGGAAGCGAGAAAAGAAGAAATTATAAGACTTATAGATGAGCAAGGAAAGCTTACAGATGAACTTACTGTAAAAATTGCAAGTACAATGGTACTTTCTGAACTTGAAGATATTTATAGGCCATATAGACCTAAAAAAAGAACAAGAGCAACAATTGCAAAAGAGAAAGGATTAGAGCCACTCGCAAATATTATATATCTTCAAGCAGAAAAGAGAGATTTATATGAAATTGCAAAAGAATATATAAATAAAGAAAAAGGTGTAGAAACAGAGGATGATGCTATACAAGGTGCATTAGATATAATTGCAGAAAATATAGCAGATAATGCAGATTACAGAAAGAAAATAAAGTCTTTTTGTTTCAGAGAAGCGATTATTACAAGTAAATCAATTAAGGAAGATGAAAAATCACCTTATGAAATGTATTATGATTTTAAAGAAGGAATATTAAGGATTCCAAGTCATAGAATTTTGGCAATTAATAGAGGTGAAAAAGAAGAATTTTTAAAAGTAAAAATTGAAAAACCAGATGAAAAGATTTTAGAATATCTAAAAAAACAAATAATAAAAGACTATAAAAGTATGTATTACGAACCATTATCAAAGGTAATAGAAGATTCTTATAAAAGATTAATAGAGCCATCTATTGAAAGAGAAATTAGAAATGATTTAACAGAACGTTCTGAAGAAAAAGCAATAAAAGTATTTGGAAAAAATGCAAAACAATTATTATTACAACCACCAATTAAAGGTATGACAGTAATGGGATTTGATCCTGCATATAGAACTGGTTGTAAAATTGCTGTTATTGATAAAACAGGTAAGCTTTTAGCAACTACAACAGTTTATCCAACTGAACCACAAAATGATGTTGAAGGAGCTAAAAATACTTTAAAAGCATTGATTTTAAAATATGATGTAAATATGATTGCTATCGGTAATGGAACAGCTTCTCGTGAGTCTGAAAAATTTGTATCAGATATGATAAAAGAAATTTCAGGTAATTTGTATTATGCAATAGTAAGTGAAGCAGGAGCATCTGTTTATTCTGCTTCAAAACTTGCAACAGAAGAATATCCTGATATAAATGTATCTTTAAGAGGTGCTATTTCAATAGCAAGAAGGCTTCAAGATCCTCTTTCTGAGCTTGTAAAAATAGATCCAAAAGCTATTGGTGTTGGACAATATCAACATGATGTAAATCAAAAAAAATTATCAGAAAGTCTAACAGGAGTTGTAGAAGATGCTGTAAATTCAGTAGGTGTTGATGTAAATACTGCTACACCATCACTTTTATCGTATGTTTCAGGAATAAATGAAACTGTAGCTAAGAATATTGTTAAATATAGAGATGAAAATGGTGAATTAAAAACTAGAAAAGAGCTACTAAAAGTACCAAAATTAGGACAGGCAGCTTTTAAACAATGTGCAGGATTTATACGTATATTTAATGGAAAGAATCCTTTAGAAGTAACAGCGGTTCACCCAGAAAGTTACGAAGCTGCAGAAAAGTTATTAACAATTTTGGGATATTCTGTGGATTCTTTAACTCAAAAAGAAAAATTAGAGAATTTAAAAAATGATTTATCAAAAGTGAATATTTCAAAAGTTTCTAAAGAATTAGGAGTGGGAGAACTTACATTAAAAGATATAATAGAGGAACTTTCAAAACCAGGTAGAGATCCAAGAGAAGAAATGCCAAAACCAATATTAAGAAGCGATGTATTAAAATTTGAAGATTTACAAGAAGGCATGGAACTTACTGGAACAGTTAGAAATGTAATAGATTTTGGAGCTTTTGTAGATATTGGAGTAAAACATGATGGATTAGTTCATATTTCTGAAATGTCAGATAAGTTTATTAAAAATCCATCTGAAATAGTTTCTGTAGGAGATATTATAAAAGTAAAAGTTATAGGTATAGATAGAGAAAAGCAAAAAGTAAGTTTAAGTATGAAAGTTTAAATATTAAGAAAGATAAACAAAATATAGTATAATAAATTTATAAGATAAAAAAATAGATTAGTAATATGAATAAAAAATAAGAAGCATTTCAATGCTTTATAGGTTTAAAATAGATATGTCACATGTAAAATGAAAAAAATATTGAAAGAG
>USEI01000020.1 GCA_900553685.1 uncultured Clostridium sp.
TCTCTTTCAATATTTTTTTCATTTTACATGTGACATATCTATTTTAAACCTATATTTTATTTTATTTTTAATTTTATGTATAACTTTTTTATATTTTATAATAATTCTTTACTTAATATGCAAGAGTAGATTTGTGGCGATTTTTGCATAGCACTCTTTAGGCTCGATTGCTAATTTTTTTCTTGTATATTTGATTTTTTCAAGTAAAATCCATTGACTATATTTCAAAATTATTGTATTATATTATCTATACAAAAGTAATTTTTAAACTAAGGAGATTAATAAATGATATGTTCAGTATGTAATAAAAACACAGCTGTTGTGTTTTTAAATAAAATTGAAAATGGTAAAAAAACAGTTGAAGGTCTTTGTTATAATTGTGCTAAAGAAAAAGGAATAAATCCTCTTGAAGTTTTAGCCAAAAATGCCAATATTTCCAATGAAGAATTAGAAGATATGTCAAATCAATTTGAGAATATATTAAAAGATTTTTCAGAAAACATGAACTTAGAAGCATTAGGAATAAATTCTGAAGATTTAGATAATTTAGAAATGGATGATGATTCTAATCCGGTAAAAAATATATTTGGTATTTTTAAAGCTTCTAGTCCTAATGATAAAAACACTTCTGCTGAAAATGAAGCAAATAACTCTTCAAATAATAAAACAGTAAAAGTTCAGAAAAAACCTAAAAATAATAAAAAGAAATTTTTAGATACTTTTGGGACAAACCTTACTGAAAGAGCAAAAAATGGTTTACTTGACAATGTAATTGGTAGAGAACAAGAAATTGAAAGAATGATACAAATTTTAAATAGACGTACTAAAAATAATCCTTGTTTAATTGGTGAACCAGGTGTTGGTAAAACAGCAATAGCTCAAGGTCTAGCAATAAAAATTGCAAATCAAGACGTTCCTGCTAAATTACTAAATAAAGAAGTTTATTTACTAGATATGACCGCTATTATTGCAGGTACTCAATTTAGAGGACAATTTGAAGCTAGAATGAAATCACTTGTTGATGAGTGTAAAACTTATGGAAATATTATTCTTGTAATAGATGAAATTCATAATATCATTGGTGCTGGTGATGCAGAGCATTCAATGAATGCTGCAAATATCTTAAAACCTTCTTTATCAAATGGAGAAATTCAATTAATAGGTACAACTACTTTAAAAGAATATAGAAAATACATTGAAAAAGATTCTGCTTTAGAAAGAAGATTTCAACCAGTACTTGTTGAAGAGCCTTCTGTTAGTGATACAATTGAAATTATAAAAGGTATAAAAAAATATTATGAAGATTATCATAAGGTAACTATAACAAATGACATTATTGAAAAAACTGTTAAAATGTCTGAAAAATATATACATGATAGATTTTTACCAGATAAAGCTATAGATTTAATAGATGAAGCATGTTCAAAATTAAACTTAAAAAATAAAGCATTATTTGAACTTGAGCTAATAAAAAATGAATTAAAAAAAGTTGCTGACGAAAAAGAGGAAGCTGTTTCTTCTGATTCTATAGAAGAATATCAAAAAGCAGCAGACCTAAAGACTAAAGAATGTAATCTTACAGATAGAATGAATGAAATTGAAAAAGATTTAAAACCATCTATTCTTACTGTTCAAGATGTTGCTGAAGTTATTGAGCGTTGGACAAAAATTCCTGTAACAAAAATAACAGAAGCTGAAACTCAAAAACTATTAAACTTAGAAAAAAATTTACATAAACATGTAATTTCACAAGATGAAGCTGTAACAGCTGTGGCAAAAGCAATCAGAAGAAATCGTGCAGGTCTTCAAAGTACCAAAAGACCACCTTCATTTATTTTTGTTGGACCTACAGGAGTTGGAAAAACAGAACTTGCAAAAGCTCTTGCTTATGAAATGTTCGGAAGTGAAGATAGTATTATAAGAATTGATATGTCTGAATATATGGAAAGTCATTCAACTTCAAAATTAATTGGTTCACCTCCAGGATATGTAGGTTATGATGATGCTGGTCAATTAACTGAAAAAGTTAAAAGAAGACCATATTCAATAATTCTTCTAGATGAAATTGAAAAAGCGCATAGTGATGTATTTAATATTTTGCTACAAGTGTTAGATGATGGAAAGCTTACAGATGCACAAGGAAATACTGTAAACTTTGAAAATACAATAATTATTATGACTTCTAATGCTGGTTCTAATTTAAATAATAATTCTATTGGATTTGCTTCACAATCAACTATTGATAGCTCCAAAATGTTAGGTGCTCTAAAAGAGTTATTTAGACCAGAATTTTTAAATAGAGTTGATGAAACAATTGTATTTAAACCTTTAACAGAAAGTGAATTACTACAAATTGTTGATTTATTATTAGAAAAAACACAAGAAGCTTTAAGTAATAAAGAGATTCATTTAGACTTAAGCTTAGAAGCTAAAAAATTTATTGTTTCTAAAGGAACTGATTTAAAATATGGTGCAAGACCTTTAAGAAGAGCTATACAAAAATTAGTTGAAGATGAAATTGCTGAAATGATTTTAAAAGATGAAATCGTTTCTGGTCAAACAGTTTTTATAAATGTTGAAAATGATGCATTAAAATTTACTGTATAAATTTTTAAAAGTAGACTTTTTAAAGTCTACTTTTTTTATTCAAAATCTTCAATTGCAGAATTTAAATTTCCTATTCCATAAACATATATACCTTTTTCTAAATTATCAATATCAGTACTTGTCAGATATTCTTTGCTAATATTGGTGTTTTTATATAATTCTTCTCCTGTATCTGTTATATGATATACTGCTATATTATCATCATCTCCAATTTTTATAACATAATGTTCTTCACAAAGATTATCAATTTTCTGGCTAAGCACCAAGTTTTTACTTGAAAACTCTTCTATTTCCCATTCTGGATAACTCTTTTCAATATCTAATCTGGTAGAATTTATCATTTCTTTTGGTAATTCGGCATATTGAAATTTAAAATGACCACATTTATAATATTTTTTCAATGCAAATGTTGCATCATAGCTTATTTTTTCTTCTTGTGAAGATGTTTCTTTAATCACTTCTTTTTCATTTGTATTTTCATAAGCAATATCATTTTCTCCATTTTTCCACAAAGCCGAATAATAATATCCAATTCCTATTGAAAACACAAAAATTAATATTCCAAAAAATATAATCCTTCTCATAATTATCACCTAAGCTTATTATGTTAAAATTGGTAATAATTATTCATTTTGCTCTAATTTTATAAAAAATTTCCTAAATCTTTATATAAATTTTTCTTTTTTAATAAACTTATTCTAAATTCATATTTTGAAGTATATAATATAAAATTTAATTTCTTAAATAAATTTATATAACTATTTGTCTCTGCATAATAAATATTTTATATATCATTTTAGCTTGGTATGTATTTTTAATCCAAAAATTCCAAGTTTAATTTCTATTTCTCCATTTAGATCTGTTCTATATATTTTTATATTCATGTTTTCGAATCTTTCTAAAACATTTATACTTGGATGCCCAAAATTATTATTTTTTCCAACACCTATTAAGGCTATTTGTGGCTTTATAGTTTCCAAAAATTCTAAATTAGAAGAAGTTTTAGAACCATGATGTGCAACCTTTAAAATATTAGCTTTTAAACTTTCTAAGTCATTTTTATATTTTTCCAAAATTTCCTTTTCTGCAATACTTTCTATATCCACTGTAAAAAGTATTGAAAAATCTTTATATATAAATTTAAAAACTAAAGAATTATTATTCAATTTATTTTCATCAATTATATTTTCTTTATCAGGCCATAAAACATCTATATACGTATCTTTTTCTATATTTATTCTCTCTCCTGTGTTTAAAGTTATTATTTCTATACTTTTTTCTTTCGCAAGTTCTAAGATTTTATTTAGTTGAAAATTTTCTTCAGTTTGAATTCCTAATAAAATTCTGTTTACTTTTATATTTTCTATAACATAAATTAATCCTCCAACATGATCATTATCAAAATGTGATATAATTACATAATCAAGTTTATTTATTTTTCTATCCAGTAAATATGGAAAAACTACATTTTTTCCTTGATCATATTTTTCGGAATTTCCTTCCCCTCCATCTATTAAAATTTTTTTGTTTTGTGGTGTTACTATTAAACAAGAATCACCTTGAGAAACATCAATAAAATGTATTTTTAAATCTTTATTAAAATTTATTATTATAAAACTTATAATAACACAAATATTAATTAGAATTATGATTTTTACATTATTTAAACTTTTAATTCTTAGAAATATCTTCACAAAAATCTTTCTTAAATTTATATATTTTTCATATAAGAATTTTCTTAAATATTTTTTAGATAATAAAATTTTCATACAATAAAATTTATTTTTGTTAAAAATTTTAATAAGGTAAAAAATAAAACAATAATAAAAAATTATTGTAACAAATTTAGGAGTAGTTAAATAAATTTTTGAAAAAGGAATTAGATTTCCTAATTCGCTAATTTTAAATAAAATATAAATTAATTCATTTTCTATATTAATCAAAAAGTTTGTTATATTTGGTAATAAATAAGAAATGAATATTGATATATAACCTATTCCTATTACATAGCCAATAAAAAATGAAACTAATATATTGAAAATAAAAAAAGTTAATGAAAAGGTATTAAAAGAATAAATTATAATAGGAAAAATTAAAATCTGTGCAGATACACTAATACACATATATTCTGAAATAATATTTCTCTTGATTTTTAACTTTTTCTCAAATAATTTAATAAAGATTTTATAAAATTTTATTATACCTAAAGTGGCTAAAAAAGATAGCCACATACCAATATCAAATATATAAAACGGATTTATTAATAGAATGATTATAAAAGAAAAGAACATGCTAAAAACTATATTATTTTTTCTATAAAAATTAAAACTTATAATATTAATTGTTGTCATTATACATGCCCTTATACATGATACTGTTCCACCAGTTAATATCAAAAAAAATAATAAAATAATAATCAAGATATAATTTCTAAGCTTTTTATTTATTGTAATCTTTTCCAGTAAATATTCTGTTCCTATTATTACATAAGAAATATGCATGCCTGAAATTGCTAAAATATGAGATATACTACTTGTTCTAAAATTTTCTTTAATTTGATTATCTATATTTTTGGTATTTCCAAATAATATACCTTTTAAAAATTCTGAATATTCTTCTTCATACAATTCATCTAATTTTCCATACAAGGTTTCATTTATTTTCCCTAATATATAATAAATATCCTTTTTACTAGATATTTTTTTTATTTTCTCTAAATTAACAATTCCATAAATCTTTTCTTTCTTTAAATAATTTCTATAATTATATCCTTTATAATTTCTTGCTTTTTCTCCTTTTTCAAAATGACCATCTACACAAATAATATCACCAGGAAAAAGTTGTAAATTTCTTTCTGTATATAAAATTAACTTAGTATTCTTAAATTTCTCGTATTTTGTATTTGATGCAATATTTTGCATTTCAATTAGTTTTACAATATACTTATTTTTATATTCTTTTTCTTCTTTTAAATACATCACTTCCGCAATGAATTCTATATTAGATTTCTCTGGATATATACTCTCAAATAATACAACAAAGGCTATGTCTTTTAATAAACATAGCCCCAATATCATGAGTATAAAAATTTTTTTATTAATATTTTCCTCCTTTTCTCCCCAAACAATTAATCTACAATTCTTCTAGCTGAAATAAAACGCTCATTATAGTATGTATTAGTATTTAAATTATCTATAACTACACCTCTTTCAGGATTTGCAGAATGAATGAAATTTCCATCTCCTATATATATTGCTGTATGACCTACATTAGATTTCTCTTCATTATAAAAAATTATTAAATCTCCAATTTTCATATTTTCTCTAGCTATTTCTGTTCCACTATTACTTTGACTTGTAGATGTTGTTCCTAAGTTGCATCCGAAATTAGAATACACATATCTTGTAAATCCGGAACAATCAAAACCAACTTCTGGAGTTTTTCCACCAACAATATATTTTGTTCCTAAATATTGTTTTGCATATTCAGCAATTTTAGTTCCATTATTCATAGAAACATCTTGTGAATTATTTATTTCACTTTCATTACTGCTAATGGTTTTATTATTTTCCTCTATTCTTCCTTCTGCACTACTCCTTGATGTTATATCTCTATTTTCTTGCAAGGTTATTAAGTCTTTACTAACATAACCTGTAGTATTTTCATAATTTATTTTGTACCAATCTCCTTCTACTGCTAATATTGTAACAGCATCATTATAATCTAAAAAACCTATTCTTTCTGATGTGCTACTTGCCTCTGCTCTTACATTAGCTGTTTCAACATTTACAGTTCCATTCTTACTAGTTAGATTTGTTTCTGAATCTGTTTGATTATTAGAGGCATCTTTTTTCTCTTCTTTATTAGTATCAGTAGTATTTTCAGGTACTTCTGTATTTTCTGTATTTTCTGTTTTTTCCGATACTTTTACTTTTGTTATCCAACCTGTTACTGTACCATCTGTTACTTTTATCCAATTATTTATTTCATCTAATTTTGTCAATTCTTTTCCATTTTCAAATTGTGCGACAGTTATTGACATTAAATTAGGATTTAATTTTAAACCTATTACTGAGTTTGATATCACTTTGTTAGAAATATTATTAGATGTAGTATTATTTTCTACAGTACTTTCATTATTTACTGAATTACTTACAGTATTATTACTATTATCTGATGTATTACTCGTAGTATTATCTGTATTAGAATTTTCACTACTATTTGATGTTATTGTATTTTCATGAATATTTGTATTGGTATTAGTATTAGTATTTGAGGTTTCATCTTTTTCTATAAATTCTTTTTTTACATATCCAGTACTCTCTTTATATTTTACTTTATACCAATCTCCTTCTTCACTTAATATTTCAACTTCATCACCTTTATACGCATTTGTTATAATGCCTGATTCTGTTGAAGTATTTTCTCTAATTCTAACAGCTGAAGCTGTTACTTTTCCTGTTGCTGCAAAAACTTTTCCTACAAAAATAAACATTATTATAATAGTAATAAAAGATACTTTTTTTAAAATCTTCATAAATAACCTCTTTTACTTATTATTCTCTAAATTTAATTTTATATGTACTTCTTCTAATTGTTTATCTAAAACTTTTGATGGTGCATTCATCATAACATCTCTTGCTTTCTTATTTTTAGGAAAAGCTATAACTTCTCTAATATTATCTTCTTTAGCAAGAAGCATTATAATTCTATCAAGTCCAGGAGCAGCTCCAGCATGTGGTGGTGTTCCATAGCTAAAAGCATTAAATAAAGCTCCAAATTTTCCTTTAACATCTTCTACTGTATACCCAGCAATTTCAAAGGCTTTTATCATAATTTCTTGATCATGATTTCTAACTGCTCCAGATAAAATTTCATATCCATTACATACAGCATCATATTGATATGCATAAATATCAAGTGGATTTTGGGTTTCTAATGCTTCTAAACCTCCTTGTGGCATAGAAAATGGATTATGATTAAAATCTATTTCTCCTTCATCAGACAACTCATACATAGGAAAATCTACTATAAAGCAAAATCTATATGCATTTTTTTCTAACAAATCAAGTTCATTTCCTAATTTTATTCTAACATCTCCAGCAATCTTAACAGCTTTATTATACTCATCAGCAATAAAGAATATCGCTGAATTTGATTTTATATTCATTTTTTTGAATATTTTTTCTTTTCTTTCTTCATCTATAAATTTGCTAATTCCACCATTTAAATTACTTTCATTATCTACTTTTACCCAAGCTAATCCTTTTGCTCCTAATTCTTCTATAGCATAATTAGACATATTATCAAAGAATTTTCTTGATTTATCTTCCATATTTTCTACTGAAATTGCCTTTACAGTTTTATTTTTAAAAGCATTAAAATCTGTTCCATCAAAAACATCAGTTAAATCAGAAATAACTAATGGATTTCTTAAATCTGGTTTATCTGTTCCATATTTTTCCATAGATTCTTTGTAAGGAATTCTTATAAAAGGTCCTTCATCAACTTTCCAATCAGTATTTGCTTTAAATACTTTAGGTAAAACTTCTTCTATAACTGCAAATACATCTTCTTGAGTTGCAAAGCTCATCTCAAAGTCTAATTGATAAAACTCTCCTGGTGAACGATCTGCTCTAGGATCTTCATCTCTAAAACAAGGCGCAATTTGATAATATTTTTCAAATCCTGATACCATTAATAATTGTTTAAATTGTTGTGGTGCTTGTGGAAGAGCATAGAATTCTCCAGGATGAAGTCTACTTGGTACTAAAAAGTCTCTTGCACCTTCTGGTGAAGAATTTGCAAGTATTGGAGTTTGTATCTCTGTAAAACCAAGTTCATCCATTGCATTTCTAAAATCTTTTAATATCTTAGAACGAAGTAAAATATTTTTATGTATTTTATCATTTCTTAAATCTAAAAATCTATATTCTAATCTAAGATCTTCTCTTACATTTTGTCCTTCTACATTTATTTCAAAAGGTAAAGAATTTCTGCATTTTCCTAATATTCTCACTTCACTTGCTATAATTTCAATATCACCAGTAGGAATCTTATCATTTTTACTTGCTCTTTCAACTACTTTTCCTGTAACTGAAATTGTACATTCTTTAACTATTTCTTTAACATTTTCTATATTAGCTTCTTCTGATATTACTATTTGTGTTATTCCATGTTCATCTCTTAAATCAACAAACATCATCTTTCCTAAATTTCTAATTGTTTGTACAAATCCTGCTAACCTAACTTCTTTATCTATATCAGTTATTCTAAGTTCTCCACAATTATTTGTCTTATATTCATTCACCATATTTATAATAATCCTCCCTGTACTATATGTTATACACAGTTTACTCGCTATTAGTGGATTTATTATACAATATTTGTACTTTTTTTTCAATATATCATAAAAAAAGATATTAGATAATTTTCTTTTTTATAAATTATCTAATATCTTATCTAATTATTCAAATTTAATTTACATGTTTGTATAAAACTAATCTAAATCCCCAATAAGGGTCTACTTGCTTTTCTGAATAGCCTATACGGCTTGATGGAGTTCTTTTTAAACTTGCTCCACCTGAACGAACAACTCTTTGTATCAAATTTTCTTCATCGTCTTTCTTATTTTTAGATGACTCGTCATTTATTTCTTTATAAATTTCTGTAGTCCATTCTCTTACATTTCCTGCCAAATCACATATATTGTTTACTGTATCTTGTTCAGTTGTTCCTGTTGGATAAATAGTTCCACTATAATTGCCATAATTTGTGCTTGACGAATAATTTTCATAAGTTTGATCTATCCATCTTAATGCTGTATCCCATGCATAGCTATTAACAATTGATGTATAGCAATCTGTATAGCCAAAAGCTTCAGCTGATTTATCTGCATAATCTATCGCTTCTTCATAAGATATATTTGTCCATGGAACTTTTCCTAACATACTTGCTGCAACAGTTTCTCCATCTTTTTCAAACTGAGAAGCTTCTACTCTTCCAATATAAAATCCATAATATTGACTTACACTATTAACTAATGCTGTAGCATCTCCTCCAGTTTCTTCAAAATGTGGATCAAGTGCATTTTCACGTTCTAATTTTCCATTTTCTACTGGCACCCATACATATTGATTACCATCACCATCTTCAATTACAAATCCTTCTTCAATAGAATCATTTATAACTGAAAATCCTTCTGGAATATATGGATTATCAGCAGAAATTTCTGCTATTTCTGTAACATCTATACTTAAAGAATCTGATTCTCCATTTTCACATCTAGCAAGAAATTCATAACTTCCATTTTCTTCTACTTCAAAAGTAGCTGTATCCCCTGGTATTGCTTCTCCATTTGGAAGAACTATTTCTTTTATTCCCCCTTCATCTGTTGTTGTAGCTTTAACTGATATTGTTACTTTTTTAGGATTTTCCTCATCATCCATTTGTTTACTTAAATTTATAACTGGCTTAGTTGCTGTTTCTTCTGAAACTTGTCCTTGAGGATCTTCTGTTTTTGTATCTCCTGTTACTATAGAAAAAATGAAAAGTCCTATCGCAATTACAACAGCTATTAAAACTACTATTATTACTGGTGAAAATTTACTTCCCATAATATTTTTCTCCTTTTGTATAATCTATATCAATATTAAATCATATATTATATTTTTTTTCAAATATTTTTACAAATTATTTTCCTATTATATAAAAAACTTCTACAAATATAAAAAAATATATCATATTTATCTAAAAAAGTAAATATGATATATTTTTATTTTATTATTCTGCTGGGTAAACACTTACTTGTTTTTTATCTTTACCTTTTCTTTCAAATTTAACTGTTCCATCTATTAAAGCAAATAAAGTGTCATCACTACCAATTCCTACATTGTTTCCTGGATGTACATTTGTTCCTCTTTGTCTTATTATAATATTTCCAGCTTTTACTATTTGTCCGTCAGATTTTTTTACACCAAGTCTTTTTGACTCACTATCTCTTCCGTTCTTAACACTACCTTGACCTTTTTTATGTGCCATGAAAGATTCACTCCTTTCGCTTCAAAATTTATTTATAACACACTTTTATTTTCTAAATTATAAAATTATTTAGCTGCTTTTTCAGTTTTTTCTGATTTTTCAGCTTTAATTTTTATTGAAGAAATTTCTACTTTTGTGTAGTCTTGTCTATGTCCTCTAGTTTTTCTTTCATTCTTTTTAGCTTTATATTTGAAAACTAAAATTTTCTTTCCTCTTCCTTGAGAAACAACTTTTCCTTCAACTTTAGCACCTGTAACATAAGGATTTCCAACTTGTATTTTTCCATCATTAGATACTAAAACAACTTTATCAAAAGAAACTTTTTTTCCTTCTTCTGTATCTAATTTTTCAAAATATACAACATCTCCTTCTTGTACTTTGTATTGTCTACCACATGCTTCAATTATTGCGTACATTTAAAATGCACCTCCCTTTTCGTATACTCGCTAACTTCCAACTTGGGTAACTATAAACTAGTATTTATGAACCCTAGTTAAGCAGTTTACAGTAATAAATTTTAACACAGCTTACAGATTTTGTCAAGGAAAATTTTTCTATATCTAATAATATTCTATTTCCATATATTCTTTAATTAGCCTTCACATACTTATATTTTTCTAATGAATCATTTATTGTTTTTTATTCATAAATATACCTTTAAATAAACAAAAAAAGTAGTACTTTGTGTACTACTTAATTATATATTTATTTCATTTTAGAATCTCTTTCTCTTCCCCCCGCTGCTCTTTCGTGATTTGGTAATTCTCCTGCTGGTCTTACAGATACATTTGATTCTTTTACTGCTTCCATTGTTTTATCATCTCTAAAATCTGTTTTATCACTAGGAGTTAATTTTACACCATTTTCTATTCTTTTATTAACTCTTTCAGCATCTCTTTCATTTTCTCTTAAAGCTCTCATTAATTCCGCAACTTCTGCTTTAGACATATTTCCATTTTTTACAGCAACAACACCAGAAGTAGTTAAACCTTCTTCTGCTGTTTCTACATATAAATTTGGATCATCAGAAATAAATTTCTTTAATCCTGTTCCTATTCCTTTCAAAACACTATTTATAAAACCCATTTTATTTTGGCTAATTTTACTTAGCGCTCCTCTTTTCTCTCATTTTTCAAAATTCTATCTATATTATAGCAGAAAAACCCTTTAAAATCAAGGGTTTTTCTAAAATATTTTAAATTAATTTACATAATCTAGTTCATGTAGTCTTTTAATCTCTTACTTCTACTAGGATGTCTTAGTTTTCTTAGTGCTTTTGCTTCAATTTGTCTTATTCTTTCACGAGTAACTTGAAATTCCTTTCCAACCTCTTCTAAAGTTCTAGCTTTTCCATCTTCTAGTCCAAATCTTAATTTTAAAACTTTCGCTTCCCTTGGTGTTAATGTACTCATAACCTCTTCTAATTGCTCTTTTAGAAGAGTATATGCTGCTGAATCGTGTGGAGCTGGCGACTCGTCATCTGGAATAAAATCTCCTAAATGACTATCATCTTCTTCACCTATTGGTGTTTCTAGTGATACTGGATCTTGAGCAATTTTTTGTATCTCCATTACCTTTTCTACAGAAATTTCCATTTCTTCTGCAATTTCTTCTGGTGTTGGTTCTCTACCAAGCAATTGAAGTAAATGTCTAGATGTACGAATTAGTTTATTAATTGTTTCAACCATGTGAACTGGTATTCTTATAGTTCTTGCCTGATCTGCTATTGCTCTTGTAATAGCTTGTCTAATCCACCAAGTTGCATAAGTACTAAACTTGTACCCTTTTTTATAGTCAAATTTTTCTACTGCTTTTATTAATCCCATATTTCCTTCTTGAATTAAATCCAAGAAAAGCATTCCTCTTCCAACATATTTTTTCGCTATACTTACAACTAGTCTTAAGTTAGATTCAGCAAGTTTTTGTTTTGCTTCCTCATCTCCTTCTAAAACTCGTTGAGCAAGATCTAGTTCCTCATCAAAAGTAAGTAGTGGTATTCTTCCTATCTCTCTTAAATACATTCTTACAGGATCGTCAACACTAACTCCTTCTATATTATTTAAATCAATATCTTCTAGTTTAATATCTTCTACTTCATCTAAATCATCAATATCAGGTTCAAGAAAATCATCATCATCTTTTAAAACATTTACACCTATTTCTTCAAATGCTTCAAAAACTTTATCTATTTGTTCAGAATTAGCTTCTCCTAATTCTGCTGCTAATTCTCCATAAGTTATTTTTCCTTTTGCTTTAGCATTATTTACTATTTTTAATAACTTATCTTTTTCTGAATCTTCAGAAGATTCTTTAAGATTTATATCTTTATTTTCTTGTACCTTTTCTTCTACTTTTTCTTCATTATTTTTAGATTTCTTTTTTGCTTCTACTTCTGTTTTATTTTTAATTACTTCTATATCATTCTCTTTTTTAGTCTTTTTCTTAATTGTAGGTTTTTCTTCTTTAATTTCATCTACTACGTCTTTTTCTGTCTTTTTCATTATCCTTTTATACCTCCTACTTATTCTTAGCTAATGCTATTATAATATCATTCAATTCCTGCTCTAATTTAGATATTTCTTCTTTACTTAAATTTGAACTATTTTCTAAAGATTTTACTATTTGTACCTTTTTATTTGTTAGTCTTTCTTTATTATAGATATTTATTACATCTTCTATACATTTTTCTACTGAATTTATTTCATAATCAGTAACTAAAATTTCACTAACATGTGATTGTATATTTTGATCTTCAATGTTTGCTATTGTCTGTAAAATCTTTTCACTATCCTCTGCCGGTGATTCTAGTATTTCTTTAAAAATTTTTTTATTTTCTTCTAATTTTAAGTCATCTATCGTTATATTAGTAACAATTTTTTCATAAGCTTCCGTAAAATGATTTATTAAAAGATAAATAATCATGTTTTCTCTTTTTATCACCGCAGGACTAATTTCAACTGGTTTTTTAGACTTTATAATAGGTTTGCTTAAAATTTTCTCATTAATATCTTTATATGTAACTTTATTTACTTCAGCAAAAATCGCTTCTTTAGAAATATTATATTGATTTGCAATTTTATCTATATATATTTCTCTTTCAATTTTATTTTCAACATTTGAAAGTATTTTTGTTATTTCTTTTAAAAACCTTATTTTATCATTAGCATTTTCTAAGTTATACTTATTTTTTATCATTTTTATTTTAAATTCTACTAATGATATAGCATTTTCTACAAGCAAATTGAATCTTCCACTTCCATATTTTATAACATATTCATCTGGATCTTTTGCACCTTCCATTTGTAAAACTCTAGCATCACATCCTTGTGATTCTAAAATTGTTAATCCTCGCAAAATTGCCTCTTGACCTGCACTGTCAGAATCATAACTTAATATTACTTGCTCACTATATTTTCTTAATAATCTTCCTTGTTCTTCTGTTAAGGCTGTACCTAGTGATGCAACAACATTATCAAAACCTCTCTGATATAAGGAAATCGCATCCATATACCCTTCAACCAATATTATTTTTTTAGAATTAGATTGTTTTGCTAAATTTAGAGCAAATAGATGTCTTTTTTTAGAATATATTAAATTCTCATTAGAATTTATGTACTTTGCTATTTTATCGTTATTTTCTAATTTTCTACCACCAAAAGCTATAACTTTTCCATTAACATCCATTATTGGAAACATTAATCTTTTCCTATATCTATCTATAAAATCTCCTCTATCAGTTCTATTTACAAGACCTGTTGCTAATATTTCTTCATCTTTAAATCCTTTTGTCTTCAACTTTTTATATAGTTCATTATATTCTCCTGAATATCCGATTTTAAATGCTTTTAAAGTATTATTATCTAATTTTCTTTGTTTTACATAGTCTTGAGCAATTTTGGCTAATGGTTCATATAACCTCTCGTGGTAAAAGATTGTTGCCTCAGCATTTATTTTATACATTCTATCTTTTAAATATTGTGTCTTATTAAATTCAGAATTTTGAGATTCTGGCAATGCAATTCTTGCTCTATCTGCTAAAAATTCTAAAGCTTCTTTAAAAGAAATTCTTTCAATTTCACTAATAAAAGTAAATACATCTCCTCCTTTATGACATCCAAAACAATGAAAATATTGTCTATCTGGAGAAACAGAAAAAGAAGGTGATTTTTCTTTGTGAAAAGGGCACAAACCGAAAAAATTTCTACCACTTCTTTTTAATGTTACATATTGAGAAATAACATCAACTATATCATTTGCTGCTCTTATTTCTTCTTTTAAATCATCAGTGTATTGAATCATTCTTAAAACCTTTCTTTTATAATATTCGACATAGATTTTTCAAATCCTTTATTTTTTATGTAAATCATTTTATTAATATTATTTTTCTTTTAAAATAGTCAATATATTTATATTATAATATATTAATTAGAAGTATTTTTATCAAAACTTGTATAAAAGTGTAGCAATAAAATAAAATTTGCTATAATATATAATATTTAAAAAAACTTATTACTATATAAAACTAAATTTTATATAGCTAAAAATTTAAAAAATATAAAAATTTAAATTTTTATATTTTTTAACAAAAAAAAGATTATATATTTTTATATAATCTTTTTTATATTTTAGTTTGCTGAAACAAATTTCTTAACAATGTTATTAGTTGAATCCTCTGGCATTCCTACTGCTTTTTGTAATACCTCTGTATTTCCTAATCCATGTACCTCATAAGAAGTATTAATTTTGTCTTCAACTAATTCTTCTATTTCATCTTTCCCTTTATTTTCTGCTAACACAAGTTCACTTACTAATATTTGTTTAGCATTTAATAACATTTTCTTTTCTGTAGTTGATAATCCTTTATCTTTTTGTTTAAAACTTAAGTTTCTTACAATATCTGCTACTTCAAAAATATCTCCAGATTTCATTTTTTCAACATTATCTCTATATCTTTTGTTCCATTTCATAGACATTTCTGTACTGTCTTGTTCTAGAACATTTATTACTTTTCCGGCTGTTTCTTTATCTATGATGTTACGTACACCTATTTCTTCAGCTTTTGCTGTAGGAACCATAACTTTTACTTCTCCAGGCATCTTAATTATATAATAAGATTGTCTTTCATCTAATATCGCCCTTTCTTCTATTGTTTCAATTACACCTGCTCCGTGCATTGGATAAACTATTTTATCTCCTACTTTAAACATTTATTCGTCACTCCTTCCAAGTAATACTAAATTACTACATTACAATTATACTACAAAAATTACCAAAAGTCAAAGAAATATAACGAATTTAAAAAAACTTTTTTTCATTTTTATTACATATTTCATAATATACTTGAAATTATATCTATTTAGAGTTTTAATATATTGTTTAAGATTTTACTCATTAATTTTAAGACAAAATTTTATCTTTCATATACCCAAAAATAAATTATGTAATATTAGAATAAAAATTTAAATTAAATAAATTAAAATAATAAACTTTAACAAATTTGTACATTTTAATATAAGATTTTATTAAATAAATTATATATATAACTTTTTTATAATATAGAATTAAAATGACTTTTTAATTACTTAAAAAGACAATTCTTAACAGAATTGTCTTTTATAATTTTATACTAAATATAATAATCTTTATCTTCTATAATTTAATTTTTATTATTTACTTGTAGAACCGAATCCTCCAACTCTTTCTCCTTCTGCTTTGTCATCATCAGTAACTAAATATTTTTGAAAAATTCCTTGTCCTATTACATCGCCTTTTTTTATTTCAATATCTTCATCTTTTATATTAAAAAATGAAAACATAAAATGTCCGTCATTATCTGGATTTCCGTAATAATCCTTATCTATAACACCAATACTATTTGCCATTACTAAACCTTTTTTACTAGGATTAGAACTTCTGTTACATAATATTAAAACTTCATCATCTTGCATATACGCTTTTAATCCTGTTTTTACTAAAGTTGGTTTATTTCCTTTTTTAAATGATGGTATTATACAATCTTCTGCTGCCTCTATGTCATATCCAGCTGAAAACTTTGTTTTTCTTATTGGTAAATTTATTTTCGCATTTTCAAATCCTTTTGCTATTTCAAATCCTCTTTTTTTATCCATTTTAATTCCTCCAAATATTTATTTCTTTGTTATTATATATTTTTCTAATAAATTTATCAATCTATTTTATTAACATATTTGAAATTTTTGTTTCATTAATCACTATAAAATAAGAATTTTTAAGAGTTTCTCTTATTATATAAAATAAATTTATTAAATATATTTTTTTATATATTCTTTTGACATTTTTAAAACATCTTCAATTGGTAACATACTAGTAAATCCAGCAGAGTTTTTATGACCGCCTCCACCTAATTTTATTGCAAGTTTTGATACATCTATATCTGTATTTGCTTTAAATTCTCCCAAAACTTTATCATTATCAATTAAAAATATTCCCATTACTTCTACATTCTCTATATTCTTTAATATAGGAACCATTTTTTTAAATAACAAAGAATACTCTAAACTGCTAAAAACTGGATCTTTTCTATCCATAATAACATAATGAAATACATCATATTTAATATTTTCAAGAATCGTAGAAAGAGCTTTAATCTCAGGCATTGTTCTTTCTAAAAAAGTTTTTTTAGTAATATATTTATAATCAATTCCGTACTTTAAAAGTTCACCAGCAATAGCTAAAGTCTCTGGAGTTAATCTGTGTGAAAATCCTGTAGTATCTGTTAAAATTCCAGCATATAATAGTGAGGCTATGTCTTTATTCATTTTTTTATCAAATAAATTTATTAAATTATAAAGTAATTCACAAGTTGAACTTATATCTGCATTTTCTAAAATATAATTAGATTCTTTTTTATTTGCTTCATGGTGGTCAATATTAATTGTTATCTCAGCCTTATCAAAATATTCTTCATATTTTCCTAATCTACTTTTTCTATTTAAATCTACCATTATAAAAACATAATTATCTTTTTTTATTTCATTTTCAATAAATTTCATATTCTTGAACCATTTAATTTTATACATATCTTTTTTTTCAATTAAAACTGTAATATCTTTTTTCCCTAAGTTTTCTAAAAAATATGCCATTGCAAGTGAGGCACCTATTGAATCCATATCTGAATTTTCATGTCCTGCAATTATAATAGATTTTTCTTCTGGTATTTTTTCTAAAATATTTTTCATTTCTTTATATGAATCCATAAATTTTCTCCTTATTATATGATAATATTTTTTGTATAATAAAATTCATTTATATCTACATCCACTATATTTTTATTAAAATTCATAAATTTATTTATAAGTATATATTTAGATTTACACATCTCAGAAAAATTGACTTTTGTATTCTTATCATTACTGCAAAGTATCATACAATAACCACAACTATCAAATCTTATTTTTTCTAGTACTTCACTTAAATTTTTAACATATTCAGCATTTTCTAGTTCATAATTTAAATTCTTATTTATATAAACTTTAAATAATACATTATCATTTTTATTAATAAATTCTTTTATTTTTTCTATATTATTTATATTTTCTATATAAATATCACAATCATTATAAGGAAAATAACTTATATCTAATTTAGATACTCTTTTTATTGCATTATGCAAATCTGTATTACCAATTACAAAAGCCTTTTTAGCTATTAAATTGTTTTCACAATATTTTAAAATATTGTATTCATATACTAATTGGATAACATTTTGATCTATTTTCTTAGAAATTAGTGTATTTATTATTATATTATAAATTACAGAATTTGTATAATTCATATATTCATTTTGTGAAATTAAAATCATTGAATTATGTGAAATTAATGTTTTTAATGACATCTCAATAAAAACATAAGTATTCCCATCAAAAAAAGTTTCTAAAACACCTAAATTATCATATTCTGTTATTGTATTTTTAGAGTCATTAATTAATTTTGTTTTATATAAACTTTTTTGTTTTTTCATTTTTTTAAGTAATTCTAAAATAACATTGAAATCCAGTTCAAAGCCTTTATTTTCAAGTATATCTTTTTTATTCGCTTTTAAAATAACTTCTTTATTACTTATAATATTACTAGAAATTTCATTTATTAAATTTAAAATATCAATTTTACTTTTAGTTATATTATTAAATGCAAGTTGTGCATTTCCTAAGATACTACTCATATTTTTTCCTTTCTTAAATTCATTCTTTAAATGTTTTATCATTACTACTAATTTCCAAATCTTCTGATAATGCTTTTAACTTATTGTTTGAAACATCTGCATCTATATACTCATGATAATAAAGACTAGCCATTTCTTGAAATTCTTTTTTCTTTTTTAAAAGAGTATTTATTTGAATTAAATATTCTTCTAATTTTTTACTTGGCAAATAAGAAGATTTTTTAAAAGCATATCCTTTTTCTCCAAATTTTTCTTTTGATGAAGCATATAATTCTTCTAAAACTTGATTTTCAGTATATTCTGGATGATGTTCTAAACAATATTTTATTCTTCTTTTAAAAAAATCTTCTAAACTATTATTTCTATCTGCTGTTAAAATAACTTTGCCATAAATAGTTCTAGGATCTTTACTGTTTGATGCTCTATGGTCTTCTATTGCATCTTTTGCAATTTGCTTTTCTTTTATAGAAAAAAACTCATCTAAATTTTCATCCTCAAACATAATATTTGCAGAAACTATATGATGCTTTCTCCTATTTATATGATCTCCTATATCATGATAAGCAGCTACTACATACAAAATATCATAATTCAGTTTTTCTTTATCTGGATTATCTCTTTCATATTCTTCAACAATTTCAAATGTTCTTTGTATTACTTGCTTAATATGTTCTATTCCATGTGATTCTCCATTTAGTTTATACATTGGAAAAATTTTTTCCTCTACATACTTTTTTAATTTTGGATTTACTTTATCTATTAATCCCACTTCTAACTCCTACTTTTTATTTCATAAATTTGATATGTATATTATATATTATATATTATATATTATAATTGCAAACAATATTTTTTAAAATTATAAATAATTTACTAAATATAAATAAAAACAAAAAAGTGTTAGTATAAACTAACACTTCAAATCGCACTAATCTTGTGTGTATGGTATAATAGCAATATGTCTTGCTCTTTTAACAGCTGTTGTAATTTCTCTTTGATGTTTTGCACAAGCACCTGTTGCTCTTCTTGGCAATATTTTACCTTTTTCATTGATAAATTTCTTTAATTGATCAATATTTTTATAATCTAATACAAAGTTTTTATCATTACATAATGCACAAACTTTTTTTCTCATTTTTCTAAACTTTGGATTAAAATCATCATCTTGATTATTTCTATTGTTTCTTTTATTTTGTTTTTTATCAGCCATCTTAAATCCTCCAATCTTCTAAACTTTATATATTATTAATTAAATCTAGAATGGTAAATCATCATCAGATGATGTAACTTGGAATTCAGCACTTTGAGTAACTGCCTCTCCAAAAGTATTTCCAAAATCTGATACATCTCCATCTCTTTTACTATCTGCAAAATATGCTTCTTCAGCAACTACTTCTGTAACATAATGCTTTTGACCTTGTTCGTCATCCCAAGTTCTAGTTTGAATTCTTCCAACTATAGCCACTTGTTGACCTTTTTTAAAGTATTTGCTTACAAATTCTCCAGTTTTACTCCAAGCTACAATATTTATAAAATCAGCTTGTCTTTCTTCACCTTGTCTTACAAATCTTCTATTTATTGCTAAACTAAATGAAGCAACTAAAGTATTATTTGTTTGAGTATATCTTACTTCTGGGTCTCTTGTTAATCTTCCCATTAAAATTACTTTGTTCATTTGGTTTCCACCTTTCCTATTATTCTTCGTCTTTTCTTACAACGATGAATTTTATAACTTCGTCTGTAATTCTATATACTCTTTCAAGTTCTTTTATTAAACTTGGTGCAGCTTCAAAGTTAATTAATACATATATACCTTCTGAATTTTTCTTGATTTCATAGGCTAATTTTTTCTTTCCTAACTCTTCTACTGACTCAACTTTTCCATCATTATTAATTAAATTTGAGAATTTTTGAGTTAATTCTTTAACTCCTGCTTCTTCAACATTTGGATTAATAATGAATATTGTTTCATATTTATTCATTATTCTTCACCTCCTTTTGGATATTAAACCCATATTTTATATGAGTAAGGATATAAAATAGTTTTATCTAAATTATACTGAAATATTTTACCACAAGTTATTTAAATTTGCAAGTTTTTTAACGATAATTTTCAATTTCTATGTTCATATAATCCAATTCTTTTGAAAAAAAAGTATAATTATTATATTCTATTCCTTTATAATAATAAATTGTATGACTTAATTCATTAATTATATAAATATCCTTTAAACCTTCATTTTTTTTCCCATAATATAAATTAATATTTTCTAATTTTTCCAAATCAATTTCATAATAATTATTATCATCATTTGGATTTAAAGAATTTGTAAAACCTTCTATTTTTGATTTAATTGGGATTGTTCCATAATTTAAATAATACATAGATATTTTATCTTCCAAAACTTCTATATCTTTAAACATATTACTTAATTTATTTAATTGGATATTCGTTTTAATACTATTTACCATAATGAATAAAATCATAAAAAAAACAACTATTAAAATTATCAAACTATATATATTACTTTTTTTCATGTTTTTATAAGCTTATATTATATAACTTATTATTTATATAATCTCATATAACTTTAAGCCAATAATCCTTTCTTTATCTACTTATATATAGCTTACTATTAAATTTATTTGTTTTCAAGCATTACTTATATTTTTTTATACATTCATTTACTCTTTCAAGTAAAAAATATTTTTTTTCTTCTAAAAAATACAAATACCATAAATATATCAATAACAATAATAAATATATATTTTTTATCTCTATTATCGCAATACTATATATTAAAGATATAATTACTAAAAAAGTTTTACTAATTATAATTATAAATTTGTTTGCATTATTTATTCCTATAATTTTTTTTAAAATTTCCTTCAAAATTTTTCCACCATCTAATGGAATTATAGGAATTAAATTAAAAATACATAAAGCTAAATTTGTATAAATTATCTTTGACTTATAATATTCATCATACTTTATAAAATAAAAAATTATTGCTATTATTAAATTTATTAATGGACCAACTAGAAAAAAGCAAATTTTATATAATGAACTTTTTTTTCCATAAGAATAAAATTCTAAAGATACACCCAATGGATTTAAATATAATTTTCTTGGTTTTCCTCCTATCCATATTCCACAAAATAAATGTGCTAATTCATGAATGAATACAAATAAAAGAAAAATTAAATATGTATCAATATTATTTAATAAAAAAAATAATATTATAAATACAATAATTTTTAAATTTATTTCTATTTTCATAATTTTCCTTTCTAAAAAGTTAAAATTTTTAATGGATCTACAAATCTATCATCTATTCTTATTTCAAAATGTAAATGTGGTCCTGTACTATTTCCAGTATTTCCAACTGCTCCTATTTCTTGTCCTTGTCCTACTATTTGCCCTTCTTTTACAAAAATTTTTGAACAATGAGCATATAATGTACTTACATTATTACTTCTAATATTTATATGATTTCCGTAATCTCCTTCTGATGATACTAACTCTACAATTCCTTCCATAGAAGCTTTTATTATTGTTCCCTCTTCTGCAGCAACATCAACTCCTGTATGATAACCTGTTACTTTTTGATATTCTGATTCTCTTGAGCCAAATTTTGAACTTACTATTCCTGTTATTGGATTTATAAAACTATATGCATTTTTTAAATTTTCTACATCTAAATCCATTTCATTTAAAGAACTTTCTGAATTTTCATTGGCAACTATTTTTTGACTGTTCTCTTCTAAATTTGAAACGGTTTCCGAATTTTCATTAACAATATTAACATCTTTATTATTCTCTTTTTTAGTTTCATCTGCTAAAATTTTTGAAAAAAATTCTGTAACTTTTGCACCTAAATTTATATTATATTCATTTAATTTTCCAATAAATTCTTGTGTAAATATATAATCTTTATTTTGAATAGAAAAAATAATAACTGCAATATTAAACATAAGCAATAAATTCAAAAAAAATTTAATTCTCATATTGCCTTTCTCTTTTAAAGTTTTTGTACTTTTTCTGCCTGAAATATTTATATTTTGGTTATTTCTTCTATAATATATTTCCTCTGCTCTTCTTATTTTTTCTTCATCATTTAAAATTCTTTCCAAAAAAATACACCTCTCTTACATGTTTTTAATATATTCATGTAAAAAAGGTTTATGAATAATTTAATAAATTAAATTTATTTATAAGCTATATTTAGAAAGTAAAGATAAAAGTCCTATCGAAATTAATAATAGTATATTTATAATTTTTATTCTTTTATATTTTTTTTCTAATGTTTTTAATTTAAATTTTTCAAATTCAATATTATTCTCATCTAATTTTGAATTTATTAATATTTCAGCTTCTTTTAAAATATTTACTTCATTTTTTTCTTTTAATTTACAGTTCTCTTTTATATCATTTATTTTCACCTTTTCTTTTAAGACTACAAATGCCTCTTCTATAATATTAGATTCAAGATCTTTTAAAAATACAATGTTATTTAATTTATTAATTTGCATAAGTACTCCTCTAAATTTTATTTTATATTATATTTTCCAAATATTGTAAAATTATACATTTTTTCTAAAAAACACATAAAAATTGAAAGGAGGCCAGTAAAACTTCTACCAGCCTCCAGAGTCTAGATTTATCGGTCAATTTTTCTTGCTAAAACGATTGCGAATCTTCTTAAAAGTGTCCATTGTCTTCGAACTGAGCAAATCCCATGCAATCGTTCCAGCTCCAACAAGAGCAACAATAATCACAACTGCGAAAACGTTACCCTGGATGAATTCTTTAATCCAAACGATTTTTGCCATAAGCCATTCGGTTCCAATATTCAATCCCATGGACAGATAGTAGAGCACGAACATAATCACAGCAACAGAGATACATGCTAAAATCGTCCGAACAACGGCCCACGCTGTCTTTTTCCACATAAATCTTACTCCCCTTTCTATTAGTTTTAAGCAAAATGCCTAGACTTATGTTAATTATACCATATTTTGCATAAAAAATCAAATACAGCATATATTTGAATATAATAAAATTTGCTTATTTAACACTTATAGGAGGGTTCTATGAATGATAAAAAAGGCTTAGACTTTAAACATAAAGAAGTTATAAATATAAGAGATGGAAAAAGATTGGGATATGTTCAAGATGTAACAGCCGACTTTAAAACAGGAACTATAAGTGAAATTATAGTTCCTGGGAATACTAAATTTTTCAACATTTTTTCTACAGGTAATGAAATAACTATCCCTTGGAATGCAATAAAAGTAATAGGCGAAGATATAATCTTAGTAGAATTCTGATAATATAAAAACATACAAAAAAGTGTAATTTCCTTATACTTTATTTTAAAAATTCTTGTAATTACTATTTAAAATTAAGTATTTTAAGTTATTTATAAAGTCTTTTTATATGTTCTAAAGCAGTTTTTTCTAATCTTGAAACTTGCGCTTGAGATATACCTATTTCATCTGCAACTTCCATTTGTGTTCTACCCATAAAAAATCTTTTATCTATTATCATCCTTTCTTTATCATTTAATCTTTTTAGTGCTTCATTCATAGTTATATTCTCTGCCCATAATTCATCTGTATTTTTTTTATCCTTTACTTGATCCATAATATAAAGACTATCCGCTCCATCATTATATACTGGTTCTTGGAGTGATACTGGATCTTGTATTGCATCTAAACTTAAAACAACTTCTTCTCTTTCAACATCTAGCTCTTTTGCTATTTCTTCAATAGTAGGCTCTTTTCCATTTTCTCTACTCAATTTTTCTTTTGCTTGTAGTACTTTATATGCTAAATCTCTAACTGATCTGCTTACTCTTACCATATTGTTATCTCTTAAATATCTTCTGATTTCTCCTATAATCATTGGAACAGCATAAGTTGAAAGTTGTATATCCAAACTTGTATCGAAATTATCTATAGCTTTTATTAGTCCAACACAACCAACTTGAAAAAGATCATCTGCATTTTCTCCTCTGCCACAAAATCTCTGAATTACACTTAATACCAATCTTAAATTTCCATTAATTAATTCTTCTCTTGCAGTTTTATCTCCTTCCTGCATCTTTTTGAATAATATCCTTGTTTCTTCTACTGTTAAAACTTGTAATTTAGAGGTGTTTACATTTGCAATTTCTACTCTATTAATCAAAATAAAACCTCCTCTTGAAAATAATGTTATTTACATTATTTCCAAAAGGAGGTTTTTTTATACTATTATTAATTATTAATCTTCTTCAATTTCTGTTTGTTTTAGTCTTAAATGTCCTAATTCTTCCCAACTATTATAAGCTAAATTTAATCTAAATAATACTGTTGGTTTTGCTCCTGCCCTATTTTTATCAACAACACAAGCATAAAATCTGACATCAGTATCTTTAGGTACATCAATATCATAGCATTTTTCAAATTGATCTGTATCAGAATATTCGTATTTATGAAGAGATTGCCTGCTTATTTGTTTTATCAAACATAAGGTATCTAATACTTCTTTAGCAGTCTTACTTGCTGACATATCATTAATTGTTAAGTTTACTGGTAGAGTGCTACTTTCTAATAATTGCATTGAAGAAGCAATAAATATCTTAAATTTTTGAGCTAAATTTGAAAGTATTGTAGCAGTCTTTTTAACTTCATCACTGTTACCGATATTTGCCGTATCAGCTTTTAAAGTATCATAAAACATATAATGAATTCCTTCTTTATAGTAATAATTCATTATAATTTTTCTTAAATCATCATTTGTATGTTCTGTTATATGGATAAAGAAAATAGAATTATTTACTTGTGTATTAACCCACTCAGTTACTTCAATTGTATGCCTAAAATCACTTGAATTCTTTCTTAATTTTTCAACATATTCTTCTTGAGTTTCATCAGGTTTTCTTAAAATGTAGCCATCTTCATCACACTTTACTCTCTTTCCCTTATCTGGTCTAAATTTTAACTCCAGCAATTCTCCTTCTGAAATGTGTAGGTTTTGACCATGTATTTTTTGTATCTCCGGATTATTTAAAATTGTTGTTATCATACAAAGTTTCATCTTTTCTTCTGACATTTCATTTGAAATTATTAAAACTTTCTCTTTATGAATAAATGAAATATATGCGGCTAAATTTATTGTAAATCTACTTTTACCAGAGTTTGAAGGCATTGCATAGCACATTGTTTCTCCTTTTCTTAAACCTTTAAAAACTGTTGATAAAATATTGAAAGGTATTGATATACCATTACTTAATTCGTTATCACCAGCAAGTAAGAAACTAGTTACGTCATTATTTAATCTTCCTTGACTTAATCCGGTTGTAACTGTTATTTGTTCTAATGCACTTTCAACTTCTTCTACTGTCATATCAGCATATAACTCATAATTCGTAATTTCTAATATTTTTTGTTGTATAGCAGAAGTTGCTGCACTCACATAATTTTTCTTTAATATGAATAATTTTTTTAGTTCTATATAAACATTTTCCAAATTATAATTTTTAGCAGCAGCTATTCTTCTAACTTTTAATTTTAAATCATAAGTATTTGGTGTCTCTCTTGGTAGTTGAAACTTATCTTTAGCAATAGCTGGAGCATATGCTTCACCATCTCTAAATAATACTATTTTATATAGATTCATTAACTCATCATCTGAAAATCTGCAATCATCATATTTTAAATAATATCTAGACATTGCTTTTGGATTATTAAATAATAATCCGATGTAAATACACTCTAATTCCAAATCTACTAGTTCATCTGGATACATACTCTCTTCTTCAGATTCTTCTTCGTCATCATCCTTATCTTCTTCTAATATCTCTGTAATTTCTTCTACTTCATCTTCTGCTTCTTCAGTATTTTCATTAGTATCTTCATCTGTTTCATCACCTTTTGTATCTTCATCATTTTCAATTTCTGAATTTTCTAATTCTGCATTTATTTCTTTGTCTAAATTTTCATCATGTTTTTCTTGTTCATCAAAACCTTGCTCTTTGTCCTCTGAAATTTCATCTAGGTTCTCAGCTTTCTCAATATTTTCTATATCTTCATTTTCTGATTCTGAAAGTTCTTTTATGTTCTCTGAATCACCAGTTTTATTTTCTTCAACTTCTTCTAGTTCCTCGTCATCATCTAATTCTAATGTATCATCTTCTTCATCTAATTC
>USEI01000021.1 GCA_900553685.1 uncultured Clostridium sp.
TGCTCAAACAGTATTAATTTCAAAAAAGTGTGACATATGATTGACTAACCCACACTCCAAGTTATATAGAGCAAAAAACATAATTGTAAATTGACATAAAATATGCTATAATAAAAAAGTATTAAAAAAATAAAAGGAGTAAAAAATGAATTTAGAAGAAGAAATAAAACATATTAAAGAAAGAAATCAAAGAGTAGAGAAAGATAAAGCATGGGAAACTAGCTGGACCAGAAGAATTTGTATATGTATACTAACATATATTGTTGTTGTAATATATTCATATACAATAAATAAAATAAGTAATGTTTTTTTTAGTTCTGTAGTTCCTGTAATTGGCTTTACTTTATCAACATTATCTTTAACTGCAATAAGAAAAGTTTGGGAGAAAAAAATATATAATAAAGAAAAATAATGTAAAAATATATTATTTTATTTCAAAATAAAATAATAAAACAAATATAAAACAAGCTATAAAATCTAATATATTAAATTCCACTTTTGTACTTGAAAAAAATTTTTATTATAGTTATAATAAAAAAGCTACAACAATAATTGAAGGAGAATTTATGGAAAATAAACATACTAATATTCCTACAAAAGTTGAAGAAAAATTTAGTTTTATAAATCTAATAAGAAAATTATTAAATAGAACAAGTAAAGCAAAAGATATAAAAGGGAGAATAAAATATATCTCATATCCCCCTAAAAAAGGTTTTTCTAGTAAACAAAAAAGAGAAATAGAAGAATTAGAAATAAATGATGTCTCAATAGTTGGAGAAAATAGAGATGTATCATTAAATGAACTTTCAAATTTGAAAAAATTATCTTTAGGAAGAGATGTAATTGCTGTTACAGAAGGAAGTATTCCAAATTCTGGAATAGAAGTATTAGAACTTTCAGACACAGTAAAACAAATTCCACCAAATGCTATTACACAATCTTCAATAAAAAAAGTCCAAGGAAAAAATTTCTGTATAGCTTCAAGTTCTAGAAATACAATTTCAGATATTTATATAGATACTGATGAAAGGTTGCACTATGTTGAAACAGGACATATTTCACTTGGAATGTCAGATTATATTGAACAACATGGCGGAAACGTTGAAGAAGAGGTAGCTGCAGCTTTAAAAACAATATCAGAAGGAATTTTGAACGAATCAAGTGCTTCACCAAATGAAGATACTCTTTATATTTATGATGAAGGAAGAAATAGTTCAAGAGTGTTTACAATTCATACATTACTTGATAAGTTTCCAATTCCAGATGGTAGAAATAAAACTTTTCCAGATGATAAATTAATAGGAATTTTAATAAACGGAAAAGAAGAGATTGATTTGGAACAATTAGCTCTATATCCAAATCTTCAAAATATATACATAGGTCAAAATGTAAAAAGAGTACTAAGTACTGGAGACTTAAGAGATACAAAAAATATAAATCAAAAAAATATTGTTCAAAAAGAACAAAAATCAGTTTCAGGAAAAATACAAAAGGTAAATTTAACTTCCAAAGATACAGTAGTATTAACTAATTCAAAAAAAGATGCTGGAGAAAATCCAATAAGTAAAACTGTTGAAAAAGAAGATGAATTAAGTATATAAGAAAAGAGTCAGAAAAATGAGAGCACTTCAATTGGTAAACATAGAAAAGTCTATGTCAAAATACTAAATAGAGGTGTGTTTCAAAAAAATATTCTGACTCTTTTTTGTTAAAATATCTTATAAGGAATGTATTTTTATATAATTGCAAGTTTTTTTATTTCTTATTTTACAAATTTTATCTCCAAGAAATTATTTACCAAATACTTCTTCATAATCTTTTTTAAATTTTTCAATTCCTATATCTGTTAATGGATGTTTTAAACATTGTTCAATAACTTTATAAGGAACTGTGGCAATATCTGCACCTGCAATAGCACAATCAACAATGTGAATAGGATTACGAATACTTGCACAAATAATTTGTGTATCAATATTTTGTATAGCAAAAATCTCAGATATAGTTCTAATTAAATCAATTCCTGGAGTAGAAATATCGTCTAATCTTCCAAGAAAAGGAGAAACATAAGTTGCACCAGCATTAGCTGCAAATAAAGCTTGTGTAGCAGTGAAAATAAGTGTTACATTTGTTTTAATACCTTCTTTTGATAAAACTTTTACTGCTTTTAAACCTTCAGAAGTCATTGGAATTTTTACAACCATATTTGGATGAATACTAGCTATTTCTCTTGCTTCTTTAATCATATCTTTGGCAGATACTGTTGTTGCTTTAACTTCTCCACTAATTGGTCCGTCCACAATTGAAGTAATTTCTTTTATAACTTCTTTAAAATCTCTACCTTCTTTTGCAATTAGAGATGGGTTTGTTGTTACACCACAGATAACTCCCATATCATTTGCTTTTTTTATTTCATCTACATTAGCTGTGTCAATAAAAAATTTCATAAAATACCTCCTAAAACGAATATCATATTTATAATATATATAAATTAATCATATAAGTATGAAAAAAATATAATTATTATGTGAAAATTATATTATCAAAAAATAATTTGAGAATTTGATTATTCTTATAATAATATAGTAATTTGAAAAATTGAACAAATTTAATAAAAATGCTATAATATAAAGAGGAATGTTATATATTCCATAGAAATATCTGGCAGATGCTTATATATACTAAAATAACATTTTAGCCAGATTTGCCTAAAATCATTCAAAAAGAGAGGAAAACATCATGAGGAAAAGAGTATTTACATTTTTATCAGCGGACGGAAAAACAGAAATACATGGAGTAGAATGGATGCCAAATTCAGAAGATGAGATTAAGGCAGTTTTACAAATTTCTCACGGAGTAACTGAATATATCGAAAGATATGAGGAATTTGCAAAATTCATGACAGAAAACGGAATTATGGTTGTAGGAAATGACCATTTAGGACATGGACTTTCTGTTGCAAAGGGTGCATCTCCAATGTACTTTGGTCCAAGAGGAAGCTGGGAATATGCTGTTAGAGATTTACTTAATGTATATGAACTTGTGAAAAGCGATCATCCAAATGTAGGATATTATATCTTAGGTTTTTCAATGGGTTCATTTTTAGTAAGGAAACTTTTAATTGATTATCCTTCTAAAATTGATGCAGCAATTCTTATGGGAACAGGTCAAATTGGAAAGATTCCAACAGCTTTGGGACTTTTAGCAGCAAAATCAGAAGCTGCAAAAGTAGGTGAAAATAATACAAGTGAAGGTATTGAAAGTTTAACTTTTGGTACTTATAATAAGAGATTTGCACCTAACAAAACAAAATTCGATTGGCTTTGTTCAGATGAAGAAAGTTTGGCAGAATATGCTAAAGATCCTAAAATAGGAGGACCAATGAGTGCAGGACTTTTTCGTGAAATGCTTTATGGTATGGAATACACCAGAAAAAGCAGTAATGTTAAAAAAATGCGAAAAAGTATGCCAATTTTGATTATGTCCGGTGAAGATGATTCTGTAGGTGATTGTGGAAAAGGAGTAAGAAAAGTTTACAAGAGCTTTAAAAAGGCGGGTATGGCAGATGTAAAAATTAAGTTATATCCAAGTCTTAGACACGATTTACTACATGAAGTAAACAGGAAAGAAATCTTTAGAGACATTTTAAATTGGATGAATTCAGCACTGTAAAGGCAAGGAAAAGGGGAGCAGCTTGATGCTCCCCAATTTTCATTTAATATAATTTTTGTATAAATATAAAAACAGTGTTATAATGTTCTTGAAAAATTATTTAGGAGTAAGTATGAAAAAGAGATATATAGCTTTAATAATTTGTATAATTTTTTTAATAATACCAGTTTTATTTGTTGTAAATATAGAAGCTTTAAAAATTTATTTGATGTTCTTAATATTAAGTGCATTATTTATAATGTTTAGTTTTTTTATTTTAGATATTCAAGGATTTGTTCCAATAAGACTAAAAAAGAAATGCAAAATAGAAGAGATGCAATATAAAAAAAGAAAAGTATTTATTTTAAAACCTAGTAAAAATGTAGAAAATAAGAAAACAATATTATATTTACATGGTGGTTCTTATGTAATAGAAACAACTTATAGACATTGGCAATTTTTAGAAGATTTAGTAAATGATTCGAAAATGACTTTAATATTACCAGATTATCCCTTAACACCTAAGTATACATATAAAAATGTGTTTAATATGATAGAACCTTTATATAGAAAAATAGTAAAAGAAGTAGGAGCTAAAAATCTAGTTTTAATGGGAGATTCAGCTGGTGGTGGTATGGCACTTGCTTTACTTGAAAAATTAATAAATGAAAAAGAATTAATGCCTTCAAAAACAATTTTACTATCACCATGGCTAGATGTTACTTTAGAAAATCCTGAAATAACAAAAGAATTACAAAAAAAAGATCCAACATTAATTAAAGATGCATTAAAAATTGCTGGTAAAGCTTATAGTGGCGAAGATGGTATGGATAACTTTTTAGTAAATCCAATTTTAGGACCAATAAAAGGTCTAAAAAATATTGTTATTTTTACAGGAACTCATGATATATTAAATCCAGATACGAGAAAATTTTATAAAAGAGCACAGAAAGAAAATGTTGAAATAGACTATAGAGAAGTAGAAAATGCAATTCATATTTGGATGACATATAGAGGAAAGAAAAAAGAATATAAATCAGATGAAACTTTTAAAGAAATTATAGACTTGCTAAAAAAAGATAGTGAAAATAAAGTTTAGATATTTGTTAAAATAAATTAAAAAGAAAGGAAATGAAAGTGAAATTTAAGAAAAGAGAAGATTTATCTTGGAGACGTTTAGATAATTATGCAAAATTATTTCCACTAGCTTCAACTAGAAAATATAGTTCTGTTTTCAGATTATCAATAGTTTTAAAAGAAAAAATAAAACCAGAGGTATTAGAAAAAGCAGTAAAGTTTGCACTTAGAAAATTCAAGTTTTTTAAAGTAAGAATGAGAAGAGGAATTTTCTGGTATTATTTTGAAAACAATACAAAAAATGTATTAATTGAAGAAGAATCAGATTATCCATGTAAATATATAGATTTACCAGCAAATAATGATTATTTATTTAAAATAACATACTTCGATAAGAAAATTAACTTAGATATGTTTCATTGTTTAACAGATGGAAATAGTGCTTTGCATTTCTTAAAAGAAATAACTTATAATTACATAGAAATAGAACATTTTCAAAGCAAGAAAATTTCTGATGATATAGAAAGAAAAATAAATTATAATACAAAAGATAGTTATCAAGCTGCATATAATAAACATTTAAAAGCAGATAGTAAAGGAAAAAAAGCTTATGTATTAAAAGGAAAGAACTTGCTGCCAGGAGTGGTTGCAGTTACACATGAATATATTGATATGATAAAACTTAAAGAAATAGCAAAACAAAATGAAGCAACAGTTACTCAATATTTAACTTCTGTTTTAATTTATGCAATATATCAAGAACAGAAAAAAGAGAAAAAACAAAATAGATTAATAAAAATAAGTGTACCAGTAAATTTGAAAAAATATTTTCCATCAAAAACAATATCAAACTTTTTTTCATACATAGATGTTAATGTAGATGCAAACAAAGAAAAAAGTTTTGAAAATATATTAGAAGCTGTGAAAAAAGAATTTAAAGAAAAGTTAAAAGAAGAGGAACTTTTAAAAACAATAGCAACAAATGTAAAATTAGGAAATAATGGTTTTTTAAGAATGCTTCCATTATTTATAAAAAAGAAAATAGTACAATTTGCGTATAGAGAAATAAGAAAATATAATACTACAACATTTTCAAATGTTGGAAGAGTAGGATTTATAGCAGAATATAAGCCATACATAGATAAAGTATTATTTTTAATAGCACCAGAAAGCATAGAAAAAATAAAATGTACAGCATGTTCAGTAGATAACACAGTTATATTTTCAGTAACTTCTGTAATAGAAGAAAGAAATGTAGAAAATACGATAAAAGAATTTTTAAATTCTAAAGGAATTAAAGTTGAAATGGAAGGGAATGGAGTATAATGTTATATCCAGAAATTAAAAGCATAAAAAAATATAAATTTATGGTGAATATTTTTCTAATTGTTACAGTTTTTGTATCTGCTACTTTGATGCTTATAAATTATCTGTTTTCACAGAAAATAAGTTGGTCTTTTATAGTTATTTTAGGAATTATATATTTGTGGAGTACAATAATATTTGCACTTAGAAAAGGAATAAACTTAGGCTCAACAATTCTAATTCATACAATTCAAATACTGATTTTACTATTTTTTATCGATTTTATATTTGGGTTTAAAAAATGGTCTTTCACAATAGGCTTTCCAATTGTGACAATGGTTTCAAATTTAGCAATGTCAATAATAACAATGATTAAATATAAAAAATATGTTAAATATGCAATATATGAGATGTTAATACTGCTTATAAGTGTGTTAATAAATTTAGTGATTATAGCAGTATTTAAAGAAAAAATAGTTTTAAATATAATAGCATTAGGAATAACATCATTAAACTTCATAATAGTATTAATGTTAAGTGCTAAAACATTAAAAATAGAATTACAGAAAAAATTCCACATATAGTTCAAAATATGTGGAATTTTTATGTGAGTAATTAGAAGCAATATGTCAAATTGAAAAATTATGTAAATTATGGTATACTGTAAGTGTACGCTATAGTTGTAAAACTATTGTACATTGAAAATTGAATAGGGTAGAATTTTAGATTAGATATTTCGATTTCGCTCCGATTTTATACAAAGAGGAGTTGATTGTATGATAGACATAAGAGAAATTCAAGAAATTTATGAAAAAATAAAAAAAGAAATCGAAATTCTGGAAGGCAATGAAAATCGTGAATATAAACGAATATCTTATTTGATAGCTCGGTGAATATATTATTGTTTTGATAGAAGAATATGAAAATGCTACTAAACGCAGTGATAAGCGAGTTATTAAAGCTTTTTTAGAGATAATAAAGAAAGACCTTTATAAAAGTATGATTCGTACTGAGTATAAATTTGAAATTGTTCAATTATACACAATACTGAATCAATACGATTTTTAATAATAAAAATCTTCCACTAATCTGAAATTCGCACTCGGATTTAGTGAAAGATTTTTTACTATACGGAGCAATCGAAATATCTGTATTTCGATTCCCTATTCTTATTATAATTTAAAATAATAAAAATTGCAATATAAAACTGCTAATACTTTTATATGAAGCATAACAATTTAGATTATATTATTAATCGTATATTTCGTGATTTAATACCACTTGGCTATAATTTAGATGTCAAATGTGTTAATAATTATAAAGATTTTCTTGATGATGATTTTAATGTTAATTATACATTAAAAAAAGTTGCTTAAAATAATAAAATAGTCTATTCTTCAATATTTGAGGAATAGGCTATTTTTGATATGTATGTAACTTATATTTTATTTTTCTTCTTTATCTGCTGTTTTATCTTCTGTGCTTAAAAATTCTTTTGATTTTTTACTTTCTTCTGTCTTTCTTATTGCTTCCTGTGTATTTACTTCAAAATGTTGATTTAGATAATCTATTTGTTTTGGATTTGTTCTTGGCTGAATTTTATCTTCTGTTTTAGTATATGTACTTATTTCATCCTGTTCTGTGCAAAATTCTTCTTTTTTATTTCCAAATACTGTTTGAATAGATGCACCAAGTCTTGCAAAAAATCCTTTTGAATTATCTTTATTTTTCATATCTCTCATATTGGCAAAAACACGCTTAATTTTTCCTATGAATGAATTATCTTGTTCTACCATTGCCATATTTTGAGATGTTTCTTCATCTTTTTCTTGCTCAATAGCTTGCTTTTCAAAATCAGAATTTTCTCTTGACTGTTCAAATTCTTGTATGTTTTGAGTAACTACTGAATATTCTTCGCCCATCTGTGCTATTTCTGCACTATGTTCTTGATAATATTTTCTTATATTTTCTAATGTTGTATCATTTACTCCTAATTCTTCAATTTTATCAATACTTGTTTGACTTAAAAAATATTTTATTAAATCTTTTTGAGAAGTTCTTACATCTTTACCATCTTTGCTTTGCAATGAAACAACATCTATTCTATCAGGTGAAATTGCGTTATTTGTCCAGCTATTTGCATAATTGTAATGCATTCTTGTACCAGGATGTGATGCTCTCCATTCTTCTGCTGCTTGTCTGTCTTGCTCCATATCAATTCCATTTAATTTTAAATATAGCTTGTCTCCCATGAATTCATCAAAATCTTTTGTTTTTCTCATTTGAGTTATTTGTTTTAACTGTCCTTGCAATAATTGTACTTGTTCATCACTTAGTTCTATTGTTCCATTTTTATAACTAGCATATTGTTCTAAAACTTTATCTCCAGCAGAACCTTTTAGTATTTCATATTGTTTTAAAAATTCAAAGTATGTTACTATTGCGCCCTCTTTACCTTGTGAATAAAAAATTGCATTTTTATCATCTTGTAAAGATTGACTATTTTCACCATTTCTAGGAATTAACCCTTCAATACTGTCTTGTTTTAAGTATTCTGCATCTATAAAACTATACATTTCTGATTGCGTTTGAGTTACGGGTTTGGATTCATGTTTTATTACTGTATCTGCTAAAGCTTTCGTTATTTCTTCTACACTACCACCTCTAGCTTGGACTTCTTGAGCAATTTTTTCTACATTTCCATCTACTTTTAATGTTTCGTTTTGACTGTGATAATACTTATCTGTCTGTTTGTCCTCTATTGGTTGATGTTCTATTTTTTCAATTTCTGCACTTAATGCAGGTAAAAATGTTTTCTGTAATATTTGAGAATCTGTTAATATTTGTTGTATCTGTCCTCCAAAAGTATTATTAGCTAAATTTTCTAATACTTCAAAACTTTTAGGTGTCATTTGCTCCTTATATTCCGAAAAATAATCTTTTACAAAACTGATTAATTCTTTCTCATCTTTTGTTTTAAAATCATCAATTACTTCATCATTAATTTCTTTTATAAAATCTACATATATTTTCAATGCTTCACTTATTTCTTCTTGTGAAAAATTTGCTTTTGCTAATGCGCTAGGAAGTTGCTCAATTTCCAGTGATATTGTTCGAATAGATTCAAAATTATCAGATGCCTCTTTAATATTAGTACCCTGATATTTCTGATACAGTTCATATTGTTCTTCAACTGTCATATCTCGTAATGTTTCTAAATTTATCTCTACATTTTGAAATTTATAAGAATTAGTAAAAAAAGTATACATATCATATAATTTAAGTACTTGCTTAGGATTACTTTGAGCAATTTTTTTTGCATCACCTTTACTTAATCCAAAATGATTTAATATTTCTTCACTCTCTAGAAAAGTTGATATAGCAATTCGTTGATTCTGTTGATTAGTTAATCTCCTATATTCTTGTTCAGACATCTCACCAGCAAAATAGTCAGAAGTAGCGTCTCCCATAATTTTAGCATCATGACTAATAAATATCTTATAAATATCTTTTTCTGAAAAATTATTAGTCTTACATTGTTCATATGTTTTTTTTGCATCAGGATTTCCAAATAAATAATTTTCATTTGCTTCTTTAGCTTGTTCTTCTGTATATGTTTCTGCTTCTTTCATCTTTTTACTATAAAAATCTGCATTTTGAGAAGCCTTTTCCAAAGTTTCTTTTTTAACAGGATCACTTTCATTTAAAGCTTGATCCATTAAAAGATTAGCCTGTGTTTCTAAGATTATGCTTTTTTGAGAAGTCGTTAATAAATTCCAATTGTTAAATAAATCTTTTTGCTGTTCATATGGTAAATTTTTAAAATTAGTTACCATTGTATCTATCACTGCTAAAGTTAAAACACTTTCCATTAATACAGTTTTATTATTCTCTTTAAACACTGTTTGTCCTTGTCTTAAATCTATTCCTTCACGTTCTGCTTCTTCTATTTTGGCTTTTACAATTGTCGTTGTCATTTGAGTCAATCCAGATATATCTACATTTCCGACACTATCAATAAACCCTTTAAATTTTTCATCAGGGTCTACTGATAGTTCCTGAAGTACTAATTCCTTTCCTACTTCGTTCAAAACTGATAAGGCAGAATTAATGCTTTTGGCTATAGAATCTTTTTCTTTATCTTGTTCTATAGGAGATTTTAACTTAAATAAATTATTATTTTTTACTATCTCATCTACGATAGCATTTACTTTATTTGGATTTCCTTGGCTCATTTTTAATTATCCTTCGTATAAAATTATACACATTTATATTGTATGTCAAGCGTAAAATTTTTACAATTACACTTTATTATCATTTTTATTGCATTTTTATTGCATTTTTATTGAAAATTGACATAATTCATGATAAAATATACTTAATTTTTATAAAGGAGATTTTATTATGGGATTAAAGGATAAGTTGAAAAAATATAATGAACAACATAGTGATGTTTTATTTCACCCTCTAGAATTAAGTGAAGGCAATGTACAAGCAATCTTTAATAGATGCTTAGAAAGTAAAGATACTAAAAATATTTCGAGAGCTCAATTATTTTTAATTAATATGGGATATCAAGGAAAAGAAGATATACCAATACACTTTGATAAAGATTTATTACTAAGAAACAAATCAAATATAGAATATTTATATGGACAATTAAATTCTGTCCATGCTGGAATACATTATAAAGAAAATTTATCTATAAATGATTTTAATAAAGATTATACTGGAAATATTTGGTCTCAAAATAAAGGTATATTACTTGAGTTATTATATTTGGCTAGCACTAGCGATGTACCTATTATTATACCCTTTAGCAAACAAAATAATGACACTACAAGAATTAGCAGAACTATTAAACCAACTCTTTCCCCAAAAGATCCTAATTTTCCTGCTTGGTGGGAAGAACATAAATCAGAATGGGAAGAACCTAAAAAAGAAGGAAAAGAACCTGCAGATGACTAATTAAATAAAAAAATTACTACTAGTACCTAAAAAATACTAGTAGTTTTATTGAAATTTTTCATATTTTAAATTATAATAAGAATAGGGAATCGAAATCAAAAGATTTCGATTGCTCCGGAAAATGAAAAATCTTTCACTAAATCCGAGTGTGAATTTCAGATTAGTGGAAGATTTTTATTTTGCATAAGTATTTAAAACAAAAATATTATAAAACAATTTAAAAAATATATTTTAGCATTAATTCATGCAACATAATCATTTTCTTATCATATTCGTCTATAAATATTAGATAATGACTAATATCAATTTCTGATAGTTCTAAATATTTTAAAATGTATTCTTTCAAAGTATAATCACTTGTTTTATTATATTTTTCAATTAAAGAACAAATTGCCTCACCGAATTATGTCATAGCTTAATTCTTTATCTATGGAGTTTTTACTTCCACTTATTATTTCGATCTCCTTTCTAATTACTTTATATATCTTTTCTATTTTTACAATCTCTTTATTAATTCTTTTCATTAGAAATCCTCCTTTAAATTTAAACTTTTGTTTTTATTTATTTATTTGAAATATCGTTGTTTTAAATTTATCGGAGCAAAATCGAAATCATCTGAAATTCGTTTTTTACCCTATTCAATTTTCAATGTACCATAGTTTATAACTATAATGTACATTTATAGTATAACATGATTTACATAATTTTACAATTATCCATTTCTTTTCTTCACACATTAATATATAAAAAATAAAAAAAATTTTATGCCTTGTACAGGTTAAATTTTATAATAAATTCTGCAAAAATCTAAAGCGGAATTTAATGTTGGAATAATATTATAATAACAGTTCAATAAAATTTTGCAAACACTATAGTTTGCAAAATGCACTTTACATAAAGTTGATTTAATACCTGAAATATGCTATAATTAAGTATATGGCAATATTGTTTATAAAATGATATGGAGGAATACATTATGATGAAAAAAGACACAAATTGCAAAACTGAAGCTGAGAAACGAGTGGATATCATTTTACAGGATGAGGAAATAAAGGAACTTATCCGGGAACTTGTAATCAAAACTAATCAAAAAGGAGGAAATCAAACTAATTTATTCAATGCAATAAAAAGAGTATGGAATGAGACTATCGAGAAGGAAGATGAGCCGGAACCATATATGCTAACAGATGCGGATGAGCAGTTTATTCAAAAAATTGATGCTTTTATGGATAAATATGGAGAAGCATTAATTAAAGAAAATCATAAAGACTGTAATCAATCCAATATGGAAAGATTTTCAAACCAGTATAGAATAACATTAATTTTGTTATATTTGGTGTTCGAGCATGAAGAAAAGGTAACTCAAAATCTTTTACTGAAGTATGCAAAAGATTGTTTTGATATAAAACCTAGCTACTTTCCTATACAATTATATGTACGTGAGATATCTTGCTTCTTTAGTTTGCATTTAAGTTATGTAGAAAACGATGGTAAAATAGAGCTAATGTATGATAGTAATAGTTTTTATGGCGAAAGCTTGATATGGCTGGAAGATTTTGAAAAATTCAGATTGCAATACAAATATTCCAGAAGATCTTGCGCAGAGACCGCCATCTATGTAGTTTGGGTTCTAAATAAGTTCTTTTAAATTTCATATCTCATCAGGCTGGTGGATCACACCAGCCGTTTTCTTTTTATTTTACTTAAAATATAAACTATTTTATACTAAATAATATATGTCTTAAATTAAATAAGAAGTGCATTTTATTTAGTAATACAGTACATAAATTATTATAAAAATTTGCTTTTTTAAAATAAATTCTTGTATATATAAAAAATTAATAATAAAATATATAAAAATAAATTATATTTTAATTTATAAATTTAATAAAGTTAGGAGAGTTAGAAAATGCATAATCTAAAAGAAGATGTTGACGTGCAAGAAATGTACGGTAAAGACAGTAAGCTTTTGAAAGACAAGTTTTTAGAAAAATACAAAGTAAAAGAAACTGGACTTTCAAACAAACAAGCTGAAGAAAATATTCGTAATTTAGGTTTAAATGAAATTAAACAAGCTAAACCTAAAAAATGGTATCATTATTTTCTTGAAAGCTTGCTTACACCATTTAATCTTATTCTTATAGGAATATCTATTATTTTGGTGTATACAGACATATATTTAGCAGAAGTACCTAGTTATGCTAACATTATTGTAATAGCAATTTTAGTTATAGCAAGTACTCTACTAGACTTTTTTGAATCATATAAATCAAATAAAGCAGCTGAAAAGTTAAAAGAAATGGTTGCTACCACAGCAGTAGTTATTAGAAATGGTAAAGAAGTTGAAGTACCTGTAAAAAACGTAACTCGTGGAGATATTATTTTATTATCAGCAGGAAGTATGATTCCAGCAGATTTGAGAATAATCGAAGCAAAAGATTTATATGTTGGACAATCTTCTTTAACAGGAGAATCAGATAGTGTTAAAAAGACTGTAGAATTGGAAAATTCTGATGAAGAAGTTGATAGTATTGCAGATTTAAACAATATTTGCTTTATGGGAACAAATGTTATTTCTGGTTCAGCAAAAGGTGTAGTTATAAAAACTGGAGATTCGACATATTTTGGAAAAATTGCTCATACAATAAGCTCTGGAAAAGAAAAAACAGCTTTCCAAAAAGGAATAGAGAATATTAGTAAATTATTAATAAGATTTATGCTAATAATGATTCCACTTGTTTTCATAATAAATGTTCAAAAACATGATATTGTTTTAGCATTTACTTTTGCTGTTGCAATAGCAATATGTATAACACCTTTATTATTACCAGTTATATTATCATCAAGCTTATCTAAAGGTGCTGTTAGAATGTCTAAAAAGAAAACCATAGTAAAAAAATTAGATTCTATTCAAAATTTTGGAGCTATGAATATCTTATGTACAGATAAAACAGGAACTTTAACAGAAGACAGAATAGTTCTTGAAAAATACCTAGATATAAAAGGTGAGGAAGATACAAGAGTTTTAAAACATGCTTTCTTAAATGCATATTTTCAAACAGGGCTAAAAGGAAGTATAGATGAAGCTGTTATAAAAAGAGCAGAAGAAAATAATATAAGTGATATATCTAAGAAATATAAAAAAATAGATGAAATACCTTTTGATTTTTCTCGTAGACGTTTATCAGTAGTTGTATCTGATGGAACAAAAAAACAATTAATCACAAAAGGTGCAGTTGAAGAAATTTTAAATATTTGTACAATGATTGACTATAAAGGTGAAGTAAGTCCAATTACAAAAGAAATAAAATCAAATATAGAAAAAATTGCAAAAGAATTAAATGAAGAAGGTTTAAGAGTTGTTGCAGTATGCCAAAAAAATGATATAGAAAATATAGAAAAATTTGATGTGGCAGATGAAAAAAATATGGTTTTAATGGGATTTATAGGATTTTTAGATCCACCAAAAGAAACTGCAAAAGAATCAATAGAGAAATTAAACAATGCAGGAATAAGAGTTATAGTACTTACAGGAGATAATGCAGAAGTGACAAGATGTGTATGTAATAAAGTTGGAATAAACTCTAAAAATATTGTATTAGGAAGCAAAATTGATAAACTTTCAGATATGGCGTTATTAAGATTAACAAAGAAAACAAACATATTTGCAAAACTTTCACCTATACAAAAAGCAAGAATTGTAAGAATTTTAAAACAAGCTGGAAATATTGTAGGTTATATGGGAGATGGAATTAATGATAGTCCATCACTAACAAATTCTGATGTAGGTGTATCTGTAGACACAGCAGTAGATATTGCCAAAGAATCAGCAGATATAATTTTACTTGAAAAAGATTTAAATGTATTATTAGATGGTGTAACAGAAGGAAGACGTACTTTTGTGAATTTAATGAAATATATAAAAATGGCAACAAGTTTCAATTTTGGAGAAGTTGTTTCAGTAATTATAGCAAGTGCATGTTTACCTTTCCTTCCAGAAACACCAATTCAATTATTAGTTGAAGGATTACTTTATGATTTTGGTCAAATGACAATTCCTTTTGATAATGTTGATAAAGAACTTTTAGAAAAACCTAAAAAATTGGATATTAAAAGTTTAAAAAGATTTATGCTATTTATGGGACCAGTAAGTTCATTATTTGATTTAGTTGTATTTACTTCATTATGGTTTGTATTTATGGTAAGAGATGTTACACATTTCCAAACAGTATGGTTTACTTATAGTATAGTTTCAAACTTAATAGGAATGCACATTATAAGAACAGCAAAATTACCTTTTGTACAAAGTAATGCTCATAAAGCAGTATATATTTCATCAACATTGTTAATTTTAGTAGGTATAGCAGTACCATTTACAGCACTAGGTGCTGCAATAGGACTAGCTCCACTTGCATTAAGAGATATAGGATTAATATTTGGTGTAACTTTCTTATATTGTATAATTGCAAGCATAGCAAAGAAAATTTATATTAAAAAATATAAAGAATGGATATAGAAAGTGAGTGGTAAAACGAAAGTAGGCTCAAAAAAGTTTACTTTCGTTTTCAACATATATTTATATTCTTCATATTATGCAGTATAGGAGGAATGTAAAATGTATTGTTGTCATAATAATTATAAAAATATAAAAATATTTTGCATCATAAATTTTATAATTTTAATTAGCATTAATATATTTTTAATTATTACTTTTTTGAATAATAGTGAGAATAATAAAAGTATATTAGTAGCCATAGCAAAATCTGAAGATAACACACAAATAGGAAATGCTATTATAAATTTTAGTGAAAATCAAATTATAGAAGGAAACGCTTTAAGTCATGAGGAAGGTCAAAGTCAAATAAATATAAATAAGGATGGAATTTATCAAATATCATATCAATTAGAAGGAGTTGATAATGGAACATCAACAAATTTTAATTTTAATTCTATATTAATAGTTAATAATAATCCATTAAATGATACATTAAATGAAGGCGCTGTACTTAATGAAGAGATTGTAAATAATAGATATACTTTAACAAGTACAGTAATATTAAAACTAAATGAAGGAGATATACTGCAGTTGGGAGCATTGTCTTTAGAAAACATAACATACCCGAGTGCACGTATAGATATAGAAAAAATAAATTAGAAAACTAAAAAAATAAAAAATGTAAACACGAATATTTGTGTTTACATTTTTTATTAATTAATCAATATTAAATTCATTTGAAAATATATCAATATATCCATTATCATAAACAGATTTTACAATTCTATAAGTTCCAGAATCTAATGTTTTAAAATCTTTTCCATAATTTACTTTCAATAAAAAATTTATAAATTCTTATTGAATTTATAGTATAAAGCTTATTTATATCAAATTTTCACAAAATTAATTTATACATAATTTTTATATTATAAATATATTTTGTTAAATTTTAGATGCTTTTAAATTCTATTTAATGTATTATAAAAATGTGATATATTATTATAAAATAATAAGTAAAGGATGTAATATTTTGAAGATAGATAATAAAGAATTAGAGCAAATTTTTATTAATATAAATAAAAATAAAACTCAAGGAATTGAAGAATTATATCGTAAGTACAAAAAAGTAGTTTATAGTATAGCTTTTTCTATTTCTAAAAATAAAGAAGATAGTGAAGATGTTGTGCAGAGTATATTTACTAAAATATATGAAATGAACATTGATAAACTGCCAAGGAATAATTATGCTTCATGGCTTTATTCTATTACGAAAAATGAAACAATCAATTTTTTGAAAAAGAAGAGAAAAGATATCTTAATAGACAAAATATATGAAATATCAGATAACAATAATGAACTTAATCAAGTAATTGACAATATAGAATTTAATAGATTAATAAAAAAATTAAATTATAAAGAAAAAGAAATTGTATCTCTAAAAATATTATCTAATTTCTCGTTTGAAGAAATATCAAAATTATTAAAAGAACCTATTGGAACAGTAAAATGGAGATATTATAAAAGTATATATTCTCTAAAAGCTATTTTGGGAAATTTTGCAATGTTTATTGTTACATTTATAATAGGAATAAAAACATTAACTTCAGATAAAAATGATGAAAATATTACTAAACAAGAAAATACAAAATTAAATACACAAGTCCAAGATGATCTGACAAATTCTACCATATTAGATGATACAGAGTTTCAAGATAAGTCAGAAGAGTATAATAATGAAGAGTTACAAGAAGAAAGTATTAAGCAAGATATAAATACATCAAATACAACTACTAATATAATACAAAACGCTAATACAATTACATCTACAAACCCAATAGAAAATACTAATACAACAACACAAGAAAATCCGATTTATGAAAATCAGCTATATAATAATTATAATCAGTATATTGGTTATAGTTTTTTAGGTATATCAATTATATTCTTATTAATTTTTTTATATTTTTTTATAAAATACCAACTAAAACACTTAAGAAAATTGTCTAAATAATAGAAAGGAAAAGGGTGGTATGTATGAAGAAAAAAATATTTTTTATTATAGGAATTTTAGTTATTTTGTTTACAGTAATATATGGTATTATATTTTTTGTTGATTATAATAATGTTTCAAATGGTAAAATACCTGTATTTGCAAAAAAATATGATGAAGAAAATTATAATGGATTAGGTTATAATGTAAAAGTAAAATATTATAAAGATACTAATAATATTGAGACAATAGATATGTTTGCATTTGGAAAAACAATAGCAGGAGCAATTATTGACTATAATGAAATGAACAACAATACTAAGAATAATATTATAATTATAGAAAATGGAAAAATACAAAATGAAAATTTATTAGATGGATTTATAGAAAGTACTAATGATAAAGAATATGCTATTTTACAAATAAATAATATTTCAAATGGAAATGAAGAAACAATTACATTAGAATATGTACCAGGTGAAAATGATATAAAAAATGATATTTCATCAGAAAATAGTACTGTAAATGTTGTTGTTCCTGATAAAGATTGGACTTATGAAGATTATCAGAAATATTATGGCTACTATAGAATGATTAAAGATGATAAAGACGAGAAATTTGATTGTTATCGTTGGGGAATAAAAAGGCAAACAAGTGAAAATATAGTACAAGTTATATTTTATTCTGATTATTTAGAGTTTGATTTACTTGAAATACCAGTAATATTTGAATATGATTTAGATAGTTCTTTATACAAAAAAGAATATGATTTAACATATCATGAAAGAAAAGATATGGGAATAAAACAAATCGCAAAAACAAATAAATTTGATAATATAGATTATGGTCTATATACCATTGCAGGAGATGTAACAATTACAATAGAACAAGATATGGTGTATTCATTAGAGGATGCATTAAATCAAAAAATAATAAGTGTTCAAAGTATTTTGGATCAGGCAAAAGAAGATGAAAAATATGGCATTTGTGTAGCAGCATCATATAACGATGGCGGAAGTATTGAATATAGATATAAAAATTATACGATACTAAAGTTTAATTCTTTAGATGGAAATAAAGATTTAATAATCGGCTTTCCAGGAGAAATAATAAATAATGAACAGCTGGAAAATGAAAGTTATAAAGATATAGAGGAAAAAGAACTTCAAGATAAATATTCAAAAATATCTTTATCTATAAAAAAAGATACTTTAACTAAAACAGGTGCAACAATTGTCATATCAGACATAAGTGAACAAGAAAATATTTATGGAGAATGGTTTAGAATAGATAAAAAAATAGATGGATTTTGGGAAGAATTAACTCCTGTTAGTGATGAATATGGATTTGAAGAAGTTGCATATTTAATTGGTAAGGATAATAAATTAGAAATGAATACAGATTGGTCTAAATTATATGGAGAATTAGAAAAAGGGGAATATAGATTAGTAAAAGAAATATATAATAATGGTCGTACATATTTAACAGTAGAATTTACAATTGAGTAATATAAATATTAAGCATTTACCTTAAATGGTGAATGCTTTTTTATGGAACTTTATGTATCATTTTAGAAAAAATTGAAAATTGGAAAATTTGACTATTTATGTAAAGTGTGTTATAATAAAATCCTGCAATTATAGGAGGTATAGGCCATATGGCAAAAATTTTTATGCACCATCAGAAAATGATGGCAAATGAACCGATTCAGTTGGTAATTGGAGATCAAGAGATTCGGACCATCCTTGTAACAGAGGAAGAAAGAACGGCTAATCCTTTTGGTAGAAAGCCAATAAACAGTCTTGTAACAAGTGTTCATTATGCAACAGTATTAAAGAAAAATGGTTTTGAAAAGAGATTATTTTATAGAGACCAGTTTAATCATGCTATTGCTGTAATGAACGATTCCATTATAAATCTTTTTGAAAGTGGAATTAACTTTTATGTAACTGATTGTGGTGTGATTCTACTTTGGGATAAGCATGATATCTATTCTACTGTTAACATGCAAACTTTAAATTTTCATCCAGAATTAGATGAGCTCTTCAGAAGTTATTATATTAAAAAGATTTATTCAAGAAACGATAGAGAGTTCATGTCCTTGGTGAGATTGAAGAATGGAAAGATTGAAGATATTCGATTCCATACCGAAATTAATCTTCAGAGCGATTGCTCAATTAAAATTTTATTGCCAAAGCGCTTTATGTAAGCCTGACAAAGCTCTCACACAATTTGTGCGAGAGCTTTGTTTTATCTTATATAAATTAAATCAATATTATTTTGAATATATAGTTTTATTATTTTATAAAAATTTTCTTACAATACATATTTTAAAATACATATAACATGAAAAACACTTCCAACAATACATTATAAATATTGAATGTACTGTGTAGACACGGTAGGTAAAAATGCAAGAAGAATAGCTGAATATGTGAGAAACCAATTACAAGAAGATATGATGTATTACCAAATATCAATAAAAGAATATAAAGACTCGTTTAACGGGTAACGAGAAACGCATGCATCGAAATAGCCATGAGCCTTGTGGCTCTGCTTGTAACATAGCCTTTTAGACGTTATTAGTAAAAAGCCCCGGCTTAGCCGGGGAATAATTACTAAATTATAAGTTGCAGAGCTAATAATTGTAAATTCCTAACTATATCTTTATTATTTATCATTTTTATTTTTTAATAAATAAATAGATAAACAGCTTATTCCTATTCCTAATAGGGTAATAGCATTATTCATATCGATTTGTTTTAATATAGAGGTTACTACAGTACAAACACCCATTGCAAGACCAACTACAATTAAAATAATATTAATAATATCATTTATTTTGATATTGTCTTGTTTTTTTGTGCATTTAATAATTACTTTTCCTTTGAATATTTATGCTATTATCACTTTTTGTAGTTAAATATTTCATAAATAATCCTTGTACAAAAGTCTCACCTTTTTTAAAGTGGTACTCTTCTTCTTTCTCCTGGTTTTATAGTTAACTTTTCTAAAAGATAGATATCATAACCTGCAGTATAGACGGAATCTCTTTTTGGCAATGAATATTCATTGTATAATTCTATATCATCTTAAATGTCTTTTTTAAATTGCTCAAAACTTATTTTTTCAAAATCTCTCATAAATATCTCCACTACAACTTACTATTTATTTAACAAATATAATGACAAAGTTCTTAAAAAATAAAGAAAAATATTGTTTAGTTATATTACTAAACAAATTTTGAAAGGTTATAAAAAGTTATGTAAAATTACTGGAAGGAAAAATGAGAGAAAAAACTACTTTTTATATGGTTTTACAAGATTTTGAAAGGTTAAAACAGAAAAAAGCCAGCTTTTTAGCTAGACTCTAAAAGATAATGAGAGGTTACAAATGCTTATGAAAAACACAAAAATCGTTGAAACTTTAGAGTTTCAACGATTTTCTTGTTGGTCGAGGTGAACCTCAAATAAATTTGGAAATTATTAGAATTACTGTATTTCAGAATTTTTATTGAGAAATAATTGAGAAGAAACTATATAAATGAATGATTTCTAGTGATTTTAAAAATATATTTAATTTTTAGGTTTATTATATTAATGATTGAATAAAAATATATAATTTTGTAAATAATATTGTTAATTTAATTGACTATGACACTGAAAAAATGATATAATTTCAGTGTGGAGGTAAAATTATGAAAAGTTATGAAAATATAGTAATTTTTGTAAAGAAAAAAAATAATGTAATAACAACTAAAGATTTTAAAGATGCTAAAATCGGATTTTATTATATAAATAAACTGATTAAAGATAATTATATATATAGGGTAGGAAGAGGACTTTATGGAAAAACAAATAGTTTTGAAGATGAATATTTTATAATTCAGAATAGATATAAAAATGCAATATTTTCTTATAATACTGCTCTGTTTTTTTTAAACAAAACAGAAGTAACTCCAAATAGAATAGATATAACAATACCAAATGATTATAATGTTAGTTCGATAAATACTAAGCAAATAAGAGTTCATTATGTTAGTAGAAAGAATATAGAACTTGGTGTGATAAAAATAAAATCACCATTTGGAAATAATATAAAATCGTATAATCTTGAAAGGACAATTTGTGATATTGTAAAAAATGAAAATAAATGTGGACTAGATATAGAGCAAAGAAATAAAATTATTAAAAATGCTTTTGCAAATAACGAAATTAATGGAACAATGTTAATGCAGTATGCTAAAAAACTAAAATGTGAGAAAAAAATAAAAGTAATAATGGAGGTAATGATATGATAAAAAATATTCAATCTTTAATGGATAAATCTAAAAATTTTGCAAAAGAAAAGGGCTTATCTGTTCAAGAAGTATTACAAAATTATATGTTTGAAAGATTTTTAGAGAGATTATCAAAATCAGAATATAATGAAAATTTTATTATAAAAGGTCGGTTTTTTATTATCTTCAATAATGGGAATTAATATGAGAACAACAATGGATATAGATGTAAATATTACAGGAATGGATTTTGAAAGAAGTACAATTGAAGAAATGATAAATAAGATTATTACTGTAAAAATAGATGATGATGTAACTTTCGAAATAGATAAAAATATTCCAATAAAAGAAGATAATGAATATAATGGTTATAGATTTAAACTAATTGCAAAATTAAGCAATTTAAGAATACCATTTGGCATAGATATTTCAACTGGAGATTTAATTACTCCAAGAGCGATAGAATACAGTTATAAAACAATATTAGAAAATGATAATATTGACTTATATACATATAATTATGAAACAATAATTGCTGAGAAATTAGAAACAATTTTAAAAAGAAATACTGCTAATAGTAGAATGAAAGATTATTATGATTTATATTATTTTGTAACTTATAAGTGGAGTGATATAGATATAACTATATTAAAATCAGCCATTCATACAACTTTTACTCATAGAAATTCTGAGGAATATTTAAAAAGGTTTAATACAATAATAAAAAATATTTTAGAAGATGAAACTTTAATTGTAAGATGGGACAAGTATAGGAAAGAACACGAATATGCAAAAGAAATTGAATTTAATGATACAATTAAAGCAATCATAAAAATATATGATTTGTTATAATTTACGATATGAATATTTATGAAAATTATAACAAATCATGTATAAGTTAACGATTTTTTTGTAGAAAAAAAGAAAAATAAATATATATAAAATCAGAATTTATATAAATAGGAGAAATAAAATGAATGAAGATATATATAAAATATATAAAATTATAGAGAAAGCTTGTATAGAGCTTTATGAAAATGATTTTTATTTAATTGACAATAGAGTGAATGAGAGAGCAATTGTGTTTAGATTTGGTATATATGTGCAAGAATTGATTGATAAAAATAAGTTTTTTGATAATTATAACCTAGATAATGAATATAATAGAAATATTAAAGATCCTAAAAGCTTCAGTAATGCTGAAAATGGAGTGTATCCAGATTTAATAATTCATCACAGAGGAGACAATGAACATAATTTACTTATAATTGAATGTAAAACAGAATGGAATTCAGATGTTGATAGAGATATCCATAAGATAAGAAAGTTTGTTGATAAAAAAGGAATTTATAAATATAGATATGGTTTATCTATGATTTTTGAAATAAATAAAGTTGAATGTAAATTTATAGAAGATGGCAAACAAGATATAAATAAGACAATAAATTTATAAGAAAATAAGTTCAGTATTCTTAAAAATTGCGATAATGTATAGATATTGAAATTAAATACTTTTAGGAGTGTTGTAGTGTTGTTATAATTTAGCATTCTAGATTAATACCAAATTTAATGGTTGAGAAATATAAAACCAAATATATTAATAGTTACAAAAATTATAATTAAATTATAAAGTAGGATAATGTATGAAAATTTTTGAAGAAGAACAAATTGATTTAAGAAATAGAGTCCAAAAGGAATTAGAAAGAAAATATATAAATTTATATATTTCTCTATAAAACTCATATAATATCTTTTTAATTTAGTTCTTTTTTCATATAATTTATAAAATCTTTTTTATGATTTTTAGTTTTTATATTATCCAAATAATAATTACCTGAAGAAATTAACCAAAATATTTTATCTAATTTATAAGGAGTAATATTATTTTCTTCTGCTATATGTATCATTGTTTCAAAAACAAGGATTGGGTCTCTAGAATCACATAATCCTAATTCATAACAAATATCAATAATATGAATGTCAGGTTTAACATAGTTTGTATAACCAATTTCTTTTAAGATATCACAAGCTAAAGCAAAACCTAATCCACTTATTTTAGTTGATAATAATAATGGTAATGCTGTTCGTATTGTTAGATTATAATTAAATTGCTCAATAAAACCTTTAAATTCATTGAAGTCTTTAAAAGATAATAAAAATTTCGCACTATCAATAACAGAGTGTAACCACTTATACCAACTATTAAATTTTAAATTAGGATTACTTATTTTAAATTTATATTCTTCATAAAATACTGAAAATAAATAATCTAAGTTTTGATTTACAATCCAATTTAAATCATAATTATGTAATAATTTTTTTATTCTTGTTTTTCTTTCCGAAAATTTTATAAAATTAGGCATACCTTGATAATTTTGTGTAGATTCAATAAAACGCTCAAAAATATCTTCTAAAGAAGATACTTTAATACTATCTCCAATAAAATATTTTCCTAAATCTTTTTCTGATAATTCTTTAGGTAATGTCTTTAATAAATATTCATATGATTTTTTATAAATTAATTTATATATTTTTCTCATACTATATTAAACAACTCCAATTATTTAAGTATTTATCATCATAATCATTAAATTTTCTTATAGGATTATCATTATGAGGTTGACCGTTTATACCAAGTGTTTCTAACCATTCTTTATGAGATTTACTAATAGTTTCTGCGACAATTTTACTTGGAACAATATGATATTCAGGTATTTCTAAATTATTTAAAGTTACAAAAACATATATAATATTATCTTTTATTAAAGTTTCATTTTTTTGAGAAAGTGTCCAACTTTTTTCGTTTTTTCTTGTTGTTTTTACTTGAATTGCATATTGATTCAACGAGTCTCTATTAATTGCTAATATATCAAAATCTTTTGTATTTGACATAGGTACTGCTACCGTATAACCTCGCCTTTCAAGTTCTCCTGCAACAAAATATTCACCTGCATTACCAATACTTATATTGTTATTATTCATAATTATTTCTCCCTCGTATAATATGTTTATAAGGTTTATTTAATTTGAATTTTATAAACATATTCT
>USEI01000022.1 GCA_900553685.1 uncultured Clostridium sp.
ATCTATGCCACCTCCAATTCTTTGAAAATAGCATTCTCGACAAACTGAGATTTGATGATTTCATCAAATTGTTTAATTTGCTGTTTTCTTATCTTTAATATTTCTGTAATTTTATCTAATTTATTAGCAATTTCAATTTGTTCTTTTTTCTCCCTATATGAAATTTCTAAATTTTCTACTATTCCTTTAGAAATTTCTTTGAATGTTGCTCCTCTACCTAATGACTTAATATATTCAACATTATGTTTCAAAAAATAATATACATATCGATTTTCTAATCTATCTGAGCAAATTATATTTTTAAAGCCTTGATTACAATACATATCATTATCACAAATTGCGACTTTTCCTATTGGTGCTCTACTTGATAATAAAACAGTTCCTTTGGGTAACAATTTTAAATTAGTTTTCTCAACTGCTAAATCTGTTATTTTTCTTTGTGTATCTGCTATATAATAATCATCTTCTTGTATTTCAGCAGGAGTTATCCATAAAATTTCTCCATCCCAATACTCTTTAATATTGGTTTTCGGAGTACTACCTGAAACTATTTCTCCTAATTCTCCTAATTTCACTTTTTCACTCATAATATATCCTCCAACTCTTTTAATTTTTGTTGGATTTCATCTTCCATTTCAATTACTCTTTTAAGAATAACTTTAGGATTTTCATATTCCTTTTTATCTATAACTATTTCTTTATACTTGTTAATTGATAAGTCATAATCATTCTCTACTATTTCTTCTTTAGGAACAAAGAAAGATTTTTCCGTTCTTGGTCTTTTTTGTTCTTCTTCTAAATCTCTATTATTAAATCTTTCTATAATATCAGGAATATCATTTTCTTTTATTGGTTGTCTTTGATCATCTAAGCTAAATCCATCTGCTGTCATATCATAAAACCATACTTTATCAGTTCCGCCTTGCCCTGTCTTTGTAAATATCATAATTGCTGTAGAAACTCCTGCATAAGGTTTAAATACTCCACTAGGCATTGAAATAATTGCCTCTAATTTATGATTTTCTATAATTTCTTTTCTTATTGCCTTGTGTTGATTTGAACTACCAAATAAAACTCCATCAGGAACAATTGAGGCAACTCTACCACCTGTTTTTAATATCTTTAAAAATAATGCTAAAAATAGTAATTCTGTTTTTTTAGATTTATTTGTTACTCCTAATAAATCTTTAGAGATTGTTTCTAAATCAACAGACCCCTTAAATGGTGGATTTGCTAAAACTAGTGTGAATTTATTCTTGTCCTCATTATCGTCACCAATAGTATTTTTATATTCAATATTAGGATTCTCAATTCCATGCTGCATTAAGTTCATTGCACTTATTCTCAACATTGTTGTATCAATATCAAATCCGTAAAACATTGTATTATTAAAATGCTCTTTTTCTTCTTTATCATTAAATATCTCTTTATGATTTTCTCTTAAATATTCTCCTGCCTCAACTAAGAACCCTGCACTACCACAAGCTGGATCGACAATAATATCCTGTGAAGTTGGCTTCATAAGTTCTACCATCATTCTTATAATGTGTCTTGGCGTTCTAAATTGTCCATTAGTTCCTGCTGTAGATAATTTCGAAAGTAAATATTCGTAAACATCTCCTTTAGTATCTCTGTCTTTCATTGGTAGTCCATCAATACCTGTAACTACTTTTTGTAACATTAATGGTGTAGGTACTAAAAATAATGCATCTTGCATATATTTTGCATAATTAGAATTTTTTGTGTTTCCTAATTGTTTAATAAAAGGAAAAACATTTTCTTGCATATTTTTAAACATTCTTCCTGCCTCATAGTCCTTAAACACACTCCACCTACAATTTTGATGTTCACTATCAAATATCCTGTTGCTTGTAATTCCTAAAAAGATATCATCTTTTTCATTTCTAATTTCTATATCATCTAATCCTTTAATAAATAACAAATATGTAATTTGTTCTATAACAGATAAAGGATTTGTTATTCCACCAGTCCAAAAATATTCCCATATTCTATCTATTTTATTTCTTAAATCTGTATCCATTTTTGCCCCCTAATTGCTTATAAAAACTCTAGTATATTTTATATCATAAAGCCATAAATTTCACAACATTATTCGACAATTTAATCTTATAATTATTTCTACTTTTTTCGACAAAAAGAAGCCGATTTCTCGACTTCTAATCTATAACTAATTTACTTAAATTATGACTTTTCAATATTGTAAATATTAATTTCTCTATTTTTTCTAAATTAATACTTTTACCTTACTCTAAATAAAAATCTCTCTTTATTATAAACTTTCACCAATTTTATTTATTGAAAAATCATCATTTTTTCTACATACAATATGTAATTTATATGGTTTCTTTATCTTATGTTCACTTAATTTATACGACATAATTATTATATCTAATAACTCTTGTTGAGTAAGTGATTGTCCGTTTATACGAGTTAAGCCAGAACCTAATATTGGTATACATACATCTTCTTGACCATAATATTTATCAATTTCTTCCCATAATACTGATAAACATTCAATAAATTCTTGATATGAAAAAAAATTTCCTAATCCATTCTTATCTAATTTTGCAAAAGCCATTAAACTTTTCACGATAAAAAATAAGTAAAAGACTACTAATAAATAATTTAGGTTTCCCATAGTCTTTTACTGAAAATTTATTAGAAATATCAACCGTTTTGGAAAATTATTTCCCCAACTTTTCCCCAATTTGACATAATAATGCCATTTAAAAACATTATTGTAAACAAATTGGAGACAACAAAAAATCACTAAAACCGTTATAGTTCTAGTGATTCCAGTTTGGTTGCGGGAAAACAATCAAATGCTTATTTATCAATAAATTTTATACTTTTGTTTAGTCAATTGTTTTTAATGTATTTTATTTAACTATACAATGCTAATAAAATAAACTTAGACAAAGTGTTATTATAATTAATAATTTCTTTCTACCAATATGCACTAATTATCTAGTTTTACTTCTATATCAAATCCTGTACTATTAATGGCTTTATTTTTTATGGGAAACGTTGAAAAACACTTATGTTTTATTAAAATTATATAAATCATTAAAATATTTCATTCTTTATTAAATATAATTTTAAATAATTTTTTTATTCTTTTTTATCTTTTCATTAATTTATTATAAAAAAGTATAAAATACTAAAGAAATATAGTATAAGGCAAAAAATCCATAGTAAACTATGGATTTTTTTATTTTTAATTAGTGCAGTAGTTGAAAAATGTGCAAAAAATATCATAGTCTACTCCGTTAAAAAATATTAGCAATACTGATATACTTTATATGCAAATGTTTAGGAGGTTATTATGATATTGCCAGATTGTAACGAATATAAAAAAATTATAGCTAAAAATTTAAAATTATATAGAGACAAAAAATATACTCAAGCTCAATTAGCAGAAATGATTCAATTAACTGAAAATTCTATTTCTGACGTTGAAACTGAAAAATCTATCATGAATTCCTATAACTTACTTAAGGTATGCATAGTTTTAAATATTACACCAAATGACTTGGTAAAAGACCTATTACCTGATAAGAAAAGATTAGTTATTGATAACTTATTAGATGAACTTTCAACTTTATCTTTTGAAGAACAAGATAAAGTTCTTAGAATAATACAAATTTTAAAATCTAAAAAATAATTTTATATTTATCAAGTTAGTATATGTTAATACCATATACTTTTTTTATTATTTAACGAAAGGAGATTTATCTAAATTTGGATGAACTTATAGAAAAATCTTTACATGGTGATATTGAATCATATAATGATTTAATCAATATGATACTTCCATTATTATATAATATTGCTAGAACAAGAGTAAGTAGTGTTGAAGATATCAATGATATAATTCAAGAAACTATATTCAAATCATATAAAAATCTACACCAATTAAAAGATAAAAAATATTTTAAGGCTTGGATTATCAAAATATTAAAAAATGAATGCTACAATTTCAACAATAAATTATATAGAGAGAATAAAATTTGGGAGAAAATTAAAATTCTAAAATATTCTCATTTAAACTCTAATATAGAAGAAAAAACTATCAGTAATTTAGATTTTGAATTATCATTAAAAAATTTAAATGAAGATGAAAAAACAATAGTAATTTTATATTATAAATATGGATATCATATAAATGAAATAGCAAGTGTATTCGATGAAAACGCAGAGAATATTAAAAGTAAGTTATATAGAGCAAGAATTAAAATAAAACATAATAGAGAGGAGGGAAATAATAATGTCAAATAATAACAATGAAAAAATAGATAACTTAGATAAAGAACTATTTGAATTTTTTCAAAACATGCCTACTAATGAAGTTCCTGACTCAACTAAAAAAGCTGTAAAAAAAGCTTTTAAAAAAATTAAAAGTCAAACTACTACTTTAAATAAATTAAGTAAAGTTGCAGTAATTGTTATAACTTTTGGAATATTAAGTACTAGCATTGTTTTTGCTAAAGATATTATTGACTTTATTACTTCTCTATTCAATAATTCGACTAAAGCAATAGATACTGCTGTACAAAACAACTATGTACAAAATATAGATATGGAATTTATCTACTACGATAATATTGGTATAAAATCTAATTCTTTAATAATAGATGATACCAATATGGATATATCTTTTATATATGATTGTACGCATTTAGAAAATATTCAATCTATAGAATTAAATGATTATATAATTACAGATGAAAATAATAATTTAATATATAACACCAATTATTCAGAAGCAGAATTATTAGTTAATTCTTATATTAAATATAATAAACCAAAATTAATAGCAGATGGCATTTTCCAAGATTCTATCATATATAAATCTACCAATTTTCCAAAATTTGAAAAAATATGTTTTCAAATTTCTAGTTTAAAAATCTACAACGGTGATAACTATAAAATAAAAACTGGTATATGGAATTTCGAAATATCAATAGATAAACAATTAAATCAAAGAAAAAATAAAAATTTAACAATTTCTAGTAATACATTTATAACAGATAGCTCAGCAGAACTGACAGAAACATCTTTAAAAATAAATTTAAATTTTAATATTTTACTTAATAGAGATATTATTGAAGATAATAAAAAAATTATTCTAACAGATTATAATAATACTACTTATAATTACTCAATAGCAAATCTAAAAGACAATTCTGACGGCTCAACTTTATACATAGAATATGATATTAGTAAATACTCAAATAAATCACATAATTTTGAATTAATAATAAATTTCAATTCACACAATACTATTAAATTATTATTATCTGATTGATTTGAAAAAGCATGGCTAGTAGTAAGCCATGCTTTTTTAAAAGTAGAAAATGGAATTAATATTAACTGTATGAACTTATTGTCATATGAATTCTTAGAGTACGTGCTGTACCATAAGCCAAAAGATACTTAAAATAATATGATGAACTAGATGAAATTGGTATATTCTGTACAGCATGTGAAGTTCCATCAGCTCGAAATTGATCTTCTCTTTCTATACGACTTCCTCTGCAAAGTCTGACTGCTAAAATATTGTCTACAGCATTTCCATTTGCGTCAGTCACTGTTATCGTATACCTCAAATAATTTCCAGTATAATATCGAGAACTTCCTATATGTTCGAGATATACAGAAAATATATCATCAACATTTGTCCGTGATATTTTATAAATTTCTGTTACTTCTCCATTTGAAGAAATTTCGAAATCATAAGTTTTAGTGCTTGTTTTTGTTTGCTCTGATGTTTGAGAAGCAAAAGCTGTTGTTCCAATATTGAAAGTAATTATAATTACTACTAATAACATAATATTAATCCGCTTTAAAAAATTCATTGTTTGCCTCCATAATTAATTTAATAATAAGTTATTTTCCATTTTCTACTTTTTTACAAATTGTATGTTAAATTATTTACATATCAATCGTTAATCCCCCCATAAAACCTCTATATTTAATGTTTTAGCAAAAAGCAAAAAAAAGATAAAAAAAGATAAAATATTTTTAAACTTATATGCAACCATTTTTTTATAATTACAGTCTTATTAAGTAAAATGAAAATACGGAGGCATATTATGATAAATGTTTTATTAGCAGAAAAAAATATTAATGATGGAAAAGAAATAATAAATAAATTACTTATTAAAAATCCCAATATTCGATTATGTGGTATTGCTACTACTTTAGATGAATTATTATCCATCACTAATAGAAATCATATAGATATAATTTTATTTAATTTAAAATTATCTGATTACAAGAAAATTCAAACTAATAAATTATTAAATAAAAAAAGATTTAATAATTCTATAATATTATTTTTAGATAATTATCCTAATAATAATACTATAAATTCTTCTTACTTACTCGATTATATTATAAAGGAAACTCATATTGAAAAAATTACAAAAAAAATTAATTTTTTATTACTTTCAAAAGAATTACTTTTAGAAGAAAATCTATCGTTCCAAAAAAAAGAAGATTCTAAGATAAAAAATAAAATTAATAAAGAATTAAAATACTTATCTTTTAATTTTAATCATTGTGGAACAAAATACATAATGGAGAGCATTTACATATTATATAAACTTAAAGACTATTATGACGATAATTTAGAAAAAGATATATATCCAATTGTCGCTAAAAAATATGGTAAGACAATTCATAATATAAAAATGGATATAATATATGCCACCAATATAATGTATTGTGAAGCAAAAGAAGAAAAACTTATGAAATATTTAAAAATTTATGAACCTTATAAACCCGGTCCAAAAAGAATTATAACTACTATATTAGGAAAAATATAAGAATTTATTTATACAATTATTTTTAGTTGTGTTAAAATATTACTATAAAAATTAATAATATTTACTTTCATCTTTTAAACAAATAATTTAATATTATTGAAACTTCTAGCTGAATTACTAGTATATATATTTGAAAGGAAGGTTAAAATGGACTTTGATAAAAAAATATATAAGGAATATTTAGAAGGAAATAATGAAGCCTTTGAAATTTTATATAATAAATATAAAGATAAAATACAATATTTTATTTTTAATATTATTAAAGATTATGAAAAAGCAGAAGATATTACTCAAGAAGTTTTTATTTATATAATGAAAAATAAATGTAGAGAAGATGTAAGTTTTAAATATTATATTTATTTAATTGCTAAAAGTAGAGCTTATTCTTATTTTAATGTTGAAAAACGAAGAGAAGAAATAACAAAACAATATCTTTCGAAAGCAGATGTTGAAAATGAGAATGATTTATTGAGAATTATAATAAAACAAGAAAATAAAAAAGAATTACTAGAAGCAATAAATGAATTAGATGATAAATACAAAAATGCAATGTATTTAACTCAAATAGAAGAACTGCCTTATAAACAAACTGCTGAAATATTAGAAGAAAATCCTCAAAATATAAAAAATCTTGTACATAGGGGGAAAAAAGAATTGAAAAAGATACTAGCTCTAAAAGGATTTAAAGAGATAAGTAAACTTTCAAAAGTATTAACAATTATTTTATGTGTGGGAATAATATTGTCTGGAGTTGTGTTTGCAAAGAATATAAAATCTTTTGTTAAAAATTTTATGGTAAATATTTTTGGAAATACAAATGAAGGGGTAAGTACAGCAATAGAAAATAATTATAATGTAGAAATTGATATGGACTATGTAGAAGTAAATAATGTAAAATCTAAAATTGAACAAATCATATTAGATGATTTTAACTTAGGCATTGTAAGCAATTTTTTAATCAATTCAGAATATAATTTAGAAGATGTATATAAAATAGAGTTTAAAACACTTGTAATTATGAATGAAAATAATGAACTTCTTTATGCAAAATATGAAAATACTGAAGAATTTTATAATTTTTGTGATGAAAACAATATAAACAAAGGTGATTTTGGACAAGGATATTCCGATGGAAGTTATACAGGCAAAATTTTAAAAAATGAAAATAATAATCTAATATTTTCATTTTCAACAAGTTCTGAAAAATTTCCAAACTCTAATAAACTATATATAAAATTTGATACAATATATTTATTGAATAGGACTTCAGAAGATATTACATTTGATGGAATTTGGGAATTTGAAATTAATTTAGAAGGAATACAAGAAAAAAGAAATACATTAGAATATAGTGTTGTAAATATTAATGATAATAAAACCATAGTAACTAGAGCAGATTTATCAATGGCAAATATGAGATTAGAATTAATAACATCTAGTGATAAAATTGATTTTAAAAAATTACAAAATAGAGATAGAAATACGATGGGTGTAATAGAAATGATTCCGTTTCATGAAATGTATGTAGAAACAGAAGATGGTAAAAAATTTTTTCAAACAACTACAGGAGGAAATGGTTATACAACTATTGAAGATGGTAAAATAAATTATTATGTAACATTTAACTATACTTATTTTAACAAAACTCAAAAAATAAAAATTGTACTTCCTACAAATAAAAGAAAAGAAATAATTATCGAATTAGAATGTAATAATTTCGAGGCTCAGTAAGTGCTGAGCCTCATTTTTGAAAACATATTAAATGTTTCTATTTAGGGCAAAGAAGTTTATTGATTATGAATAGTATTATTTATTTGTAGTCAATCCATACATGAAAGCTTCCAGTTCTTTCTCCTTCTTCTGTTGCAAAACTTCCTCCAGTTGTAAAAAGCTGGTAATTCATGCGATATGCATTGGCATAACTTACACTACGCCATTCTCCTACATATCTAATATATAATATAAAAAACGCGAATATCAATAGATATTCGCGAAAAAACTAAGGATATTTATATTAGTCAATTATTGGTTAAATAAATCTTTTTAAATTAATCGGTGTATACATCAAAAAAGAATATGTAAAGTTTTCGTAAATTTCCATTTGATGTTGTACCGCTAACTGTACTTGCATCGGCATAAATATCAATCGTTTGATTTTTACCTAGATTGAGTAATTCTGCCTGAACGGTTCTATTGGTATTTCCTGTGTTTGCATCATACGATGGATTCGATAATACAATTCCATTGCGCACAAATTTTAGAGATATCTTAACATTTCCAATTCCCTCATCATATGGATCTTTACAAAACATTACCTTATAGATAAGTCTATGAATTCTATCATCATTTGGTAACGTCACAGATCCCAATTTTACATATGATTTGTCATACAATGTTATTCCATCTTGCAAAGTTTCATCTTTCCCATAAGTAAGACTAAGATTTTTGGAATCAAATGGATTTTTTCCAAACGTCTGATTATTTTGTCTAGCATTCACATCAAAATCACTTTCAACGTGAGCATTGTTATTTTGACTTTCCATCGCATATGTCGTAACATTTAAGCTAAGAATAGTAGAAATCATCATCAATCCACTTATAAACCGTATTATTATTTGTTTCATATTTTCCTCCTATTTTTCATATCCTTAGTTTTTATATCAAAAATTCATTTTTATGAATATTTGATTTTTAAAAAATATTTTATTTAATTTTACTATGTATTATTACTTACAAATGAAAAAGATATAAAAAGATAAAAAATTATTTTATTTTTTCATTTGAATTTCAAAAGGTTCACCCGCCACTACAATTACTATTTTTATTTCATCTGTCGCTGTATATTTATTCATTTCACATTCAGCATAATAATCGTATTTGTTTCCATTATTAAATCCTCTATTTACTACATCATTTTCTTTTAATCTGAATTTCTCTCCATTTTTGTTTTCAACATAACATTGATAATCTTTATTGTTATTACTAATCCATGGTAACATAAGAGTAATAGTATCTCCTATAATATATCTTTCTTTCCAGTAATTTTCATATAAATCGGCATATTCCTCATTACCATAAAACTTTACAATATCCTCTCTACTTCCAAAACTAAAATCATAACCATTTTTTCCAGTAATTTTGTTTTTTTCTATTATTTCACTCTCTATTTGAGATAATACTTTTGGATATTCTGGCTCTCTTATATTTGATATTTCTATACCTATCTCAAATTTTGTATCTGTTAATTTTGTTTCATATACGTTAAAATCTTGATTATTTGAGCTTATTACTTGATATGAACTTGAAGTACGATTATACATATTTTCTGGTACGTCCAAATCAAATTTCCAGTTACCTATTAACATAATTTCATCAGTAACATTGCTATTTAAGTAATCATTGAATAGTTTTATTTTAGTAAAATATATATTTAACTTTTTAGAATTTGAAAAACCGCTAGAAGACATTAAATTAAAAATAAATTCAACACTTGAATAATTTGTCTCATTTTCATTATATGCTTTCACTAAATGATTAACACTATACTCATTTTTTTCTGGATAACTAATTTTTAAATTATTTTTTTCACATAAATTTTCAAATGATTCTGTATCTTTTAAATTAGAATATATAATATTATTATTTTCATCAATAATAAGTAAATCTTCTATTTCTATGGCGTATGATTCTTCATATGATATATTACCTTCTTTAGTTCTTACAATTTTTACATAGTTATTTAACTTATTTTCATATTCTAAATTCATTTCTAAACTAAGAATATCATCTGTTATCATAAATTTATTAATACTCGTTTTTACGTTAATGTTATCAATTACAGAATCCTTTTCTAATATTTTTACATTTTGAAAATCGTTATCTTCATTTGATATTCCAATATATCCATTGTCAACTGCTACTGATACTCCATCTCCTAGACCAAATTCACTATATATTCCTTTAATAATTTTTTCTATATCTTTAGAAAAAACTATTCCTGTTGAAAACATTAAGCAAATACATGCCGCCATAGCATATTTCATATATTTATAACTTTTTTTCTTTTGAATAACTTTATTTTCTTCCTTAAACTTAGATATAGATATTTTAGCAATTACTTTTTCTTTAATAATATTATTATTTTCCATAATGTCCTCCTTTACTAAATTCTTTTTTAATTTTTTTTCTTATTCGACTTAATTTTGTACAAACGTTTATTTCTGAAATTCCCAATTCATAAGCAATTTCTTTTGTAGATTTAGAATAATAATAAAACATATTAAAAATTTCTAATTCTTTTCTCTTTAAAATTTTTAAACATCTTTCTATTTCAATTCGCTCTTCTAAAAAAACATCTATATCACTATAAGAAATAGAATTATCATAATCTTCTATATTATATGTAATATTTCTTTTATCTAATTTTTCTTTTATTAAATTTCTTGTAATTCCAGCTATGTAAGAATCTAAATATATTATATTTTTTGTTTGATTTTTCCAAAGTATAAAAAATGTATCAGCTAAAATTTCTTCTTTGTCTTCATAACTCAAGTTTTCTCCAACCATATTATTTATGATTTTTCTTATATATGGGGAAAAATCATTTATTATTCTATCTAAATCTACTTCACCTTCATTTATATAACTTTTTAGTTCTTTTAAATTATTCACTTTTAAAACTCCCTTTTAAAGATATCTTCACTTATATAGTGGGGTATTTTTATAAAAACCTTACACTTTTTTTATAATATTATATATTTTTTTAAATATTAATTAAATTGTGTATTGATATTATATATTTTAATCAGTTTTATATTTATAATATAATTCTTAACAATTCTTCAATAAAATTTTTATTAGTAAATATACTTTCATTATATTCATATCCAAAAATCTTTTCAAAATTCTTCTCACACTTTTTTATACCTCTACTATCAATAGCATATCGTATTGAACTTCTAATTTGAAATTTATTCATATTTTTAGCTTGTTTACTTATAAGTTCATATATATCTTCAAGTTTAATAAATTTAATATTATAATTTATTATAATTACTATTGCTAAATATATTAATTTAGCTCCTTGATTACTTGTTTTAATCCCAAGTTTTCTTAATATATTATAGATTTCAATAACTAATTTCTTATTATCACAAATTTGTCTATTCAAGTTATTTCCCCCTTAAATCTTCATAAGGCTTAAACTAGCTAAATTTTAAATTTGTGTTAGCTAACTACAAGCTTATTGTAGCAAATTTACATAAATAACTCAAAAATATAAAATTTGTACAAAGTGCAAAAAAATAAAAGTATGGAGAACCTAACCAAGAACCCATACTTTTTGTTTTGCATCTTAATCATAAAACTTATATTAAACTAAACTATTGAGAGTAGTTTAGTTAGCAACTTAATTATGAATGAAATCTGTATTTAAAATCAGTATTTAAAATGATTTTTGGGGAAAAATATTTTCTACAGTGATAAATGACTACACATTTATAGAATTTTTTATAATTAGATAAGCACCAGAGCATCCGTCCACCAATAAATAGTTTCAACTTTAAGTTCTCCTGTGTTAAATTCTTATAAGTAATAAGCAACATTGTAAAATAAGAAATCAAGTCAAAATAACGGTGCCAAAATTTGTATATAAAATCAGGGATTCGAATTTCATAATTGCAATATATATTGATAATAAAGCATTGCTTTAATGAATGATTTAAATATTAAGCCTTTAAAGTCATTCTACTACTTATTAAGTTATGATTATCATACATGTTTTAATCTAATAATTAAACAGAAATTTATTTTTTAAAAAATAAGTATTGACAAATGATGTTTTAGATAGTATAATTATTTTCGTTAAACATCGCGGGGTGGAGCAGTTGGCAGCTCGTCGGGCTCATAACCCGAAGGTCGTAAGTTCGAGTCTTACTCCCGCAACCAAGGAAATAATAGTTGAAAATAGCCTGTATCAAGAGATACAGGCTATTTTCTTAACTAGTAATTATACTTTTTAAAATACATCTACTATTATTTATATATCACTAGAGTATCAATGGTTTTCACGATTTATCACTAATTTTAACTTTTATTTTTACTAAACAACTTACTAAACAAAAAAATTAATTTTAAAATTTGTTTAGCAAATGTTTAGTAAACACTCTTTAAAGATTGATATACCAGTAACTTTAGAGTTTGAAAAGATCTGAAGTTTAATTACTTTACAAATATAGATAATCTGTAAAACGCCTGATATAACTAGGTTTTATCAATTTAATATTAAACTCTTAAAAAGCCATTTTTTAAACATCAGAAAAAGCCATATCAAAAGTTTATTTTAAAGCTTTTTCTTAATTTTGTTTAGTTTATCTATTTTCCAATTCTTCTGTATTGTCATTAATAATATCATCAATATAATTTAGATTATTATTTGATATTAAATTCTCGTTCATATAGGATCTATTGACTTTATCAATTTCATTTTCTTTAAATTTATCAAATACCGATGTATAAGTATTTAATGTTACTGTAATATCTGTATGTCCCATTAGCCTTTGCACTACAACAGGAGCCATACAACTTTCTACACACCTTGTACCATAGCTGTGTCTTAAGCTATGTGTAGAAATACCAGTTATTCCAAACTGCGATTTTAAAATTCTTTGAAGTTCTGAATTTACATTTGTTCTTCTAGTATATTTCTGATTAATTAGTTTGAATAATAGTTGTTCTTCATTATTATTTTGACTTTCAGCTTTTATTCATAGATTTTGCATTTATTCCTCTCTTATTATAATAAAATTATCTTATAAAAAGTGTAAAAATTTTTAAAAAAAGTAACACTTTTGGAAAAAAATAAAAAGTGTTACTTTTTTTATAGTTATTAACACTATGTAGATGTAAAATGTTTTATGAAAGGAGTAAAAAATTGAATGATTTAAAGCAAATAGAAGATTATTACAAAGTGAGTAATCAAATAGATTGGGATAAAATAATAGATGACTATACACCATACATTAATACGATAATCAATAATATGGCGAATAGTTTAAGCTATGAAGATAAAGAAGAAATATTATTAGATACGTTTTTTATGCTATGGAAGAATCAAGATAATATTTTGTATTCATTAAAAGCGTATATTGTTGGCATAACTAAGAATCTAATTAAGGAAAAATTAAGAAAAAGGCATATTGCATATAATATATCTGACTATGAAGAAATCTTAACTGATTGCGAAAATAATATAGATATGGAAGAAAGACCAGAAATTATAATAATTGAAAAATTGTTTAAAACATTAAAAGAAATTGATTTTAAAATTGTTAATATGTTCTATTACTCTTCAAAATCCATTAAAGAAATCGCAAAAGAATTGAATATGTCAGAATTTAATGTAAAAACCAGATTGTATAGAGTCCGAAAGAAAATAAAAAAAGAACTTAATATAAGGAGGGAAAAATGAAAGAAAACAATGAAGATATTAAGCAAAAGTTTAAGTTAGGAATTGCTATATCACAGATTAAAAGTGATGAAAATAAGAAAAAATTTTCTAAAAAAGTTTTTAATATAAAAAAATATGGTTTAGTTGCTTGTGTTTGTATAATGTTTATAACAGGTACGGTTTTTGCAAAGGATATTGGAAAAATAATAAAAGATAAATTTGGATTAGGAAAAGGAGTTCAAACTGCTGTAGATAATGGATATATTGAAAAAAATGAAAAAGATTCTACGATTCAAACAGTTGAAATATATCAAAATAATGAAAAAATTGCTAATATAAATATGAAGTGTAATGTTAGTGAGTTTTTAATAGCAGATAAAAATTTAAGTATTAATTTTTCTTTTGAAATTGAAAATGAAATAAATGAATATGTTGACTTAGGAAAAGTTAAAAATGGCAATATAGATTATGAAGGTTCTTATATATTAGAATTGTCTGATTTATTTATTATAGATGAAAATAATGAAATACTTTACTTAAATAAATCTAATGATAATGCTGTTAAAGAGTTTTTTAATAAAAATGGATTAAATTATGATTTATCAGAATTAGATAAATTTTCTAATAATGCCAATATAAACAATTTTTATGATAAAGATAATATGCTAGGTTTTAATTTAACATGTAATTTTGTATCATCAAACGATTATCCAAAATCAAAACAATTAAAATTATATTTTACAGAAATTACATTAACAGAACCATTTTTAAATGAAAATGAAGCGAAAAAAATTACGTTAAAAGGAAATTGGAATTTTACTTTAGATGTTCCTGAAATAATGTATAATCGTACTAATATTTCATATAGAGTAATTGAATGTGAAAGAGAAGATATAAATGTTTATGAGGCTAAATTAACAGATACAGGATTTGAACTTGGACTTAAATTATTAAATACAGAAAAGCCAATTTATCCAGAAGAGCTGTTAAAACGTGAAAAAGAATTGAACGCAAATGAAAATATAAATCGGAAAAATTCTTCATGACAAGGAAAACTTTATTAATTTCTATGGTAATGAGTATTATGCAGATTTATATATAGAATACAAGAACAACGAATTTCCTATAAGAATTAATGGAGAAGTACCTGATACTTGGGAAAGTAAAACAGATGGTTGCTATGTAGTTAATTCAAATAATACGATATTTAGTATTTCAGATATTGTTGAAAGAAATCATGAATATAATTTTTCAAAAGATTTAAAGGAATTTGATTTTTATGATACATTCGAAATGTCAAAATTTGATGCAACAGATATAATTACTGTTGTTATTGATTTAAAAGGTACCCCAGTTCATATTAAACTTGAAAAAATAGTTACTCTTCCCTTTTAAAAAAATAAGTTTTATTTAATTATTTTTAATAATCACAAACAAAAATAAATAGATTTATTTTTGTTAACTTTTAATAAAATTCCACGGGTATAACTGAAGTAGTTTACCCTTAAAGTTAAACAAAAACTATCCTTTAACATAAAATAAAGGATAGTTTTTCATAAATTTATACTTAATAATTTATACATTTCTTTCATATAATGTAAAGTTTTCATCTTCATATAAAACTTTATAATTATGGTCTAATTTTATATAATTATAAATTATATCTGTATTATATATCAAAATATGTGTAAAATCATATTTTTTAAAAACATCTTCATAGTTAACTTTTCCTAATGATACTTGCGTAAAATCGTAAAACACATCTGTATCATTAAATTCACTACAATATACATCTAATCTAGAGTCTATAAATACTGGAATTTCATTTAACATTAAATAACTACCATTATTATATGAATTATAAATTCTCATATTTTTATAATCTAAATTTTCTTTAATGTATTCTACAGCTCCTACTGGATATAACTCTTCATCTACATAATCTTCTACAATTATTTCTAAAAATTCAGGTAATACAAACAAAATAATAAGTATTGATAATATAATAATTCCCTTTTTGCTAACTAAAATATTTTCTAATTTTTGCATATCTTCTGGAATAAACTTTGCTATACATTGTGTAATCAAATCCATAAGAACATAACTTCCAAGAAAAACTAGTAAATATACGTATCTTGCACTAATTATAGTCATTAATAATAAACCTAATATTAAAAAACCTTGTTCTAATTTTAATTTAGTAGGCATAAAAATTAAAAATGCTAATAATATAATTAAAAATACTACTAAATCTGTACTATATGCTGGTGTAATTGGCTGCATTTCCATTATAAAATCTACAGAAGCATTATTTTCAAAATTGCTTTCTCCAAACATTGATTTTATTACATAAGTATATGGAGTATCATGAATTGGTGTAATTAACCCTGTAAAGCATATAATTACAAATAAAATTACTAAATTTTTTATATTATAACTTTCTCTTCTTACCATTTTTTCATATTTTGGTGGTTCTATTTTTTCTAAAATATCTGCATAATAGTTTACCTTAATTTCATATTTTCTTGCTTTTTTAGAATCTTTTGGAACATTTTTTAATTTGTTTTGATATCTTTTTTTCAATAACACATATCGATTTTTAGGAGATATAAAGTTAAAAAATGCACTAGCAAAATATGGTAAAAATAGTACTAAATACATCGGCCAAGTTGCTGCATGAAAATTTGCTACTATAATTGAAAGTACAATTAATAACACAGCATATCTTTTTTTATTAGTTTCTATAAATTTTTCTATACAATATATTTCCACTATAAAACATAGAAAAGAAACAATCTGCGACCTTGCAGTATAACAAGATCTGATTATGTATGCTGAAATTAAAGTTATTATAAATGCTATAACTGGTTGTTTTCCTCTTTTTGTTAACAAATTGAATAAAACAATATTAATTAAAATAGAAAATAATATTATCGATATATATATTCCTGTAAATCCAAAATTATTATAAATTAAATACATAATAATATCAAAAGCCCAATGAGAATACGTATATGTTAATCCTTGAATCCAAGAAAAATGTTCTTTCATATCTATTCCGTTTTCTAATATATATTTTCCTATTGATATATTAAAAAAAGTATCATTTTGAAAAGTCTTTCCTACTATTCCTATCGTAAATATTCCAATTAAAATCGAAAATATTATAACTATTTTTTTCTGTTTCTTTTCCATACTTTCTCCTTATTTTTATAGTATTTCTAGCCAAAAGAATTATATCATACACTTTTTTAAAGAACAATAACTTTAATTGAATCAATAACATTGATTATTTATTTACTATTTTAATCTAATCATTTTCTAAACATTTTTCACAAAAAACTGGAAATTTACATAAAAACGTGATATAATATTAAAGTACGTGATTGATACTCTGGTTATAGGTATTCCATAAAACCTAAATACATAATAAGGAAGTAATGAAATGAACTATATTTTTATATGTTATCCTAAATGTTCAACATGTCAAAAAGCTAAAAAGTTTCTTGATGAAAATAATATAAAATATACAGAACGACATATTGTAACAGAAACACCTACTTATGATGAATTAAAGGATATAATTGAAATGAGTGGATTACCTTTAAATAAATTTTTTAATACTAGTGGTTTACTATATAGAAGTATGAATTTAAAAGAAGAACTAAAAAACTGTTCTGATGATGATAAAATTAGATTACTTTCAAGTAACGGAATGCTTATTAAAAGACCTATTTTAATAGGTAACAATAAAGTTTTAATAGGCTTTAAAGAAGATGAGTGGAAATCTTTAAAATAAGAAAAATCCCAAATTACCATACATAAATATAAATTGAGAATCATTTTTATGGTTCTCTTTTTATATATTTATAATATTACTATATGTAATTTTATATAATTTTTATATTGTAACAAATATATTATTCTTACATTCAACTATATAATTCATAAAATCTTTTTTCTAAATTTTCACTTATTATATTACTATCAATATACAATAGTTTACTAAACTTAGACTTATTTTACAACTATATACTCTTCTAAACTTTCAAACTTCTTATCTCCTATTCCGCTTACATTTTTCAAATCCTCTATTTTTTCAAATTTACCGTTTTCTTCCCTATATTCTATAATTCTTTTTCCTAAAGCTTCTCCTACTCCAGGCAATGTTTCTAACTTTTCTAGGCTAGCTGTATTGATATTTATTTTTCCATTACCTTCTTTGTTTGTTTCAAGTATATTTTCTCCATTTTCTGTAGTCAAATATTCAACTTCTTCTTTATCATCTATACTAGGTATATATAGTTTTTGTCCATCTTCTAAAGAATATGCTAAATTCACTTCTGATAAATTAGCTTTTTCTGTTATTCCGCCTGCTAAAGTTATAGCATCTTCAATTCTAGAATCACCTTCTAGTTCTATAACTCCTGGTGACTTAACTTCTCCTGTAACATATACCTTTATAATTTCTTCTTCAATTTTATTTTCCGTTTTACTTTCGTCTTCACTAATTATAATATTTCTATAATTTATCTCTTCATTTTTTTTAGAACTAAAAAAATTGTATATAATAATTATTAAAATAATTATAACAACTGTAGATTTTATTATTGTATTTTTTGATATTTTCATAATTTTTTCCTTTCTTTATTTCACTTAAATAATATATTTATATTGAATTTTGTCGAAATATGATATATCATATTTTTATCAAATTACGTGTGAGGATAATATGAGATTAAAAAAACAGATATTAACTATTATTTTTATTATTTTAATTAGTTTGCAAACATTTTCATTTGCATCAGAAGTAAGTATTACTGCAAAATCTGCTATTTTAGTAGAAGTAAGTACTGGTCGCATAATTTACGAAAAAAATTCTACTAAAAGAATGTATCCTGCCTCTACTACAAAAATTATGACAGCAATAGTTGTCCTTGAAAATTGTAAACTTGATGATATTGTTACTGTAAATGCAAGTGCTTTAGAAGGAATTCCTAGTGGATATGTAACTTGTGATTTACACCCAGGAGAAGAATTAACTGTTAATGATTTATTATATGCTTTAATGGTAAAATCTGGAAACGATGTTGCTTGTGTTCTAGCGGAACATGTTGCTGGCTCTGTTGAAGCTTTTGCTGATATGATGAATAAAAAAGCAGAGGAAATCGGTTGCACTGGAACACATTTTGTAAATCCTAATGGAATTCATGATGATGCTCATTATACCACCGCTTATGATTTATATCTTATGGCAAAATATGGTATGCAAAATGAAACTTTTAGAACTTTAGTTTCTACTACTTCTTATACTCTACCTGCTACAAATAAGCATCCAGAAGCAGATCGATCTTTTAGCAATTCTAATGAGCTTTTGAATAAAAATAGTAAAAATTATTATTATAGTAATGCTATCGGAATAAAAACTGGAACCACTTCACAAGCAGGTGATTGCTTAGTAGCTCAATCTTCAAGAGATGGTCTAGATTTTATATCTGTTGTATTAGATAGTGGAACTACAAGTGACGGATTAAGCGGTCGATTTATGGATACTAAAGAATTGTTTGATTATGCGTATGATAATTTTACTTTAACAAAAGTCACAGAGGAAAACAGTTTAATTGATACTGTAGAAATTGAAAATGCAACAAAAGAAACTAAAAATTTAGATTTATTAATAGATAAAGAAATTACGATTATTAATAAAAAAGATTTAAATGTTGATCAAATTATTCCTGAGATAAAGTTAAATGAAAACTTAGAAGCTCCTATTAATAAGCGGTGAAAATGTTGGAACAATTAAATATAGAGTTGATGACATTGAATACAGTGCTAATCTTTTAGCTGGTAATGATGTTATAGAAAAAGCTGATTTAACAATTTTTATAATTGTCGCTGGAATTTTATTATTACTTATTGGAATTACAATATTACAAAGAAGAAAACGTATAAGTAGAAAGAAAAGAAGAAAAAGAAGATAAATATTTTTTAACATTATAAAGACTTGCTCACAAAAAAGCAAGTCTTTTTTATATAAATTTTATTTTATGAATCTAATTTATCATTCAATTCTTGTAACATATTTTTAGTTTCTTTCTTATCATGAATAAATACCCATACATTATTACATTTTTCTGACTCTCCTGGTAATTGCTCACTAATTACACTATTTAAATCAAAATTTACTGCTTTTGGAATATAAGGTTTTATATCATCAATATTTAAATCTGTTTCTATATTTTCAAAAATAGTATTAACAATTTCTCTAATTTTAGGCAAATTCTTTATACTCATACTTTGTTTTAAAGTTTCAGTTATAAATTCTCTTTGCGTTCTCATTCTTCCATAGTCATTTCCACCATATTCTTCTGGGTATGTAGTATTATCATTATTATGTCTAAATCTTAATAATTGTTCTGCTTTTTCTCCATCTATCTTTTGAGTTCCTTTTGATAAATGTATGTGTAAATCTTGAGTAGGATCATCATAATCCATATCTATTGGTACATTAAATTCCACTCCACCAATTATATCAACTATTTCTATTAAAGCTCTTGTATTTACTACTATATAATAATCAATATTTATATCTGTTAAATTTTCTACTGCTTTTATTGTTTTATTTATACCTTTCGAATATAAAGAATTTATTTTATCCGAACCTTTTGCATTATTTTTATTTTTTCCAACAAAAGTGTCTCTTGGTATTGAAAGCATTGAAGCAGTTTGTTTTTGTGGATTATATGAACATAAAATTATTGTATCTGTTAATCTAGAATCTAGGTCTTCGCTTATTCCTAAAAGTAAGACATTTATTCTTCCTAAATTTTCTATATCTTCTATTGATTGTCCAAGAAGAGTTGCTACAATTCCCTGTTTTCCCCCTCCATTTTCTTTAACTTTAAGGTAAAAAATTATGCTAAATATTATTATAATTAAAATTAAAATAATAAAAATTCTTCTAAAAAACAGTCCTATTTTACTTTTTTTCTTTTTTCTCTTTTTAGGTTCTACAGGCTTTTCTTCATATTTTTCGTTATGTTTCGTACCTTTTACTTTTTTTCTCCCATTTGTATTATTTACTCTATTCAAGCTAAACTCCTTATATTTTTTCAATTTTTAATTAGTATATCATAAATAGCTTATAATGGCAAAATTTATGCATAAAAGATATCTTGATTAAAATATTTTAAAATTTATAAAAAAGATGGCAATTAAAATGTGCCATCTTTTTATACTAACTTATTTTATTACTAAATTTACTATAAAGTTATTGTTATACATCTTGCTACCTAAAGTAGAGTCCTCAATTGCACTAATAATTCCCCAAGAACTAATTAATGGTGAAATTACTGAAAATACTGCTAATATTAAATAAACTACTAAAAAGCCTTTTATAATACCATAAATTAAACCACCTGATTTATTAAACATTTTTATAAATGGTAAGTTTGCAAGTAACTCTGCAGCAAATCTTATAAATAACAAGAAAAATCTTGATAATATAAGTAAAATAAACATTGTTCCAACTCTTATCATGAAATATGAAAGTTGAACTGAAACATATCCTACAGCATCACTTTCTGCTTTATTTAAAGCTTCTGAAACAAAGGAATTTATTAATTCAACTACTGCTGAAGAAAAATTTGATTCTGATGGTTCTAAAAGTTCTCCATCAGATAATGTTGTTCCTTCTAGATTTTCTCTAATTACTTCTGCGAGTTTTTCATCTAATTGTGTATTGTTAATTATTGTATTAGAAACTGGTTTATATAAAAGAAATACTATTAAAAGCGATAAAATAAATACTAATACTTTAAAAATAACAGAAACTAATCCTCTTCTATAACCCCAATATGTTGATGAAATAATTATAGAAATAATTACTAAGTCTACTAATATGCCACCAAAGGCTACCCAATTTATTACCCCCATTTTTTCCTCCTATAAATCGATTATCTCAATTTTATTTTTATACACAACACCTGCAATAGAATCACCTAAAACAATTTTATCTATTTGTTTAGTTGATGTGTATTTTTTCAAAAGCCATCCATTAGTATCTACTATTTGAACTTCATTTCCTAAATTAAGAGCCATTTTATTATCACTAGTAATCATTGACTTTGGCAAATCATTATTCAATATATATAAGCTCTCTGATTTACTATTTGTATCCTTTATCTTCATTTCATATTCATACTGGAAAAGTCCTGAAGATTGCTTATTTATAACTGTATATCCATCTTTTAAATTTATATCAACAAATACATCCTCATCAGTAATTTCATAAAGTCGTTCATTTGAATCTAAACCAACTTTTTGAACATAACTATCAAACATACAAATTGCATTTTCCTTATCCTGATAATTTATATCTGTCACTATTTCTCCATTTTCTGCCTCATAAGTATATACTGTAGAATTTTCTGCATCTGTCTGTGCTAAATCAACAGAAATTACTTTAACATAAGATTTGATAATAGTTCCTGAATAGTCGATTTCTCCTATTGCCAAATATTTATTATTTGTTGAAACAGCCGTACAAATAGCATAATTAGTTGATAGATATGATCTAAATAACTCTTTACCATTTAAATCATAAAAAATAATTACAGATTTATAAATAGTACTTTGAATTATGACACTTACATATCCATTTCTATTAACATTTACTCTAGTAATACTGCCCTCAATATTATTCTGCCATAAAATACTTGTACCTGAAATCAAATATATTTTCTGTCCTCCTTTTTCAGCCATAACCATATATTTTCCATTTGTTTCTACCAATGGAACAGAAATACTAACATCTAATTTAGCTACTGAATTTCCATCAGAAGTATATTCTGTTAATGTATTTTTACTTAATACAGTTATATATTTATCATAAGCAAAAACAGATGGATTGTCATCAGAATCAATTTCTATATTTTTTAAATTTGATTCTGAAACTTGTTTTTTTAGCAGATTTGTATCTATTTTATACCTAAAATCGTCATCTGTTATATATTTAGCAACACAAAAAACTATTAATATTGCTAAAATAAAAATAATTAAAAATTTAAAAGTAGATTTTTTAGGCTTTATATTTTTTTCTTCTTTCACTCTTCAATCACCTATCAAATTTTTTCAGTATAATCATACCAATTAAATATTTTTTTTGCAAGTGAAATCCTTAAAATTATTGACAAATTCGAGTTGCAAGTTTATAATTAGTTAGTGTTGTTATATTTTTTCAAATGCGCCTGTAGTTTAGCTGGATAGAATGTAGCGCTACGAACGCTGAGATCGGGGGTTCGAGTCCCTCCAGGCGCACCAGAAAATAGGTTTATAGATTTATGCTCTAAACCTATTTTCTTTTTTAACTTATTTTATACCTTTTCATTCATAAAAATTTATTATTTCATATAATTATTTATATATAAAAATATACTTTTAATTTTATCATTATATAAAAATTAATTTAAGCTTAAAACATATAATTTAATTTTAAAATAATTAAAAATATTTCTATTTTTGTATTGACAAACCTTTTATCATATGTTAATATAAATATTGTCTTACGGACCAGTAGCTCAGCTGGATAGAGCAACGCCCTTCTAAGGCGTGGGTCGGACGTTCGAATCGTCTC
>USEI01000023.1 GCA_900553685.1 uncultured Clostridium sp.
AGGCATCGGACTCTGACTCCGACATTCCTGTGTTCGAATCACAGTACCCCAGCCATAAAACAAGTGACTGTTATTTTATTAAAAGTCACTTGTTTTTATTAAATAAAAAAATATCTAAAACTTATTCAAAGATTAAAAAATAAACTTGTAAGAAATTTTATTTATTGATATACTATTTTTGGTAATAATAATTTAAGAATAAAATTTTATTTATTTTATATTCAAAGGAGGAAATTAAAATGTCAGAAAGATTTGTTTTAAATGAAACAGCATATTTTGGTAGAGGATGTAGACAAGAGTTATCAAATGAAATTAAAACAAGAGGTTTTAATAAGGTACTAGTAGTTACAGATAAAGCACTATATGAATGTGGTGTTACTGGAAAAGTTACACAGATTTTAGATGAAGCAGGTATTGCTTATGAAGTTTATTCAGAAGTAAAACCTAATCCAACAGTAAAAAATGTTCAAGATGGTGTAGCAAAATGTAAAGAATCAGGAGCAGATGTTATAGTTGCAGTTGGTGGTGGTTCTGCAATGGACACAGCAAAAGGAATTTCAATAATAATGACAAATCCAGATAGAGCAGATGTTGTATCTTTAAATGGAGCATCAAATACAGCAAATAAAGGAATGCCAATGATTGCTCTTCCAACAACACATGGAACTGCAGCAGAAGTTACAATAAATTATGTTATAACAGACGAAGAAAGAAAAGTAAAAATGGTTTGTGTTGATCCACATGACATACCAATTTTAGCAATAGTAGATTCAGAATTAATGGAATCTTTACCAAAAGGAACAGCAGCAGCAACTGGACTTGATGCTTTAACACATGCTGTTGAAGGATATATTACAAAAGCTCATAATACAATGTCAGATATGTTCCATATGAGAGCAATAGAATTAATATTTGAAAATTTACCAAAAGCTGTAAACGAAAAAGATCCAAAAGCTATAGAAAATATGTCAATTGCTCAATATATGGCTGGTATGGGATTTTCAAATGTTGGACTAGGAATAGTTCACTCAATGGCACATCAGTTAGGTGCAGTATATGATACACCACATGGAATTGCAAATGCAATTTTACTTCCAACAGTTATGAGATTTAATGGAGAAGTTTGTGCAGATAGATTTAGAGAAATTCTATGTCATATTGGGAGACCTGATGCAAGAGACTTAAATGATCAAGATGTTATAAATACATTTGTGTGGAAAATAACAGAATTATCAAAAGCAGTTGGAGTTACTCAAACTGTTAAAGATACAGGATGTAAAGAAGAGGATTTAGAAATGCTTGCAGAAAAAGCAATGGAAGATCCATGTAAACCTGGAAATCCTAGAGAAGTAACAAAAGAAGATTTCATAAGATTATATAGAGAAGCTATGTAATTACGTTAGTATTTTAAAGAAAATTTAAATATTAGATATATGAGTTATTTAATAAAATGTTATAAAAAGCATGGAATAAATATTAGAATAGACTTTTATGTAAGTCTATTCTTTTTTTGTATAATAGAGAAACTTTTTAAAATTCTTTTTATATAAAGATTTTAGAAAAAGTTAATCTCAATTTTATAAAATAAAATTTATTGTAAAAAGACGTAGCATTAAAAAGTAGTAATTTTGTAATGTTCTTATTTGTTCTTGAATAATTTATATCATAAAATAAAAATTATTTCATATATATTTAAAGAGGTGATTTTTTTGGTATATATAAAATTAAAAGAAAATAGTAGTATAATTAAAGAAAAAAATAGCATATTAGATTTGATTTTTAAAATAAAAAATAATTTTGAAAAGATAGAAGAAAAAAATGTGGAAGATAAGGTTATTTTAAATTTGCCCAATCTTAAAGAAAGAACTTTAGAAAAGGTATCAAAATATATGAAACAAAATTGCATTGGACGAGTTTGTTTATCAAATGAATTATTAGATAATGAAAAAATGAGAAAATTTATGGAAGAAGAAAATATAAAAGTCTTTGATGGTAAATGGCTTTTCAAACATTTATTAATTAAGACTTTAGAATATATTGCCACTTCTAAAAAAGAAAGAATAGAGTATCAAGAAATATCTATGCTTACAAATGATATTAATGAAATAATAGCATATAACATAAAAGAAATCGCTTCAAGAGTGAAAATTTTTAATATAGTAACAGAAAATGAGAAAAAATTTAAAAAAATTGAAAAAGAATTATATACAGAAAAAGGAATAATTTTAAATATAAATAATAATTATAAGAAAAGTTTAATTAAAAGTGATATAATTTTAAACTTTGATTTTGGAGAAGAAGAAGTGAATAGATATATTTTACCAAAAAAGGCATGTATTATAAATTTAAAAGATAAAATAAAAATAAATTCAAAGGCTTTTGATGGAATAAATATAAACTTTTACGAAATACCACTTCCAAGAAAATATTTAAAAGATATAGGGGAATTTAAAGATTTTGATTCATCAATATTATATGAAAGTTTTATATATAAAAATACAAATCCAGTTAATATAAGTAAGGAATTGGATTTTGATGAAATTAACATAAAGTTTTTAGATGGAATTAAGGGAAAAATCAGAAAAAATGAATATTTAAATTTATCAAAAAAAATAGCAAATTAACTTGACAAATTCAAAAATAAATCTTATTATATGTAAGTGTATAAATCAAACAAGGGGGTTCTGATTATGGGAGAAAAAGAATTTTTATTAACACAAGAAGGATATGATAATTTAGAAAAAGAATTAGAAAGATTAAAAACTGAAGTAAGATATGAAATAGCAGATAGAATAAAAGTTGCATTAGGTTTTGGAGATTTATCAGAAAATTCAGAATATGATGAGGCTAAAAATGCTCAAGCTGCTAATGAGATAAAAATAGCTGAATTAGAAGAAAAGATTAAATATGCAAAAATTATTGATGAATCAGAAATAGATACTGAAGTTGTTCAAGTTGGAAATATTGTTAAAGTATTAGATATGGAATTTAATGAAACTATTGAATATACAATAGTTGGTTCAACAGAAGTTGATGTTGCAAATAACAAAATTTCTAATGAATCACCAATAGGTCAAGCTTTATTAGGTAAAAAGAGAAATAACGTAGTAGAAGTTCAAGCTCCTGCCGGAATTATTAAATTAAAAATATTATCAATAAAAAAATAAATAAAAAGGATATATGGACTTTTCATATATCCTATTTTTTCGTTATGAAACATATTATAAAATATAAAAAATTTGAAATTAAATATAAGATTATATAAAGTTTAATAAAGGAGATTAGTATGAAAAGAATAAGAGTTGCTGGAATTGTAGAGATGGATGATGGTTTTGCACTTATGCACAGAATTAATGTAAAACCAACACCAAATACAAATAAACCGTATGGCGAATATTATGTTTTTCCTGGAGGTGGTGTTGAAACAAAAGACAAAAATTTTGAAGAAGCTGTTAAAAGGGAGATATTAGAAGAGTTTGGAATAGAAGTTGAAGTAAAAAATCAAGTTTATTATAAAAAAATAGATAATGAAACAGAGGAATATGTATACTATTGTGTATATAAGTCTGGAATTTTTGGTACAGGAACAGGGCCGGAGTTTTCAGGAGACCCTAAATATAAAGATAGAGGAGAATATATACCAACGATAGTAAAAAAAGATAATATAAAAAACATAAGATTAATTCCAGAAAATTTTAAAGAAGAATTTATAGAGAAATTTTGTTAAAAATTAAAAAAGAATTATTTATAATATATTATTTCATAAATGACAAAACATATTAAGCAGATTAAATATAAATTGATAACAAATCTAAAGGTAAAATTTCATAAAATAAAATTTTGTTACATACATATAAAAAATTATATAAAAATTATATAAAAATTATATAAAAAATAGTGTCAAAAAAAATTTTTTATGATAGAATATAAAAAATATAAATTGGATATTTGGTTTATCTAATAAAAATAATGAAGGAGCAAAAAATGATAGCCTATAAAAGAGTTTTATTAAAATTAAGTGGAGAAGCACTAGCAGGAGATGAAGGTCATGGAATAAATCCAGATGTTGTTGGAAATATTTGTGACAAAATTAAAGAAATTGTAGAAATGGGAGTTCAAGTTTCTATAGTAGTTGGAGGTGGAAATTTCTGGAGAGGAGCAAGACAAGGGCAAAAAATGGATAGAGCAACAGCAGATTATATGGGAATGCTTGCAACAGCTATGAATGGACTTGCGCTTCAAGATGCGTTAGAAGCTAGGGGAATATACACAAGATTACAGACTGCAATAGAGATGAGAGAAATTGCAGAGCCATACATAAAAAGAAAAGCAGCAAAACATTTAGAAAGAGGAAGAGTAGTTATCTTTTCATGTGGAACAGGGCATCCATTTTTCTCAACAGATACGGCAGCAGCTTTAAGAGCAGCTGAAACAGAATCTGAAGTTATACTTCTTGCTAAAACAATAGATGGAGTGTATTCAGCAGACCCAAAAGTAGATAAAACAGCAGTAAAATATGATGAGATTTCTTATAAAGATGTATTAGCTCAAGACTTAAAGGTAATGGATTCAACTGCTACAGCTTTATGTAAAGATAATAAAATACCTTTATTAGTTTTTGCTATAAGTGAACCAGAAAATATTGTAAAAGCAATAAAAGGTGAAAAAGTAGGTACTATAGTAAGATAGAGCATTTAAAATAAAAGAAAAAGAAAGGATTGAAAGAAAATGGAATTAAATGATTTAGAAGGAAGAATGCAAAAGACAATAGGAGTTTTCCAAGATAATTTATCAGAAGTTAGGGCTGGAAGAGCTAATCCAGCAATTTTAAATAAAATAACTGTTGAATATTATGGAGTTCAAACACCAATAAACCAAGTTGCTGGTATTTCTGTTCCAGAAGCTAGAATGATAGTTATTCAACCTTGGGATGCGAGTGTATTAAAAGCAATAGAAAAAGCAATTCTTGCATCTGATATAGGATTAAATCCAAATAATGATGGAAGTGTTATTAGATTAAATTTTCCAGAGTTAACTGAGGAAAGAAGAAAAGAATTAGCTAAAGATATAAGAAAAACAGCAGAAGAGGCAAGAGTTGCTATACGTTCAATAAGAAGAGATGGAATGGAAGATGCTAAATCAAAGTGCAAGTCTTCAGAAATAACAGAAGATGAGAAAGAGACTATGGAAGAGAATATTCAAAAATTAACAGATAAATATATTTCTGAAATAGATAAATTATTAGAAAATAAAGAAAAAGAAATTATGAGTATCTAAATAGTAGGAGTAATCATGGAAGAAAAAAACATGCCAAAACATATTGCGATTATTTTAGATGGCAATAGAAGATGGGCAAAAAAAAGAAAATTACCAATAAAATTAGGACATAAACAAGGAGCAGAAGCCTTAAAAAAAATTGTCAGACATGCAAATAAAATTGGACTAGAATATATTACAGTATATGCTTTTTCAACGGAAAATTGGAAAAGAAGTAAAGAAGAAGTAGATGCTTTAATGAGTTTATTAGAAAAATATTTAGAAGATTTTGCAAAAGAAGCAGATACAGAAAATATTGTTATAAGAGTATTAGGAAATATATCTGTGCTTTCAAAATCACTTCAAGAAAGCATAGAAAAAACTATAAAAAGAACAGAAAATAATACTGGAACTATTTTTAATATAGCATTAAATTATGGTGGTAGAGATGAAATAGTAAATGCAGTAAAAGAAATTTCAAGAAAAGTAAAGGATGGAGAAATTACTTTAGAAGAAATTTCAGAAAAATTAATTTCTGAAAATTTGTATACTAAAAATATTCCAGATCCAGATCTTTTAATAAGAACAAGTGGAGAATTGAGATTGAGTGGATTTTTACCATGGCAATCTGTTTATTCAGAATTTTTATTTTTAGATAAACTTTGGCCAGATTTTACAGAAGAAGATTTAGATGAAGCAATAAAAATATATGGTCAAAGAAATAGAAAATTCGGTGCGAAATAATTTGTCAAAGGATAAAAAAATGGAGAATTTAAAAAGAATAATAACAAGTTTAATTGGATTACCTATTGTAATTTGTGTTTTTATAGTAGGAAATAAGTATATAATTGATGTTATTATGGCTATTGTAGCAATAATTGGTATGAATGAGTACATAAAATGTGTATCTAACAAATCAAAAGTTATATCTTGGATAAGCTATTTAATAGTAGCAAGTATTGCTTTTATACACTTAGTACCAAAAGAATATATAGTTTTGGGATTATCAGCAATAGTACCAGTAGTATTATTAATATTGTTTTTACATGTCATAATATCAAATATGAAAATCGGTTTTGAAAATATAGCATATACATTAATTGGAATATTATATATTTTTGGATTTACAGTATTTATTCCAGTAATATATGGAATTGAAGGAGAAATATCTGGAAAAATTTTAGTTTGGTATATTATGTTTGCGGCTTGGGGAACAGATATATTTGCTTTTATAATTGGAAGAAAATTTGGAAAAACTAAGTTTAGTAAAGTAAGTCCAAATAAGTCAGTAGAAGGTTGCGTGGCAGGTATAATTGGAGCTGTAGTTACAAGTTTAATATATACATTAGCTATAAATTATTTTGGAAATTTTGATATATCATATTTAAGTATAGGAATTATATCTGCTATTTTGAGTATAATAGGTCAAATAGGAGACTTTGCAGCATCAAGTATAAAAAGATATTTTGAAGTGAAAGATTTTAGTAATTTATTTCCTGGTCATGGAGGAATGTTAGATAGAATTGATAGTGTAATGTTTATTGCACCATTTGCATATTTTTTGTTAACAATATGCTTGTAGACATTTAACAAATGACTTATAGGAGGAAAAGAATTTGATTTTAGTTAATGCTATAAAAATAATATTTTTGCTAGGATTTTTAATATTTATACATGAAGGAGGACATTTTTTAGCAGCAAAGCTATTCAAAGTTAAAGTAGAAAATTTTTCAATAGGCTTTGGACCTAAAATTTTTACTAAAAAAGGAAAAGAAACAGAATACTCGATATCTGCCATTCCATTTGGGGGATATATAAAAATGGCTGGTGAATTTGAAAAAAATGATGAACCAGGTTCTTTCAATAATGCAAAAGTATTGCACAGAATATTAATTGTAGCAGCAGGACCTATGATAAATATTATTTTTGGAATTTTAGTATTTTTCATTTTGTCTGTTTTTTCTGGATATAATTTATCTACAACTGTATCTGAAATAATTCCAAATGCAAATCCTACTGGGATTGAGATTGGTGATAAAATTTTAGAAATAAATGGAGAAAAAATTAGAATAAAATCTGATATAACAGATGCTGTAAATAAATCAAATGGAGAAAAAATAAAAGTTTTAGTAAATAGAAATGGTGAAAATATAGAACTTGAAGTAATGCCTACTGAGTATAATGGAATGTATATTTTAGGAATTCAAGTAGCTTTAGCAAGTGGAAACTTCAAAGAAAAAATTTATTATGGATTTTGGGAAACAGTAGATTTTTCTTTATCAATAGGAGAAAGCTTAAAAATGCTGTTTACTGGTAATATAGGAATTGAACAAATGACAGGACCAATAGGAATTTCTAATATAGTAGCTCAAACAAGTGGTATTTATGATTTTATTTATTTATTAAGTCTGATATCATTATCACTTGGTGTTACAAACCTTCTTCCAATACCAGCTTTAGATGGGGGAAGAATTGTATTATTAATACTTGAAGGAATTCGTGGAAAAGCACTAAAAGAAGAAATAGAGTTAGGAATACAATCATTAGGTTTTGCTGTATTAATTTTATTCTCTCTTTATGTGTCTTATAATGATATACTAAGAATTTTTTAGTTATCAAAAAATTTTTATAGAGGGAAGTGTGGAAAAATGAGATGTAGAATTTGTGGGGCAAAATTGAAAAAAGAAGGAGATATTTGTACTAATTGCTACAAAAAATATCAAGAGGAAGAAGACTTAAAAAAAGATGTTAATGAAAGATTAGTTGTAAAAAGAAAATATTCAATAGCATATTTGATATTAAAATACACTTGGTTAATAATTATTTTTGCTTTTTCAACTTTTGGTTGTTTTGCTTTTGGTAATGTTTTAGAAGGTTTTGGTTGTATTTTAATTTTATTAATAGTTTTAGGAATATTATTATTTTTAGATAAAAGAATATCCCTTGCAACTAAAGCAGTTTTTTATGATAAAAAAATTGTTTATACTTTTAAATTTTTATTTTTTGATACAGAAAAAACAGTTAAATATTCAGATTTGGCAGATATAACATATTTCCAAACTTTTTCTCAAAAAAGATTTGGATATGGAGATTTATGCGTATATGCGAAAGGGGCAATTCCGGGAACAACTATATTTAACGGATTTCAACTTAAAAATGTAGAAAATGTTGATGAAGTTTTAAACCAAATAGGAGAAGTAGTTGGAAAAATTGAAAATTAGGAAGTAAGAGGCAGACTATGCAAAAATATATAAAAGAAGTTTTCAATGATTATAATTTAGAAAATAATTTAATAGATACAAAAATTGAGAATATAAATTTATATAAAAAAACAAATAAATTGCAAATTAAAGTAGTATCGTCTAAACAAATAAGTATTAAAGAAATAGAAAGTTTTGAAGAGTACTTAGTAAACAGGTTTAAAGTAAATAAAGCATTTATAGATATAAATTATGAAGATGGAATTATTATAAATTCATCTATTGAAAGTGATTGGAAGGATATAATTAGATATATTGCTAAAAAAGAACCTGTAGGAAAAGCTATTTTAAATAATAGTACAGTAAGTGTAAATAATTCAAAACTAACTGTTAACTTATTTATGAGAGGTGCTGCTTTTTTAATAGCACAAAAATTTGATAAAGGATTAGAACATTTATTATTAAATTTATATAATAAGCAATATGAAATAGAGTTTATAGAAATTTTTTCAGTAGAAGATGAAAAAAAACTTATTGAAAAAAGAGATGAAGAAGAAAGAAAAGCATTGATAGAACTTGAAAAGCAGGCTTTGATTGATATTGAAACAAGAAAAGAAGAGAAAAGATTAGAAGCTGAAAAAGAAAAACAAAGAAAACAAGAAGAGGAAGAACGTTTAAAAGAAAATTTGAGAAAACAAAATCCAGAACTAGCAGCTAAAATAGAAGCATATCAGAATAAAGATCCAGAAATGCAAGGTGAGGAATCTCCTTTAATTTATGGAAGAAGTTTAACTATAAGAACAGATCTTGTGAAAATTGATGATATTCCAACAGAAGAATCAACAGAATTAAAGGTTTGTGTTGATGGTGAGATTTTAAGTGGATCAATTGATTCAAGAGAAATTAAAAATGAAAAAGTTATACTTATGTTTAATCTTTTTGATGGAACAAGTACAATAGCTTGTAAAGCTTTTTTGGAAAAAGAAAAATTAAAACCAATTAAAGATAGAATTTCAAAAGCAAAAGGTTTAAGAATTGAAGGTGTAGCAAAATACAGTCCATATTCTAAAGAAGTGGAAATAATGGCAAATACTATTTTAGAATCTACTGGAATAAAAAAAGAAAAAAGAATGGATAATTCTGATATAAAGAGAGTTGAACTTCACATGCATACACAAATGAGTCAAATGGATGCAATAACACCTTGTGCAGATTTATTAAAAAGAGCAATAAGTTGGGGATGGAAATCTATTGCTATTACAGATCATGGAGTAGTTCAGAGTTTTCCAGAAGCACATAAATTTTTAGAAAAAACAGGAGCAGATTTAAAAGTTATTTATGGAGTAGAGGCATATTTTGTTCCAGATAAAGATCCATGTGTTGTAAATTCTAAAAATCAATCTATTGATACAGAATATTGTGTGTTCGATTTGGAAACTACAGGTATTTCACATATAACAGAAAAAATTACAGAAGTTGGCATAATAAAGATAAAAAATGGAGAAATAATCGATACTTTTGAATGTTTTGTAAATCCTGAAAAACCAATACCGCAAAAAGTTGTTGAAGTAACTCATATTACAGATGATATGGTAAAAGATGCTGAAACTATAGATAAAGTAATGCCTAAAGTACTAGAATTTATGGGTGATTCTGTTTTAGTTGCACATAACGCAGATTTTGATATTGGTTTTATGAAATATAATTGTGAACAATTAGGTTTAAAATTTGAATATACTCATATAGATACTTTGCGTTTGGCAAAAGCAATATTTCCAGAATTTACAAAATATAAACTAGGAATTATCGCTGATAAATTAGGCATAAAAGTAGATGTAGCACATAGAGCTTTAGATGATGTAAAAACTTTAGTTGCGGTATTTAAAGAAATGATAGAAAGGGCAAAAGATAAAAAGGCTAAAACTATAGATGATTTTGATAATGTTTTTGAAACAGATTTTAAAAAACTACCTTCATATCATGCTATTATACTAGCAAAAAACTATATTGGATTAAGAAATCTTTATAAATTAATATCATATTCTCATTTAAATTATTTTTATAAAAAACCTAGAATTTTAAAAACTATGTTTAATAAATATAGGGAAGGTTTAATACTGGGAAGTGCTTGTGAGGCAGGAGAACTCTATAGAGCTATAGTTGCAGGAAAATCTGATGAAGAGTTAGAAGAAATTGCAAGTTATTATGATTATTTAGAAATTCAACCTTTAAGAAATAACGAATATATGATTAGAGAGGGTATTGTTGAAGGAGAAGAAAAATTAATTGAATTTAATAAAAAAATAGTCGAATTAGGTGATAAATTAAATAAATTAGTTGTTGCCACATGTGATGTTCATTTTATGGATCCACAAGATGAGGTTTATAGAAGAATTCTTCAAGCTGGACAGAAATATGACGATGCTGATAATCAAGCTCCTTTATATTTGAGAACAACAGAAGAAATGCTTAAAGAATTTGAATATTTAGGAAAAGAAAAAGCTTATGAAGTGGTAGTAACAAATACTAATTTAGTAGCAGATATGTGTGAAAAAATAAAACCTATTTCACCTGAAAAATGTCCACCACATATTCCAGGATGTGAGCAAATGATAAAAGATATTGCTTACAAAAAAGCACATGAATTATATGGAGATCCACTTCCAGAAATTGTTCAAACAAGACTTGATAAAGAATTAGATTCTATAATAAAAAATGGATTCTCAGTTATGTATATTATTGCTCAAAAATTAGTATGGAAATCAAATGAAGATGGCTATATAGTAGGATCTAGAGGTTCTGTTGGTTCATCTTTTGTAGCAAATATGACAGGAATTACAGAAGTAAATTCTCTTAGACCTCATTATAGGTGTCCAAATTGTAAATATTCAGATTTTACAGATTATGGAGTAAAAAATGGTTTTGATCTTCCAGACAAAAATTGTCCAAAATGTGGGCATAAATTAGATAAAGATGGTATGGATATACCATTTGAAACTTTTTTGGGATTTAATGGTGATAAAGAGCCTGATATTGACTTAAATTTTTCAGGAGAATATCAAGCTAAAGCTCACAAATATACTGAAGTAATATTTGGAAAAGGAACAACTTTTAAAGCTGGAACTGTTGGTACAGTTGCAGACAAAACAGCTTTCGGGTATGCTAAAAATTATTTTGAAGAAAGAAACATACATAAACCAAATGCTGAAATAGCTAGAATTTCAGCAGGATGTGTTGGAGTAAAAAGAACTACAGGACAGCATCCAGGAGGTATTATAGTTGTACCAAAAGGACGTGAAATTTTTGAATTTACACCTGTACAACATCCTGCAGATGATCCAAAATCAGATATTATAACAACTCATTTTGACTATCACTCTATAGATCAAAACTTATTAAAGCTAGATATATTAGGGCATGATGATCCTACGGTTATAAGAATGCTTTATGATTTAACAGGGATAGATCCAACAAAAGTTCCTTTAGATGATAAAGAAACTATGAGCATATTTAGTTCAACAAAAGCTTTAGGAGTAACACCTGAACAAATTAATTCAGAAGTTGGAAGTTTTGGAATCCCAGAATTTGGAACTAAATTTGTAAGAGGGATGCTAGTTGATACAAGACCAACAACTTTTGCAGAACTTATTAGTATATCAGGACTTTCACATGGAACTGATGTGTGGCTTAATAATGCACAGGAACTAATAAACCAAGGTACAGTTACTTTAAGCGAAGCAATAGGTTGTAGAGATGATATAATGGTATATTTAATGAAAAAAGGTTTAGAACCAAATCATGCTTTTAAAATAATGGAAACGGTTCGTAAAGGTAAGGCATTAAAAGATCCAGAAAAATGGGCTGAATATGTAAAGATGATGCAGGAACATGATGTTCCAGATTGGTATATCAAATCTTGTGAAAAGATAAAATATATGTTTCCTAAAGCACATGCTGCAGCTTATGTAACAAATGCTTTTAGAATTGCTTGGTTTAAAGTTCATAAACCAATGGCCTATTATACAGCATACTATACAATAAGGGCAGATGAATTTGATAGTGAATGTATGATATTCGGAAAAGAAAAAGTAAAAGCTAAAATGAAAGAAATTGATAATGCAGGAAATGCAGCAACAGTAAAAGATAAAAATATGTATTCAATTCTAGAAATAGTACTTGAAATGTATGAAAGGGGAATAAAATTTTTGCCAATAGATTTATATAAATCTCATAGTACAAAATTTCTTATGGAAGAAGATGGAATAAGACCACCACTTAATAGTATTCCTGGACTTGGAACAATAGCAGCAGAAGGAATTTATAAAGCAAGATTAGAAGAACCTTTTGAGTGTATAGAAGATATGCAGTCTCGTTCTAAAATTGGAAAATCAGTAACTGAACTTTTGGATAAATTTGGATGCTTAAAAGGAATGACAAAGTCTAACCAATTAAGCTTATTTGTATAAATAAAGGAGAATATATGTTATATATAGTAGAAACTATAGGAATAAAATACATAGTTATATATTGTATAGTTATAAATTTAATAGGGTTTTTAGCAATGGGAATTGATAAGTATAAAGCAAAAAGAAATTATTGGAGAATTCCAGAAGGAACTTTGATGATGCTTGCAGTTTTAGGTGGAGGAATTGGAACGATTTCTGGCATATATGTTTTCAGACATAAAACTAAAAAAATGAAGTTTACTGTTGGTATGCCAACAATATTAATTTCGGAAATAGCTATAATAATTTATTTGTTTATAAAATTTTAAATTTTATAGTAAAATTTTATTATAATCAAATTGTAATAAAAATTAAATATAAATGAAACATAAAACCGTTATAAATTGTTAGAGTAGCAATGCTTTTACCAAATTATGACGGTTTTATAAAATTTTATTTATAAGCTTGTTTAAAAAAAGTCTATATGATATAATTATCAAGAATTTAGGAAGATTAAATTGCTAAAGGATGTAGAAATGGAGAAATATTATGTTTGAACAATTATTATTCAATTTATTAGCAGTATCATTGTTTATAATAATATTCTTTAAGATAATAAGAAAAAATGATGGTAATTATATATTTATATTAGTTCTTCAAACAATAGGAATTATAGTAAGTTTTTTAGAGATTTTAAATAAAATTAATGAAAGTATTTTAGGAGGGACAATAAGATATGTATTTTCTATCGTTATTCCTTTATTAATAATTTTTATAGAAATAAGAGGAATAAATTTTTCAGAAATATTAAGTGTTATAGCAGCTAAATTTTTTATGTTAATAGGAGATACTAAAACTGCAAAATCAATTTTACTTAAGTTAGTAACAAAATATCCAGAGAGTTATTTAGGACATAAATTACTTGCAGAATGTTATGAAAAAGAAGGTGGAATGAGAAGAGCTATTGATGAATATGTAACATCTGTAGATATAAATAAAAAAGATTATAAATCTTATTTCAAAATAGCAGATCTTTTAAGAGATTTAGGAAAAAAAGATGAAGCAATACAAATGCTTGAAACTTTAGTAAAAACAAAACCAGATTGTTATGAAGCTTCAATATTGCTAGGTGAACTTTTATGTGAGCAAGAAAGATTTAAAGAAGCTGCAAATGTATATAATGAGGCTTTAAGATATAAACCAGCAGATTTTGATTTATATTATAATTTGGGTATAGTATATACAAGATTAAGCGACTTTCAAATGGCAAAAGAAATGTATGAAAAGGCAGCAGCAATAAATCATAGAATGTATGGGGCAAATTATAATTTAGGATTAATAGCTTTTATACAAAGAGATTATGATACAGCAGAAAAATATTTTGAAAAAAGTTTATATGGTGAGCTAGAAGCAATGTCTTATTATCAACTTGCTAAAATATATGTATATAAAGGTGAAAAAGATAAAGCAATAACATTTTTAAATAAAGCAATTGAGCTGGATCCAAAACTTTTGCAATTGGCCAATAAGGAAAAAACATTTAAAAAGATAAAGGAATATATAACTGTTTCAGTTAAGATGGATGATACTGTAAAAGTAGCAAAAGCAGATGAACTAGAAGAGTTTGAAGCAAGAAGAAGTATTATTTTAAAACAGCAAGAAGAAATTGCTAGAAAATACTTAGATGATACACTTAAATTGATTGAAGAAATGAGTGAAAATTCATCAAAGCAAAAAGTTGATGAAAAAGTAGACTATATATTTAATAAAGAAAAAAGAAAAAAAGAAAAGATACAAGAAGATAAAGAGTTAGAAGAAAAAATAAAGAAAAAGGAAAAAGAACAAAGACAAAAAGAGCTTGGAAATAATTAAGCAATAACTAAAGATGAATTTATTCACTAAGACTTGTTTATAATTTATAATATGTAATAATAAATCTTTATAATACATATTATTAAATAAAATAATAAAAAAGTAATTTGTAATTACAAGATAAAATAATAGAGAGGAAAAGGTGTGAATAGTATGGAAAAAAAGTCAATAACTGTTGTTGGTGGAGATTTAAGAATTGTAAAACTTATTGAAATGTTAATTAATGATGGGTATAAAGTATATACTTATGCATTAGAAAATTCAGAAGAATTATTAAGTTTTGATAGTGTGGAAATGTGTCCAACTTTAGAGGAAGCAGTAAGTTACTCTAAAGTTATTGTAGGACCAGTACCACTTTCTAGTGATAGAAAAAGACTTTCAGCTCCATTTGGTAGAAATTATGTTGAATTACCAGATTTTGTAAAAGCATTAAAGGGGAAGTATTTAATTGCAGGAAATATAGGAATAAAAGATGAATTAGATGAAAAAGGAATACAATTTACAGATTTACTAAAAAGAGAAGAATTTTCAGTATTAAATACAATAGCAACAGCAGAAGGAACTATTCAAATTGCTATGGAAGAAACTCAAAGAACAGTACATGGTTCAAACGTATTAGTTATGGGATTTGGAAGAATAGGAAAAGTTTTAGCAAAAATGCTAGATGGAATTGGAGCAAAAGTATATTGTGAAGCAAGAAAAAATGAAGATATTTCTTGGATAAAAGCATATGGATATAATCCAATTCATTTAAATGACTTAAATGAGAACTTGGGAAAATTTGATATTATAATAAATACAATACCTTTTCAAATATTAGATTCAGAAAGATTAGATTTAATAAAAAAAGAAGCTGTAATTGTTGATTTAGCTTCTAATCCTGGAGGTGTAGATAGAAGAGCTGCAAGGGAAAAAGGGCTAAAAGTTATTTGGGCATTATCTTTGCCTGCTAAAGTAGCACCACTTACTTCAGCTGAATTTATTAAAGAAACACTATATCACGTATTAAAAGAATTATAATAATTAATTAAAACTTATAAACGGAGGATAAAATGACAATATTACAAGCTTTAATATTAGGGATTGTGCAAGGACTAACAGAGTTATTACCAATATCTAGTTCAGCACACCTTAATATAATACCATGGATTTTTGAGTGGACTAAGAATCCTGATTTTGTTGCAGATTTTAACGGATCTTTTGATGTAGCACTTCATTTTGGAACTTTAATAGCAATAGGATTGTTTTTTTTCAAAGATTGGATAACACTTATAAAGGCTGGATTTAAAAAATTAGTAAAAAAAGAAGATTCAACAGATGGAAAAATGTTTTGGTACTTAGTTATAGCAACAATACCAGCTGGGATTTTGGCATTAGTATTAGATAAAATATCTGAAATGATAGTTGGAGATAATTTTAAATTAGAAATGGGATTAATAGCAATAGCATTAATTGTGATGGGAATTATTTTAGCTATTGTTGATAAAAAATCAAAGAATCAATATAAGTATGAAGACATAAATTTTAAACAATCAATGCTTGTTGGAATTTCACAAGCTATTGCAGCAGCTTTTCCAGGAGTATCACGTTCAGGTATAACAATGACTGTAGCAAGGGCTTTGAAAATAGATAGAGAAAGTGCTGCAAAATTCTCATTTCTTTTATCAACACCAATAGTTGCAGCAGCTGTTTTGGTAGATGTAGGAAAGTTTGCATTAACATCTATGTCATTTTGGATTGGAGTAATAGCAAGTTTTATAGTAGGCTTAATTGTAATAAAATTTTTAATGAATTACTTAAAAAAGGGTAGTTTTAAAATATTTGCAATATATAGAGTTATACTTGGTTTAATAATATTGGGATTAATTTTTGTAAGGTAAGAGATAAATATTAAAACTAACTAATAACAATATAAGATAAAATAATAAAAAACAAAGGATGGTGTAAGATATGGCTAGTGGAAAACATGCTGGAAATCCTCGTGATTTTGAAAATGAAAACAATTATACTAATTATGATAATAATTTAGGTAATGATTATAGTGATTATTATGACGATGAAGAAGAATTTAACTATAAAAAATTATTTATAATTTTAGGAATAATTGTTGTAATAATAGTAGCAGGAATTTTGGTATATAAATTTGTTTTCAATAAGGAAAAGGAAGTTGAAGAAACTCCTGCACAAGAAACTAAAGCAGAGATGATTAAGACTTTAGAGGGATATGATGTTTTAGGGAAAGTAGTTATAGATAAAATAAATGTAGACCAATACATATTAGATTCAGTAGAAGGTGATGCACTAAAATATGGTATTGGAAAAATATATGGAGGAAGCTTAAATAATTATGGTAATTTATGTTTAATAGGACATAATTATAATGAAATTTTTGCTAGGCTTTCAGAATTAGAAATTGGTGATGAAATTACTTTAGTTGATGATGAATTAGCAGAAACTAAATATAGAGTAACAGAAAAGTTCTCTATTGAACCAGATAATCTAGAATGCATGCTTCAACCTGAGGATAAAATAGAACTTACATTAATAACTTGTGAAAGTGGAGCAACAACGAGGCTTGTTGTAAAAGCAGAAGAAATAAATGAGATTACAGAAGATACTGAAGTGGAAACAAATACAGTAGATAATTCAGTACAAGATTCAGAAGAAAATGTATAAAGGAGCTGAAAAATGAAAAAAGGTATATTTCAAATTTTATTAATATTATTAATAATGACTTTAGTAATGTTAACAATTGGCATAACAGAGGTAAATGCAGACAGTAAAGCCGGAATTAATTGTCCAGGTTCTGTAAAAAAGGGTGAAAATTTTTCAGTATCTTTGATTTTGCCATCAAATGCTTATGCTGCTGAAAGTACAATAACAGTAAAATTTAGTGATGGAACAACATCTACTGCAAGATTAGTATTTTATAGTGGAATGAGTGATTTTCCAAATAGTGTAACTTTTAATGCAAAGGTTGAGGGAACAGCAACTGTTACTGCTTCGGCAATAATAATTTCTGATTCAGCTGGAAATACTGTTGAAAATGGAGGCTCAAAATCACAAACTTTAAATATAGAAAGTAATACACCAACACCTCCATCACAAGAACCATCTAATCCTTCAACTCCAAGTACTCCAACAGATAATAACAACAATAATAATCAAGTTTCATTTACATCTGTAAATGAAACTGTATATGCTACAACAAATTGTAATATTAGGCAAAGTTATTCTACTAATAGTGCAAAATTGGGACAGGTAAGTCAAGGAACAGCACTTAAGAGAACAGGTGTAGGAAATAATGGCTGGTCAAGAATAGAATATAATGGTCAAACAGCATATATATCAAGTCAATATGTTACAACAACAGCACCAGCTAAGGAAGAAGTTAAATTTACAGATGTAAATGAAACTTTATATGCAACTCAAAGCTGTAATTTAAGACAAAGTTGGTCAACAGATAGTGAAAAAGTTGGATATTTGACAGAAGGACAAGAAGTTACAAGAACTGGTGTTGCAGATAATGGCTGGTCAAGAATAAAATATAATGGAAAAGAGGTTTATGTTGCAACAAGATTATTAACAAAAGAAAAACCAGATGAAACAAGCGAAAATGAAGTTAATAATACTATAACTAACGAAATAGTAGATGAAAATCAAACTGATTTAGAAATAATTCAATCAGAAATAGGTGTAATTCCTGATGTAGGAAATAATATTGCTGTAACTACTTATTTTATAGTAACAGTATTGGCAATAGGTTTAGTATGCGGAGGAATTTATTATATTAATATAAATAAAAAAGATAAGGATGTATAATAATGTCAGAAATAATTAACGGAAAAGAACTTTCTAAAAAAATAAAAAAAGAATTAAAAGAAAAAGTAAAAGAATTAAAAGAAAAAGGAATAAATCCTAAACTTGCTGTAATAATGGTAGGAGATGATGCTGGATCACAAGTTTATGTAAGAAATAAATCAAAGGCTTGTGAAAAAGTTGGAATAGAATTTGAAGAATATTTATTTGATGATAAATTACAAGAAAAAGAGTTATTACAACTTATAGAAAAATTAAATTTAGATGATTCTGTACACGGTATTTTACTACAGAGTCCTGTTCCAAAACATATAGATATAAATAAAGCATTTAGAACAATTTCACCAGATAAAGATGTTGATGGATTTAATCCTATAAATGTTGGAAATCTAAGTATAGGAGAAGATGCTTTTATATCCTGTACACCATATGGGATAGTAAAAATGTTAGAAGAATATAATATAGAAACAGTTGGAAAAAAAGCAGTAATTTTAGGAAGAAGCAATATTGTAGGAAAACCAATGATACAATGTATGTTAAATAAAAATTCAACTGTTACTGTATGTCATTCAAAAACAAAAGATATAGAAGAGGAAGTAAAAAGAGCAGATATAGTGATTGCTGCCATAGGAAAACCTAAATTTGTGAAAGCGCACATGGTAAAAGAAGGAGCTGTAGTAATTGATGTAGGAATTAATAGATTAGAAGATGGTACTATTTGTGGGGATGTTGATTATGATGAAGTTTCTAAAAAAGCAAGTTACATAACTCCTGTTCCAGGTGGAGTAGGACCAATGACTATTGCAATGCTTTTAAGTAATCTAGTTAAAGCTGCTAAAAAAAGTTTATAATTTTAATTTAAAACTAAGGGGGCATAGAATTTTCTATGCTCTTTTTATGTAATAGGAAAATTACTTGAATTTATATTATATATACTTTTACACTAATTTATTTCATAAATTTACTATCAGAACTAAGAAAAAATTGTATAAAATTTTTATTTTGAAATTAAGGAGGAATTTTTATTGATTGATGAATATGAAGTATGGTTATCAAATATAAATATTAGTAATAAAAGAAAAATAGAGTTATTAAAAAAATTTAGAACTGCAAAGAAAATTTGGAATTTGGATAAAAAATCTTTAGAAAAATTAGATTTAAAAGAAAGTGAGATTAATAATATTTTAGAAAATGAAGAAAAGAGAAATTTAGAAAAGTATGTAAATTATATGGTAAAACATAATATTTTATTAGTTTCATGTTTTTCTGAAAAATATCCAGATAGTTTAAAGTTTATAGATAATAGACCTGTTTTCTTATATATTCGCGGAAATATTGAAAATTTATATGAAGATTGCATTGCAATAGTTGGTTCTAGAAATGCAAGTATTTATGGTAGAAATGTTGCAAGAAAAATAGCTAAAGAACTTGCAGATAGAAATATAAATATAGTAAGTGGACTTGCAGCTGGGATTGATAAATTTGCACATTTAGGAGCATTAGAAAGTAAAACAGGTAAAACAATAGCTGTACTTGGTACAGGAATTTCTGACAATGAAATATATCCTTTTGAAAATAAAAAACTTTTTGAAAATATTCTAGAAAGTAAAGGGACTATAATTTCAGAATTTAAATTAGGAACTAAGCCACTAAAATATAATTTTCCATTACGAAATAGAATTATTAGTGGATTATCAAAAAAATTAATTGTTGTTGAAGCTGCCCAAAATAGTGGGAGTTTAATAACTGCAGATTTTGCGTTAGAACAAGGAAAAGATATTTATGCTGTACCAGGAAATATAACTTCTGAAAATTCTGTGGGGACTAATGAATTAATAAAACAAGGAGCTTATTTATTTAATAAAATAGATGATTTATTTTAAAATGAGGTAATATTTGATAAGATATTAAAAATTTTAAATTTAGAGTATAATGGTTATTAAAATAAATTTTTATTTAAAATTATGTGAATAAAAATATGAAACTTAATAATAGCAAAAGGTAAGAATTAAATATTTACATGTTCTTTAATAAAATTATAATTATTGTAAGAATTAAAAGAAAAGTAGTATAAATTCTTAATTTAATATTAAGAAAAAAATATATAAAAAAGCTTTATCTTTTTTATAAAATGTAATATAATACAAACTGATAAAAAGAAAAAAATGTAAATTAATTTTTCATATTTTATCATAAAAGTTTTTACTAAAAGGAGGATTTATGAGTACTGATAATAAGGAAACGAAGAGAATACGAACATCAGATTTAGATAAAAAATCAAAAAGTAAATCAAAAAGCTCTAAATCAAAAAGTGAAAAGGTAAAATTTAAAGATAAACACCCTAAACTTTCAAAAGCTATTAAAATAGCTCTTATAGTATTAGTTTTACTAATTATTATAGGTTCAGGTATTTTAGTAGGTGCTTTTTTTGGAATTTTTGGTGATGAATTAAAGATTGATGAATCTTTATTAAAAGTAGGATACGAAAATTCTACTGTTTATGATGCAGATGGGAATTTAATTGCAACTTTAAGTGGAGGAACTAAAAGAAAAAGTATAAGTTTAGCTGATATGTCTGAATATTTACCAAAAGCCTATGTAGCAATAGAAGACGAAAGATTCTATAAACATAGTGGAATTGATATATCAAGAACAGCTTATGCGACTTTTAACTATATAATTCATGCAGGAAAATCTAGCTTTGGTGGAAGTACAATAACACAACAAGTTATAAAAAATATTACTCAAGAAAAAGATAGAACAGCTTTAGCCGGAGTTATGAGAAAAATAAAAGAAATTTCAAAAGCAATTCAAGTTGAACATTATCTATCAAAAGATCAAATACTTGAGTTATATCTTAACTTAATATTTGTTGGTGGAGATGACATAAATGGTGTTGAATTAGGAGCTGTATATTATTTTGATAAAAGTGCAAAAGATTTAAGTATAGCAGAATGTGCTTTTATGGCTGGAATAAACCATTCTCCAAATGCTTATAAACCATTTGAAGATTATGATGGCGATGAGACAAAGAAAAATGAAATGAAAGACAAAATAAATGATAGAACTAAAACAGTTCTTGCTAAAATGAAAGAACTTGAGTTCATTAATGATGATCAATATAATGAAGCAGTAACAGAAGTCGATAATGGATTAAGCTTTAAACAAGGTGAAAGTGCTAGTGTTACAACAGATGTATCTTATCATACAGAAGCTGCTATAGATCAAATTTTAGACCAAATACTAGAAGAAAATGAAGGCAATGAAGATATGGATAGAGATGCTGCTGAAATGCTTTTATATAGTAGTGGTTTAAAAATTTATACAACACAAAAAACAGATATTCAACAAGCTTTAGAAGAAGAAATAGTAAAAGAAACTTATGTAAAAAGAACAACATATAAACAAGAAAATGAAGAAACTGGAGAGGAAGAAACAATAACACAATATTCTATTCCAACAATGGTAATAGAAGACCATAAAACAGGGCAAGTAGTTGCTGCAGCAACAGCAACAGGATCAGCAGATGAAAGAACAGCAACAACAAAACTTGGATATTTAAATTATCCAACAAAACTAAAAAAACAAACAGGTTCATCAATGAAACCATTATCAGTAGTAGCGCCTGGACTTGAAACAGGAAAAGTTACAGGAGCAACAACATATTATGATTATCAAACAACATGGGGAGAAGGTTCTGGTGCATGGACTCCAAAAAATGAAAATGGTTTTCATGGTTTAGTGAATATGCGTACAGCAATAGGACTTTCACTTAATATTCCAAATGCTAAGGCATTAACAAATATTGGAACTGAAGCAGCAGTTGAATTTTGTAAAAGTATAGGTTTACCTGACTTTACAGCTGAAGGAATTAACCTTGCACTTGGTGGACTAAATGAAGGAATTTCACCAGCAGATATGGCAGCTGCATATTCAGCTATTGCAAATGGAGGAGTATATATAACTCCAACATATTATACAAAAGTTACTGATAGTCAAGGAAATGTTGTATATGAACCAAAACAAGAAGAAAAAAGAGTTATGTCTGAGCAAAATGCTTATGTAGAATCAGATATTTTAAAAGAACCAACAAAACCTGGAATGACAGCTTCATATTGTGCAATGCAAGGGATGGATGTTGCTGCTAAAACAGGTACAACAAATGAAAGCTATGATAGATGGCTTTGTGGTTATACACCATATTATACAGCAGCTTGTTGGTTTGGATATGCAAAAAGTGCAACAGTTGTATTTAGTGGAAATCCAGCAGGAAAAATTTGGGATGCTGTTATGACAAAAATACATGAAGATTTAGAAGATGCAACTTTTGAGGAACCAGATGGAATTGTTAGAAAAACAGTATGTAAAGTATCTGGAAAATTAGCACAAGAAGCTTGTGGAGCAAATGTATATACAGAAGTATTTTCTGAAGATAATGCTCCAACAGAAGTGTGTGAAGGTCATGGAGTTGTTACAATTTGTAATGATTCTCAGCAAATTGCAACACCTAATTGCCCAAATGTAACACAAATACAAGGATATATTCCAGAATATGAAAGAGACCCAGTTTGGCATACACAAGGAGTTATTACAGTAGCTCCAACAGGAACTTGTCCAATACATGTGGCACCAGCAGCACCAGCAGCGCCAAGTGCACCAGCAGCACCAAGTACGCCAACACCTCCAACAAATAATAATTCTGGTAGTTCAGGAAATAGTGGTTCGTCGAATGATAAACCTAACGGTGGAAGCGATTCAGAAGGTGGAAACCCAGGAGGAGGAAGCGGTTCAGAAGGTGGAAACCCAGGAGGTGGAAGCGGTTCAGAAGG
>USEI01000024.1 GCA_900553685.1 uncultured Clostridium sp.
TTACTTACAATGGCTAGAGGTAGTACAAGAAGCCAAGAAGTAAATGAGCTTACAAAACAAATAATTTCTGAAGCAGTTGCAGAAGAATATGCTGCTTTAGGTATAACAAATAATGTGGAAAGTTTGTATACGAGAGATGAGAATGGTGGAAAAGTTAATATTGCTGAAAATTACTTGGGAAGAACTAAGAAAGAAATGCCTACAATAGGTTCTTGGTACAAGAGAATTTGTAGAAAGGCACAAGAAAATGAGAATCAAGATTATCGTTTTCATTATAGTTATTTGGTAAAAGTTATGAAACAATATGTTAGAGAATACCAAGGTCAAATGGCTTATTTTGATGGACAATCAACATTCGAACTATTAGATGGTGTTCCTTTCATAAATATAGATATTTCACAACTTGAGGAAAGATTTGCAAGACCTCTTGCACAACAAATAATGCTTTCTTGGGTTTGGGAAAAATATGTTAAGAAAAATAGTGAAGATAAAGCAAAGGCTGCTAAAAAGAGAGTTTTAGTTGATGAGGCTTGGATGCTTTTACCATATCCAGAAGCTGTTGATTTCTTAAATACAATGGCTAGACGTGCTAGAAAAAGAAATGTTTCTCTTGCTGTTATTTCACAAAAATTCCAAGATTTTTATGAAAAACAAGAAGTTCAAGCGGTTTTAACTTCATCAGAAACAAAATTATTCCTAGCTCAAGATAAATCAGAAATAGAGTACTTAAGAGAAGTATTTAAACTTAGTGAAGGTGAAGCTGGATTTTTGATTACATGTAATAGAGGTGAGGGACTTTTAAAAGTTGGTGGAGATTCAGCAATACTTGCAATTCAACCAACTAAGAAAGAATTTGAATTCGTTGAAACAAACTTAACAAAACAAGCTGCATTAGAAAAAGCTAGAAGAGAAGCAGAAGGAAAACAATAAAAGAGGATTTTATATGAAAAAATGTATAAGCTGCTTATTAGTGGTTTTAATGATTTTTAATTTCATATTTTGTAATGGTGTTTATGCAGAGCCATCAGGAACTGCAACAGATTCTGAAGAAACGGATCATCCACTTGGAGGTTCTGCACCAATAAGTAATGAAGTTTTAGGGGATTTAATAGAAGAGGGTGAAGTTTCGCAAACTCAGGATAGTGAAACAAAAGTTGCAACAAATGCATTAAGTTTTGGAACATCTATTATAGGTTTTATTACTGGCATTTTGGCAAGACTTATAAATGTTGCAATAGCTTTACAAATTGATTTGATTTTAGCACAAATAACATATTCTACTGAAAATACACCGCAAGAAACAGATAAATTTAATTATTTTTTTACTATTGATAGAGCTGTATTTAATAGAGTTCCGCTATTTAATATAAACTATTTTAATACAGATCCAACTTATAAAGTTGGTGATGTTGAAATAAATGCAAGTAATAGTAATATTAAAATTAAGGAAGGTATTACTGGTGTTTATTATATTTGTAGAATAATAGCAATGGCGATAGGATTACTTGTATTAATTTATATTGGAATTAGAATGGCTATGTCTACTGTAGCTTCAGAACAAGCAAGATATAAAAAAATGTTAGTAAGCTGGATAGAAAGTATAATAATAATGTTTCTTATGCTTTATATTATTAGTGCAATAATAACATTTGGAGAAATTGTTACAGGAATATTTTATAATATTAGATGTCAATTATTAGGTCAAACTATAGATGGAACAGCACAAGAATTTGATATTTTTGAGGATACAATAAGAGAAACAACATTACAAATGGTATTTGACGGATCAGGATTAGAAGTTACATTATGGTCTATAATATATTGGTGTTTATTATTTATGGAGATTAAATTTATTTGGCTATATATGAAAAGACTACTAATGGTAGGGTTCTTAATAATTATTTCTCCATTAATAACAATAACATATTCAATTGATAAAGCAGGAGATGGAAAAGCACAGGCGTTTTCTACTTGGATGAAAGAATTTTTAGTAAATGTTCTAATACAACCATTGCATGCATTAATTTATTTGATATTTGTATTAACAGCAAATTCTATTGCTGCATCTTCTCCATTAGTTGCTTTAGCATTATTAATGGCAATGGGAGCAGTTGAAAGAATGGTAAAAGTCGTATTTGATATGAAGGGACTTGTAACATTAAGGGGTGTAAATAAATTTATGAAGAAAGAAGGATAATATATGAATGACAGAAGTAAAAGAATTAAAATATTTTTAATTTTTTTGATAGCATTATTCTTCTGCGCTCTATGTTTATTAATTGTTTTGCAATATTATTTAAGAAAACAAGATGCAAATAGTAATAACAATGTTAGTTTTGTGACAGAAGAAACTTCTCCTCAAACAATAGAAGATGTTATAAAAAAGTATGAATCTGAGTTTATAAAGCAGGATGGAAATACTATTTATGTAATATTTGCTAAAGATTTATATGATGAAAATGGAAATAGCAATAAAGATTTTTTTTATAATTTAGCTAATGACTTAACTATATTTTTTCCCTTAGAAAATTTCGAAGTGATTGATGAAGAGAAAAAAATTGATTTAATGGCAGAATTTAATACTGAAACTGACTCACATATTATTCTTATCAACAATTTAGAAAATTTTTATGAACAATCTGATGGAAATTCATATACTAAAGTGGAAAAGTCAGAAATAGTTAAGCCATCGGCATTATATGTCCAGAATGGATATTTAGAAAGATTAGTTTCTAACCAAATGTTTTTATCAAGTATAAAAGAATATTTGGATGAAGGAAAAGAATCAGAAAATGGGTATATTAGTTATGAAAATGGAACTATTAAATTAAAACTTGCTCCAAATGATTCTGTAATGAATATTATTTTTTCTGAAGATTATGGATATAGTATACTTACAGATGTAGAATCTGATATGCCTTTAACAAAAATATATGAGTTACATAATGACAATACATTTGGAAGTTTGAGTGATGGATATTTAGGATATAGAAGTAATAATTTATATTATTTCTTTTATGGTGATGAAACATCTGTATATGGATATTCATATAGAAGAAACGATACTTTTGAAAAATTATTAGAAGAGTATTTAAATAATAAAGATTTAGATAAATTTATCACAAAACTTTCTGAAAAAATGCTATCTTATGACGTTTTAGAATATGATAAAGATATAAAAAAAGCTACTATGATTTTTCCAACACGAGGAATTGAAATAAAAATAGAAGACAATAATCCTAAAGGGATAACTTTATATAGCAATTATTATTTTACAGATATGACAAAAGAAATGGTAAAAAATGGTAAAATATCTTATAGTACAGATGATTTAGTAGAAAAGTATGAAATCCAAAGAAGAGAAAGTAGTAAATAGAAAATTGATTTTACTAGGGAAGGAATAATAGATGAAAGAAGAACAATATAAAGATTACAATAAAAAAAACTATAAAAAAACAATAATAGTTTTATTTGTTGTAATCTTTATATTACTTTTATGTCAATTCTTATTATCAACTTTAAGTAAAGAACAAAAAAATAATGAACTTTCTTATAGTAGTTTAAGAAGTGTAAAAGATGTAATTGAATATTATGAATCAACTTATATATCAGAGTCAGAAAGTGAAGAAACTGGATATTATTTAGATATTTTTTTGAAGTTCAAAGTATTGCCTTATGATGAAAATGATAATAGTAACGAAACTTATTATAATACTTTAATAGAAGAAGTGGCTAAAGTAATTAGATATCAAAGTTTTAAAATGATTGATTTAGAGAATGAAATTACAGTAAAAGTTGTATGCGAAAATAATAAAATTGAATCAATTATAATTAATGATATTGAAGATTACTTTATATATATGGATTCACAAATTAGTATGAAAAAGTATGTAGAGATAAAATCGACAGAATTTGTTATTAATTCACCAATTTTGCAATCATGTATAAATAATAACTGGGACAATAATATAAATTTTGGAACGAGAGAAAGTATTTTTGATGAATATTATATATATTTTGATGAAGGAATAAAAGTAAAAACAATTCAAAATAAGATATATAATATAATTTTCAATAAGAAATATGATGAAAACGTAATTAACGACTTATTTCCAGGAATAGATTTAGCAAATGTAGAACTAACTCTTGGAAAACCTAGTTTTGAAGACGAGAAATTGGGAGTTATAGGATATAAAGGAAATGAAATGTATGTATTTTTTACAAATGAAGAGATTTCTATATACAGAAATCCAGATGTAGATATTGAAGATTTTTTTGAGTTATCAGATAGATTTATAGCTGAAAAGATAGACTTTTTAGACTTTATGAATGAACTTACATATATTTGGCCAGATTATAGTGAATATGAGTATACAGAAAATACAATGTTTATTGCATATCCTCTTAAAGGTATAGAAATTAAGCTAAATTATGATGACATAAGCGGAATTTTGGTGTATAATAATATTAAGAGTACTTTGCCTAGAATTCAAGAGTATTTAGAAAATACGAACTTTGTTTCAAGACTACAAATAGATGCAGTATTTGAAGCTGAAAAAAGAAGAGCAAATAAGATTATAGAGCAAACAGAAAAATGCAATGAATTTAAGGAAAGTTTAGAAGATAACCAAAAAGCTTTGATTGGGGAAAGTTTTAGATATGAAATATATCCAATGACAGATATAAATGAAAATATCTATGGTATGAAATTTATATCTTTATCAGAAGATAATCCAGATAGAGAGTTAAATGATAGTATGGATTATTATATGTGGATTAATAATGACAATTTTATATATTCAAAAAAAGGAAAAGGAATATACATATATAGTCTAATAGATGGAAGTGTAAGAAGATTACTAGAAGGAAATGATACATACGAGTTAAAAGAATATGATAACGGAATATTAAAATATGATGATAAACAAATTAATGTCTAATATTTTAGAAAGGAAGTAGAATATGGTGCTATTAAAAAAGAGTTGCGAAAAAATTATATTAATAATTATAACAGTATCTATATTAATAATGTTTTTAGCTACTCCAGCATCTTATGCTAAACTGGATTTAAAAGAAGGAGAGTTTTATTATTCAGGTACTACAAAAGGTACATATACGGTTAAAGAGGGAATTTTTGCGTGGCTTCTTGATAATATTGGACAAATTGCTGACTGGTTATTGGGAATTATAACTATGGGCTTCAGAATGGTATTTGTTGGATGGACAGCTTTAATAGAAAAATTGTTGACTTGGGGATTAGAATCAACAGTTGGAGTTAATGTTGCTGGTGAAGAAGTAGATGGTATGAGTAATACAGATTTAACTTCCATAACAGATTCAACTAATAATTTAACTGTACAAGCTATAGTATATAATAGAGTTCCTGCATTTGATATTAATTTTTTTGATCTATCAAATGAGTATGATAAAACAGTAAGTGGGACAGGGAAAATTTTAATATGTGAAAAATGTAATAAAAAAGTTGCAGAATGTTGTAAGCAAGAAGGCTCAACTTTCACTTGTTGTACGGAGTGTGGAGGAACATGTGATGCATGTCATAGATATATGTTAGCATTATTAAATGCAGAAGATCCAGATGGTATTGATCCTATAGTTCTTCAATTAAAGAAAATTGTAGCAACTTGGTATTACATTTTAAGAATTCTTTCAATGGCAATAATGCTGGTAGTACTTATAGGTGTTGGTATTAAAATGGTTGTATCAACAATAGCCTCAGAAAAAGCTGTTTACAAAAGAATGCTAGTTGATTGGCTTGTTGGAGCAATTATTGTATTTTCTATACATTATATAATGTTATTTATAATAAATATAAATGAATCTTTAGTAGATATAATATCTGAGTCTGCTGATAATGTGAATAGCGTTCAAATGAAACAATTATCAGAAAAAGCAGAGGGAGATAAAGGAGTAGAAAAAAGTAATGAAGAAATAGAAATAGACATATATGAAGCTGTAAGAACTAGAGCTTATGATCCAAAACTTACAAATGGTTTATCAGGTATGTTAATGTATATGACTTTAGTTTATTTTGCAATTAGATATTCTATTGTTTATATACAAAGATACTTAACAGTTTTAGTTTTAACACTTATGGGTCCACCAGTTGGTGTAGCATATGCTCTACAAAAAGTATTAAGTGGTAAATCATCAAGTTTAAAAATTTGGATGAAAGAGTATGTAATGAATGTAATCATACAGAGTGTTCATGCAATTATTTATGGTGTGTTTATTTCATCAGCTTTAATATTATCATTACAATCAATTCCTGGAATTATTGTTGCATTAATATTAATGAATTTCAGTTTAAAAGCAGAATCTACTTTTAGAAAAATATTTAAATTTGGCGATGGCGATAGTTTAGTAGGACATACAGCAGAAGCTGGTAATGCAGAAAAAATGAAACAAAACTTAGATACAGCAGTTGGTTTATATGCTGGTGCTAAACCACTTGCTGGAGCTTTAATGAATTCTCCATATGGAAAAGCTGTTAAAGGTGTTGGAAAAGTTGCGGCTGCAGGTGGTGTACTAGGAATTGCAGGAGCTGTAAAAGTTGGAAAAGGAATAAAAAATAAAATTACTGGAGGAAATGGAGATAATAATCAAATAGATTCTTCACCTAGCGATAGTGGAAATTCTAACTCACAAGATTCAAGTGGTGGAAGTAATTCAAGTGACGGAAAACCAACTTCAGGAACTTCTTCAACTGGGGCTCAAGTTAATGCAAGAGGAATTCCAGTTGAACACACTTCTATGGCAACATTAATGGAACAAGGAGAAGGAAAGTTAAGAGCGGATGTAGAAGCAGCATTAAGTGAAGTAAATGCAACAAAACCAGGAACTATTGAAAGAACTGCTGCTGAAAAGAAATATGAAGCAGCAATGAAAGAATATACAGCATATAAAGAAAAAGGATTTCCTTCTACAAAAGATATAGTAAAAGGTCATATAGAACAATTAGTTGATATAGAAAATCATTTTAGCTTTACAAAAAATGCTAAAGGAAGCTATTTATCTTTAAGCAATTTAGGAAAATTAAAAGATGGTGTATTTGGAACAAAATATTATGATGCGATGAAAGGTAAAATGATTTCAAATGGTGACGGATTATATAGTCAATTAGGAGCTAGCAAATTACTTGGATTTTCTGATGAAGATAAAAAATTACTTAAAGAGCAAATATTAAATCCTATGAAAAATGGTCTAGGCGGAATGGCAATGATGTTCTTTGGAGCAGGAACATTGATTGCACATCCTACGTTAGGCATGGGACTTTTAACAGCTGGTTCAGCTTTATCAGGTAAGACATTTAAAAAACCTTCAAAAAATAAGAAATATAAAGGAAGATATGGATTTTCTAGATTTTCAACTCCTTCTATGATAGATGTTCAAAAATCAGCTTTATCAAGAGCAAGAAGAGAAATGAATAGTGTAATGGCTAGTAAGCTTAAAAATGATCATCCAGATTTTTATAAAGAATTACAATCAGGACTAAAAAAAGATTATGGATCAAAATTCAAGAAAAACTTTGCTAATTCAGCAAAAGCAATGGGTGGTACAGCTGCAGCAGGATTAGTTGCTGGGGCAGGAATAGCAGCAATACCTTTAGCTGGAGCAGGAATAGCAGGAATGTTTACAGGAAGATTTATTGAAAATACAGCATTAAGTGATAATTTAAGTACAATTAATAAACATTCAGTAAAACAGATGAGAGAACAACAACAACAATTTGTAAAAGATGCAATGACATATCAAAGTAATCTTGTTATGGCCAGAGCTGGTTTGATTAAAAATGGATATGATAGTAATTATGATGAAAAAGCTATGGCAGAATTAGGATACAAAAGAGATCCAATAACAAAAAAACTTGTAAAAGTTGAAGATACAGCTATACAAAAGCAACTTGATTATTTACAACAAAAATTAGTAGAAAAATATGCTTCTGAAGGTAAAGATTATGATCCAACTACTGGAAAAGTTATAGATAGACAACATTTAGGTGATAGTGGTTCTGCTTCAGGTATTCAAAATGGAGATATACAAATTTTTCAAAAGAAAAAAAGCAGGAAATTAACAGATTCTGATATAAAAAATATTAACAAAGTTATTGATAATATGTTAGATGAAATGGATGTATCGCAGATTGATTTGAATGATGATACGAATAGAAATAATTTTAAAGCATTAATTGAAGGCAAGTTAAAAGATGCTAATATTATTGCAAAAAATGAAAACATAGGAAAAGGTCAAGAAGATAATATTTTAAATGCAATTAAAAGAAGAAAAGAATTTAATGAAAAGAAATTAGGGGTTATAGCTGATGAAACATTAAGAGATAATCCAGAGAGAAGTAGTATAGAAAAAGCTTTCAAAAAAGTATCCAAAAATAAAACTGATATTAAATTATCAGATATTTTAGAACAAATGAAAAAAGATTTTATAAAGCAAGAAGAAGGATCTCAAGATGGACTAGCGAGAAAAACTAAAGAAGAAAAAGAAAAAATAGCAAAAAAGGCAGATGAATATATTAAAAGTATAAAAAATAGTAGTAATGACCAAATAAAAGATTATGTTGATACAATGCAAATTTCTGATATGGTTACTTCAAAACGAGGAGACAGAGCAGAATATGCAGAGCAAACATTAGAGATAAAAAAGAAAAAAAGAGCAGAAAAGTTAAATCAAATTTTAAATGTAGATATTGCAGATCATGATTCAGCAGATAGTATAATAGATTCTTTAAAAGAAGGAAAAGCACTAAGATATAATGAGGATGAAATTATTTCACTTACTCCAGATGATGCTAGTGAAATTGTTCAAATGTTATTGATGAGAAAAGAATTAGAAAGTATTAATGATTTTACAAAAGAAGAATTAGAATTGAAGAAAGGTTCAAATTCATATAAAGATGCTATAAAACAAAAAAGTGCTAAAACCGTCGAGTTTTACGAAGAAAAATTAAAGTATGAGAGAGAAAAAAATAGTATAGAGAACTTTAAAAGAGAAAATCGAGAATTATTTGATAATAATGGAGTTGCAAAATCAGGAACAGCACTTGATGATGGTATACAAGAATATTTGAAAAAAAATCATTTAACAAGTGATAAACAAATAAGAGAAAATTTAGATGATATCAAAATGAGAGAGAGTAAATTAAATAGTCAAAGAAAAGAAATAGAACAAAAGATAGAAAGTAGAAGAGTTGCAATGGAATCTGCTGAAAGAAATGTTACTTTGGCAGGACCAATAGCAGATATAAAAAAATTTATAAACGACAATTATTAAAATGAAAGGAAAACGAGCTGTGAAGAAAGTATTTAAGAAAATACTAATAATAATGTTAATAATTTTGACATTGAATAATTTTCTTATGTCTGATGTTTATGCTGAAGATAAACCAGGAATGATGGATCCTTTTGAAGAGATGTTGGCTAACTTTTTTGGTTCAGTTGTAGGTTTATTTACTTGGCCAGTTAGATTTGTTGCAATAGCTGCAAGTATAGCAATTAATACACTCACAGCTTCGGTTGCTTATATTGAAGGAGCTAATGATACTGCAAGTAGCGTAGATTTAGTATTTCAAAATATTACAGTACTTACCCCATTTGATATATTTTTTAATAAAGTAGCCATTTTAGATGTAAATTTCTTTGATTTTTCTTCAATAGGAGAAGGTAGTTTAATATATACAATTAGAACTGGTATAGCAACATGGTACTATATTTTAAGAATATTAGCTGCATCAATATTATTGGTTGTATTAATATATGTAGGAATAAGAATGGCAATATCAACAGTTGCTACGGACAAAGCAATGTACAAAAAAATGTTAGTTGATTGGGTTTGTAGTTTAGCTATAATATTCCTTATACATTATATTATTATATTTACAATAACTATAAGCAATGCACTTGTAAATGCTGTTTCGTTAACTGTAAATTCTGAAACGATCAGTAATACATATGCGTATATTCAGCAATTGGCATTAAGAGTATTTGATTTAGAATCTATTCCAGCAACTATAATTTTTTGTATGTTAGTATGGCAAACTTTTGGACTTTTAATATCTTATTTTAATCGTATGTTGAAAACAGCTTTTTTAGTAATTATATCACCTCTTATAACATTAACATACTCAATAGATAAAATGGGAGACGGAAAAGCTCAAGCATTAGGTGCATGGCTAAAGGAATTTGTATATACTATTTTAATGCAACCTGTACATTGTATTATATATATGTGTTTTATAAATATAGCACTATCTTTATTAATAGAGAAACAAGGAAATGGAGTATCAAGAGAAACTATAGCTGTTGCAATAATTTCTTTATTATGTGTAAAATTTGTTAAGGATGCTGAAAACCTTGTTAGAAAGATATTTAGATTTGAAGATGATGGAACAGGTTCTTTAGGTGCAGGTTTAGCAGTTGCAGGTTTAGCTTTAAATAATGCTAAAGGAATTGGTAAAGGGGCTAGATCTGCAATTAATAATACAAGAAATTTTGTAGGAAATACAGTATCAACAGCTAGAGGAATGAAAATTGGAGCTTTAGCTTTAGGAAGAAGATGGTTAACTAAAGAAGGAAGAAGTGGAACTTATGCAGAGGCTAAAGAGAGTGTAAGAATAAAGTCAAATGAGAAAAAAGCGGCTAAAATTGAAAGAAAATATGGCGTGACTTCTGGAAAATATAGGTATAAAGGAAAAGATATACAAAAAAGAGCTTTACGAATAAAACAAGAAAGTATAGCTAATGGAAAATATATTACTACTGCTGCAGCATTAAAAGCTGCTCAGGAAGAAAAATTAAATGATGAGGTTAATAAAAGAGCGCAGAAGATAAAAAATGATTATGGCGGGTACATGTCTGATGATGAAGCAAGATCAATTGCAAGATTAAATATAGCTAAAGAAAGAAGAACTCAAAATAGTAAACCTAGAAAATTTATTTCAGGTGCAAAAGGAAAAATAAATTCTTTCAAATCTGCAGTTGGTCAATCAGAAACATTAAAAGCATTAGGCGGACTAGGAAAAGCAACAATTTCCGCAGGATTAGGTGTTGCAGTTGGTTCTGGTGTAGCAGGAGTAAATGATAGTATTTTAACAGGTATTATGGCAGGAGCTGCAATGTATAAAGGATCTCAAGGATTTATGAATAGTAGTTCAAAAACAATTGCTGATAGCATGAATCAAAATTTTAAAGCGTTAGGAGTAAAGAATGCTGCTGAAATGAGTTCAAGAACAGCCAAAATAATGCAAATGTTTTCTGATGAAGATAGAGCTAATCAAGAATTAAGTAAAATTATGGATGAATTAGAGAAAGCTTTACAGCATGCTGGAATAGATGGAAAATTAAAAACAAATATTAAAAACACAATTGAAGGTGGAATAAAAGCTGATCCATCTAGAACAAATGATATAATAAATTATGCTTTAAAAGGAGTAGGAATAAAGCCTGGTGACGATTCAAATACTTCTATATCTAATGTTAGAAAAGCTACACAAAAATTAGCAGATTTTACAAATGAAAGTCAAATATATCAATCAATACAGGCAGCTGGAGATATAGGCTTAGAAGCAGATACTATTATTGGAGAGGCTATGGGCAGATTTGTATCAGATAATAGCACTACTATTAATAATAATTATATAGAAATTGGATCTGAAGATGTAAACAGTACAGAAAATATTAATACTGAATATGAGGGAGTGGCAGAAACAGTAAGCAGTGCTGTATTAGATTCAGATAATTATGATACAAATATGGAAATAGCTGGAAAAGAAGCAATAGTAACAAGCGAGAGTGATATAATAGCTCTTTTAGATGAGCTAAAAAGAGAAAAGAAAGAAGAAATGCAAAAATTATTAGATGAAGGTCTAGATCAAAGTACATTAAAGGAAATCGAGAAAGATATAGATAGAGCAAATACGGATATGATTTCTAGAGCCTTAGCAGATTTGGAAAGACAATATGTTGATGTAAAAAAAGAGATAAAAGACGATATAAAAATGGAATTAGAAAGAAGTTTACAGGAAGCTCAAAATGAAGTTAATAGTATGAGCATAGATAATCCTAGATATAATTTATTACAGAGTCAAATAACTAGATTCCAAGCTACTAAAGAAATGTATGCTAGATATAAAAGATAATAAAGAAAGAAGGTGAGATTGTGAAGAGAGTATTAAAGAAGTTAGTAATAATTTTATTAATAATGTTGATAATTAATAATTTCTGTATTACAGCTTCTTATGCTATGGGAGTTGATGATGTAATTTATGCATTTACTGATATCTTAGGTGGAGTTGTTGGAATATTAACATCACCAATGAGATGGCTAGCTTTAGGTGCAGGGTGGGCAATAGACAAGTTTTCAGCATTAGTAGCATATACAGAAGGCGCAACAGATTCATCTGTAGATACTTCCACAATCACACCGTTTGATATATTTTTTAATAAAGTAAAATTAGTAGATATTAATTTTTTTGACATAGGAACAGAATCAAATTTTATTAATACAATGAGAACAAGTGTTGCATCATGGTATTATATAATGAGAATAATTGCTGCATCAATTTTACTTGTAATTTTAATATATGTAGGAATAAGAATGGCGATATCAACAGTTGCATCAGATAGAGCTATGTATAAAAAGATGTTAGTAGATTGGGTGTGTAGTTTAGCACTTGTTTTTCTATTACATTATATTATTATCTTTGTAATAACAGTAAATAATTCTATTGTAAGTGTTATAGAAAATAGTGTTAACAATACTAATGTATCAAATACATATAAAACAATAAGAGATATTGCTGGTGAAAAATTGATTTTTGCAAACTTAGATAATATAGGTGCTACAATTATTTACATTATGCTTATATGGCAAACTTTTGGAATTATAGTATCTTATTTTAATCGTATGTTGAAAGTTGCTTTTTTAATTATTATTTCTCCATTAGTAACAATAACATATTCAATAGATAAAATGGGAGATGGCAAAGCTCAAGCCTTGAATTTATGGTTAAAAGAAATTGTTTTTACAATTTTAATACAACCATTTCATTGTATTATATATATGTGTTTAATAGATACCGCATTTAATTTATTAGCTAAGCCAGCAGATAATATAGAATTATTATCACACGCTTTAGTTGCGATTGTAATGATAAGATTTATAAAAGAAGGCGAGAAAATTATAAGAAATATATTTGATTTCAAAGATGATAATAATAAAACTTCTGTGGCAATGGCGATGGCAACTACTGGAGTATTAATAAATCAGGCTAAAAATTTAGGTACAACAGCTAGAAATGTTGGTAGAGGAGCTGCAAATATTGGAAAAGGATTAGCAAATTTTAGAAAAAATGCAGTTATTGAAACAGCAGCGTTATATAGAACTGTTAAAAATAGGGGAACTGAAGGAAATAGTTTTTCAAGTAATAAAGAACAATTCCAAGCAGAACAAGCAGAGGAAAAGGCAAATAAAATCATAAATAAAAAAGGTTATAGTATTAAAAATTCTGTAGAAGCTGCAGAAAATGCTAACAAAGATACTCAAATTTTAAAATCAGATATAGAAAAAGAAAAAGAAAATATTTTAGCGCAAAGTAATGGAGCTATTAAACCTGAAGTTGCCGAGAAAATGGCATTATTAAATGTTGTAAAGAAAAAAAGAAAAGATAATAGACGTATTAATAAAACAATAAAAGGTGTAAAAGGAAAAGTAGGAAAATATGGTAGAAGAATTGCTAGAAAAGTAGATTCAGCTATTCCAGGTACGACAGAAGTACTTTCAACTTTAACTGATTTAGGAAAAGATTACATGAAGCTATCAGTTGCTGGAACTGCAGGATTTGTTGTTGGTGCTGGATTGTATGGAACAGGAAAAGATATATTTTCTTCAGTAGGGATAGGAGCAGCTGTTGGAAAAGGAACTTATGATTTAAGTCAAAAAAGTAAAATGACATTATCTAATAATATAAGAAAATATTTGGATAACATGAGTATAAATAATTCAGCTGATGCTAGACAAGAAATACAATCTAATATATTAAATGAGAGTAGTAAATTTGGTGACGGTGAAGATGCAGCTAAAGAAAGAAAGAAAATTATAGATGAATTAAATAAAGAATTAATGGATTTAGGAGTGGATGGAAAAACTTGCAATACAATAACTCAGAATATAATGTCAGATTTACAAGATAATCCTGCAATGGCACCTGATTTAATAAAAAATAGGCTAAGTAATTTGACAAATGGAGAAGGAAAGAATATTAGTTTTGCACAAATTTCAAAAAATGAAAAAGTAAATAAAGTTATACAATATAGTAATAGAAATGCAATATATAGTGAAATAAAGACAGCAGAGTCAATAGATGTTTCTAGTGGAGAGATGATTGGAAAAGTTGTTGAATCTTACGAAAAAGAAGATGCTTATATTGATGGATTGTATGATGAGATTAAAAATACTGAAAAAAATAGAAAAGTAGAAAAACTAGTTAAAGAAGACTTAACTGATTCTGAACTATCTGGAATATTATCTAAGTATGATGACGAAATACAAACTTTATCTAAAGAATTACTAGATTTAGAAGGAGATCAAAGTCAAAAAGAATATAAGAAACAATTAGAAGGTATCCGTAATAATAAAGAATTAGAAAAATTAGAAGTAATTACTAAAGCTTTAGCTCAAAAAAGCAGGAGAATTAACAGAATATCAAGAAAAATTATATCAAAATTTAAAAGATGAAATTGAAAGAAAACAATCAGAAGAAAACTATGCATCAATAAAAACACAACTAAAAGTTTTAGAAAATGACTTAAATACAATGGTTAGTGGACAGAAAAAAACACAATAGATTAAAATGGAGATATTAGAATGAAAAAAATTATAAGTAAAATACTAATAATTTTTATATTGATATTAATATTGTTTGAATTTACTTTTTCAAGCAGTATTAGTAATGCTGCTATCGATATGGAAACAACAGTAAATGCGATTGCAAATTTAGCTGGTCGGAATTGTTTCAATCATATATTGGCCACAAAGAATTCTTGCAACAGGAATAGCATTTATAATGGATATTTTGGTGGCAAGTCTAGCACAAATGGAAGGAGTAAATTATGGAGAAGGAGGTCTTATTCCTATAATAACTCCTTATGAAATATTTTTTAATAAATATAAATTATTAGACATTAACTTTTTTGATTTAACTAGTGTGGATGAGGGATCTACTGTTTATATGATAAGATCTTCAGTTGCAACTTGGTTTTATGCAATGAGATTAATTGCAAGTGCAATATTACTAGTCATCTTAATATATGTTGGAATTAGAATGGCAATATCAACTGTAGCTGAAGATAAAGCAAAGTATAAAAAAATGTTATTTGACTGGATTTGCAGTTTAGCACTAATATATGTATTGCAATATATTGCCATATTTACAATTTATTGTAATAATGCTATTGTTAATGCTCTTAGTTCAGCATTATCAGATTTATCAGCTGTAGAAGATCAAGTTGGAAATATTTTATTAGACATTGGTTTAAAAGCTGTTGGAGGGATTGGAATTACGAGTATGGCAGCTGTTCTTGTATTCTGCTTTATTGTATTCCAAACAATTGCATTTTTAATAGCCTATATTAGCCGTATGGTAAAAATTGGATTTTTAATTATAATATCTCCACTTATTTCTTTAACATATTCAATAGATAAAATGGGAGATGGAAAAGCACAAGCTCTAGGAAAATGGTTAAAAGAATATGTTTATACTATTTTAATACAACCATTTCATTGTGTAATGTATATGGCTTTTGTAAGAACAGCATTAACACTTTTAGTAGATACTTCAGCGGTAACTGTTTTAGGAATACCATTATTAGAATCACCAGAGTATAATCAGCTTGCTAATGGAGTTCTTGCTATTTTATGTTTAAAATTTATTAATGATGGTGAAAAAGTTGTAAGAAAAATATTTGGTTTCCAAGATGATAATAGTGCTACATCTTTTGGAGCAGGATTAGCAGTTGGAATGCTTGCAATAAATAATGCTAAAAAAATAGGAACTTCAACAAGAAAAGGATTAAATACAATTAGTAAAGCTACTGGGAAATATGGTACTAGAATGAAAAATGGCTTAGGAAAAATGTCTAATGGGATTGCTGGTAGAGCTACGAATTTTGCAAATAAATTAACTCCAAATTTAAAATTAGGAGATAAGGCTACTAATGCTGCAAAAACTGCTAAGAGTGGTGTAGGAAAGGGAATTAATTCTATAAAAGGAGTTCCTAAAACTCTTAATGGAAAATTTTGGAATTCATCTCCAGGTAAGGGAATTTCAAAATTAGCTAATTCAAATATAGGAAAAAATATAAGAAGACGTAATTCATTATCAAGTACATTAGGAATGATGGCGGCGGCAGCGGCATACAGTACAGGTTCAACTAATCTTTTAACTGCTGTAGGTATTGGATCAGGAGTTTCTAAAGGAGCAAAAGGATTTTTAGGTTCAAGTAGTGAAACTCTTGCTAAAGAAGGTTCAAATGATAATGCAGTAGAAGATCAAAAAGAATTCGATAGAACTATAGGAAAAGAGATGGAAGATGCAGAAAAAAATTTAGACGCAATAGAAAATTCTGATTATAGAAAGATTGTAGATAATTATAAAAGTGCAGATGCACATGATGAAAAAGCAAGAGAAGCTAGAGCAAGAGCAGACGAGTTGAGAAAAGAAATGGAATCAAGACCTAAAGGAAAAGATAAAGGAAAATATGAAAAACAAATTGTTCAATTGGAAAGAAAAGCTACTAAAGAAGAAAATATGGCTAAAGATTGTAGAGAAAGAGCAGGAGAACTTGATAAAGATGGTACACTTAAGAAAATGTATGACGAAGGTAAATTAACTTCTGGAGGAACTATTTTAGATCAAAGTGAAGTTAGAAAAACCGAGCAAGATAGATTGAGTAGATTAAATGATCAAAAGCAAGACTTCTTTTCAGTAGAAAAAACTAAAGCAAGAATTCTTGAAAGAAAAAATAAAGGGTCAACTACTTCTGATTTGAATGCAAAGAAAAATAATTTAATACAAAAATTACAACAGATGAAATTAGAATCTAAAAGAAAATCTGATACTAATCAAAATTATACATTAACAACACAAGACAATGAAGATATTAATAGAACAGCAGAATTATTAATGAATAATATTTCTAGAGGTGTTTTAGCAGGAGAAGGTTATGATAGTATTAATGAAAGTGCACACTTAGATACAATTAGAACATCACTTGGATTAGAAGGAGATTTAAGTGCATTTAGTTCATATCAGGATGTTGTTGGAGCTTTATCTGATTTTGATTCTGCTAAGAGAAATCAAAGAACAGCACAAATATTTAAAAATAATAGTTCATTAAATGGTACAGATAATAGTTTAGCTGAAAGAATGGCTAGAAAAACAACTTCTAGAAGTCATTAATCAAATTTAAACAATACAAGGAGAAAATATTATGAGAGTGAAAAAAAGTAAAAAGCCAATAATTATTGGTATTGTAGCAGTATTATTAATAATTATTTTAGTAATTACTAATAAAAAAGATGATACAGTAGACTATTCAAATATGACAGATGAAGAAATATCTGTTGCAGTACAAAATAAGGTTGATCAAATGACTGTAAATAATCTAGCAGGACTTGGTGAAAGAGATAGAATGGAATATTATGTTTCAAGCTTTATTAAAGATATTGAAGAAGGTGATTATGAATCAGCTTATGAAAAACTTTATGAAGAATTTAGAAAAAATTATTTTCCAACTATAGCAAGTTTTGAAGAATATGCTAAAACAAAGTTCCCTAAAATGTTTTCTCTAGAACATACAAATTTTGAAAGAAATGGTGATGTATACATATTATGGGTAACAATGTCTAATCCATTAGGTGGAAAAGATTCAGGAGTTGAAATGAACTTTGTAGTTCAAGAAAATGATTTAAATGATTTTGTAATGTCATTTTCAGTTATCTAAAGTTTTATATAGAAAGGAATTAAAATTATGAATTTTACAGAATTAAGGTTAAGGTTTAGACATTGGGTTAGAAAATATAGAAAAGTTATTTTCGTTGTTTTTGTTATATGGGGGGTAGTTTTCTTAATAAACTTATATATGAGAAACAGAAAAATTGAACCTGTACCAACAACAACTAAAGAACCACATACTGCTGTTATAGATCAAAGCTCATCAACTCCAAAATCAATACAAACTCCTATTGAAGATATGTTAAAAGAATATATAGGTTATTGTAATGAAGGAAATTACCAAAAAGCATTTAATATGCTTTCAGAAGATTGTAGAAGTTATGAATTTGACAATGATGTAGAAAAATTTATGTCACATGTACTTGTGAAAATGCCTACACCAAAGAAGTATTCAATTCAAAATTATTCAAACACAACTTATGGTAATAAAAAAATATATATTTATGAAGTAAAATATACTGATGATTTACTTGCAACAGGATTAACTAATACTACTTATGCATATACTTCAGAAAAATTTACTTTTTATGAAGATGATAATGATCAATTGCAAATGAATGCAGGAGATTACATATATCATTCTGATATAAAAAGCATTTCAGAAAATGAATATTTAAAAATAGATGTTGTTGATAAAGTTGTTAATTATAGTATAGAACAATATGAAATTAAATTTACAAATAGATCAAATTATACTATAGTTATTGCAGATGGTGTTGAAACAGATGAAGTAGTTTTATCTTTACCTGCTGAAACAAGAAAACGTTCTGAAACAGGAGATATTGTGTTAGCGCCGCAAGAAGCTATAACTTTAAATTTTACATTTCCAAAATTTGTTGATGATGGAGATGTTTCACAAGCTATAGTATTTTCATCAATCAGAGTAATGGAAAAATATTCTGGTACAGAAGATATAGATGAAGCTACAATTCAATCAGAAATTGATAATGCTATTTCAAAATTTAGTATGGAGGTTAAAGTTACAGAATAATGGCATATATTGAATTTGAAAATGTTGAAAAAGAATATAAAATGGGGGAAGTTAGTATTAAAGCTTTAAATAATACTAACTTCCAAATAGAAAAAGGTGAATTAGTTGTTATAGTAGGACCTAGTGGTGCTGGAAAAACTACGTCACTTAATATTCTTGGTGGTATGGATACTGTAACTAAGGGTAAAGTTATTGTTGATGGAAAAAGAATTGATCAGTTAAAAAATAGGGAATTAATAAAATATAGAAGAGAAGATATTGGATTTGTATTTCAATTTTATAATTTGGTCCAAAATTTAACTGCTTTAGAAAATGTTGAACTTGCTACTCAAATTTGCAAAAATTCATTAAATCCTAAAGAAGTTTTAGAAAAAGTTGGACTAAAAGATAGGATGAAAAATTTTCCCTCTCAATTATCAGGAGGAGAACAGCAAAGGGTTGCTATTGCAAGAGCTATTGCTAAAAATCCAAAACTTCTTTTATGTGATGAACCTACAGGAGCTCTAGATTATAATACTGGTAAACAAATTTTACAATTATTGCAAGATACTTGCAGAAAAGAAAAAATGACAGTAATTATAATAACTCACAATACTGCACTTGCTCCTATGGCTGATAAGGTAATTTATTTTAAAAATGGTACAGCAGAAAAAATAAAAATAAATGAAAATCCAGTTTCAATTGAAAAAATAGAATGGTAATAAAAATCCACAAATTATTAATAATTTGTGGATTTTTATTTTATCTTTAACTAATTTTTTTAAAACGTAATTTACCATAAACAAAGTTTTTATTTATTTTGTATAGGGTCATTATTATCATTATCATTTTTTTCTTTTTCTCGCATAGCAGCTTGTCTTTTTAATTGTTTAGCTTTTTTACGTGCTAATTTTTTAGCTTCTAAATATTCATAAACTAATCCTCCTTTTTTAAACCAACCTGCACTACGTCCCCAAAATATAAAGAAACCAACAAAAACTACAATTCCTACAATAATGTTTATAATAATTTTAATTCCTAATTCACTCATAGCTATATTTAATCTAATTTGATTAGATTTTCTCCTTTTTTCATATTTACAATTTAATTATAATTGTATTTATAAATTTAATCAAGATGTTATATGAAGATTGTAATATAAATGTAATTTTATTTCCATAAAAAACTATTGATAAGAGATTTTAAATAATATACAATATATTTGTATAAAAAGATAATATAATAGCGAATATTAGTAGCTTTTGGATTTTAAAATTTTAAGAAGGGAGGAAGTTATATATTTATGAGTAAATATGAAAGAGATAGTATAAAAAATCCAGACAGACTTCCTGAACTTTTTAAAGAGATTCAAGATATTAGATATGGTAGAGCTAAGCCTGTTGAAGAACCTAAAAAAGAAGAAATAAAATTTAATAGAATTTATGTTATAGATCATAGATTTAACGCCTTAGGAGCAATAATTGGAATTTTATTTTTAATTTTATTTTTTACATCTCTGCAAGGTAATTACATATTTGCAAATTCAGAAGAAGAAAAAGTTGCAATAAGTAAATTTGAAGAAAATGACAATACTATAGACATGATGAACGTAATTTCTCAAAATATTAGTGAGCTTACTAAAAAAGAAATTATAATAAAAGAAGTAGAAATTCCTTTTGAAACTCAATATGTTGAGAATGATACATTGCCAAAAGATGAACAAAATGTTATTCAACCAGGTGAACTTGGTTATTTAGAACAAACTTTAATTAGAACATTTGAAAATGATGAACTAACTAGTGAAGAAGTTATTAATGAGTTTACAAAAACAGAACCTGTAGAGGAAATTATTGAAGTTGGAACATCAGAGTATTTAAGAGATAAACAAGTACATATTGGAGATACTATGTTTACCACTCAAGAAATATATATGTATGAAAATCCTTCAGAAGAAGAAAATACAATATGTTTAATATATGAAAATATAGATGTAAAGCTAGAAACAGAAAAAGATGGTTGGAGTAAAATTTTAGTAGATGGTTTAGAAGGCTATGTAAAAAATGAATTTTTAACTTCAGAAGCTGAAACTCCAGGAATTACAGAAAAATCTAGAATTAAAAGAATACAGGTAGGAGTAAATCCTCAAATGCCTTTAAATAAAACTAGTGGATTGACAAAAGAAGATTTTATTAGAATATTTACAGATAATCCAAGTGATAAAAATAAAGTATTTGCAGAAAATGCAGAAACTTTTTATGAAGTAGAACAAAAATATAATATTAATGGTGTATTTTTAGCTGCAATAGCTATTCATGAAAGTAATTGGGGAACTTCTAATATAGCAACTCAAAAGCATAATTTATTTGGCTATGGATCTTATGATTCCTCTGCATTTACATCATCATATACTTTTGAAAGTTATGCTTACGGTATTGATTTAGTGGGTCAGATTTTAAACAAATATTATTTAAATGAGGCAGGTACACCAATTGCAGAAAATGAAGAAGCAGAAGGAACTTATTATAATGGACCAACTGTTGAAGGTGTAAATGTAAGATATGCAAGTGATCCAAATTGGTCAAATAGAGTATATGACATAATGCAGAATTTATATGAAAAACTATAAATATTTCAAAAAGGAATGTGAAAATATTGAGAAAGCAACAAATTATAAAAATTTTAATAATATTATTAGAAATAATTTTATTAGTTATTGCAATTTTTGCTTATAAATTTATTTATACAAAAGAAATTAATAAAGTAAAATATGCAGAAGAATCTCAAAAATTTGTAGACGAAAATAAAGAACCTATTTTTAAAATTGATAAAATAATTTTATATAATAGTGCAAATGGTATTGATAATAGTGATGGAAAACTTCAAAGCATTGATATAAGTCAATTTACAGATATAGTAATTTATTTAAATAATACAAATAAAATAAAAGAAATAACGGCAGAAAATACAATAAATCAAATGTATATTGATAATATTAAAATAACTTCAAAGTCAGAAATGGGAGAAAAAATATTTAATTATAAAAATCCATATAATACTGGAAAATATCAAGATTTAAAAAACTATGAAAATAATGGAATTTATTTTAAAATTTTAAATTCTAATGAAAAAAATAATTCAGCAAATTATGATGAACCAGTTTTTTATACAGATTGTTCTAATCCTATTTCACTAGGATTTATAAATAAAAATATTCTTACAAATTGTGAAGTAACTGATACTGGCTCAATTGCTTTTGATGGTTCAATTTTAAAGTCCGCAAACATAGATGTAAAAGATTTAAAAACTACTTTAGATTTTACTATTCATTTAAAAAATAATTTTAATGAAGAATTTATAGCAAATGCTTCTTTAGATATAGATTTAGAAAAAGAGAATGAAGCCATATATACAGGATATATGATGCAAATTATTGATACTGAAGAAATTAAGTTTTTGAAAGTATCTGAATAATATTGATTTCTATTGATTTTTTATTTATTTTAAGAAACTTGTGATTATTTAATATAGTAATTACAAGTTTTTTATATAGTGAAAAAGTATTTATAAATAGAGTTTTATTTCTTGATTTTTTCCTAAAATTATATTATTATATCAATAGAAATTTAAAAATGATATTTATGTGCTCATAGCTCAGCAGGATAGAGCAGTCGCCTCCTAAGCGACCGATGGGGGTTCGAGTCCCTCTGGGCACACCAAT
>USEI01000025.1 GCA_900553685.1 uncultured Clostridium sp.
ATATGTTTATAAAATTCAAATTAAATAAACCTTATAAACATATTATACGAGGAGATATAAATATGATAGATATTAAAATTTTAAGAGAAAATCCAGAAATGGTAAAAGAAAATATAAGAAAAAAATTCCAAGATCATAAATTAATTTTAGTAGATGAAGTTTTAGAATTAGATAAAGAAAGTAGAGAATTAACTTTATTATGTGATGAACTTCGTATGAAAAGAAATACAATAAGTAAAGAAATTGGAGCCTTGATGGGACAAGGTAAAAAAGAAGAGGCAGAAGCTAAAAAGAAAGCAGTTGAAGAAATAAATATTAAACTTTCTGAAAAGGAAGGAAAAGAAAGTCAGCTAAAAGAAGAAATAAAAAATAGAATGATGAAAATACCTAATATAATGGATAAATCTGTTCCAATAGGAAAAGATGATACCGAAAATGTTGAGAATGAAAAATTTGGAGAACCTGTAGTTCCAGATTATGAAATTCTATATCATGCAGATATAATAGAAAGCTTCGGAGGATTAGATAAAGAAAGTGCAGGAAGAACAAGTGGAAATGGTTTTTATTTCTTACTTGGAGATATAGCAAGACTTCATGAAGCAATGATTGCATATGCTAGAGATTTTATGATTAATAAAGGATTCACATATTGTATACCACCATTTATGATAAGATCAGATGTTGTAAATGGAGTTATGAGCTTTGAAGAATTAGAGGCAATGATGTATAAAATTGAAGGAGAAGATCTTTATTTAATAGGTACAAGTGAACATTCTATGATAGGAAGATTTAAAGGTCAAATTGTAAAAGAAGAGGATTTACCAATAGCAATTACAGGATATTCACCATGTTTTAGAAAAGAAGTAGGTTCTCATGGATTAGAAGAAAGAGGATTATATAGAGTTCACCAATTTGAAAAACAAGAAATGATAGTTCTTTGTAAACCAGAAGACCAGATGGATTGGTACAACAAAATGTGGAGTTATACAGTAGAATTTTTCAGAAGTTTAGACGTTCCAGTTAGAACACTAGAATGCTGTAGTGGAGATTTGGCAGATTTAAAAGTAAAATCTTGTGATGTAGAAGCGTGGAGTCCACGTCAACAAAAATATTTTGAAGTTGGAAGTTGTTCAACTTTAGGAGATGCACAAGCAAGAAGACTTTCTATTCGCGCTAAAGGTGAAAAAGGAAATTATTTAGTAGCAACATTAAATAATACAGTTGTAGCAAGCCCTAGAGGGTTAATTGCTGTTTTAGAAAACAACTATCAAAAAGATGGAAGCATAAAAGTTCCAGAAGTTTTATGGCCATATATGGGAGGAACAAAAGAAATAAGAAAGAAATAATAAAAGGTAACAAATGGAAAAAATAGAAGAAAAAGAATATAAACTAGATAAATTTGTAAAAAGTATAATATTTTCATCTCTTGTGGGTATATATATTTTTTTAATTGCAGACATGTTTTTTAAGATATTTACATTTAATGCTTATAGCGTATATAATGACACACTACTATTTTCTGTGTTTTTTGGATTAGTGATATATAGTTTGATTTTAGGAATTCTAAAAAATCTTCAAGAGCAACAATAGTAATCTGTATATTAGTATTTCTATTAAGTATAGTAAATCAGATTAAAATTACATTTACAGGTGAACCTATTTATTTTTCTGACATAAAATTTATTGGAGAAACAGGAAATTTGTTTGGACTTGTGACAAAAGATGTTTCTTTTCAGTCAATAAAGAATATTTTGATTGGATTTATAATATATTTTGTTTTATTAGCAATAATTATATTTTTTAATTTTAAATACAATTTAGAAATAAAAAGTCCAAAAATAAGAATAATAATTGTTTTAGTAGATATTCTAATATTATGTTTATTATTTTTTCCAAGCAATTATACAAAAAATGTTTGTTTAAAAATTTTTTTAAATACAGATGGATATGAAGAATTTAAATCACATACTACAAGTATAAATTATTATATGAGATATAATTTAATTAATGGTATGTATGGAACATATTTAAATAATATATTTGTAGAACCAGAAGGGTATAATGAAAAAGATTTAAATGATATATTAAATTCTAGTAATGTTCAAAAAAAGTAATATAAAATTTGGGAAACCTAATATTATTGTATTATTTTCTGAATCTTTTTGGGATGTTGAGCAATTAGATGAAATAGAATTTGATAAGAATATAACTGAAAATTTTAATAACTTAAAACAAGAGGGAAATTTGATTAATCTAGTGTCACCTACTTATGGTGGAGCATCTGAAAATGTTGCTTTTGAATTACTCACAAGTGGCAGTATGAATTATTTTCCAAGAGGATATATACCAATAATGTCTTTATATAATAGAAAAAACAGTGAAAATATACCATCTTTAGTGAAAGTATTAAATAATAATGGATATAGTTCTAAAATTGTTTTTGGAAAAGATTATTATAATTCTAAAAAGGCTTATCAAAAAATGGGATTTGAAGAATATGTTCAATTAACAGATAATGAGAAATATGAAAATATTACTGATAAATATTGTACAGATGTTATTATTAGAGATTTAGAAAATAAAGATTCTACTAAACCAATACTATATGTTTTAGAAACAATTGAATCACATATGCCATATAATAAAGAAAAATACTCTAATTATGATATATCAATTACTAAGAGTAATTTAAGTAATGAAATGAATGAAACTTTACTTGCATATTCACAAGGAATATATAATTCTGATAGAGAATTAAAAAGGTTGTATGAATATATAAAAAATTACGAAGAACCTACAATATTAATATTTTTAGGTGACCATTTACCATACTTATATACAGAGGACAATAAAAATGTTATTGATACTCTAGAATATTTTAATACAGATGATGAGTTATTAAATGATTATAGAAAATATAATACTCAAGCATTAATACTTTCAAATTATGATATTAGTGATATGAACATTAATAATTATAGTGGATTAGATTTATTATTAAATAACATTATAAATCAATTAGACATAAAAAATGAAAAGTATTATGAATGGATTAACACAACAAAAGATATTTTAGCAGCTTCAAATAAAAAAATTTCTTTAGATGAAGATGGTAATATATATTCTACAAATAAAATAAACGGAAAAATGAAAGAAATTTATACATTAAAAGAATTGATGCAGTATAAATTTTTTATAAAAAATAATTAAATAAAGGAGAATTTATGATAATAAAAAATCCAAAATTTGAAATTTCAGCAGTAAGTAAAAAACAATATCCAAAGAATAATTTGCCAGAAATTGTTCTTGTTGGTAAATCAAATGTAGGTAAATCGTCATTTGTGAATACTATGATAAATAGGAAAAATTTAGCAAGGACAAGTAATGTGCCAGGTAAAACAAGACAAATAAATTTTTATAACATGGATGATAAATTTTATTTTGTTGATTTACCAGGGTATGGTTATAGTAAAATGTCTAAGCAGGAGAAAGTAATATCAGGAAAATATATTGAAGAATATTTAGCAGAAAGAGAAAATATTTCTTTAATAGTCTTTTTATTAGATATCAGACATAATCCAACTGCTGATGATATGCTTATGTATGATTATATTTTAAGAAGTAATTTACCTTTTATAGTAATTACTAATAAAGCAGATAAAATTGCTATAACAAAAGTAAATGATGAGGTTAACAGGATAAAAGAAATTTTAGGAATTTCATATAGTACAATATTGCCATTTTCTGCAGAACGAAAGATTTATCAAGAAGAGGTTTGGAAAGAAATTGAAAAATTTATTTAATTTGGTATAAAATCTAAAAATATACATAAATATATAAAGAGAATAATTTTATATAAGTTAAAAGAATTTATATGAATTTTTTAAAATTTTGTAAATAAAGAGGAATGATATTTATGTATGATGAGTTTGTTAAAGAAGCACAGATAAATGAAAAAACTGATTTAGAAAAAAATAATGAATTATTGCAAAATATTATATTCGTAAAAAACTCTTTAGCTAATATGTATAATAATTTACAGTTTGCAGATAGTGATTTGATTGATTATTATACTTATCAAATAAAAGCAGAAGAGGCTAAATATAACTATTTAATTAAACAAGCTAAAAAGAAAAAACTAAATGTGGTAAATTAAAAATAGTTTGGAGTTAAAATCCAAACTATTTTTTTATTTTATAAGTGAATTTTATAAAATGTTAAGTTTAAGTTACAAATTTATAAATAAAATTGATAGTAAAAAATAATAATTTGATTTATAATTTTTATAAGGGGTTAAATATCAAAATATAAATTCTGAAAGGAGGATTGTAAATGAAATTTAATGAAAAATTATTATCACTTAGAAAAGAAAAAGGATATTCACAAGAAATTTTAGCAGATAAGTTAAATGTTTCTAGACAAACAATTTCTAAATGGGAAAGTGGAATTACAACTCCCGAACTTGAAAAAATAATTTTACTTTCAGAAATTTTTAATATAAGTATAGACGAACTCATTGGAAAAGAAAAACCTGATAAACCTGAAAAAAATGAAGAAGATAATAAATTAAATTTTAAAAAATTTAAAAATAAAATAATAAAAAATATTATAATAACACTTTTTATTATTTTAATAGTGCCATTATTTAGTTTTATTTTATATAGATATTTAATTGTAGATACTATTTATAAGAGAATTCTATATTGTGAACCGAAAAAAAATGAATTTTGCTATACTAAACAAATTATGAAATATGAAAATAATATAGCAAAGAAATGGATAATAGAAAGGACTTTTGTAAAAGACAAGGTTTTTAAAACAGAATATTATGATACAGATATACAGCCTAATAAAGCAAATACCAAGCCATCATTACGAAAGATAGTATATGGTGATAAAAATGGATATTATACTATAGATATTGAGAATAAAAGTTATACAAAAGAACATTTTGAAAATTATGAATTTTATACTAATCAAAATTTTTCTAATTTAACATATGAATTACAAGGTGCTATTAATGGAGAATTTAATTTACAAAAACTTAAAAATAGAATATTACTATCATTAGATTTTAATAATATTATTAAGATAGATAAAGAAAGTGAAGAAAAATATAATTCTTATGTATTAGGAAGAAATAATATTGATAATTTTATTGGATTGCCCCAATCTGTTTCTGTAATAAAAGATTTAAATAATCCGATAATATTTTTTAACAAGACAGTTGTAGATGAAAAAAATAAATCTAATTTTATAATGTATATATATGATAAGGTTTATGAAGATATAGCAGAGGAAGATATAATGCTTCCTGATTTAAGTGAATATAATTTAATAAATATGCCAAGTTGATAAAATTTTTGGATTATGTTAAGATAATAAACGAAATAAAATATGGTAATTTATTTTAAGTTACAGTATTTTAATTGCTGAAAATAAGAGGTAAATATGAAAAAACTTACAATAATCATTTTAATTTTTATTATCTTAATTATAACAACTCTTTCTTTTATATATTTACATAATAAAAAAGTAAAGAGATTAGAATATGAGAAAACTATAGAAGGAATGAAAGTTACATTAATTGCAGGTTCTAATAAAAAAGACAGTGGTAATATAAATTCGAATGCATATATAATAAGAACTAGAAATAATAAGATTATAGTTGTAGATGGTGGAAGAAATATTGATGCTGATATTTTATATGATTATATTATAAAATATGGAAATGGAAAAGTAGATTATTGGTATATTACACATGCACATGATGATCATGTAGGAGCTTTATTAGAATTATTAAATGGAACTTATGAACTTGAAATAGAAAATTTATATTATTACTTCAATTCTTTAGACTGGTATGAAAAATATGATAAAAGAGGATTCGAAACAGAAAAAGCAATGATAGAAGCTTTAAGTAATTATAAGATAAAAAACAAGGTGGAATGTTATAAAGGACAAATAATTCAAATGGATAATGTAAATTGTGAAATAATTAGAATTGCTAATCCTGAAATAACAAATTCGGATAATGGGAATGAAGCTAGTATGGTGTTTAAATTGACCGCAGAAGATGTGGATAAAAGTATGATTTTTTTAGGGGATGCTTATGTGTATACAAGTAAAGAATTGTTAGAAGAACCTGAAAAACTTAAAAGCGATGCAGTTCAAATGTCTCATCATGGGCAGAATGGAGTAACAAAAGAAGTATATGATGCAATAGATCCAGATATATGTTTTTTTAATGCACCAGAATGGTTATATAATAATGACAATGGAAATGGATATAATTCTGGAAAATGGCAAAGTATAATAGTAAGAGAGTGGATGAAAGAAAAAAATACAACAAATATTGTAGCTTTTAAAGGAGATCAAACAGTAAGATTTACACGAGATGGATTTGAAATGGTAGATAATTAATAGCATATGGAAATAGAAAAATTTGTACAAGATAAGATTAATTAAATTAAAAACTGAATAGATAAACAACTAAATAAATAAAAAATAAACCGTTCTGTGTTGAAACAGAACGGTTTAAAAAATGTACTATGAAAAACCTATGTTTATGAATTTATCATTTTTATATTTATTATGCTAAAATACTTAAAAAAGTTATAAAATTATTCTACTGTTACTGATTTTGCTAAATTTCTTGGTTTATCTACATCTAATCCTTTTTCTTTAGAGATATAGTAAGCTAAAAGTTGAAGTGGTACAACAGAAAGAACAGGTGAGATAAGGGCATTAGTTTTTGGTATATTTATTATTTCGTCAAAATTATGATTTAATTCTTGATTTGTAACAATAAAAGTTTTTGCTCCACGAGTTACAACTTCTTGAATATTACTAATTGACTTTTCTACTAATAATCTATTGGTTAGTATAGAAACTACTGTAACACCATTTTCAATTAAAGCAATAGGTCCATGCTTTAATTCTCCAGATGGATATGCTTCAGAATGAATATAAGATATTTCTTTTAGTTTTAAAGATCCTTCTAAAGCAACAGTATAGTCTATTCCTCTACCAATGAAAAATACATCTTTTTCTTTATAAATTCTTTTAGCAAATTCTTTTATTTTTTCTGTGTTTTTTAATACTTCTTCTAATTGGGTTGGAAGAAGTAGAATATCTTTTTTCAATTCTTCAACTTTATCTTTATTTAAATCTAATTTCTCAGCAAAATTAATAGCAACGATTGCAAGTAATACTATTTGTGAAGTATAAGCTTTTGTTGAAGCAACAGCTATCTCAGGACCGGCATGTGTGTATATTGTATAATCAGCTTCACGAGAAATAGATGAGCCTATTACATTAGAAATTGCTAGAGTTTTTGCTCCTTTTTCTTTAGCAAGTTTTAATGCTGCAATAGTATCAGCTGTTTCACCTGACTGTGTAACAAACAAGCAAAGTGTTTTTTTATTTATTATTGGATTTCTGTATCTAAATTCAGAAGCAGCTTCAACTTCAACAGGTATTTCACATAAACTTTCAAAAATTGTTTTGGCAGCTAAGCCAGCATACATAGCTGTTCCACAAGCCACTATAAAAATTTTATTTACTGTTTTTAAATAATTTTTATCTAATTCTAAATCTGGAATAAGAGAAGGAGCATTTTCTGTTAATCTAGAGCCAATAGTTTCTCTAATTGATTTTGGTTGTTCATGTATTTCTTTTAACATGAAGTCTTGATATTCTCCTTTTTCTGCAGCTCCGGCATCCCAAGTAATATTTTTAATTTCTTTATTTATTTCATTTAAATTTTCATCATAAAAAGAGATTGAATCTCTTGAAATATATGCAAATTCTTTATCATTTAAAAGATAAAAATCTTTTGTAAAAGAAAGTATAGCAGGTATGTCTGAACTTATGTAATTTTCGCCAACACCTTTACCTATAACTAGAGGACTATCTTTACGGACTACAATCATATTATCAGGAAAATCTGAACATAAAATTTCTAAAGCATAACTTCCTTTTAACATCTTTGTTGTATTTGTAACTGCTTCAAGAAAACGCTCATAACCTGTTCTTTTAGATAGTTTATAATTATAATGTATTAAATTTGGAATTACTTCAGTATCTGTTTCAGATAAAAATATATAATTATTTGATTTTAAAAATTCTTTTAAATCAGCATAATTTTCAATGATTCCATTATGAACAACAGCAAATTTTTTTGAATTATCTAAATGAGGGTGAGAATTTATACTAGAAGGTTTACCATGTGTTGCCCATCTAGTATGACCAATTCCAATTGTTCCAACTAAATCATCTATGCCTGGAGCTTTTTCAAGCTCTATAACACGACCTTTATTTTTTATATTTTTAATTCCATTTTTTTCAATAGTTGCAATTCCAGCAGAGTCATATCCTCTGTATTCAAGTCTTAAAAGACCATTAATTAATATTGGTTTTGCTTTTCTTTCTCCTATATAACCAACTATTCCACACATAAAAAAACCACCTTTCTTTAATAAAACTAGAGTATAGAATTTAAGGGCAGATATAATACTGTCCAAAGTCTAGTTTTAAAAATAGGGTGTAAGCAAATTACTAATTAAATTTCTGTTATAATATTTCTATTATTTTTTAATTTAATTTATGGTTGTAAATAAACCACTAGAGCATCCGCCGAATATTTCGATAACTCTAGACCTCGTCAACTAAATCATATAATTTAGTTCTGGCGCTAACCTTTGTTTTTTTTAAACTCCTTTCTATTTTTGTGCTTACTTTTTAAATTCCTATTTCTATATTATAATATGTAAAATTAATCAAAATGTCAAATGTTTTTTGTAAATATACTTATTTACAGAAAAAATTAAATGTAATATAATATAAACACTTGATAAAATACATATTATAATGAGGTAAATTTTATGGAAAATAATAATGAACTTTTTTTGATTACATCAATAAAAAGTAGAGGAAAAGAATATATGCTTTATAGTGATGGTAATTTGTATGAAGAATTGCCAGATGGTGAGATAATTGTATTGGACAAATTCAATCCTAAAAATCAAAAAATTATAAAAAGAGTAATGTTAAAACTTAGTTCTGGAAAAACAGATGTTATAAGATGTAAACAAATGAAAACAAAAAATATTCCAAAGAATTCTAAAAATATATAAAAATTCAGAATTATAAGGAGTATTAGAATATGATTATAGATTATGAAAATAAAAAATTAAGAGAATTTTTTGAAACTGGTGTAAAAAAATTAGAAGTTGATGAAGAATATAAACCCATTATTGTTGATATTTTATTAAGAAGAGCTACAGAATTTGAACTTTCTAATGAAGAAATAAAGCAAGATGTGGAATCACTTATATATAATTTAAGAAGCATAAAAGTAAGAAAATTTTCTGAAAAATATAAAAATACAGCAGGATTATACGATCCTATTAAAAAACGAATTACAATATCAAGAGATTGTGTATTAAATCAAGATAAAGAAGTGTTATATGAGATTTTAACTCATGAAATATTTCATGCTTTAACTTTTGATAAATATGGAAATGATAGATTAGAAAGTATAAATAGATATACAAATAATCCTAATAATTCATTGTTAGAAGCAATTGTGGAAAAAGCGGCAAATAGATGTGTATATCCTAAGAAGAAAGCATATAGACCGTATTTTAATCCAAATATAGTAGCTTATAAAGATATAACTTTTATTACAGATGCATTAGAGGCTGTATATGGTGTAACTGAAAAAGAATTTTTAAAAAATGGAATAATGGGAAGAAATAGATTGGCAGAATTTTTATCACAAAAAATTGGAGAATCTCAAAATGAAACTTTAGCGTTTTTAGATGAAGTTGAAGTAAATTATTCATTACTACATAATACATTATATCCACATGACAATAGAACTATTGCTAAAAAAGATGAAGCAAATAATATTATGATGGCTTTAACAGGAATATATAGATCATGTGAGAAAAAAATGTGCACACGACTTGAAAATATGCCAATTAAAGGCATAAGACAAATGAGAAACTTTATGCATGACATAGAATTTGATCATAATAGACTTAAATATGTTATGGATTATGAAATTAAGTTGTTACAACATTCTCAAAAATATGAAATTTATAAAGATATAGAAGAAAGAATAACTAGTTATAAAGATGAAACAATAAGAAGAATAAATGATACTAATTCTATATTAGATAGTGATTTAAGAAGTATGTCACCAGAACAAAGAAAAGAGTTTTTAGAAATGGCTAAATCTGGAAGATTGTTAAAAGATGGAATACAAAAATTATATAATTCCGGAATTTATTTATCAAGAGTAACAGAATTTAGTGAAAATCAAGGAACTGTTCAAAAACATCTTTTTGATGATTTTTCAGACGGTATATGGAATAATGATAAAATAACAAAATATACAAAATCTATTTTAGAAAAAAAGGGTAAAATTTCATTTATTGAAAAGACAAAATATAGATTAGAAAGAGAAATGAATAAACTAAGAAAACCTAAAAAATTTAAATATAGAAAACCAAAATCTAATCAAAAGAGTGTATATAGAAAAGGAAAAACATATTCAAAATTTCATACTTTAACAGGAGATGAATTAGAAGATTTTAATAAAAGAACAGATAAAGTAATCAAAGATAAACAGGCACATGAAAAAAGAAGTCAAGATATAAAAGAAGAAGAAAAATACTAGGTTTTATTATTAAGGAGGATTTATGGAAAATTTAAAAGTAATGTATGAAGAAGAAGAACTTCAAAAAAGAATTAAAGAAATTGCAGAAGAAATTGACAAAGATTATAAGGATTCAAAAGAAATTATTATTATTTCTGTATTGAAAGGAGCAGTATTTTTTACAGTTGATTTAGTAAAAAAAATGAAAACAGATATTATATTAGAAGTTATGCAACTTTCTAGTTATGCTGGAACAGAAAGTACAGGAAATATTATAGTAAAAAAAGATTTAGATTGTAATATAGAAGGAAAAGATGTTTTAATTGTAGAAGATATTATAGATACAGGTCGTACATTAAAATTCTTAAAAGAATATTTAGCTTCTAAAAATCCTAAAAGTTTAAAAGTAGCTGTTCTAATGGATAAGGCAGAAAGAAGAGAAGTAGATGTTAATGTAGATTATACTGGTTTTGTAATTCCAAATAAATTTATAGTTGGTTATGGATTTGATTATGATGAAAAAGGAAGAAATATACCTTATGTAGGTTATTTAGAATAAGTTAAAATTTTTAAAAGTTATACATTAAGAAATATTCTTAATTTACTAAATATTATTATAAAATAAATTTTTAGTATCTTGCTGTCGCAACTTAGACTTTTCTAAATTTTATAAAATAAAATTTAGAAAAATAACATATGAAAGTTGCTCCATTTCGCACTCGCTAAAGCTCGTTTGGTCGCTTACGCGATACTTTAATTTATTTTATAATAATATTTAGTAAAAATAGTTTATAATTAAATGTATAAAGTTTTTAATTAAATGATTGGAGAATAGGATGTTTGATATAGAAGAAGAACTAAAGAAACTTCCAGATAAACCAGGTGTTTATATAATGCGTGATAAATCAAATACTGTAATTTATGTTGGTAAAGCAGTAGTTTTAAGAAATAGAGTTAGACAGTATTTTAGAAAAAATAATAAAACACCAAGAATTGAAAAAATGGTTTCTTTAATTGATCATTTTGAATATATAGTTGTTGGAAATGAAGATGAAGCTCTTATATTAGAATGTAATTTAATAAAAAAGTACAGACCTAAATTTAATGTCCTTTTAAAGGATGATAAAACTTATCCCTATATAAAAGTAGATGTAAAGTCTGATTATCCAGGTGTTTTTATGATAAGGAGAATCCAAAATGATGGTGCAAAATATTTTGGACCTTATCCCAATGTTTCTGCAGCAAAAGAAATGGTAAACTTCATAAAAGAGAAATTTCAAATAAGACAATGCAAAAACTTTAAAAATCAAGATAGAGCATGTTTAAACTATCATATAAAAAAATGTTTAGCACCTTGTATGGGCTATGTTTCAAAAGAAGAATATGCTAAGCAAATAGAACAGATCTGTATGTTATTAGATGGAAAAATAGATAAAATTATAAAAAATTTGGAATATGAAATGAATAGATTTTCTGAAAATTTAGAATTTGAAAAAGCGGCATCTGTAAGAGATAGAATTTTAGCAATAGAAAGAGTTTCAGAAAAACAAAAAGTTTCTAATATTTCAGAAAACAATATAGATGTAATTGGTCTTTATAAAAACGAAGTTACAGTTTGTATAGAAATATTTTTTATTAGAAATAGTAAAATGATTGGAAGAGAACACTACTTTTTTGATGATCTTAAAGATATGAGCGAAGATGAAATTGTATCTGGATTTATAAAACAATATTATATGGATAGAAAAGATTTTCCAAGTAAAATTATGCTTAGATATGATTTAGAAGAAAAACAAGTATTGGAAAATTGGCTTTCAAATATTGGAAATAGAAAAGTTGAGCTTAAGACTCCTCAAAAAGGTGAAAAACTAAGATTTGTAGAAATGGCAGAACTAAATAGTAAAATAACTTTAGAAAATAAATTAAAAGATAAAACAGAAATTTTAACAGAATTAAGAGATGTATTGGATTTAGATACTATGCCACTTAAAATTGAAAGTTTTGATATATCAAATATTTCAGGTAACTTTATTGTAGCAGGTATGTGTGTTGCTCAAAATGGGGTTATTAAAAGAAATTTATCAAGAAGATTTAAAATTAAAACTGTTTATGGACAAGATGATCCAAAATGTATGGAGGAAGTGGTAACAAGAAGATTAAGACATTCTCTTGAAAATCCTAAAGGTGGATTTGGAACTTTACCAGATTTAATTTTAGCAGATGGTGGAATAACACAAATAAGAGCAATTAAATCAGCGATGGAAACAGTAGGTGTTGAAATACCAGTATTTGGTATGGTTAAAGATGATAAACACTCAACTAGAGCTTTAATTGATGAAAATAGAATTGAATTTTTAATTTCAGAGAAATTATTTAATTTTATTACAAATCTGCAAGATGAAGTTCATAAAACAGCTATTGAATATCATAGAAAAGTTCGTGATAAAGAGATGACTAAATCTAAACTAGATTATATTGATGGAATTGGTGAGAAGAAAAGAACAGCGCTTTTAAAGAAATTTGGAAGCGTAAGAAAGATAAAAGAAGCTTCAATAGAAGATTTAATACAGGTAAAAGGTATAAATTTAGCTTTGGCAGAAAAAATAAAAGAAGAATTATAAAAAGACATAAATTGTTTTATGAAGTGAATCCTATTTAGTAGATACTAAATAGGGTTCACTTTAGTATTTTTACAAAATTTTTTTATTTTTTGTTATAATTTAAAATTTCTTGAATATATAGAATATAGAAATTTAAATACAAAGGAGAAAAAATATGAGAAAAATTTTTTTAGGAATTTTGATAGGAATTACAACTGTGAGTTTTATTATTTTAGGATACTTATTATATAGTTTTGTAGCTATTTTAGAAGTATTATAATTTGCATAATATTTTGCATTTTAAACAATTTTATAGTATAATAAATAATGGGTTTATACTCAAATTAATATTAGAAGATAGGTTAGGAAAAGATATGGAAATAGTAATTGGAAAAACAGCTGGATTTTGTGCAGGTGTAAATTATGCAGTAAAAATGGCGGAAGAAAATATAAAAAATGAGAAGATATATTGTTTAGGAGAACTTGTGCATAATGGACAAGTAATAAATAAATTAGAAAAAAAAGGTATGATCACAGTAGATAATATAGAAAAAGTACCTAATAATTCAAAAGTAATATTTAGAGCACATGGAGAACCAGAGATAATATATAAAAAAGCAAAAGAAAAAGGATTAGAAATAATTGATTTAACTTGTGGAAGAGTAAAATTAATTCATGATAAAGTGCAAAAAGAAAAAGATAAGTCTTTTATTATAATTGTGGGAAAAGCTAAACATCCAGAGGTCATAGGTATAAAAGGATTTGCTGGAGAAAATAGCTATATAATTGAAAATGAAGATGATATTTTAGATGCTTATATGAAATATGAAAAAAATAAAACTGGAAGAGTATTTGTTGTGTCACAAACTACATTTTCAAGTGAAAAATTTGATAAATTGAGAAAAGAAATAGAAACTAATTTTATAGAAGCAGATGTAATTGTTGATAAAACAATATGTGATGCTACAGAAAAAAGACAAAAAGAAACTAGAGAAATTGCAAAAGATTTCCACACAATGATAATTATAGGTGGAAAAAATAGTTCTAATACTAGAGAACTTGTGAATGTAGCAAAAGAAGAGTGTGAAAATGTATATAGTATTGAAACAGCAGAAGAATTAAAAAAAATAGATTTTTCTAATATAGATAAAGTAGGAATTATGGCAGGAGCCTCAACTCCAAAAGAAAGTATTACAGAGATAGAAGAATTTTTAAAAGGAGTATAAAGTGAAAATAAACACAATAATTTTAATAGATAAAGATCAAGTTAAAAACAAAAATTCTTAGAGAAATTAAGAAAAAAATTACATTTTCTTATACAAAAACAAGTTTTGAAAGAGAAAGTAAAGTAAAAAAGTTTTTTGATGAACAAATAAGAAGTGGAAAATTAGAGAGAACAGATGAAAGTTATGAGAAATATTATAGATAGTTTTAAGGAGAAGTTATGGAAATTGCAAGAGATTGGAAAGATTATGAAATATTAGATATGTCAGATGGTGAAAAACTTGAAAGATGGAATAATATTGTTTTAATAAGACCTGATCCGCAAATTATTTGGAAAGAAAAAATGTTTCCTGAAAAGTGGAAGTTAGCAAATGCAAGATATAATAGAAGCAGTAATGGGGGCGGAGGATGGAAATATAATAAAAAAGTTCCAGATTCCTGGAAAGTACAGTATAAAGAATTAACTTTTAATATTAAATTAATGGGATTTAAACATACAGGATTATTTCCTGAACAAGCTGTTAATTGGGATTGGATGATTAATAAAATAAGAAATTCTGGAAGAAAAGACATAAAAGTTTTAAATCTTTTTGCATATACAGGGGGAGCTACTGTTGCATGTAGTTATGCAGGAGCACAGGTTTGTCATGTAGATTCTTCTAAGGGAATGGTATCTTGGGCAAAGGAAAACTTGGCAGTTTCTGGACTTTCAGATAGACCAGTTAGGTTTATAATTGATGATGTAACTAAATTTGTTCAAAGAGAAATCAGAAGAGGAAACAAATATGATGCAATTATAATGGATCCACCTTCCTATGGTAGAGGAAAAAATGGAGAAGTATGGCAATTTGAAAATAATATTGCAGATTTAGTAGAACTATGTAAAGGAGTTTTGTCTGAAACCCCATTATTTTTCTTGATAAATTCATATACTACAGGAATTTCTTCAAAGGTTTTAGAGAATATTTTAAATTTAAAATTAGGTATGAAAAAAGGAAAATTATCATCAGGCGAAATTGGACTTCCAATGAAAGATTCTAATTTAGTATTACCTTGTGGGATTTATGGAAGATGGGAAAAATAGATATAAATAAAAGGATTTAAAATGAAAAGTTTAAAAATATTATATGAAGATAATCACATTATTGTAGTTGAAAAACCAGTAAATATTCCGTCACAAGCAGATAAAACCGGTGATGAAGACTTGCTTACAATAATAAAAAAGTACATAAAAGAAAAATATAATAAGCCAGGAGAGGCTTATTTGGGATTAGTACATAGATTAGATAGACCAACAGGTGGAGTAATGGTTTTTGCTAAAACTTCAAAAGCTGCTTCAAGATTAAGTGAGCAGGTAAGAGAGAAAAAAATGTGCAAAAAGTATTTATGTATTGTAGATGGAAAATTAGAAAAAAATAAAGATACTTGGAAAGACTTTTTATTAAAAAATGAGAAAACTAATACAAGTAAAGTGGTAACAAATAAAACTAAGAATGCTAAAGAAGCAGTTTTAGATTATGAAGTGATTAAATATAATGCAGAAATTAATCTATCAGTAGTTAGAGTAAATTTACATACAGGCAGACACCATCAAATTAGAGTTCAATTTGCTTCTAGAGGACATAGTTTATCTGGAGATCAGAAATATGGTACAAGAGGTAGAGGAAAAGGACTTGCACTTTGGGCATACTATTTAAGTTTTTATCATCCCACTAAAAAAGAATTAATGGAATTTGAGGATTATCCAGAAAAAATAGGAAGCTGGAAAATATTAGAAAATTAAAATAATAGGAGAAAAAATATGATAAATATATATAACACAGATCCACTAATAAATGAATTTAAAGAAGTACACGAATATAAAAAGGGATGTTGGATAAATATGGTAAATCCTACTCCAGAAGAAATAAGAGAAGTGTGTCAAAATATAAATATACAAGATCAGTTTATAAAATATGCATTAGATTTTGAAGAGAAAGCTAGAATTGATATAGAAGAAGATGATAATACAATACTATTTGTCGTAGATGTGCCAATTATTGAAAGAACAGATAATTCAGAGGTTTTTACAACAATGCCTTTAGGAATGATTTTTGTAAGAGATGACTTTTTTATTACAGTTTCACTTAGAAAAAATAGAATTATCGAAGATTTTGAAAAAGGCAAAATAAAAAATTTTCAAACTTATAAAAAGTCTAGATTTCTTTTCCAAATTTTATTTTGTAATTCTTCATATTATTTAACTTATCTAAAACAAATAAATAAAGAAACAGAAATAGCAGAACACATTTTGAAAAATTCAATGAAAAATAGAGAACTTTTAAAAATGCTTAACTTAGAAAAAAGTTTAGTGTATTTTGCAACATCACTTAAATCAAATGAAATAGTAATGGAAAAACTCTAAAAGGAAAAATAATAAAATTATATGATGAAGATGAAGATATTCTAGAAGATGCAATTACTGAAAATAGACAGGCAATAGAAAAGGCCCAAATTTATAATAACATTTTAAATGGTACAATGGATGCTTATGCTTCAATTATTTCTAATAACTTAAATGGTGTAATGAAAACATTAACATCAATTACAATTATCTTAGCTGTACCTACAATGATTTCAAGTTTTTGGGGAATGAATGTGAATTTACCTTTTCAGAATAATCAATATGGGTTTATTATAATGATTTTAATTGCTATAATTACAACGGCTATTGTAACACTTTGGCTTAATAAAAGAGATATGTTAAAATAAATATTAATTCCAAGTATACTTGGAGTTAATTATGTTTCTTTACATTGAAATGTTTACATAAACTTGAAATATATTCTAATATATGCTATAATTTTCTTCGAGTGCACTATGCAACTCATAAAGTAAAGGATAGTTATAGCACATTGAAAAACAAATATGTAGTTTCAAAATTGTAACAAGAGGTAGGGTTCAAGAGTAGAAGGGAGAAGCAGATGTTATTAGTAACTATTTTGGTTTCACTATTAATTGTTATGATTGCGTTTTTTGCTGTAGTCAAGAGCAATGTTTTGGCGCAAAAACGGGAATTGGAAAAGGCTAAGGAAGATTATACTGGATTTGGTGGCCATTATAATGACTCTTATGAAACAGGCCAGTTTATCTTAAAAATTAAGCCATGGATCTTCCTTGGATATGCTGTACTTGTAATTGTTATAGGTTTATTTACTGCGGTTTATAGCACAACTGAAAAGGAAATCGGCTTTACCAGTGTTTTTGGTCATAATGAACTTATTTCCACGGCAGGTATTCATTTCAAAACACCGTTTGTTAGTTCAAAGCATATTTTTGATGCAACAACACAGGGCATGGCAATTGGTTATACTGAAGAAACAGATGAAAGCGTAACAGAAGATAGCTTGATGATTACAAGTGATTTCAACTTCATTAATATTGACTTTTATCTGGAATATCGTATTGTAGATCCTATTCAGTACTATTATTGTACGGATAATCCTGAAGGAATCTTGGAAAATATTGCACAGAGTGCAATAAGAAATACAGTAGGACGTTATAGTGTTGACGAAGTCATGACAACTGGTAAAGGCCAGATTGAAATTGATGTCTTAAATGACATTGATACTGAACTTGCCAAATGTGAGACTGGTCTTGACGTTCTTAATGTAACAATTCAAGATTCTGAACCACCTACTGAGGAAGTTGCCAAAGCTTTCAAAGATGTAGAGGATGCGAAACAGAATGCCGATACAGCAGTAAATGAGGCAAATGCGTATACAAATACGCAAATTCCTGCTGCTGAAGCAAAAGCAAAAAAGATCGAGCAGGATGCTGAAGCATCTAAAACAGTTAGGATTAATGAGGCTAAAGAAGAAGTCGCTTCTTTTGAAGCACTTTTTTCTGAGTATAGTTTAAATCCTGAATCTGTTAAAAATCGTATGTATCTTGAGGCACTTTCAGAAGTATTGCCTAACATGGAGATAGTTATTTCTAAAGATGGAAAGGTAATCTATGTTGACAGTAATTCAGAAGTAACTCAGAAATCTGAAGAAAGCAAGTAGGAGGTAAGACAAAATGAAGAAAAACGTTGCAATTATTGCTACAAGTATTGTAGCAGTTTTACTGGTAGTTTTTTTAGGTCTTGTTAGTTTTCATCACAATAAAAAAGACCAGGAGGTTTTAATTCTCCAGTTTGGTAAAGTGGTGGACGTGAAAGAAGACCCAGGTGTTTATCTGACCATACCTTTTGTGCAGAGTACAAAAGAAATTTTTGTTGGCGAGCGGCTGTATGATCTTCCTTCAACAGAGGTGATAACAGCTGATAAAAAAACAATGATTTCTAATTGCTATGTCATTTGGAGAATTGATGATGCTCAAAAGTATAATCAAACTTTGAGTTCTGAAGCAGTAGCACAGTCGCGTATTAACACTGCAACTTATAATGCAATGAAAAACTATATCTCATCTACTAATCAGGAAGATGTGATTGGCGGCAAAGATGGTAGTCTTGGTTCCAATATCTTGAAAAAGATTACAAGTCTTTCTCAATACGGAATAGAGATAACCCAAATGGAAATTAAGGTACTAGACCTGCCGAATGATAATAAAGAAGCAGTATATAGTAGAATGATTTCCGAGAGAAATGCGATTGCAGCAGAGTATAAAGCTGAAGGTGATAAAGAGGCCAACACCATTAAGACTCAGGCTGATGCTGATGTAAAAAAGATTGTTTCTGATGCTGAAGTTAAAGCAGCAGACGTAATTGCAGATGGCGAAAAGCAGTATTATAGTATATTGGCCGATAGCTATGGCAAATCTGCTGAAAGACGTGAGTTCTATAATTTTATGATAGAGCTCGAGGCTATGAAGGAGTCTTTGAAAAACGGAGGCACAGTTGTTATTGATGAAAACTCACCACTGTATGATATTTTGAATAACACAGCTGGTTGAGCGTAATTTTGAAACAACATATTTGTAATAACTAAATCCTTTCACCCTTGGATAAATGATGAAAATCATGTCCGAGGGTTTTTTATTTCATAAAAAATATTTTAATGAATAATCTTTTATAAAGACACTTAAATTAAGGAGGAATTTATGAAAGATAAAATTATTAGATATAGTTTTTTAATTGTTTTATTATCATTATGTATTATGCAATTTACAATATATTCTCAAGCAACTGAATTAAGTAATGAATTATTAGCATGGGGATTTAGAAGAGAACCTGAACATAAGCAATCAACTTTAGATACAGCAAGTGAGAAAGTTATTAGGAAATTTGAAGGAATATCCATGGGAAATAAAGATAGTAACAAAGTATATTTAACTTTTGATTGTGGATATGAAGCAGGTTATACAGAAGCAATCTTAGACGTTTTAGAAGAAAATAATGTAAAAGCAACTTTTTTTATTACAGCGCATTATTTGAATACTGCAAGTGATATTGTAAAAAGAATGATTGAAGATGGTCATATTGTTGGAAATCATACAGTGAATCATAAATGTTTACCAAATTTGAGAGATGAAGAAATTAAAGATGAAGTCATGAAATTACATAATGCCGTATATGAAAAATTTGGATATGAAATGAAATATTTTAGACCACCAAAGGGAGAATTTAGTGAAAGAGTAATAAGCAAAGTTAAGGAATTAGGTTATACGACTGTTATGTGGTCATCTGCTTATGATGATTGGGATAAAAATAAACAAGGTAGAACAGAATATGGAAAAAAGAAAATTTTAGATAATATGCATAATGGCTGTGTGCTTTTATTACATTCTACATCAGAAGATAATAGTAAAATTTTAAATGAAGTTATAAAAGAAGTAAAAAATATGGGATATGAATTTAAAAATATAGATGAATTTGAAAGATAAGAATAAAAAGTCGAGTAGCTTGTGTCAGAAATTAAAAAATATTTAGTTTTAGATTAATACATTGTCTACTTGACTTTTTTACAACAATAAATTTTAGTTATATTAAAAATTATTTTAATATATAGGTTTAAAATAGATATGTCACATGTAAAATGAAAAAAATATTGAAAGA
>USEI01000026.1 GCA_900553685.1 uncultured Clostridium sp.
GAGGAGGAAGCGGTTCAGAAGGTGGAAACCCAGGAGGTGGAAGCGGTTCAGAAGGCGGAAACCCAGGAGGTGGAAGTGGTTCAGAAGGTGGAAACCCAGGAGGTGGAAGTGGCTCAGAAGGCGGAAATCCTGAAACACCATCCGCATAATTGACTTGATTAATTAATATAAATTAAATAATAATGGGTGGAAAATGCTTTCCACCCAAAAATTAATATAAGGAGATAAAACATGAGTATAAAATTTTTTAATACATTAACTCGAAAGAAAGAAGAATTTAAGCCAATTGATGAGAAAGAAATAAAAATGTATTCATGTGGTCCTACAGTATATTATTATGCTCATATTGGAAACTTAAGAGCATATTTATTTATGGATAATTTAAGAAGAGTTTTAAAATATAATGGATATAGATTAAAACATGTTATGAATATCACAGATGTTGGACACCTTGTATCAGATGCTGATGAAGGTGAAGATAAAATGATGAAAGCTGCAAAAAGAGAAAATAAAAATCCTTTTGAAATAGCAGAATTTTATATGAATGCATTTTTAAAAGATATAGATTCATTAAATATTGATAGACCTGAAATAATAGCAAGGGCAACAGAACATATTGATATAATGGAAGAATATGTTAAGAAAATCATAGAGAATGGTTTTACTTATCAAACAGAAGATACAGTATATTTTGATACATCAAAATTAGACAAATATGGTATACTATCTAATAGAAGTGTAGAAAATCAAAAAGCTGGAGCAAGAGTAGATTTTGATAAAAATAAGAAAAATATATCTGACTTTGCTTTATGGATAAAAGCTCCAGAAAATCATATAATGAAATGGGATTCTTTTTTTGGAAAGGCATATCCAGGATGGCATCTAGAATGCTCAGCAATGAGTTATAAATATTTAGGAGAGCATTTTGATATTCATACTGGAGGTGTAGATCATATTCCAATTCATCATGAAAATGAAATAGCTCAAAGTAAAGGTTTTTGTGGGAAGATTCCAGCTAATTATTGGATGCATGTTGAATTTTTACAAATTAATGGTGGAAAAATGTCAAAAAGCCTAAATAATTTATATACATTAAAAGATTTACAAGAAAAAGGTTATGAACCATTAGTGTATAGAATGTTTAATTATACTTCAAATTATAGAGCGCAAATCAATTTTACATTTGAAGCAATGGACTCAGCAAAAATTGCATTAAATAGATTAAGAGAAGGTTATTTAAAACATAGCGAAGGAACAGATGAAGTTTCTGATGAAGAAATAAAATCATATGAAGAAAAATTTTTAGAAGCAATAAATGATGATTTAAATATGCCAGTAGCTATGAGCGTAGTTTGGGATGTAATTAAAAATCATAAAAAATCAAAGAAATTTCAAAAGCTTCTTTTAAAATTTGATCAAGTTTTGGGACTTAATTTAAAAGAATATAAAAAAGATGAAGAAGAATTACCAGAAGAAATAAAATCTCTAATAGAAAATAGAAATATAGCAAGGACAAATAAAGATTGGAAAGAATCTGATAGAATTAGAGATATATTAATAGAAAAAGGATATAAAGTAAAAGATAGTAAAGAAGGAACTATTGTAGAAAAATAAACAAGTCTTGGGAGGATTACAGGTGAAATTATTAGAAGAGAAAGATAAGTTACGTTATAAAGAATTTTTAGAATCTCATGAAAGATGTAATTTTCAACAATCTCTTGAATGGGGACAGGTGAAAACAAACTGGATAAAAGAAGTTATATTATCAGAAGATAAAGATGGAAATATAAGAGGAAGTTTATGTGTTTGGATAAGAAAAATTCCAATTTTTGGAAATATAATGTATTCGGCAAGAGGACCAGTTTGTAATTTATATGACGAAGAAGTTATATCAGATTTAGTAGAAGGAGCAAATTTACTTGCTAAAAAATATAAAGCTTTTGTTCTTAGAATAGAACCAGATATTTTAAAAACTGATGAAAAATTTAGAGAAATTATTCTAAAAAAAGGTTTTAAAATAAAAGACGATAGTAAAGATTTTAAAGATGAGATACAACCAAGATTTGTATTTAGGTTAGATTTAAAAGGAAAAACAGAAGATGAGATTTTTGCTGCTTTTCATCAAAAAACTAGGTATAATGTGAGATTAGCAATAAAAAAAGGAGTAGTAATCAAAGAAGGTACAAGAGAAGATTTAAAAGAATTTCATAAAATAATGGTTGAGACAGGTGAAAGAGATAATTTTATAATTAGATCACTTTCTTATTTTGAAAAAATGTATGATGAACTTGCTCCGAATCATATGAAATTATTAATGGCGTATTCTGGTGATGAAGCAATAGCCGGAATTATACCGATTATGTATGGAAATAAAGTATGGTATTTGTATGGAGCAAGTAGCAATAAACATAGAAATCTTATGCCCAACTATTTGCTTCAATGGACAATGATTAAAGAAGCTATAAAAAGAGGTGCAGATATATATGATTTTAGAGGTGTTTCTGGAGTTGTAGATGAATCACATCCTCAATATGGTTTATATAGATTTAAAAAAGGATTTAATGCAGAATTTACAGAATTTATAGGCGAAATATATATTCCATATAAACCAGTAACTTATAAATTATATAAATTAGCAGAAAAAACGTTTAGAAGTTTAAGAACTTTAAAGAAGAAATTAACAAAAAAGGTTTAAATTTGAAATTAAAATGTGGTAAAATTCATAGTATAATATATTTGTTGTATGTACTAAAAAATTTATGTACAAATTTTATGTATGATTTTATTTAATATTAAATTGCTTTAATGTTTTATTAAATAAAAAATGTGTAAAATAAAATTTAATTTTATTTTAAGATTTATTAAATATAATACAGGAAAATTTATGAAAAAACTAGAAATAAATAAAAAAGATTTAAAAAATAATATTGAAATTATAAAACAGATGAATCAAGAAACTGAAAAAGATAAAAAGCCAGAAATAATAGGTGTTGTGAAAGCAAATGGTGTAGGATTAGATTTAATACAATATTCTAAGTTTTTAGTAGATAATGGAATTAATACTTTAGCAGTAGCAGTTACTCAAGAAGCAATAAAACTTAGAAAAGAGGCTAAAATTGAAAATGATATAATTATGCTTTCTCCAACAATTATAAAAGAAGAAATACAAGAATTAGTAGAGAATGATATAATACTTACAGTTGGAAATTTTTATGAACTAGAGCTTATAAAGGATATTGCGAGTAAATTAAAAAAAGAAAATATAAGAATATATATAAAGATAGACACAGGACTTGCTAGATTTGGCTTTTTATATAATGATATAGAAAATATTATTAAGGTTTTTGAAAATGCTGATTTTGTGAAAATAGAGGGAATGTATACTCATTTTTCGAAATGTAGTGATGAAAAGTGGACAAACATACAATTCAAAAGATTTTTAGATTGTGTTGAAAATGTGAGAAAATCAGGATATAGTACAGGAAAATTACATGCAGCATCTTCAACAGCTTTTATAAAGTATCCAGAAATGAGATTAGATGCAGTAAGATTAGGATCAATATTTCAAGGAAGAACATTAAAAAAAGTAGATGGATTAGTTAAAATAGGAACTTTTAAGACTTCAATTACTGAAATAAAAACTTTACCTAAAGGTTATAATATTAGTTATGGAAAAATATATAAAACAAAAAAAATAACAAGAGTAGCAGTAATTCCAGTTGGATATATTGATGGGTTTAATAAAGACAAACTAAGAGATGATTTTACTTTTAAAAATAATTTGATATCAGTTGGAATGGAGATAAAAAAGATTTTTAAAGATAATTCATTAAAAGTAAAGATTAGAGATAAAAGTTATAAAGTTTTAGGAAGAATTGGTATGTATCATGCTATAATAGATATAACGTCAAATTGGGACATACAAGTTGGAGACGAAGTAATAATAAATATAACACCATTACAAGCAAATGATGAAATTAGAAGGGAGTATATATAGTGGAAGAAAGTCAAAAGAAAATAGGTTTTTTTAAGAGAATAAAAATTGCTATATTCAAACTAGAAGATTATGGGATGTTTTTAGGTGAAAGAACTTCTGTAGCTTTAAACTTCTTTTTGATATTGATATTATTAATATCTTTAATAATATCAATTGTAAGTTCTTATAATTTTTATAAAATGTCAAATACAGCATATAGTTACATTCAAAATGAATTGCCAAATTTTAAATATGAAAATAATATTTTAAAATTTGAAAAAAATCTTGAAGCTTATGATTATGACTATAAATTCAGATTATATATAAATACAGATGATAATGTATCAGAAGATATATTAAAGACATATAAAGAAAATATGTATTCTGATGATTTAGGTTTAGTCTTATTAAAAGATAAAGCTATATATATATTTGATGGAAATGTAATAGAACAGACTTATCAAGAATTATTTAGTGATCAGTATTTAGGACAATTGGGAATAAACTTTACAAATAAACAAGAACTAGTAAACAGTATTCAAAATATAGGTTTTGGAACAGTAATAAATGTATATTTTGTAGCAAATTTTATAAGCATATTTATAAATAATGTTATAACTAACTTAGGTTATTTATTTGTAGTAGCTATATTTGGATATATTGCAGCAAGATTTTGTGGAGTAAGATTTAAAATGTCTCCAATGATTTCACTATCTGTATATTCTTTAACTTTATCTATAATATTAAGTGGTATATATTTAGTTATTTATATGCTAACAGGATTTATTATTAAATATTTTGATGTAATGTATTTACTTATTGCTTATGTTTATATAATTGCAGCGATATTAATGATTAAATATGATTTAATTAAACAAAGTGAAGAATTACAAAAAATAATTGAGGTTCAAAAACAAGTAAAAAAAGAGCTAAATGATGAAAACGACAAAGATTCAGAAAAACCAGAACTAAAAGAGAAAAATCCAGAAGAAAAAAATAAAGAAGATGATAAAGGAACAAAAGAAGAAGAACCGGTAGTAGAAGAAAATAGAGAACCTGATGGTTCAGAAATATAGAAAAGGAATGTGTCGATTATGAAAAAGAATGGAAAACAAAAGGATAATGAAACTTTAAAAACTGTTATTTTAGTAATTTTAATAATATTATGTTTAATAAGTGCTTTTACAATATATTATTTTAGTGCTAAAACAGATAAAGATGAAAAAGAACTTGCTTATACAGAACTTATTACTTCTATAAATGAAGGAAAAGTTGAGAAAATTGAAATGACAACTGGAAGTTCAACAGTAAAAGTAACTTTAAAAGGAGAAGGAGAAGAAAAAGATAGACAAAAATCAGTAATTGTACCAAGTATACAAGCTTTTACAGAATTAATTCAAGAAAAAGTTGATAAAGAAAATGTACAAATAGAATTAAATCAAAAATCTGTAAATCCAATTCTAAGAATATCAGATACGATATTTTCATTATTACCAACTTTATTATTAATTGTTTTAATGGTAATGATTTTTAAAATGCAAGGAATTGGTGGTGATAGTGGAAAAGTATATGGTGGAGAAGATGGAAGCAAGAAATCAGAAGTTAGATTTGATGACATTGCAGGTTTAGATGAAGAAAAAAATGAGTTAATAGAAATAGTTGATTTTTTGAAAACTCCAGAAGCATATCAAAAAATGGGAGCTAAAATTCCAAGAGGTATTTTACTATATGGTAAACCAGGAACAGGAAAAACTTTAATTGCAAAAGCAATAGCTGGAGAAGCGGGAGTACCTTTTATATCTATGAGTGGTTCAGAATTCATAGAAATGTTTGCGGGACTTGGAGCTTCAAGAGTAAGAAAATTATTTGAAAGAGCAAAAAAAATGGCTCCTTGTATAGTATTTATAGATGAAATTGATGCAATAGGCTCAAGAAGAACTAGCAACAGTGGTTCAGAAACAGAAAATAATCAAACATTAAATCAGTTATTAGTTGAAATGGATGGATTTGAAACAAATGAAACAGTTATAGTTTTAGCAGCAACTAATAGGCCTGAAATGCTAGATAAAGCTTTATTAAGACCAGGAAGATTTGATAGGCAAATAACAATTCCTGCACCAGATTTGAATGGTAGAGAAAGCATATTAAAACTTCATAGTAAAAATAAGAAATTTTCTCCAGAAGTAGATTTTAAAGAAATTGCTGGAGACACAGCTGGTTTTACTGGAGCAGAGCTTGCTAATGTTTTAAATGAAGCTGCAATTATAGCAACTAGAAATAAGCATAAACAAATAACAAATTCAGACATCGAAAATGCGGTTAAAAAAATAACAGTAGGACTTGAAAAAACAAATAGAGTAATTTCTGAAAAAGATAAGAGATTAACAGCTTATCATGAAGCAGGACATGCTGTAGTAAGCAAATTCTTGCCAACTCAAACAGATGTAAAAGAAGTTTCAATTATTCCAAGAGGTTTAGCTGGTGGTTATACAATGTATAAAACCAATGAAGACAAGTATTATATATCTAAAACTGAATTATTAGAAAAATTAGTAGCCTTAATGGGTGGTAGAGCAGCTGAAAAATTGGCACTAAATGAGATTTCTACTGGTGCAAGTAATGATATTGAAGTTGCAACAGGAATAGCAAGAGACATGCTTACTGTATATGGTATGGATGATAAATTAGGACCAATTTCATTAAAAGTTGATGATCCTTATGAATTACAAATATTTGGAGAAAAAGTTATAGATGAAGTTGGAAATGAAATTAAATTATTAATAGATAATGCATATACTACTGCACAAAAAATACTTATGGAAAACATGGATATATTAGATAAAGTAGCACAAACATTATTAGAAAAAGAAAAAATTACAAGCGAAGAATTCGAAAGTTTTTTTAACTAAAATTTCTTACTAATTTAAATTATTTTAATAAACTAAACATGAACGTACTATTTTATTATCCATATAAAATTAGTACGTTTTTTATATAATAAAAGATTTTTTAGCTTACTATTTTTACGTGAAAAATAGTCTAAAGTTATATTAAATTTTGTTTTCAAAATTTGATAATATAATAAGAAGAATATTTGAATAAAATTTTATTGAAAAAAATAAGGTTAGATGATATTATAAAGAAAAATTAGAAAGGTAATTCTAAAATAATGAACGAATATAAACTAGAAGATATATATATAGGAATGACAGAGGAATTTTCAGTAAAAGTAACGGAAAAAATGCAAAATAATTTTAGAAATTTTACAGGTGATATAAATCCTATACATAGTGATAAAGATTTTGCAAAAGAAAAAGGTTTTGACAATATCTTGGTATTTGGAATGCTTACAGCTTCTTTCTTTTCTACCTTAGTGGGTGTGTATTTACCTGGAAAAAATTGCTTATTTCAAGAATGCAAAGATATAAGATTTCATTCACCTGTATTTATAGGTGATACTTTAAAAATTACAGGACAAGTTGTAGAGATTGATAATAGATTTAATAGAATAACTTTAAAGGCAAATATTAGAAATCAGGAAGAAAAAAAGGTCTGCTCAGCGAAACTTATAGCTGGAGTTTTATAAAATTCTTTAGAGAGGAGAATTCGTATAGTAAAATACTAATATTATACGAGAATATAATATGGAAAAAATTTATTGTATAATTGGAGCTACTTCTGATATAGGAATTGCATATTTAAAGGAACTTGAAAAACAAAATGAAAAAATAAAAGTAATAGCTATTTATTTTGGAGATAAAGAAAAATTAGAAAATATAGTAAATACATTTAAAAATATAGAAATAGACTATTTAAAATGTGATTTATCTAATACAGGAGAAGTACTAAAATCAATAGAATATATAAAAGAAAAATATAATACGCCAACACATTTTTTACATTTGGCTGCAAGAAAATTTGAGTATGTAAAATTTAGTAAATTTAATTGGGAAGATACCTTGAAAGATTTAGAAATACAAGTACATAGTTTTGCTGAATTTATGAGAGCTTTTTTACCAATTATGTCAAAACAAAAATATGGAAAAATTGTAGCAATGCTAAGTAGTGTTACAAAAGGAGTACCACCAAAGTATTTGTCTAGTTATGTAATAACTAAATATGCTCTTATGGGATTAATTAATTCATTAGTATCAGAATATAAAGAAAAAGGAATAAATATAAATGCTATATCACCAACTATGGTGGAAACAAGCTTTTTAGAAAATATAGATGAAAGAATTATAGAAATGACAGCAAGTAATTCAGGCATGAAAAGAAATGTAAAAGTAGAAGAAGTAGCAAATGCGATAAAATATTTAATGTCTGATGAAGCAGAATATGTAAATGGTTTAAATTTACCAATGACAGGTGGAGATATTTTATAACAAGAAAGGAAAGAAATGAACAAAGGATTTGTAAAATTTATAGTAAAATTACTGATTTTATTTATAGTAGTTTGGATAATTTTTGCAATAATTGCAAAGAATTTTGGTTTTTATATATTTGATAAAGAATATGCTTATTATAGAGAAACATTGGATTATGTTAGAAATAAAACAAAATCCAGTAAAGTTTTAATTTTTGGAGATTCAGTAGCAAAAGCAGCAGTAATTCCAGAAATGATATCTGAAGATACATATAATATTTCAATGGCTGGAGCAACACCTATAGAGCAATATTATTTAATGCAGGATTATTTAAAAAATCACGAACCTCCTAAAACAATGATTATGATGTATTTTATGGGAGGATATACTTTATCTGATCAATTTTTCTGGGAAAGAACTATTTATTTTGACTGGATAACAACAGATCAATTTAAAGAAATAATTGATACTGGACTATTTCCTGAAAAAAATCCAATGTTAAAATTTTTACAATATAAATTAAGTATGCCACATAAATATTATGCTGCAGTTAAAAATGCTTTATTTGAGGATAGATATGAAATAAATACTGAAGAATATAAAAAAGTTAAAGAAACCAAAGGTCAGCATTATTATGGTACAGCTGAATTTTATATTCCAAATAATGTTTCAATAACAAATCAAGAACATTTTGAAATAGATGATATAATAGATTTATATATGAATAAATGCATTCAATTATGTGAAGATAATGGTATACAAGTTATAATAGAACAACATCCTATAAATATGTCAACATATGCAAATATGCAAGAAGGATTTAAAGAAGAATATATTGATTATATGAAAAAATTACAAAAAAAATATCCAAATATAATAGTAAATACTGATTTTGGATTAGTTTCAGAAGATTGGCTTGGAGATTTTTCTCATGTAAATGAAAATGGAGCAACACAGTTTACTAATATGATAATTGAAAAATATAATGAATATTTAAAGTAAGGAAGTGAAGAGTATTGGAAAAAATTAGTTTTGTAGAATTAAAGAAAAATGCTAAAAAGGACATGAAAAATTTAAAAAATTATAAAATAGCTATTTTGGGAAATTGCTCAACACAACATTTATCAACAGCATTAAAAGGATATGGGTATAAAGAGGGATATAATTTAGATATTTTTGATGCAGACTATAATCAAATAGATGCACAAGTTATGGATGATAATTCCGAATTATATAATCATGCTCCTAATAGTGTATTAATTTATATGTCTACTGAAAAATTATTTGAAAATTTTTGTCAATTAGAACTTCAAAATAGAAATAATTTTGCAGAAAATATATTAAATCAAATAGAAACTTATTGGAATACTATAAATTCAAAATTAAAAACTAATATAATGCAGTTTAATTTTGTAGAGATAGATGATAAAATTTTTGGAAACTATTCCAATAAAGTGTCAAGTTCTTTTATTTATCAAATAAGAAAATTAAATTATTTATTAATGGAACATGTAGAGAAAACAAAAAATGCATTTTTAATAGATTTATCTAGTATTCAAAATTTATATGGTCGAAAAGAATTACATGACGAAAAATTATATTATATAGCTAAAATGCCTATTTCTACTAATTTATTACCTGAAGTTGCAAAACAAGTTGTGGATATAATAAAAGCATTAAATGGAAAAATAAAAAAATGTGTTGTTTTAGACTTAGATAATACTTTATGGGGGGGAGTAATTGGTGATGATGGATTAAAATCTATACAAATAGGCGAGCTAGGACTAGGACATGCTTTTTCAGAATTTCAAATGTGGCTTAAAGAATTAAAAAATAGAGGAATTATATTAACAGTTTGTAGTAAAAACAATGAAGATATTGCCAAAGAACCTTTCGAAAAGCATCCTGAAATGGTTTTAAGATTAGAAGATATATCTATGTTTGTAGCTAATTGGCAAGATAAAGCAAGTAATATAAAACATATTCAAGAAACAATAAATATAGGAATGGACAGTTTAGTGTTTATAGACGATAATCCATTTGAAAGAAATCTTGTTAAAGAGTTGATACCAGATATTACAGTACCAGATTTGCCGGAAGATCCTGCAATGTACTTGAGTTATCTAAAAAGTTTAAATTTATTTGAAACAGCCTCATATTCTGAAAACGATAAAGACAGAACTAAACAATATCAAGCAGAAGTTGGAAGGGCAACAATGCAAAGTTCTTTTGAAGATTTTAATGATTATCTAAAAAGCCTACAAATGGTTGCAACTGCTCATGAATTTAATGAATTTGAAATTCCTAGAATTTCTCAATTAACTCAACGTTCAAACCAATTCAATTTAAGAACAATAAGATATACAGAAGCTGAAATAGAAGAAATTTTAAGAAATGATAAATATTTAACATTAAGTTTTTCTTTAAAAGATAAATTTGGTGATTATGGTTTAATAAGTGTTGTAATAATGGAGAAAAAAGACAAAGAAACTTTATTTTTAGATACATGGCTTATGAGTTGTAGAGTCTTAAAAAGAGGAATGGAAGAATTTATAATTAATACAATAATTGAAACTGCTAAGAAAAAAGGTTTTAAAAAAGTTGTAGGTGAATATATAAAGACTCCTAAAAATGCAATGGTAGAGAAGATTTATTCTAATTTAGGTTTTAAAGAGGTAAAAAAAGATTTATTTGAAGCAGAAGTAGATAATTTTAGTTTTAATAAAACAAATATAAAATTAGATGAAAATAATATTAAATAAGAAAATAAAATTATATGAAATTTAAAATTTATAAAATTAGTTTAATAAAATTTATTTAAGGAAGGAATAAAATTATGGAAAGAAGTGAAATATTTGAAAAATTAAATGAAATTTTTAGGGATGTTTTTGATGATGATTCAATAACTGTTACAGATTCAACAAGTGCAGCTGATATTGAAGATTGGGATTCTTTAACACATATTACATTAATATCAGAAGTAGAAGAAGAATTTGGTATCAAATTTGCAATGAAAGATGTTATCGGAATGCAAAATGTTGGAGAAATGGTTGATATTATAATGGAGGATATGTAATGGTCTTTACAACATTAAAATTTTTAGTGTTTTTTTGTATAGTATTTTTTGCATATTACATTGTACCAAAGAAAATTCAGTGGATAGTTTTATTAGTAGCTAGTATTTATTTTTATTTATGTGCTTCGGTAAAGTATGTGATATATGTGATTTTAGCAACCTTAATAACATATTTAGGTGCTTTGGTAATAGATAGATATGTAAAAAATCAGCAGTATTTTTTAAAGAAATATAAAGATACTTTACCAAAAGAAAATAAAAAAATTTATAAAAAAAGAATTGAAGAAAAAAAGAAAAAAGCAGTTATTATAACAATAATAGCAACACTTTCAATGCTTATTGTAATGAAATATGCAGACTTTTTCTTTCAAAATATATCTATGATATTAAATATTTTCAAGATAGATTTTTCAGCTCCTGTTTGGAATTTTGTTTTGCCACTTGGAATATCTTTCTATACTTTTATGAGCATAGGATATGTTATAGATGTTTATAGAGAAGAATATGAAGCAGAGAGAAATTTTTTTAAATATTTTTTATACATATCATATTTTCCACATATTTTACAAGGACCTATGGATAAATATAGTGAATTATCAAATGATTTATTTTGTGGAAAAACGTTTAATTATAATGATGCAGTAATAGGAATGTATAGAATTGTTGTTGGTATTATTAAGAAAATGGTAGTTGCAGATAAACTTGCTCCTGTAATTACCACAGTAACAACGAATGTACAAGATTATTATGGAATAAATATTTTAATAGCAATAGTATTATATGCAATTCAATTATATGCAGATTTTTCAGGATATATGGATATAGCAATAGGTTGTTCAAAGATGCTGGGCATCAAAATAGCTGAAAATTTTGATGCTCCGTATTTTTCAAAATCAATAGCAGAATATTGGAGAAGATGGCATATATCTTTAGGAGCGTGGTTCAGAGATTATGTATATTATCCAATTTTAAGAGGTAAAAATTCTGAGAAAATTAGAAAATTCTTTAAAAATAAAAATAATAAATTTCTGGCAAACAATATGCCAACTGTTTTTGCACTTAGTATATTATGGATACTTATTGGATTTTGGCATGGATCAACATGGGCATTTATTTTATATGGAATGTATCATGGAAGTATAATAATTATTTCAACTTTACTTGCTCCGCTTTATGATAAGTTTTATAAGAAATTTCCCAATTTAGTTAAAACTAAAATTTACTCTGCTTTTCAAATTGTAAGAACTTTTGGCTTAGTATTGATTGGGTATTTTTTATTCTGTGTAGGAAATTTGAGCACATCTATACAAATGTTTGGAAATATGTTTTTAATAAATGCAAATGGAAAAAATATAGTAGATCTTTTATCTAGAGATACAGGAATGGGAGTTATTTTAGGTACTATAATAATACTTATTTTAGACTATTTTATAATAAAGAAAATAGACATTTATGAAAAACTAAGAACATCAAAATTACCTGTAAGATGGGTAGTTTATTGCATTGGTTTATATATTATTTTTTTATTTGCACCTGGGGGAACTACTCAAGAATTTTTATATTTTCAATTTTAAATTTTAATTTAAGAAATTAGAAAATAATCTAAAATAAATTCATAAATTTAAGTTAGGAGAAGTGATGAAAAAAATAGTAATTTTTTTAATAATAATTTTAATAGTTTTTTTGTTAATATTAAGTAACTTTTTAGATGATGATTTAGATGGAAAGACAATTGCTTTTATTGGCGATTCATTAATGGCAGGGTATGGAAATAATGATAGAGCTTTTGAATACTATTTAAAAGAGGCGCTTCCAAATTCTAATTTTATAAATAATTCAAGAAGTGGAAGTACAATTACTGATAATACAGGAACAGATAATATTGTAATGATAAATCAAGTAAAAACTTTAACTGGTGAACCAGATGTAATAGTTTTTGATGGTGGTGCAAATGATATTATAGGTTATGGATTGGGTTTTTTAAATGAAGATTTAAAAAAAGACATTGGAACAGTAGAGAAAGATATAAATAAAATGTCAGATTCTAATACTGTAATTGGAGATTTGGAAGAAGTTATTGTTGAACTGCAAAAAAAATATCCCAAAGCAAAATTATATTATTTACAAATATTTTTAATCGATGATCCTACAATAGATAAAATAACAATAGATGAATCAAAAAAACCGGATATGAAAGCTAGAAGAGATGCTTTATATAGTCAAATAAAGGTACTTTGTGAAAAAAGAGGTGTTGGATACATAGATGTAGCAAATAAATTTGTAGAAACAGAGAAAAAATATAGACAAGATGATTGGATACATTTAAAAGAAGAAGGATATCAAGTATTAACAAAATATATATTAGAAAAATTGCAATAAATAGTTAAGCATAAGATAATATATTTTTGTTATATATAAAAAATTTGTAATGAAAAAATATTATTAAATATAAAATAGTGAAATAGCAGTAATATATAAAAATAAAATCCTTATAATATTTTATAAGGATTTTATTTTTAAACTAATAACTTTTTTATTTAAATAATTTAAAATACCACTATCAGTTTTAAAGTTGAATTCTAATTTGTAACTATAAAGTTCTTGAGTTCTAGAATTAAATTTTTTATTTATTTCATTAATACCATATTTACCATCACCGATAATAGGATATCCAATATGTGATAAATGAGCTCTAATCTGATGTGTTTTGCCAGTATGTAAGTTTATATCTAATATTGTATAATTTTCTTTTTTATTTTTCTCTATAACAGTATATTCTGTGATTATTTTAGAGTAATCTTTTTTAGGAAAATCTGAAATATATACTAAACTTTTTTTACTGTCTTTAAAAAGATATGCTTCTAAAATTTCATGATTTTTATTTATAATACCATATACTTTTGCAAGATAATGTTTTTCAATTTCTCTACACTTAAATTTTTCCTGCATAATTTGAAGCGACAATGGATTTTTAGCATAAATAATCAGTCCTTTGGTATTTCTATCCAGTCTATGACATGGATTTAAATTAGAGCCATATTTTTGCTTTACAAGGCTTGTAAAAGTAGGTGTAGAATTATTGTCATCAGTAATAGAAATTCCTTCAGGTTTATTAAAAATTATAATGTTATTATCTTCATATACGATGTTTATATTTAAATTAGAAGTTTTAAAAAGAAGTTCATCGATAATGTATAAAACAATTTCATCTTTATAATGAACTATAGTATCTTCCGAAACTTTTACATTATTTATTCTTACATCTTTTTTTCTTAAAGCTTTATATAAAGTGCTTTTATTTAAGTCAGGAAAAGAATCTAGAATAAAATTATTTAATTTTTTATTATCATATTTTTTATTTACAATTAATTTTCTCATATAGGTATTATAAAGAAAAATTCGACTATTTGCAATAGTAGCTATATAAATTAGTAAATTTGGATAATACTGTTTTGAAATGAATATTTCTGTTTTAAATAATAATTCATTAAAATAGATGAATATACAGTAAGTATATAATGTTTTATAAAATTAACTGCTTAAAAGAGATAAAAAAATCATTTAAATTTATTGATTTTATAAAATTACAGTTAAAAATATATGATAATAATATAAAATTTTATTAAAAATGAAAATATGAGTTTAAAATTTTGTAAAAATCAAATAATAAATCTATCAAGAAGATTTCTATAATGTTATAAGTAATTAAAAAAGGAGGTTAAATTTGAAAAAATATTTAGAAATAGAAGATGTGAAAGCAATAGAAATTTTGGATTCAAGAGGAAATCCAACACTTCAAGTTGAAGTTAGAACTATAGGTGGATTTACAGGAGTAGCGACTATTCCATCAGGAGCATCAACTGGAAGTTTTGAAGCAATAGAATTAAGAGATGGTGATGCAAGTAGATATTTAGGTAAAGGTGTTTTAAAGGCAATAAAAAATGTAAATACAATAATTAGAGATGAAATAATAGGAATGAATGTATATAACCAGATAGAATTAGATAGGAGCCTAATAGCATTAGACGGAACAGAAAATAAAGCAAAATTAGGAGCAAATGCAATACTTGGAGTATCCATTGCAGTTGCAAAAGCTGCTGCTGATTCTTTAGGATTAGAATTATATCAGTATATAGGTGGAATAAATGCAAAAGTTTTACCAGTACCAATGATGAATATAATGAATGGCGGAAAGCATGCAGATAGTACACTTAGCATACAAGAATTCATGATAATGCCTACTGGAGCAAAAACATTTTCTAAAGCTATTCAAATGGGAACAGAGATTTATCATACATTAAAAAAAGTTTTAAAAGAAAAAAATTTAGAAACTGGAGTTGGAGATGAGGGAGGATTTGCTCCAAAAGTAAAAGATGAAAAAGAAGCTCTAGATTTAATATTAGAAGCAATTGAAAAAGCTGGATACAAGGCAGGTGAAGAAGTGGTACTTGCTTTAGATTTGGCAGCAACTGAAATGTATGAGGAGGCTAAGAAAATTGGAAAAGAAGGAAAATACTATTTTTGGAAAATAGGATTAACAAAAACTTCTAATGAAATGATAGAATATATAGAAGAACTAGTTAAAGAATATCCTATTTTTTCAATTGAAGATGGTCTTGCAGAAGAAGATTGGGAATCATGGAAAAAACTTACAGAAAAAATAGGAAATAAAGTACAAATAGTTGGAGACGATTTATATGTAACTAATATAAAAAGATTAGAAAAAGGAATAAATATGAAAGCAAGTAATAGTATATTAATAAAATTAAATCAAATAGGAACTTTAACAGAAACTTTGGATACTATTGAACAAGCTCACAAAAATGGTTACACAACTATTATTTCACATAGAAGTCGGAGAAACTGAAGATACAACAATAGCAGATATAGCTGTTGCAACAAATTCAGAACAAATAAAAACAGGTGCTCCTTGCAGAACAGATAGGGTATCTAAATATAATAGATTATTGAATATAGAAAGTATAATAAATCCAGATAGTATATATAAAGGAAAAGCTATATTAAAATAAATGAAAATTGAGAATGATTTTTTCTAATTCTATATATGTATATTTTTATATACAATATAAAGTTGCCAACAGTATAATAGTAAATTTTTACTATTATACTGTTGATTTTTTTGTATTTATAAAAATTAATTTTTCTTAATTTACTTATTTTTTATAATGTAGTGTTAAAATGTATAAAAAAATATTTTTTTTAAAAAAAGTATTGACTTTATTAAAATAGGGTGCTAAAATATCAAACGT
>USEI01000027.1 GCA_900553685.1 uncultured Clostridium sp.
GGATTTCTTAATATTATTCCAAACTTTTGATAACAAGCAATTTCATCAACATATATTTCTTTTATATAATCATAAATATTGCTTAATATAAGATTTTCATCTGTAAATTTCAAATTAGTATATGGATTTAAACTTAGATTTAATTTATTATGACCTTTTACATTTGGAATATAATCAGTAATTGTTTTCAGCTTTTTAAATATAATTAAATATTCTAATTCTCTATCATATATTATATTAAAGTGCAATATTATCTCATTCTCTTTTTTTTCTTCAATAAAATAAAATTTTAAATTTCTATCAAAATCATCATGAAATTTTAATGCACTTTTTTTTAGAATTTCTATTATTTTATCTACACTATCTTGCTTATTCATTAGTTTTCTTCTCCCTTAAATAACCCGTTTGTATTATATCTTTTTTGTTGTTTTTTTACAATATATATTTAAATTTTATTACATTAAACATGTATACTCGTCAATCATATTTCACATCTCTTTAATGATCTTCATTTCAAACGCTATTTTTTAGGATTTTAGATAGTGCTTTACAGAAGAAAAAAATCAACCAGATTTTATTTCTGATTGATTTGGTATCAATTCTGTTTGATGGCATTCGAACAGAAACGTTATTGGTGCCGATAAACCCTATCTTACTTCTTATTTTACTTAATATAATAATATTTCAACTTTTTATGATGAGCAATTTGAGAACATCAATCAGAATCAAACTACTCTTTAGGTAATAAACTTATTATTACCTATCTTTTGGTATTATTTTTTATTTTTTATTTTTTATTTTTTATTTATTATAAATTATAAGATTAAAAAATTATACTCATATATAAATAATATTTAATATAATTTACTTTTAGTTTTAAGTTTGACATTATAATTATATAATATTTTTAAATGGAGGAAACTTTATGAAATTAGAAAAGGATGAAAAAATACTACTAAAAGGTGAATTTGAAAAGAAACTTGGACTTAATTCAAAATCAATTATTTTTTTAGTAATATTCTTTACATTTTTAACATATTGTTGTAGTTATTTTGCAGGAATTTTTGTTACAGTTATTGATATAATTGTTTTTACAATTTGGAATAATTTTTATAAAAAAATATTATAGAACTATATTGTACTAATAAAAAATCTATTTTAAAACAATTGACTCCTTTACTCATTCAGAAACAGAAAAAGAAGCTTATCTCGATACTATCTCTGATATAATTGTATAAAAGACGAGCAATATGGAAATACTTTAGTTATAAAATCTGCTGGAAATACAATTATAGAAGTAGACACATCTTTATGTATTAAGTTATTTTATTTACAAATGTAAAAGTTATCACTATGATAATAGTAACACCTTTTGATTTATAAGTTTATTATTTTATAGGCTCGGAATCAGTAAAAAAATATCTTCACTTTTTTTTAGTAGATTCTATAGTACTCGTTGTATTTGTTTCTTTATCGTATTTATAAATTGTAGAATCATTATATGAATCATTTGCTTCTTCTGAATTGATATATACATAATAATTCTCATCATTTTCAAATTGTATTGCTACAGCATACTTTATAGATATATCTTTAATTGAATATAGTGTTATTTGTTTTTTATGCATAGATTCTGAGTCTTCAGATGCTATTATATTTGTTACATCTTTTTCTTTATCTATATTTTCTGAATTAATTTTCAAGTCAGTACTTAAATAAATTCTACTATTATACACAAGTTCTGTAAATTGCTCTGTTAGACTTTTTTCATCCCAATCTTTTTCATTTGAAACTGATTTTTTTATAATATTATAATTACTTAATTTATCATTGTCTTTTGTATTAGCTAGTCCGTATATTAAAGCTATTAATATAAAAATAATTATTATTAAAATATATCTTTTTTTCATATTTGAAATTACCTTTACTCCTTTTACTGTAAGCTATTAATCAAATCAACAATTTCAGATGTTATTCTTACACCATATGTTGTGTTATCTTCATGACGACCTTTTATAAGACCTACAGCATAGTTTTCATCAGATTGCAATACAATTGGTCCACCACTCATTGCTGCATGATTAATTGAATCCGCATCAAAAGATTTTGAACGTACGTCTGTAATATTTCCAATAGAATAAAATTGATATTTTCCATCAAATCCATCATTCTTTGGATAACCCATTTGTTTTACTGGTTTATCTTCTAAATACGAATTACTGCCATAAGATCTACAACCAAACCAACCTTGGGAATCACCTAAATTACTTTGCAATACACATAAGGCCCAATCATTTTCATCACTTACAGATTCAAATATCGAACCATAACCTGATGAATAATATACTGTATCCCAACCTGTAAATAATCCTTCACTATATGGTCCATTATCATATGCAGGATAACAAGTCCAATTTGCATAATAGTTCTCAAATGTTTTATCTGAAAATACACAATGAGCATTAGTTAACAATAAGTTTGAACCAACTAGAAAACCACTACCATGATTTAATCCTCCTTCTGCAATTATTTTACAAGTATCACTATATGGTCTTAAACTTAGATTAGGCGAAAAAAAGAAATTTGGAATATTTCTCAAAGAATTAAAATTTGTTTTAGTTAATTGATATGGTGGTGTATAACCTTGGCTCTCATTTGTACTAGTTAAATTACATAAGCTTAACATTTCCTCTGTATCAACAATTGTAGTGGTATCAGTTTTCTTATCATATTTATATATAACGTATTCTTCTTGTGAAAGTTGTTCCGTTTCAATAACATCTTCTCGTTTGATTACTTCATCTTTGTCAAATGCTTTTGATGTAGTAAGAAATAAACTATTTAAAAGTAAAATAATAAGTAGAATAAATAATACTTTTATTAAAGTCTTTTTCGTAAATATCCCTCCTTTTATATTGAATTCATATCATATCTATACATTTTTGTCAATTCTTTACATGTTTAACTAAATAGTAATTGTAAAAAGAAAATAATTAAATCAAGAGAAAAATTTCAAATATTTAATACACTTCGTCAATTAGGATTAAAACCTAGAATGAATGGAACAAAATTTATTAATAAATGTGTATTCTTTATATAATTACCAAACAATGAATTTTATAATCTTGAAGACATATTTAAAACTATAATAGTTGATTACCCTAATTTAAATTCTAGACAAATACGAACTGAAATAAAATATGCCTTAGAACATAGAAATGAAAAATTAACAGAAGCAAACTTTGAAAATATATTTGGTTTCAAATTTGATGAAGATATATTTAGACCAAAAGAATTCATAGATGAATTTGTTTATATGATGTTAGAAAAATCTTCAACTTAAGTATACAACTTGATTATCTCTTTTTAATTTTAAAAATGGTGAGCAAATTTGTTCCCATTTTTTGTTTTTTTGTCAAAAAAACCGAAGTGGGAACAAAAAATTTTCATTTTTCAAAAGTCCAAACCGTGTAATTATATAAATATATATACTTACGCGATTTTAAAGTGGGAACAGTTTTGGGAACAATTTGGGAACAAATTTTAATCATCAAGCAAAAATAATTAAAAATCATTAAAAATCAAAAAATCAACAAAAGTGAAAAAAAGTTGATTTATAGCCACTTTTATTGATTGCCTTATTAACACAAATCAAATAAAAAAGACTGAAAATAACTAATTTTCAGTCTGAGTTGGTGCCGATAAAGGGACTCGAACCCTTATGGTTTCCCGCACGATTTTGAGTCGTGTGCGTCTGCCAGTTCCGCCATATCGGCATATAATCTAAACACATAAATTATATTAACATATAATTTATGTGTTGTCTAGATTTTTTTGCTAATTTTATATTATTCGTTCTTCATGATTTCATTTTTAAAACTTTTTCCATTTTCTAATTTTTCAAGCTCAAATATATCTAATATTGTTGCTGATATATCTGCATAAGTCTCTCTAATTCCTAAGTCTACATTTTCTTTTAATCTTTTTCCGTATACAAGTATTGGTATATATTCTCTAGAATGATCTGTGCTAGGTGTACTAGGGTCATTTCCATGATCTGCAGTTAAAATTAATATGTCTTCTTCTTTTAAAGTCCCTAATATTTCTGGTAATTTTCTATCAAATTCTTCTAAAGCTTTTGCATAACCTTCTATATTGTTTCTATGTCCATATAACATATCAAAATCTACTAAATTTGTGAAAATTAAATCTTCATCTGCATTTTTTATAGCTTCTATTGTTTTTTCTATTCCGTCTGCATTTCCAGAAGTATGTATAGCTCTTGTGATTCCTCTTCCTGTAAATAAATCTTCTATTTTTCCTATTGCTAAAACTTTTTTACCATTTTCACAAAATATATCTAACATTGTCTTTCCAAAATCTTCTGCTTCAAAGTCTTTTCTATTATATGTTCTAACAAAATTCTCACTACAATCTCCAATAAATGGTCTTGCTATAACTGTTCCAATTCCATAACCTTTTTCGTCTATAATGTTTCTTGCAATTTTACATAAATTATGAAGCTCTTTAACAGACATTGTTTTTTCTTCATGTGCTGCAATTTGAAGTACACTATCTGCAGATGTATATATTATTGGCATTCCAGTTTCTATACTTTGCTCTCCATATTTTTTTAGGAAATCTGTTCCTGAACCTTTTTCATTACATAAAAATCCTTTTATATTTCCTCTTTTTGCGATTTCATCTAATAGTTCTTCTGGAAATCCTTCATAATAGGTTTTAAATGGTTCATCTTTTATAAATCCTGCTATTTCCCAATGTCCTACTGGGCTGTTTTTTCCTTTAGTTTTTTCTGCAGCTTTTCCATATATTCCTATTGGATTTTCTTCTTTTTCATTAATATTCAAACCTTGTATATTATATAGCCCCAATTTTTTCATATTAGGAATATTCAAACTTGTATTATTATATATTCCTTCTAAAGTATTGCTTCCTTCATCTCCATATTGGGCTGCATCAGGAGCTTCTCCCACTCCAAAACTATCTAAAACTATAATTATTGCTCTTTTTTTCATATTCGCCTCTCTAGACTTAATTATTTTAATTCAACATCATATTCGTAAACAAATACATCTTTTGATTTTGGTAAGATTAAATTATTACTTTCTGTAAAATATTTGTTTGTTCTAAATTTGTTCTTCCCAACTAACTTAAAATTCATTTTCTTACAATCTAATAATACACTTGAAGACATATCCATCCCTATTGGTAAAGTTTGATTATTATTATCATAAAAAATTATATTTGTATAATAAAGAAGTGGTAAGCCTTCTTTATAATTTAATTTTACTAAATTTAATGCACCTTCTCCATTATCATCATATTCCTCTAAAGCTTTTTCAACATTCAAATTATATACTTCAAAAGAATTTTCCCTCACCTTTTCTGTGATTTGACAAACTTTATATAAAGAAAAGTCATATTCAGCAGTCATTTTAGGAATAGCTCCTTCTATATATGTAATTATACTTTGTAACTTCTCTGTAAAATCAAACACATCTATCTTTTTATTAATATTTAATATCTTGAATTTACTTTTTTCATTTTCTCTATGGCTTCTACTTCCTATATATTTTAGTTTTCTACTATCATCATCTACATTTCCAAATATATCAAATGTTTCACTATCTATATAAAGTCTATTGTTATTGAATTCTTCTTTTAATTCGTCTAATGTATTTTCTAATGCTAATTTGTTTAAATCATTTTCTCTTAGCATATTAAGTAAATATAATACTTCTGTTTTAGCAATAAATATTGCATCCATTTCTTCTTTTGATAGTTTTTTTCTTTGTAATGTATCTATTTTTGCTCCTAAATCTTCAAAATCAGAATCAAAATCAAATGCTTTTTTTATTAATGTTTTACTTTCTTCTTTTTCAGATTCATCTCCCATTTCTAGACTAAGTTTCTCATCTTTATTAGAAAATTTCCAGAAATCAAATATGCTCTTTTTGTGTTTATCTATTTCCTCTATATATAAATTTGCATTTTTTACCTTTGAAATTATATTTTCAAGTTTTAATTTTTGTGCTTTTAAATCTTGGTTTAAATGTCTATAATTTCTTTCTCCTTTTTCAAGTAAAGAATATATTGTAACCAAATCCTCTATTGTATAAAATTTTTTATCTTTATATGCAATATCTGTAGGATTTGTATTGATTACTTTTGTTTCTTCTTTTTCAATTTCTTTCTCGCCCTCATGTTCAGCTTTTATCCTCTTATTTATTTTTGAAGACTTAAAAAAGTATTTAACTTTTCCAAAAAAAGTTTTCTTATATTCTAAATATGTTGATATTTCTTTTTGCTTTATTAAGTATTCATCTTCTTTTTCTTTTACAGATTCTCTTATTTTATCAAGTTCTTCCTCTATTTCTCTTATATTATCATTTTGAGTTCTAATTTCCTCTTGAGCCATTTGGAATTCATTTTTTATAAATTCTGTAAGCATATCATAAGTTAATTGTATTTTTCCCAAATATAATTCTAGACCATTATTACTATCTATCTTTGTAGTAAATTGAAAATGATTTTTTATTTCTGTTTGAAGAATAAATAATGCTTTTAATAATTTATAAAACTTAATTGCATCTTCTCTATTTGTTAACTTTATTTTATAGCTACTTTTTACGTTATCATATACTAAAGTTTCTCCTACAATTTGTATTGATAATGCATTAGACTTACTATAAACTTCAAAAATCATTGCCCAATTCTTTGTAAATAACCATAAATAATTTTCTAAATCTGCTATTTCATTTCTATTTAAAAATTCTTCAGAATAGTTCATTGCATTTATTGGTACATAAATTTTTGGAGCTGTTCTTGAACCACTTAATGAAAACTCTATTTTCTTTTTTAATAAATAGAAAAATTCTGCAAAAGTATCTTCCTTAGAACAAACTAGCATAAAATATTTTCTAGTATTTTCTGAATAATATATTTGCCACATATTATCTTTTGGATAAATTACTCTAAATGGTTCTTTTTTTTCTAATTCTTTTTGTGTACTAGCAACATTTTCTATTTCTGGTATAGAAACTGTATTTAACATTTTCAAAAATGTTGTATACTTTTCTATGTCATCATCATTTTCTGCTGGAAGAATATATTTAAATAAAGGAACAGCTTTTGAATATTTATCTTTTAACGGATCTGTTCTTAAACATGGAGTAATCATTATTTCTATTTTATCTATTGGCACAAAACGATATATTCTATGATCTCTATCATTATTTAATCTAGACACATTAAAATTAAGCGGTTTAAATTCTGTTAAATTATCCGGTATATCGTCTAAATCTAGGTTTAAATATTTTAACTTCTTTTGTAAATCACCTTTTGTTATATCTTCCACGTCTATTTCTCCCCTATACAATCATTTTCATTTCAAAGTATATCATAACAGAACTTATTTATCAATTATTTTTTATGCAATTTTCTTTAATATTGTTCTTTAATATTTCAAGTTTTTTCACTGCTGTTTATCTTATTTTTAAACTATAAGTTTTGAAAGATTTTCTGTATAAAAAATATCTAGTTTACTCATAGCTCTTGTAATTGCAACATATAATAATTTTATATCTAATACATTATTTTTATATTTTTCCTCATTAACATTAAATAAAATTACACTATCAAATTCTAATCCTTTTGCAAGATATGAAGGAACTATTGAAATTCCTGCATTATATTCTGAATCTTTACTTTGTATTAATTTTATATTTTTATCATATTTTTCTAGTTTTTTCTTTATTCTCTTGCACTCTGTTATATCTTTTCCAATTATTGCAATAGATTTAAAATCTTGAGATATGTATTCATCAATTTTTTTCTTGCAAGCTTCTATTATCTCATCTTCATTTTCTTTTTTACTTATGTGAATAGAATCTTTTCCTTCTATAACTGGTTCACCTTTTATTATAAATTGTTTTTCATATTCTGGTAATTTATCTATTACTAAATTAGCTTTATTCATAATTTCCTTCGTAGTTCTATATGTCTTTTTTAAAGTAGTATATATAGCTTCTCCATTTGGAAATTCTACATCTATAAATTGTTTCCAATTTTCTATTCCTCTATAAGAATGAACCCCTTGTGCTATATCTCCTAATATTGTCATTGAATTACTTTTTAGTATAGTTTTTAAAACGCTAAATTGAAATTCACCATAATCTTGTGCTTCATCAACTACTACATGTCTTAAACTCTTTTTTACTTTTGCGCCATAAACTTTATAATGTATATATATTATTGGTGCCAAATCTTCAAAAGTTATTTCCCCATTATTTAGATTCTTCATTGTATTTTTTACCATATATTCTGCTACAATTTTATCTTCTATCTCATCAAAAATAAAATTATTAATAAAATCTTTGTAATAAGATATACAATCTTTTTTTATAATTTTATTAAAATAAAAATCAACTACACTAATTTTGTCATTTTCTATGTTTTTCAATAAATCTTCTGTTTCTTCAAAAATTTCTATTCTTTTTAATCTTTTTTCTTCTTCTGTTAAATTTTCATCTTTTAGCATTCTATTTATTTTAAAACTTCTTTTTTTAGTTATAGTATCAATAATAACATCTTTATTGTTTTTTATTTTTGAAAAAACATGTTTTTTTACCTCATGTATTCTACTTTCAAAATCTAAGTCTTTATATTCTTCTATAAACAATTTTTTTATAGTTTCATATCTTAAAATTCTAACATTTTCTAATATAAAATCTTGATGTGGTAAATAATTATCTTCTACAAATTTTAAATACTTATCAACAATATTTTTAAATTTTATAGAAGATTTCATTTTTGATTCATTTATTATTGTATTAACATCTCCATTATTAATATCATCAAATTCTTTGTTTACTATTGTTACTAATTTTTCATTACTGTCTGAAATCTTTAATTTTTTTCCAATAACTTCATAAGCTAAATCTTCAAAAGTATATTGCTTTACATTTTCAACACCTAAATCTGGTAATACATTAGATATATAATTTAAAAAGAATTTATTTGGAGCTATAATCATGAAATTATCTGGATCGAATTCTTTTTCACAATTATAAATTAAATACGCAATTCTATGTAATGCTATTGTTGTCTTTCCACTTCCTGCAACTCCTTGAACTATCAAAGCTTTATTCATATCTGCTCTTATAATATTATTTTGTTCTCCTTGAATTGTGGCAACAATATTTTTTAGCCTATCATCAGCTTTTTCTGAAAGTGCTACTTGCAATAATTCATCATTTGCTTTTAAATCTATATCTGAATATTTTTCTAATATTTGATTTTCTATAAAATATTGTCTTTTCAGAGATATTGTACCATTAACTATTCCTTGTGGTGATTTATAACTTGATTTTCCTATTCGACCATCATAATACAAATTTGAAATTGGTGCTCTCCAATCTATTATTAATGGTTCTTGAGTTTTACTATCTATAATAGATAATTTTCCAATATAAAGCTCTTCCTTCTTTTCACCTTCTGCTTCAAAATCAATTCTAGCAAAATATGGTTTTTGTTTAATTGCTTTCAAATCCATAAGTTTTTTATGACCTAAATACACTAGATGAGCTCTTACATAAGAGTCCTTTTCATAACTAGAATTAGTAGAACTCAAGTTGTTTTCAATTTCTATTTCTTCTACTTCTAATTTTTCACAAACTTCTTTTAGTTTTTCTTTTTCTCTTAAAAATTCTTTTTCGTCCATTTTTACCTCCTCAAAATAAAGAAATTATTAAATAATTTTTTTGAACTAAAAAAACTTCCAGTTAGAAAATATCATGTTATCTGCTATTTTTTAAAGTAAGAAAAGACATCTATTTTAAAATAGATGTCCTCGTCTTTTAGAAACAGCATGATTTATATTATAACATAATTTATATATATATCAATCTTTATTTAAATAAATTTATATCACTTATGACAGCTGCAAAATATGGTAAATCTTTATCCTCTTCTTTTAAGAAAATAGCAAAATTGTCATTAAAATCAAAATTTCTTGATTCCAAAATTGCTGCTTTCTGTACTACCATACCAGCTTCACTCTTTATTTCTCCACCTTTATTATCTAATTTGAATTTGATTGTTTGAATTGCTTTTTCAATATATGCAATTTCTTTTGTTTTAAGCGTAAATTCTTTGTTTTCTAATTCTGTATACTCTTTTAAGGCATTTATATTTAAATTTGGAATAGATAATGTATCTGATTCATTTAAAGTTTCAGATCCATTATATTTAGATTCTTTTCTTTCCACATTTTCTAATATTTCTTCAAAATTTTCTCCTGTTGGAGCTCTTACTAATGTAACTTCGTCTCCTTGTTTTGTTTGCAAAGTAACTGCAAAATCAGTATCTGAATTGTAATATAAAACAGATACTTGATTTCTTACTTCTTCAGCTGTATTACTATCTACTCCAAAATATTCAACATTTTCTGTTTGAGCAAAATTTTTATTATCTAGAACTTTAAATTCATTTTCAAATTCAAAATCTCTTTTTAACATTGAATAAAAGAAATATCTATCTGGTGTTGGTACTTCTGGCCATTCAAATAAATCTAATATATCACTTTTTTCTGCAAACTTTTCTTCAATTCCTTTTTCAATTTCTTGTTTTAATTCTTTGCTCATTATTCCAAAATTTTTATAATAATATTCTTCTGAAAGATCACTTTCCTTAAAGGCTTGCTTATTCAAGTTATCAACCATTACATTCGGCTCTTGAAATTTAACATTTCCTCCAACAAGTTCATTTTGCATATCATTCCATACTAATTGAAAAGTTGGACACCAAGCACTATTTTCTGAAATTTCATCTTGCATTGTTGGAACTATAGCAATATTTCTTTCAACTTCTTCTTTTTGATCTTCTTGATTATTTATTGCTTCAGTATTCATAGAATTATTATATAGTTCTTGTTTTTCTTTTTCTTGAGTATAGAAATTTCTTGCTACAATAATTAAAATTATTAGTAATATAAAAATTATTGCTATTAATACTACAGAAATTTTCTTTTCTCTTTCATTTTCACTCATAATCTATTACTTTAAGATTTAAAAATAAATCCCCTTTCTATAATATATATAAAATTATATATATAAATATTAAAATTATCAATATAATTTTAATATTTTCCTATTACATAATAAGAGGACATTTTTAAAATGTCCTCTTATTATTACACTTTAATTTATCTTGTAAACTTTTCTACTTCTAAATTTACTTTTTCAATAAATTTATCAATTTCCATAGCGCCAATATCCCCTTCTTTTCTAGCTCTAACGCCTACTGTTCCAGATTCTTTTTCCTTATCACCTAATATTAGCATATATGGTACTTTAGAAAGTTGTGCTTCACGAATTTTATATCCGATTTTTTCTTGTCTATCATCAAGTTCAACTCTTATTCCTTTATTTTGAAGTTTTTTCATAACTTCTTCAGCATAATCTTTTTGATTATCTGAAATTGGTAAGATTTTCACTTGTACTGGAGCAAGCCAAACTGGAAAAGCCCCTGCGAAATGTTCTGTAATAATTCCTATAAATCTTTCAAATGAACCAAATAAGGCTCTATGAATTAATATAGGTGTTTTCTTTTCTCCATTACTATCAATATATGATAGATTAAATCTAAGTGGTAGTTGGAAATCAACCTGAACAGTTCCCATTTGCCATTCTCTACCTAAGCAGTCTTTCATTTGTATATCAATTTTAGGTCCATAAAAGGCTCCATCACCTTCATTTATTCTATACTCACCTTTTCCACATAACTCATCTAAAACTTCTTTCAAATTTGCTTCTGCTTTATTCCAAAGTTCAATATCTCCCATAAAATCATCTGGTCTTGTTGATAATGTTAATTCAAACTCTAAACCAAAAATTCCATATAAATATTTAGCAATTTCAATTATATCTTTAATTTCAGAACCAATCTGTTCTTCTGTAATAAAGTTATGAGCATCATCTTGCCTAAACATTCTAACTCTAAATAAGCCATTTAATTGTCCAGACTTTTCATTTCTATGAATAACATCTATGTCATTAAATCTTAATGGTAAATCTTTATAGCTTCTTAATTTTGAAGCAAATATTTTTATTGCATTTGGACAGTTCATTGGTTTTAATGCTTGTTCTTTTCCATCTGAATCTGTTAAAACAAACATATCTTCTTTATAGTGATCCCAATGCCCTGATGTTTTCCAAAGTTCACTACTATTTAATTGTGGTCCAGAAAATTCTAAATATCCCCTTTTTTCATGTTCTTTTCTCCAAAGGTCTATTAATATATTCATCATTTTAAATCCTTTTGGCATCCAATATGCCATACCTGGAGCTGTTTCATCAAAAAAGAATAAATCTAATTCTTTGCCAAGTTTTCTATGATCTCTTTTTTTAGCTTCTTCAATCATATTCAAATATTCTTCAAGTTCACTTGCTTTTGGAAAAGATATACCATAAATTCTTTGTAGCATTTTATTATGCTCATCTCCTCTCCAATAAGCTCCTGATGAAGATAATAATTTTATAGCTTTAACTGCACCTGTTGTAGGTAAGTGTGGTCCTCTACATAAATCTGTAAATTCTCCTTGTTTATAGAAAGAAATAACTTCTCCTTCTGGTAATTCTTTAATTAGTTCTACTTTGTATGGTTCTTTTCTTTCTTCCATAAATTTAATTGCTTCTTCTCTTGGAAGTTCGAATCTCTCAATTTCAAGATCTTCTTTAATTATTTTTTTCATTTCTTCTTCAATAGATTTTAAATCTTCTTCTGTAAAAGGTTTCTCAATATCAAAATCATAATAAAAACCTTTTTCAATAGCTGGTCCTATTGTAATCTTTGCCTCTGGAAATAATCTTTTTACAGCTTGAGCCATAATATGAGAAGTTGTATGCCAGTACATATTCTCCTCTACTTCCATTGTTTTTCCTCCATGTAATTTTACTTTAAACATAATAAATTCCTCCTTTGCCTTTATTTGGCTTATTAAAAATTTATTTAAGCATTTAATGTGCTTTAGGAGATTTTTGAAGTTTAAATATTAAATATAAATTTTTAGCGTTTTAAATATTTAATATTCATCTTAAATACAAAAATCCCCTATAAGCATATTTTGCTTATAGGGGTAAGTTTATTTCTTACGGTTCCACCCTAACGTTTAACTCTTATAGATATTAACGCCATCTTCGCGCCATTTTTTCAAATGGGAACTCCAAGGTAGTTTTTCAAATATGTTTGCTTAAAAGTGCTTTCAGCCGATGACACTTTCTCTCTTTTAGTAACCTATATTTTACTTTTCCTCTTCATAGTTCATATTTACTATGGAATTATTTTACTACTTTTTTTAAATTATGTCAATCTTTTTTAATTATTTTTCATCTTTAAGATTTGATTACTTTTCTATTTTATTTACACTATTCAATTTATCTTTTTTCTTATTACCTGGTTGACTATCTTCTTTTTTATTAGAATTTTTTTCAACTTTATTTGTATTTTTTCTCTCATCTCTAATCTTTTTAAAACCATTTTTTACATCTAATGGATTTAAATTTATTAAGAGTATTATAGAACCAATAGATAGCAAGAAAGCTTTTCCAATTTCTAATATCATTTTCCTTTTATCATCAAATAATTCTATAAAAGCGGGTATTCTCCATATTGGAGTAAAAACAAAAATTGTGAAAAGTATAAATTCCAGCACTTCTCCAACTTTTAGCATTGATTTTTTATTCATTTCTCTTATAGTCTGATTATAATCTACTAAATTTCTTTTTATATAAAAAATATAATTTATTATTGTTAATGAAATAATCAATATACCTGTTATCATATACATTATAACTTCTGTTCTGTCATAACTATATTCGTGAGCCCAACTAAAACAATATATTCCAAATACTATTAATAAAGTAGATATTATAGATAAAGAATAATATTTTGTAAGTAATGAAATTAACTCACTAAAATCAACTTGATTTCTTTTATGATGTTTGTGAAATATTAAATAATAAATTATTCCAAGAATTATTATATACGCACCAAATATTATTGTAATATAATTAAATTTTAAATTTTCAAAATTTACAGATAAATCCATATATATTCTCCTCAAATTATTTTATATAATATTTTTTATCTAAAGGTTCGTCAAATTTTACAATTGGAACATTTGAAATTTCTATATTATAAAAAGTTCTAAAAACACCTTGTACATCTATTGATGTTACTTTTTCTTTATCTACTCCTAAAAGATAAATCATATCTTCAACTGCTTTTTTATTTTTTCCCTCTATTTCCAAATATGTTGGAATATATGGCCATGAATCAATATCTAACTCAACATCATTTAACATATATCTAATTCTTTTATTTTCTTGATATGTATGAGATTTGTAACCTAATTCATTTAAAATATTATTTGTTTCTTCAAAATCTGAAACTTCTATTTCCATTTCCTTTGTTCCATCTATTTCTAGGTTTTCTAATTTTTTTATTGTTAATGTTGTTTTATTTCCATCTGTTCTAAGCCTAATCCATTTATGTTCACATGAAGGATTAAAATTATATATCCTCCTTTTATAATCAAATTCAGCAATTTTTTTTGCTCCTAATTGTTCTAATTTTTTTATAATTTTTTTTGTATCTATATCTAAAACTCTTACTTCATATTCTGTGTGCATATTCTTCTCCTATTTTTATATATTTTATTTAAAAACATTATACCAAAACTTAAATTTTAATACAACATAAATATATTTCACTTTTCTTGATTTTTTTATTATTTATATGTATAATATGTTTTGTATAAAAATTAGTTATGCTTATATAGCTCAGTTGGTAGAGCAACAGATTCGTAACCTGTAGGTCGCCAGTTCGATTCTGGCTA
>USEI01000028.1 GCA_900553685.1 uncultured Clostridium sp.
TTGTAAGCTCATTTACTTCTTGGCTTCTTGTACTACCTCTAGCCATTGTAAGTAATCCATTTGTAACATCTTCTACTTTATTTTCAACACTTAAAACTGTTCTTTCTTTTCCTGTTATTTCATCTTTTACATTTTCAGGTTCTATATCAAAAAGGTTTATAACTGTTTTTGAGTTAGGACTTAAAGTAACATTAACTCCACCTAAAGCTTCTGCAACAACACCATACTCACCTTCAGCATCAAGAGCTAAACTTTCTATTCCCATTAAAACTGCTGAACGAGCTGTTATTGTTTTTATAGTAACAGATTTACCAGCACCAGACTTACCAAATATAACCATATTATAATTAGTTAATTTAGGACTAAAATTATCATATAAAATTGGTAGTCCTGTTTGTTTATTAAATCCTAAAGGTATACCATTTTCATGTCCAACTTCTGATGTAAAAAATGGGAATACTGTTGACATAGCTCTTCTGTCAAATGTATGTGACTTTGTAATTTTATTATCTGCAAAAGGCATATTACTTCTAAAAGCTTCATCTTGCATAGCCCAAGCTGGTTTGATATCAATAAGATTTTTTGACATCTCACTTGTTAATAATTCTGTATACTTTTCTAGTTCATCCATGCTATAAGCAAAAATTGTCGCAATAATTGATGAATCAAATAATTTATTAAATCCTGCGGCTATAGCATCACGAAGTTCTTCTGCTTCCATTCTTTTTTGAGCTATAACTCTTTCTCTGTTTATATCACCTCTGTCTAAAGCTACTATTCTTTCAGATTCAAGTTCATTAATTGTCCTATTTAAATCTTGTTGTGATGTTGCTTCACTAACTGGATTTATAAAAACAGAAACATTTAAATCTCCAAATGTATACATTCCTCTTAAAAATTCTGGGAAAGTACACATTCTAGGCAAATTTGCAACTATCATACTTCTTGCATATCTAGTTCTTGCAGAAGATATTTCTATATGATTTGTATAACTCGCATCAATTCCACCTGGAGCAATTAGTCCTTTTATTGTTTTTTCATTTTTTTTGAAAACACTTTCTTCTTCTTTTTTTATACTCTCAATTTCGTTAGTGGTTTCTACTTTTTTCTTTCCAAACATTTTTTATCCTCCCTTTTCATTAGTTCTCTAATCTTCTTCTTTTAACTACTTTCTTTTTAGGAGCTGCTGGTTTAGCCTCTTCTATTTGAGGTGTTTCTTGTTTTCCAGAGTTCTCAACCTCTTTTTTGGCTAATTGATAAACTCTTGGATCTAATTGTTTTTCGTATGTATCAAGTAATTCATTTGCTTTTTGTTTAATCTTTTCTTCTTTACTTATTGCAAGTTCCAAGTCTTCTATTTGTTTTTGTCTATCAGCTTTTAAAATACTGTCTGTTGCCATATCAATAGCAGCAATATTAATTTCTTGGTCAAGTTTTTCTTGTTTCTTTTGTAATACATCTTTTCCAGTACTATATAATGCATCATATTGAGCATCTAATGCTTTTGATAATTGTAATAATTCTGCTTCATCTCTGTTATAGGCAATATATAATAATTCTGCTAATTCTTCTGAATCTAGTATAGAACTTGTTATTTGAGATGTACCTAAAGCACTCGCTATATTTTGGCATCTTGTATAAAGTTCTGAAAAGCACATATTATAAATTTCTTCTTTAGAATATTTATCAAGACCACCACCAATTTCTGCTGAATAATAAGAAACAACAACATAAGTTCTTTGTTGAAGAACATTTTTATTTGAACTCAATTTTTCAACATAATCTGTAATGTTTATACCATATTCTAAAATATTTATTTTTCTTCTTTTTTCAAATTCTAATTTTTCCTTTAAAGCTTTATTTCCTTGTGTTTGTGCTTGTGCAATTTTAGCATCTAATTTGTCTATTTCAATAGTTAAATTATCAACTCTTGATTTATATTCTTCAATAATATCTCTTAAATTTAAAGTTCTACTTTGAATATATAATTGAATAGGAAATCTTAAAGTATTTAAAAATTGTACGAAACCTTCTTCAACAGAAATTTTTTCTTGTTCAGACATCAAATCATAGTTGACACCATTACATTGTAAAATCATAACATACTGAGTACCATTTTTTCTTACAATCATGTTATCAACTATTTCATCAAATTCCATAAATTCAAATATTGATTCTCTAGTTAAATTTCCTGTGAATTTACCATAATTTTGATCTATTTTTTTCTGATTATCTTTTGAAGTGTCTTCTATTATTGTATCTGTTTCTTTTTCTTGTTTAACTTTCTTTGGTTTCATTAAGTACAAGTAAACACAAACAAGAGCAATCATAATAAAAACAATTATCCAAATACCCATTTGAAGCAAAAGAATTGTTTCGCTATTTCCCATCTATTTTTCCTCCTTTGTATATGTATACATCTTTCTATTTTTCTTGAATTTCATATATCTTAAAATTATTTCTCCAATTGGTTCTCCACCTATTTTTTTAGTAATTGGAATAGCAACAATAGTTGGAATTTTAAGAGCACCAACAGCAAATCCAACTAAAGCAAAAAATGCCATAATGCCAATTCCAATAGGAGTCATATTTAATGCCTTAAAAATAAGAAAAAATATTGAGCCCACCATAGCTCCTACTGCTGTTGTGATTAAAGATTTTACGGTAAATATATATAATATTCTAGATTCACCTCTATAATTACGAGGTATATAATATGTTCCCATTATCAATTCCTCCTTTAAAATTGAGATGCAACTTGCATAACAAGTTTCCAAATTGAATATGCCCCAAATATTACCATTCCAGATACAACAACACCAATTAGTTGAACCTTTAACTTAGCTTGTGCTTCTGGACCTGCTGTTAAATACTTAATTCCCATATAAGTAGTTACTGCAACCATTACACCTGCGCCAATCATTGTTAAAATTTGTCCTAGTCCTTTAAACTCATTAGCTATATTAGCATAATCAATATTTCCTTCTGCTGCCTCTGAACCCTTATTAATAAAGTTTTTGGCTTGTGATTCCATATTTGATAATAATGAGCTTCCATCTCCTGCTGCGTTTGTATAATTAAAATTTATTAATATTAAAAAAATTGCAATAAAACTTATGCATATCTTAAAAAAAAGATTTTTTCTTTCTCTCATTTGTATATAATTTCCTCCTTATCCAATACGCCTATTTATACTATTATAATAATTATACTTAAACAGATTTTTTTTTTCAACAATTTTATTCAATATTTGATATTTTTAACACAAATGTAATAAACATTTTCATACAAAATATGTAATATATTAGTAAAATTTTTAAATAATAATATAAAAAAGTAAATACTAAAAGTATTTACTTTTTTATATTATTATTTACAGTTAACGATTTTTTCATTTTAATTTAACACTTTTGAAAATTCTTCTACTGCAGCTATTAAATTAACTGCTCCAAATAAAAGAACACATCCAATTAATATTGGCATTATACTCTTTTTTACATCTGCTTTTTCTCCTGGACTTGCTAAAATATATTTTATACCTAATAATGTAATTACGATAATTGATAAACCAGAACCAACAACTTGCATGATACCGATAACATTATTTATTACATTTCCTACTCCCGTACCAGTAGCTGTTGCAGCATTACTTGTTCCTTCCATTGCGGTAATTATAGAATCAACTCCATCATCAGCATATACTGAATAAAAATCAAATATCATACTAAATAATATAATTATTGTTAGCACATAAATAATTTTCCTCATATTTACTCCTTATTTTTTTATTTTATTGAATTATCTATAAAATTCTTAATTAATGATGTAATGCCTGATGCACCAAATAAAATTAAAGCACCTATTACATAAGTTGTAGCATATTTCTTTATGTCTGCTCTATCGCCTGCTGAAGCAATTATATATTTACAAGCTATAACAATTAATATGATTACAGCTACAGCTGCTCCTATTGTTCTAATAATATCTAATATACTAGATAATATTTTTATAGCTGAGGTTTGAGCATTTGTAGCAGATCCTGTAATTTCACCTGAAAATTGACTAACCACACTAGCATCTACAAATATATTAGAAAATAATGTTAAAATACAAATGATTAAAAATATAATTTTACCAGTTTTCTTACTTTTTTTCATTGTTCCATCTCCTAATCACACCATATTTTCTTAGCTATTAAAAGTATTTGACAAATCCACTAGAACTCCTAGTATTCCAGTTACTCCAAACAAAACAAATGCACCTATAACGTAAGCAACTGCATGCTTTTTAATATCTGCTCTATCTCCTGGCGAAGATATCATATATCTCATTGCAATAACCAATAGCATTATTACTGCTATAGAAGCTGCAACAATTCTAATTACACTAACTGCTGCTCCTGCAGTTGAATTCACTAAATTTGTAACTTTTTCTGTTCCTTCTGCTGTTGGATTTTCAAAAGCATTAACATTTAAGCCATTCGCTGCAAAAACAAAGTTATTTGTATAACATATACTAATAAAACAAATTATACTAATTAATAAAAATTTCTTTAATTTTTTTCTTATTGGTTTAATTTTCATGTTATTACTCCATTCAAAATTATATATTTAAATATATTTAAAATTAACTTATTACACTAGAGAAAGAAGAAATAATTCCTAAAATACCAACTACTGCAAATAAAATTATTGCTCCAACTACATAAACAACCGCACTCTTTTTAATATCTGCCTTTTCACCTGGAGCTGCAGACATATATTTCATTGCTAAAACTAATAACATTGATACTGCCACACACACTCCTATAATTCTAATGGAAGTTATAACTGTAGCTGTAACATTTGTTACTGCATTACTAGCTCCAGTTGTTTTATCTGTTTCTGTATTAGTTAAAGCTTGTTTCATAGCAGCTTCATAACCGCTTGCAAAAACTTGATTAATACTTGATATAACAGTAAACATTATTGCTATTAATAATACAATAATTAAAACTTGTTTTTTTATTTTGTTCATTATAAAATCCTCCTAAAATACCTCTTATGCTGCTTTTACATTAGATGCAAAACTTTGAATTATACCTAAAATTCCACTAGAAGCAAACATTATTACAGCACCAACTATGTATACAACAGCATGTTTTTTGATTGTTGCTCTATCACCAGGAGCTGAAACCATATATTTTATTGCTAAGACTACAAGCATTGTAATGGCTACCCCAACACATACAACTCTAACGATTGTAATTATAGCTTGAGCTATATTGTTAACAGAACTACTTACATTAGAAGAATCTGTTGCACCTGCTTGAGTATTTATTTTAGAGTTCCAATCATATCCAAATACCGTTGTACTATGAATTATAGTAAATAGTAAGGCAAAAACTAAAACTACAGATATTATTTTTTTGAACTTCTTCATAGTTAAGTCCTCCTTTTTTAAATTCTAACATCCTAATTATATTATAACATTTTTAATATTTTTTTTCAAGAATTTATCTTCCATATAAATCTATCTTAACCTATAAGTTTCATTTTGTAAATACTATTTTTCGACTTTATTATTTATAAGTTCTTTATTATTAATTTAGTTGTACTTAAACTTTACTAAATATTTAATTCTTTAATCCTGTTTGTAAATTTGTTATTATAATTTTCTAATAAAACAAATAAAAAAGAATGCTTTAAGCATTCTTTTTTATTTGTTTTATTAAATTCAAAATTACTCAGCTGCTTGAACATTTTGAGCAAAGTTTTTAACGATTCCTAAGATACCACTAGCTGCAAATAATACAACTGCACCAACAACATAAACTACTGCATGTTTTTTGATATCTGCTTTATCTCCAGGAGCTGCTGATATGTATTTAATAGCTAATACAATTAACATAATAATAGCTACACCAACACCAACAACTTGAACAACTGTAATTGCAGCACCAATTATGTTATTAAGACTTTTGGCTGCACCTGAAGTATCTTGTGCTCCTTCTGTAACTGTACCTTCACTGATATCACTAAAAGACATTGTAGCATTTACGTGAGTTGAAAGTGAAGCAATCATTAAAACTGCTACTAAAGCTATAACTAAAGCTTTAATTACATTTTTTGTCATAATAAAATCCTCCTTTTACCATACTTAAATATATTATATACCTTTTTTTGACTTTTATCAACAAAAATTTTAGTATATATTAACTTAATTTCATATTAGCATATATATTTTTTTTTGTAAATATCTTTTTAAAAAAACTTGTAAGATATTAGTAATACATATATAATAACATTATATATGTTATTTAAGGAGTTTTTATGAATAGAAAGGTTGAAATTTTTCAAAGTTTTTTTATAGTTCTTTTATTAATTATTATATCAATCTTAATGATTTTTCTAGTTGCATTAAGAGCTAGTGATGAATTATGGAATTTTCAAAATATTTATAAAATGTTTAATGATTTAACTATATATAATGATTCTAATGTTATAATTACTCCACTATTTTTTTATATTGGACATGTTTTCTTTAAAATTTTTTCTGCTAATATTGTAGTATTTAGAATATATAATCTAATTATATATTTTCTACTTTTCTATATGATGTATAAAATTCTTAAAAATCTTAATGTATGCAAAAATCTAAATTTATTATATGTTATTTTTGCTTTCTTACTCATGTTTCAAGTAATACCAGCAGGTGCAAATTATAATACATTAGCTATCTTATTTAGCTTAATTGGTCTCAATTTATATGCCAGTAAAAAAAGTAATAATATTTTGCAAGGAATTATCGCTTTTTTAGTATTTTTTACTAAACAAAATATTGGAATCTTTTATATACTTTCTGTACTAATTTATGAACTATATGTTGATAAATTGTCTAAAAAATATATCTTTAACCAATTAAAAAAATTATTTATTTTCTTAATTCTAACTTGTATTTTATTAATAAAATTATATTTTGATAATAATTTATTTGGATTTTTAAATTATTGTTTTGGTGGTTTATTAGAATTTGGAAAAAGTAATATATCTTTATATACTTCTTTTTACTACTTGTTAATACTTATTGCTACTTTTGTTTTATATATTATTATCATGTATTTTAGAAATATTTTATTTAAAAATTTAAAAAAAGAATTTTTTGAAAATTTAACTTTGCTTTTTATTTTTGCGTTAACACACACATTAATTATTTATCCTATAATTAATAGTGCACATATTATATTTGCTTTTGCATTCCATTTATTATTTATAATATATTTATTTGATAGCTTAATTTTTAAAGATTTCTTTTCTTGTATAAAATATAAAATAATAATTAATTCTTTTAGTATAACTATTTTATTTATAATCATTTTAATTGTTTTATCTGATTTTCTTGTTAATCATAAAATATCAGAATTTTATATAAATTCTAATAGCCCATTTAATCTTTCTTTCATAGAAAAAGAATATATAAAAAAAATGCATACTATGGAAGATTATATTAAAGAAAAAAATTCTCGAGGAATAGATGTTATCATTATTTCTTACGATTCAGCATTTCCGATGATCGAATTAAAACAAAATCATGGAGTTTATGATCTATTATTTAATGGGAATTTAGGATATAACGGAAAAGAACAAATCAAAGAAGATATTTTGAATCGAGAAAATACTGAATTTTTAGTAGTTACAGATAAAAAGGATTTATTTGATCAAGAGCCACCAGAAATTAGAGAATTCATAATAGATAATTTAAACTTTAAAGGTAAAATTTGTAATTATTCGGTTTATAGTAAATAAAATAATTATAATACGGAGGTATCAAAATGCCAAATCTATATATAATAACAGGACCTGCAGGAGTTGGAAAAAGTACAATTTCAAATACACTTGCAAAACAAAAAAATAAATCTGCTTTAATAGAAGGAGATGATATTTATAACCAAGTAATTGGAAGTCATGTAAGTCCTTGGAAACCTGGAAATCATTTAAAAATTTTTTGGAAAATTTGTATAGATACTATTAAAGTATATTTAGAATCTGGATATGATGTAATTTTTAATTATATTGTAACACCTGAAAATTTAGAATTAATTAAAAATAACTTTAAAGAATATACTATTAAATTTGTAGTTTTACTATGCAATGAAAATATTCTTATTTCAAGAGATGCCAAACGTCCTATAGATTGTCAAATGAATGAACGTTGCATACAATTATTAAATAACTTTAAAAATTATAATTTCAATAAAGAAAATATTTTAGACACTACTAATTTAGCTGTTTCTGAAATTGTTACTAAAATAGATACAAAAAATAATTTTATTATATAGAGGATAAAATTTATGAAGAATTTAGAATATTTAAATAAAATTATAGAAGCAAAAATTGATAGACCAATTGGAAGTAGTCATCCCAAATATCCAGATCATATATATTTAGTAAATTATGGCTATATCCCAAATACTGTTAGTGGAGATGGAAAAGAACTAGATTGTTATGTACTTGGTGAATATAAACCTTTATCTGAATTCAAAGGAAAATGTATTGCGATTATTCATAGATTAAATGATGATGATGACAAATTAATTTTAGCTCCAGAAAATAGGAACTTTACAAATGCCGAAATTCGCTTATTAACTGATTTTCAAGAAAGGTTTTATAAGAGTGAAATAATTAGAAATTCAAATTTTATAGATTCTAATAAAAATATTTCAGAACTTTGCAATACTAATTTAGAAACAAATATTGATATAGTAAAAAGCGATAATAAAGATTATCAGTTAAAAATATTTGAAGATATAACAAAATTTAATAACCAAAAAAATCCAAATTTAACAAATACTAATGCTTGGAATTATGGAGATTTATTTGGATTTTATGCAAAAAATAATGAAGAAATTATTGCTGGAATTGTTGTTTATGAAAAAATGCAATGGATTGAGGTAGACACACTATTTGTTGATGAAAAGTATAGAAATCAAAAGCTTCGGAACTAAATTAATAAATGAATTGATAAAATATTGTAAGGAAAATAATTTGCTTGGAATTCATCTTACAACTTTAGATTTCCAAGCAAAAGGATTCTATGAGAAACTTGACTTTAAGCTAATTGCGGAAATTGAAAACTGGCCTCAAGGAATTACTAGATATGAATTTATAAAATATATATAAAATTTGGAGGTTTATATGATTATTGAATATGACTCTAAATATGATGAACAAATAAAAGATTTATTAGTTGAACTTCAAAATTATTTAGTAGATATAGATAATTGGCATACACAGATTTTAAAACCTGAATATAGAGAAAACATGTTTAAATTAGATATGGAGAAAGTAAGAAAGCAAAATGGTAAAATTTATTTATATATTGAAAATAATGTTGCAATTGGAATAATTATAGGAATAATAGAAGAAAAAGACGAAATTGATAAGCTAACAAATGATTGTGCAAAAACAGGATCTATACTTGAATTAGTAGTAAAAAATGATATTCGTGGAAATGGAATTGGTAAACTTTTATTAGGTAAAATTGAACAATTTTTTAAAGATGTTGATTGCAAGAGAATTAATATTGAGGTATTCGGACCTAATAAAAAAGGACTAAACTTTTATGAGAAAAACGGTTACATTACAAGAAATATAATAGTAAGTAAAAAAATTTAAAAGTTTATTTTTATTTATATTAAATTTATAAAAAACATGCGTTTATTAAATATTACTTTAGTTAAGTTGATTAAATTTAATTTAGTAATTTATGATACGCATGTTTTTTGTACTTGGTGATAATAGTTTGATTCTAGAAATAAAAGTTTCGGGTAGCACCTTCGGGTTATGAGGGCTAGTTGAGAGGTTTGTGTAATTTAGTGAAATCAAGGGTTTTAGCTGATTTATCAATGAAAATTGGGAAAATAGATTTTAGAACATTTGTGTGATTTTTTGTACTTTTTTGAGAATTTTTTCCCCAACTTTTCCCCAATTATTTTTAACAAATATTGGAATTAAAAACGGGAAACCTGAAAATTTATTTTGGAGGTTTTGATTATGAATAAAATTACTTATCACAAAGAAGGAGATTATTTGATTCCTGATTTAATTATGGATAATCCTTGCGAGAATTATCATATTGGAAAATATGACAGATTAAGGTTAAATTATATTAAAAATTATAAAAGAGGCTTATATACTGAATTAATGATAAATGGAACACTATCTAAACATCTTGCTGATATTGAAAATGCGGCTAATGAAAGAATTGGTTTAATAGTTAAACAATTAGCTGAGGCAGAAAATATAAATGAAGATTTAAAGAGTTGCGATCAACTTGCTTGGGTTCAAGCTATGAATAACATTAAAAATCGTGCTGAAGAAATTGCTTATAATGAGATTATTTATGTGTAGGAGGATTTGAGATATGAGTTTTAGAGAAGTTAATGATGATATTTTAAAAGACATTTGGGAATATAGAGACCAAACTGAATTTGCATATATGACTAAAGAAGATAAAAAACATATGATTTATTTTGATGAGATTACAGAAAAAATTTTAAACAGCATTCCTAAACAAAATAGGAAATTTGTTAGACAACAGCTTAACAAACTTGATGATAATTTTTCTGATTATGTGTACTATTGGAGCGAGAAATATTATAGAAATGGATTTGTTGATGGTGTGCAGATGATTATGGGATGTTTTGATAAATAATAAAAAAGTCCGATTATTCGGACTTTTTTACTTAATTGGAACCTCTATATGTTTTTTTGCTATACAAGTATGATTTTTTATAATGTAACATTCAACATAATGATTTCCTGCAAAATTAGATGTTTCGTGATTTGTTAAATTTTGTTTTGATTTGAATATTTGCCCCCTTATACAATTATTTTTTTGTGCTAAAACTCCTTCATTTTTAACTTTCCAAAGAACTTCATAATTATTTGGAGCATTAGTGTTTTTTATAAAAAAATCTAAAGAACAACCAATTTCAACTTTTTCATTTTTATTTAACATGTCAGATAAATATTGGACTTGTCCATCCTTATTAGTTACTTTACAATCTATCTCAACGAAGCAAGTTGTAGGTTGCGTCGGATACATATTCTCAATAAATTCTTCTGTATCATCATATTCGTACATACTTTTAGAATAATTATATGTTATTGCCAAGCTACTTGCTGATTCATTTAAACTTGTATTCCAGTAATCATGCTTAAAAAATTTATACCATGCATCTTTTGCTTGTTTTTCTGTACAATCTGTCTCAAACAATACATCTAATTCTGATATATAAGTTTTTAATCTATTATATAGATTTTCTAATTTAGTTCTATCTTCTTCTACTAATAATAAACTTTGTGAACTATCAGTAGGATTATATACTTCTTTATTATATGCCAATCTATCTCTTATTTCACATATTGTATAATAAAACATTTCATCAATTCTAGAATAATTTTGTATTTTTTCATCACATAGTACCGTTTGTATTAAACCACCTGGCATACTCCATGATTCACGTGATTTACAAAATGTTTTACTTAATCTTATTGCCTGTCTTAATTTTTCGCCATTTATTCGTATTTCTTCCTTAAACCAATTATTTATTGCTCTTGGATCTCTTGGTCTCCATTCACTTCCTGCATGTTCATATTTATAACCGTCATCATCTTCATTCTTTATTCTCTTATAAATTGCAAAATCAATATGATAATTATCAACATATTCTATCCTTACACAATTAGTTTTTGCTTCTGGTTCATTTTTAAAATTAGAACATTTCCTCTTTAATGCATCCACTATTATGTTTTTTATTGCTATAGGCCCTATCTCTCCAATATTAGTATCATCAAAAACTATCGCTACATCTATATCATAATCATTTTTATCATTTTGAATTACCGTAGACATTGCCACACTACCTTGTTCAATAGTCTCAGCAATTTTATAATCTGTATTATTTTCCTCGTTATATTCTTTTAATCCTTCTTTTAATCTATCTAGATTTATTTTTTTCTTTTCTCTTAAATTGGTAGTTTCATCTTGTGGTAGTACAACTTCATTATAATAAAACTTTTTCATCTCTTTTTCTAAATCATACATTTTTTTCTATATTCTCCTTTTCAATGACAATCAGTTTTCCTTTTTCTCTTCCATTAATCTTAATTCCCCATGGGTATTTAACTTCGTTTTGTGCTTCAAATTGATATATAATCATTTGAGGCAGTCTAGTATCATCTATACTCCTTTTTCCCATTTCTATTGCTAAGCAGCTTTGGCTAGAACAAACAATATGTACATTTTCTATTTTTCCAAACATCTCAAATATATTTTGAATAGTATCAAAAATTATATTAGTATATTCAACTAACTGTTTTTGGCTTTTTATTGCATTGTCACAAGGATGCTCAATTCCGATATTCACTATATTGCACTTTTCATTGAATTGAATTAGTTGTTCATTTGTTATTTGAGAGGTTATTGAAATAGCAATTACTACATCTTTCTTATTTTTATCTAAATCTTTTATTTCTTGCTTTACTTTTAATTTAGGATATATATTTAATTTCTTATCTTTTAATTTATAATAAGTATGCTTTTCTTTTTTATCAAATTCATAATATTCATCAAATTTTTGTCTTCCTAAAAAAGTTCCTGCATACATTATAAACGGAATAGGTGCAATTCCTGTATATCCTTTTTTACCAGATTCACTTAAATTTTTGAACGCTTTAACATCTTCTTGTATTTTTCCTATAATACATTGATAACTTTCATTGTCAAGATTGTCTTTAAATAATCTATTATAGATATCTATAATATTTATTTCATATTCTCTAATATTCTTACTTAAATCTTTATTTTTTTCTATATATTCATCAAGATTTCTTTTGAAATAACCATTTATATTAAGTATTTTTACTTTTTTTCTTTTATAACAAGTTAGCCATATTGAGATTATTATTAATATAATTCCTAAAATAAAATATTGCCATTTGAAATCTTGTGTCATTTCAAATGCATATTCTCTATTCTTTGTAATAGCAATGCATTTCAACATCCAATCTAATTTATCTCCACCTGCATTTAATATTAATGTAGATCCCAATGTAAAAAAAGCAATATTTGAGATATTTTCATCTTTTTTCTTAAAAATTTTCCATAACATTAACAAAGCAAAAATAATTATTATAATACCTATTATCCAATATGCCATTTTTTTATTTCTCCTTTTTCTTTTTTATATCATATTCAAATTAAAATTTTTGTCGAATCTTGTAATATTATTATATTTTATACTATATTTTGTCT
>USEI01000029.1 GCA_900553685.1 uncultured Clostridium sp.
TCTTTTCAATATTTTATTTTCAATTTTCTTGTGACATATCTATTTTAAACCTATATGAAGATTAATTTAGAATTTAAGTTTATATAAAAAAATAAAGATAAGCTATACCTCTCATCTTTATTTTTTATTTCTTATACTATTTTAAAGATACTACTACTTTTCTATAAGGCTCTTCCCCTATACTATGTGTCTTTACTTTATTATTTTCTTGTAATTTTGTATGAATTATTTTTCTTTCATATGCAGACATAGGCTCTAAGATTATCTCTTTTCTTGTTTTAATAACAGTACCAGCTATTTTTACAGCTAAATTTTGTAAATCTTTTTCTCTTTTCTCTCTATAACCACCTATATTAGCTATAACTTTTATTTTTTCTTTAGAAGATTTTGAAGCTATATTAGATAATATTGTTTGAATACTATTTAAAACTTCTCCCCTATATCCAATTAAATATCCGGTATCTTCTCCATTTATATCAACTTTTATTATTTTATTTTCTTCTTTTATATCATAAGTTAAATTCTTAGTTGGAAGTTTACTGATGAAATTATTTAAAAACTCTTCTAATTTTTCTATACATTTTTTTATTTCTTCTTCACTAATTTCTTCTGTTTTATCAGTTTTTTTATGATTTTTTTTAGGCTCTTCCTCACTTTCTTTTAGTTTCATTTCTACTTTAACAACTCTTGGTGTTAAAATACTAAAAAAACTTCTTTTATCTTCTGATTCTAATATTTTGATCTCAACTTTACTTTTAGAAACATTTAATTCTTTTAAACCCTTTTCTATAGCTTCAGTTGATGTTTTTCCTTCAAAAACATATACTTTTTCTTTATCCATTATTCTTCCTCCTCATCTTTGAAAAACTTATTGATAATTAATCTTTCTATTATCATAAGCAAATTACTTACAAGCCAATATAAGGCAAGCCCTAGTGGAGCTATTAAAGCTATACTTACTGCCATTACAGGCATCATAAAATTCATTTGCCTTTGCATTTCTTCCATTGTATCTATTTCTTTATCTTCTTGTTTTTCTTCAACTTTTACAGGTAATTTTTCTTTATTATTTTCTTTTGTTTTATCAATGTTCTCTTTTATTAGTTCTTCTTTATTATTTTTTTCTTCTTGTTTCTTTTTATTTAAATTTGTTGTTAACCTTATTGATATAAATGATGTGAATACATATAATAATGGAATTATATATACCTTTAAATCTTTATAATTTTGAGTTGGTATGTCACTTAAATCTAAACCAAAGAAATCCATATTAATTCTTATATTTTCATCTTTATCTGACATAGCTTTAATTATTGCTATTTCTGGATATCGTAAAGCTCCTTCTGTTGAAGCTGCAACTTCTTGAGTATATTGATTTAATAAATCTGTGTCTATATGCTTCATATATGTTAAAGGTCTGCTTACTAAATAAAACATTGATAATACAATTATAAGTTGTATTATTGAACTTAAACACCCACTAAAAGGACTCATATTTTCCCTTTTATATAAATCCATTAATTCTTGACTTTGTCTTACCTGATCATTACTGTATTTTTCTTGAATTTCTTTTACTTTTACTTGCATTTTAGCAGATTTTTTCAAAGTTTTTTGTTGCTTTATTGAAATTGGCAACATAATTAATTTTAAAATAATGGTAAAAATAATCATTGCTATACCATAGTTGTTAACTATTTGGTATATAAAATTTAATAAGTAACCAAAAATATTTGCCAAAAAATCCATAATTTCCTCCTCTATTTTAGTGGATCATATCCACCCTTTGAAAAAGGATTACATCTTAAAATTCTTTTTATTCCTTTTAATATTCCTTTTACCACCCCATATTTTTCTATTGCTTGTTTCGTATATTCTGAGCACGTTGGATAATATTTACAACTTGTTTTTAAATATGGAGATATCTTTTTTTGATAAAAGTTTATTAATAAAATACATATTTTTTTCATATTACTTTACCAAAACATTTGCTTTTTTCAATGTACTATAAAAATTTTCTTTTATATTATCAAAATTTATTTCTTTGATATTTTGTTCTTTATTAATTACAATTAAAATGTTTATCCCTTTCTCTATCTCATTTTCAAAGTTTTTATAATTTTCTTTTATTAGTCTTTTTATCCTATTTCTATATACAGCTTTTCCCTGTTTTCTAGAAATTGCTATTCCAAGCTTATTATAATTTGAGTTAGTTTTTTTTATATAAATATGTATATATTTACCATAAAAAAATTTTCCCTTTGAAAAAAGATTTTTAAATTCATAATTTTTTTTTAACATTATAGTATTTTTCATGTTTAATACTACCCTTTCTAAAGCATTTTTTATAAAAAAACAGCTTTAAGAAGTTTTTAAAATCCTTTTTTAATAAAAAAAGGGCGCATATTGCCCTCTTTTTATTAAACTGTAATATTTTTTCTTCCCTTATTTCTTCTTGCTTTTAAAACTTGTCTTCCTGCTCTAGTTTGCATTCTTTTTCTAAAACCATGAACTTTATTTCTTTGTCTTTTTTTTGGTTGGTATGTTCTTTTCATTTTGCACCTCCTAATTTATATTAATATTAATTTTTATCTATTTATTTTTAATAAATATTCTAATTTATTCACAAGTAATATAGATTATACTATAATTATCTAAAAAAAGTCAAGTAATTCCCTCTTTTCTTTGATATTTTATTGATTATTTTATTATTTTTATTAAAATTCAATAAAATATCAAAGAAAAAATTAATCGAAAAATATTTTTTTATATTGAAGAAAAGTCTTGTTTCCCTTAGGTTTAATCCATTTATTTTTTTATTTTTTTTATTAAAAATTATCATAATTTATTGTATTTTTACTTGATATTTGTAAATATTTTTGATATTATATGAACACATTGGGTTAAAAGGAAAACATGTTTTCCACAGTCTGTTGAATTTTAGAATCCTTTATTTTACTAAGTTTCATAATTTATTGTGGACAATCATGTGGATAATTTTACTATAGAAAGGACGGTTTTTTAATCAAAATGTACTCTGATAAAAATGATTTACTTACAAAAGCAAAAGATCTTTTAAAAGAAGAAATGACAACAATTTCATATACAACATGGATAAAAAGTTTAGAAATCGAATCAATAAATGATAATAAAATCGTTTTGATAGCCCTTTCAAAAATGCAAAAAGATGCTATAGAATCACGTTTATTTGATTTAGTTTCAAATACATTTAATTTTATAACTAATAAAACTTGTGAGTTACAAATTATTGAAAAATCAGAAGCTATGCAAAATAATTCTGACAATGATGAAAAAACTGACTTTATTAATACAGAAAACTATAGTAATAGTTTTTTAAATCCAAAATATACATTTGATAATTTTGTAATAGGTAACAATAATAAATTTGCTCAAGCTGCAGCTTATGCAGTTTCAGAAGCGCCAGCAACAGCATATAATCCTCTTTTTATATATGGTGGAGTTGGACTTGGAAAAACTCATTTAATGCATGCAATAGGAAATAAAATAATTCAAAATCAACCAAATACAAAAATACTTTATGTTACATCCGAACAATTTATTAATGAATTAATAAATTCAATAAAAGATGTAAATTATAAAAATGAATTATTTAGAAATAAATATAGAAATATAGATGTATTACTTATAGATGATATTCAATTTATTGCAGGAAAAAAGATGGGACAAGAGGAGTTTTTCCATACATTTAATACTCTTCATCAAAATGGAAAACAAATTATAATTTCTAGTGATAAACCACCAAGAGATATACCATTACTAGAAGAGCGTTTAAAATCAAGATTTGAATGGGGGATACTTGCAGATATTTCAATGCCCGATTATGAAACTAGACTTGCAATACTTAGAAAAAAAGTACAAACAGATAAAATAATTATTGATGATTATATCTTATCTGTTATAGCAACAAAAATAGATTCAAATATTCGTGAACTTGAGGGAGCCCTAAATAAAATTGTTGCTTATGCATCTCTTACACATAGTCCAATAACAATAGAAATTGCAGAAAAATCTATAAATGATATTGTACTTCAAAAAGAAAAAGTTATTTCTGCAGATTACATACAAGAAGTAGTTGCAAAATACTTTAATATAGATAAGAAAGATTTAATATCTTCAAAAAAATCAAATGACATAGCTCATCCAAGACAAATAGCAATGTATCTTTGTAGAGCTGTTGCTCAAATGTCTTTTCCTAAAATAGGAGCTGAATTTGGCAATAGAGATCATACAACAGTTATGCATGCCGTAAATAAAATCGAAAAAGAAATAAAAGAAAAAACAAATACAAAATTAATTGTGGAAAGTGTGAAAAATATAATTCAAGATTCGAATTAATTAATATATAAATAAAAATTGAAATAAAACAAAATTAATGTTTTGCAAACACATTTTTTTACTAAAGAGGAGCTATTAATTCTTACGGAATAGCCAGAAAGGTTTTCCACAACAATATGTGAAAAACATGTATAAATCTTGTTAATAACTCCTTATTCACAAATGATATTGAATAATGTGGATAAATAGAAAACTTATTCACAAAGTTTTACACATAGTTTTTATTAGGGAAATAAATACTTTGATGAGTTTTCCACCAAATCCACAATACCTACGACTAATACTACTATTTATATTAATTATTTAAAGGAGAAAAGAAATGAAAGTTATTTGTGAAAAAGAAAAAATCCTTAAAGGTATTAATTCCGTTATTAATGGTGTTGCTTCTAAAACAACAATGCCTGTATTAGAAGGAATATTAATACAAACAAATGATAATGAATTAAAATTAACTTCTTATGATTTAGAAATAGGAATAGAATATGTTCTAGAAGCAAAAATAGAAGAACAAGGAAATACAGTTGTAAATGCTACAATGTTTAGTGAAATCATAAAAAGATTACCTGCAACAGAAATAAAAATAACACTTAATGAAAATAATCTATTAGAAATAGAATGTGAGGGTTCTTTATATAAACTTGCAACAATGAATCCTGATGAATTTCCTGAATTACCAAAAATAAATGTAGATAATTCTATTGAAATAGAACAAACTGTATTAAAAAATATGATAAGGAAAACAATATTTGCAGTTAGTACAGAAGAGAACAGGCCAATATTTACAGGATGTTTATTTGAAGTAGAGGAAAATAAATTAAATGTAGTAGCAGTAGATGGATATAGATTAGCAATTAAGAGTAAAAATATAGATAAAGTAACTAATAACTTTAGTAGTGTTATTCCTGGAAAAACTTTAAATGAAGTAAATAAAATTATTTCAGATTCTTTTGATTATGTTAAAATAGGAATTTCAAGAAATCAAGCTTTATTTGAAATGGAAAATTGTAAAATAGTAACACGCCTTTTAGATGGAGAATTTTTAAAATATTCTAATACTATTCCAAAAACTTGGGAAACAAGAGTTAAAGTTAATAAAAATAATATACAAAATTGTTTTGAAAGAATTTTACTTATTTCATCATCATCAATAGAAAAAGAAAAGAAATATCCAGTAAAAATAAATATAGAAATAGGAAAAGTTACAATTTCTTGTGCAAATCAGACAGGAGATGCAAAAGAAGAAATTTATGTAGAAACAGAAGGAAAAGAACTTGAAATAGGATTTAATCCAAGATTTTTCTTAGATGCTTTAAAAGCAATAGATGATGAAGAAGTTTATATTGAATTTGGTACAAATAGATCACCATGTATAATTAAACCAGTAGAAGATGGAGATTATATATATATGATATTACCAATAAAAATGAAAGAATAGTTATCCACATTTTTTGTACAAAAAGTGGATAAAATACAAATTTCTATATTTTATATAGAAAGAGGGGGATAAAGTGGAAGAAAAATTTAAAGAACTTTATGAAAAGGCAACAAATATATTTTTCAGTATTACTAAAAAATTTGATGGAGTATCAGAGAGAATATTTGAACAAACAGGAATGAAAATTAATGTTGGATATATTGTTTTGGGAACTTTATTAGTAATTTTTGTTGCTATATTTGTAAAATCAATATTAGGTTGGCTTTGGAGTATGTTATAATAAAGGAATAAAAAAATGCACATAAAAGAAATATCATTGGAAAATTTTAGAAACTATGAAAAACAAAATATAATTTTAAATCCAGATATTAATATTATATATGGAAATAATGCTCAAGGAAAAACTAATATAATAGAGGCAATCTTTTTGTGTTCTTATGGAAAATCATTCAGAGCAAAAAAAGATAGTGATTTAATAAAATTTGGAAAAGAAAGAGCAAAAGTAGAAGTTTTATATGAAAAAATAGATAGAGAAGGAAAAATAACTGTAAATATAGATAATAAGAAACTTTTTTATATAAATGATATTAATCAAAAAAAAATTAGTGATATTATTGGAAAAATAAATATAGTAACTTTTACACCAGATGATATTGAGATTATAAAAGATGGACCTCAAAGAAGAAGAAAATTTTTAGATATGATGATAAGTTCTTTAAAACCTAATTATATACATCTGCTTAATACTTATAATAAAGCTTTAGAACAAAGAAATAATTATTTAAGACAAATTAAAATTGAAAATAAAAGCATAAATATGTTAGATATTTGGGATGAAACTTTATCAGAATACTCTTATAAAATTTTTGAATATAGAAAATATTTTATAGATAAATTTTCAGAAAAATTAGAAGTTTTCCACAATTTGATAACAAAAAGTGGAAAAGAAGAAATAAAAATAAAATATATATCTAATGGCAGAGATAGAGAATCATATTTAGAGAACTTAAGAAAATCAAGGCAGGTAGATATAAAAAGAGGTTTTACAGCAACAGGTATACATAGAGATGATTTTATGATATATATAAATAATAGACCTGTTGCAATCTTTGGTTCACAAGGACAACAAAGAACAGCAGTTTTAACTTTAAAGTTATGCGAACTTCAGATTGTAAAAGATGAACTAAATGAAAATCCAATATTATTATTAGATGATTTTATGTCAGAACTTGATAATCAAAGAAGAAAAAGTTTTTTAGAAAATATTGAAGAAAATCAAGTAATTATAACATGTACAGATAAAATCGAACTAAATAGAAAAGCATCTAATTTTTTTGTAGAAAAAGGAGTTTGTAAAAGAACTTAAATAGAAAGGATTTAAAAATGTTTTTACATATAGGAAAAGATGTTATTATAAAAAACAAAGATATTATTGGAATATTCAACTTAGAGTATATAAAAAATACAAAAGAATATAAAGCAATGTATAATGATTTAAAAGAGAAAAATGATATATTAAATGTATCTGATGAATCTGAAAAATCTTTTATATTGACTGAAAATCATAAAAAAATAAAAGGATATATCACAAAAATTGGTACAAGTACAATTACGAAAAGATTGATATAACTTAAGGAGGAAGAAATGGAAAAATTTGAGCATGAATACAAAGCTGATCAAATTCAAGTATTAGAAGGACTAGAAGCAGTAAGAAAAAGACCAGGAATGTATATAGGAAGTGTTTCTGTAAGAGGACTACATCATTTAGTATATGAAATAGTAGATAATGCAGTAGATGAAGCTTTAGCAGGATATTGTAAAAATATATACATAACAATAGAGCCAGGGAATATAATATGTGTTGAAGATGATGGTAGAGGAATACCAGTTGATAAACATGCTAAAACAGGAATATCTGCAGCAGAAACTGTTTATACTGTTTTACATGCAGGAGGAAAATTTGGTGGAGATAGTGGATATAAAGTTTCTGGAGGACTTCATGGTGTTGGAGCTTCTGTAGTAAATGCTCTATCACAATGGACAGAAGTAACAATTCAAAGAGATGGTGGAATTTTTCAAATGAGTTTTGAAAGAGGAAAAACAGTAAAACCATTAACTAGAATTGGAGACTCAGATAAAACAGGAACAAAAGTTAGATTTTTAGCTGATGATAAAATATTCGAAACATTAGATTATGAATATGAAATATTAGAAAATAGATTTAGAGAAATGGCATTTTTAACAAAAGGACTTAATATAGAAATTGAAGATAAAAGAGAAGAACTTCCTAAAAAAGCTAAATTCTGTTTTGAAGGAGGATTGATCTCATTTGTAGAATATTTAAATAAGAGTAAAGAAAAATTACATCCAACGCCAATTTATATAGAAAAAGATGGAGAATATCCTGTAGAAATAGCTATACAATATACTACAAGTTATTCCGAGAGTATTTATACATTTGTTAATAATATAAATACAATAGAAGGTGGAACACATCTTGAAGGATTCAAAAGAGCTTTAACTAAAGTATTTAATGATTATGCAAGATCAAAAAATATATTAAAAGAAAAAGATTCAAATTTACAAGGTGATGATATAAGAGAGGGAATAACAGCAGTTATTTCAGTAAAAGTAAAAGAGCCACAATTTGAAGGGCAAACTAAAACTAAACTTGGAAATAGTGAAGTTACAGGTATAGTTCAATCAATGGTAAATGAACATTTAGCTAACTTTTTAGAAGAGAACCCTAATGTTGCAAAAGCAATATTAGAAAAATGTATAAGTGCTTCAAGAGCAAGAGAAGCAGCAAGAAAAGCAAGAGAGTTAGTAAGAAAGAAAAATTCACTTGAAACATCCACATTACCAGGAAAACTTGCTGATTGTAGTAGTAAAGTTGCAGATGAATGTGAAGTTTACATAGTTGAGGGAGATTCTGCAGGAGGAAGTGCAAAACAAGGAAGAGATAGAAAATTTCAAGCAATACTTCCACTTTGGGGAAAAATGCTTAATGTTGAAAAAGCAAGAGCAGATAAAATTTATGGAAACGATAAATTAAATCCAGTAATTTTGGCTGTTGGTGCAGGTATTGGACCTGATTTTGATATAACCAAAATAAGATATGGAAAAGTTATAATAATGGCTGATGCTGATGTTGATGGAGCTCATATTAGAACTTTATTATTAACTTTCTTTTTTAGATATATGAGACCATTAATTGAAAATGGAAATGTATATCTTGCTCAACCACCATTATACAAATTATCTAAAAAAGGAATGGAAGATATTTATTGTTATACAGATGAAGATCTTGATAAGCAATTTAAAATTTTGGAAGAAAAGGGAATTGCAAGAGATCAAGTAGGTATTCAAAGATATAAAGGTTTAGGAGAGATGAATCCTGAGCAATTATGGGAAACAACAATGAATCCAGAAACAAGGACATTAATAAAAGTAACAATGGATGATGCAATTTCTGCAGATAAGATTTTCTCTTTATTAATGGGAGATGAAGTAAACCCAAGAAGAGAATTTATAGAACAAAATGCTAAATATGTAAAGAACTTAGATATTTAAAAAATGATAATGCCATAAAGAATTCACTTTATGGCATTTTATCATCCTAAAACTTATATTAACTTTCAGCTAAAACTAATATATCTAATAGTCTAACCTATTACATATTACTATGGAAGTAAGCTATATATCACATATATTAATCCTTCGCTAGACCACAAATCCACTCTAAATAGCTATATTCATCCCGTAGGATTATAAATAACCACTTTTGAATAAAAGAATAATCATAACTTCAAATATATTATTTAATTTCAAACCTTTCATTAAAATTTTAATAATATAATTAAAATTTTTCTAAATATAAGATTTAGTAAAAAGCTATTATATAAATAATATATTCCTTGTATCCGACATAATATACTAAAGGATTTCTTCAATATATTACATCTTAACTCGAACTGATATTACTAATTTTAAATTAATAATATTTCGCTCTAAGTTAGGCTAATATAAATTTTATAATTATAGTATGAGTAAATTTTAAAATTTTATTCGAAAAATTAATTGGAATTTTTTGTAAAATTAATTGGAATTTTTTGTAAATTTATTGACATGGTAAAAAAAATAGTGTATTATTTATAAAAAATAAATGGGGCATGAAAATCAAAAGGTTTTCATGCTTTTTTTGTAGGAAACTTTATATTCTTATTAAAAGCGTAAAGCAAAGAATTTTAGCAACAAATAAACTGAAGAAAGGAGATAGAAATAAATAAATAAAAATAAAACAACACAAGATTGGCTTCCTTTTGATAAAATATTAGAAAATGGAATTATTATTAGTAAAAATAAATACATAAAAATTATAAAAATAATTCCAATAAATTATGACTTAAAATCAAATTTGGAAAAAGAAGCAATTTTAAATTCTTATAAATTATTTTTGAAAACATGCGATTTTAATATTCAAATAATTATTCAAAGTAAAAAAGAAAATTTATCTAAATATTTTTATAATCTTAAAGAAATTTCAGAAAAAGAAGAAAATCAAAAATTGAAAGATTTAATAGAAAAATATATTGAATTTATTAAAAATAAAAATGAATTGAATAAAGCAGCTTCGAAAAATTTTTATATTGTAGTAAAATATGTTTTCGATGAAAAGAAAAAGGATATCAATTTTAATGAAAATTTAGCATTAAATTACTTAAAAGAATGTTATTTAAAAATTAAAGAAACTTTATCAAGATGTGGAAATACAATATATGAAATTAATTCAAAAAGTGAAGCAGAAATAATTTTAAATTCTTTTTTAAATCCAAAATTTAAAGAGAAAAAATAAATATAAAGGAGAGATAATTATAGAAACTTTTTATGATGGAATATTAAATACCAAAGATAAAATGTCTCCAAGTTATATAAATAATAAAAACCCAAAGTTTTTGGAAATAGATGGAATATTTTTTTCAGGAATTATAGTAATTGACTATTATAGAGAATACAGCGATATAATTTTTAAAAATCTAATAAATACAAATATAAATATGAATATATCTTGTTTTTATGAAAAGCAAGATACATATAAAACTATAAAAGATTTAACATATTTTATAGGAAATGTTGGAGTTGATATAAAGTCTGGAAATCAGAATAGAGAGGACATTGATATTGCTGCATATTCATATAATGATGCAAAATACATAAGAAAAGAAATGCAAGTAAATAATGAAGATATTTATTTTTTGTATACTTATATTAATATAATTGCAGAAGATGAAAAAGAATTATATAGAAATATAAATAAAGTGGAAGGAATATTACAAGCTTCTGGAATGATGACAAGAAAAGCAAATTTTAGAGAAGAACAAACTTTTTTATCTTGTATTCCTATAATGGAAAATAATAAAGATATAAAAAACATAGCACAAAGAAATATTTTAACAACAGGTTTAATATCTACATACCCTTTTATATCCTCTAATTTGTGTGATGAAGATGGAATTTTTATAGGAACAAATATGTATAATAATTCTATTGTTTTAGTAGATAGATTTAATAGAGATAAATATAAAAATGCGAACATGTGTATATTTGGAACAAGTGGTGCAGGAAAGTCTTTTTATACAAAGCTATTAATACAAAGATATCGTATGTTGGGCTTAGAACAATATATTATAGATCCAGAAAGAGAATATAATAAAATTTGTGAAAATTTATATGGAGTTTGTATAAAATTTGGACCAACTTCAAATTCATATATTAATATATTTGATATAAGAGAAGATAGTATAGAAGAAGAAAAAGGTTTTTTAACTACTAAAATAGGAAAATTAAGGGGATTTTTTGGATTAGTTTTCGGAGAGTTAGATGAAGAAAAAATTGCTATTTTAGAAGAAAAATTAATAGGAGTTTATAATAAAAAAGGAATAAATTTTGATGATAATTCACTTTATAAAACCAATAAAGAAGGAGAAAAAATATTTAAAGAAAGCAAGGATATGCCTATTTTAGAAGATTTATATAATTATTTAGGAAAAGATGAAAGTTCTCTTTATTTTAAAAGAAAATTATATCCATTTATTTTTGGTTCACTTAAATTTTTAAATAATTATACAAATGTAGAAATAAATAATAAGTTAATTATTGCAGATATATATGAACTTGGAGAAGAAAATTTAAAATATGGAATGTATATATTTACAGAACTTTTTTGGGACAAGATAAAAAAGGATAGGACTCAAAACAAAGCAATATATCTAGATGAGATATGGAGATTAATAGGAATAACTTCAAATAAATTTGTAGCAAGTTTTATATATAAAATTTTCAAAACAATAAGAAAGTATGGTGGAAGTGCAGTTGCTATAACTCAAGACGTTTCAGATTTATTTAGTTTAGATAATGGAACTTATGGAAAAAGTATTTTAAATAATTCTAGTATAAAATCTTTTTTTTCCTTAGAAGAAGAAAATATATTAATTTTAGAAAAATTTGCTAATATTTCTGAAAAAGAAAAAATAGAAATTAAATCTTTAAAAAGAGGAGAAAGTTTAATGTTTATTGGAGATAATCATATTTTAGTAAAAATTGAAGCTTCAAATGAAGAAAAGGAGATGATTTCTTGAAAATAGCAACAGCGATAGGTGATACATATATAAATGAAAAATTGAAAAAAATAGATAATATAGAAATAGTAGGAAAAGATATCTCTTATCAAGAAGGAGTAATAGAAATATTAGAAGAAAAGAAAGATATAGATGTATTAATTTTAAGTAATAATATTCTAGGAGAATATGATTTTATAGAATTAATTAATAAAATAATAAAGGTAAGTAATAAAGTTGAATTATAGTATTTTTAAAAGAAAGAAA
>USEI01000030.1 GCA_900553685.1 uncultured Clostridium sp.
CATATGTTGTATCTGCTTCTGCAAATCCATAATCGATATCTGCTCTTAAAGTTTGAAGAGGTATTGTACCTTCTTTATAGAATTCTGTTCTAGCCATATCTGCTCCACCTAATCTTCCAGATACTGAAGTCTTAATTCCTAACGCACCTGCTTTCATAGATTTTTGCATACATTGTTTCATTGCTCTTCTGAATGAAATTCTTCTTTCTAGTTGTCCTGCGATATTTTCTGCAACTAATTGTGCATCTATATCAACATTTTTAACCTCAACTATATTTAAATTTACTTCTTTATTAATCATTTTTTGTAATTCAAGTTTTAATTCTTCAGCAAGGTTTCCACCTTTCCCGATTACTAAACCTGGTTTTGCTGTGAATACATTAACTTTAACAAATTTAGCAGTTCTTTCAATTTCAATTTTTGAAATTCCACTAACATATAATTTTTTCTTTACATATTTACGGATTTTATTATCTTCTACAAGATAATCTCCAAAGTTCTTAGAATCTGCATACCATTTTGAACTCCAATCCTTAATTATGCCAACTCTTAATCCATGTGGATCCATTTTTTGTCCCATTTTAAATAAATCCTCCTTTCTTTTACACTCTTTCTCTCAATACTATTGTTATATGACTTGTTCTTTTTCTAATTCTAACTGCTGAACCTTTTGCAGCAGGTCTAATTCTCTTTAATGTTGGACCTTGATTTGCATAAATTTCAGCAACATATAATTTATTACTAGCCATGTTATGATTATTTTCAGCATTTGCGATAGCTGATTTTAGTAATTTTTCTAATATTTCAGATGCAGCTTTTGGTGTGAACTTAACGATAGCTAAAGCTTCATTAACATCTTTTCCTCTTAATAAATCTGCAACTATCTTCACTTTTCTAGGTGAAATTCTTGCAAATTTAAGAGTTGCAACTGCTTCTGGTACGATTTCTTGCATTACTTCTTCCACTTTATTTCCCTCCTTAAAGTAGTTTTATTTTATTTTTTTGTTGTTTTTTCTCCAGCATGACCTTTGAATGTTCTTGTTGGAGCAAATTCTCCTAATTTATGTCCTATCATTTCTTCTGATATATAAACAGGTACATGTTTTCTACCATCATGAACAGCTATTGTGTGTCCAACCATTTGCGGATATATAGTAGAAGCTCTTGACCATGTTTTTAATACTTCTTTCTTTCCTGATTCATTCATAGCTTCAATTCTTTTCATAAGTTCAGGAGCTACGTATGGTACTTTTTTACTAGATCTTGACATAAGTATTATTTCCCTCCTTCTTATTTTCTTCTCTTAACAATAAATTTATCAGATTGTTTATTTTTCTTTCTTGTTTTATATCCAAGAGCTGGTTTACCCCAAGGTGTCATTGGTCCTGAGTGTCCTACTGGTGCTCTACCTTCACCACCACCATGAGGGTGATCTACTGGGTTCATTACAGAACCTCTAACTTCAGGTCTTTTACCCATATGTCTGCTTCTTCCAGCTTTACCTATTTTAACATTTTCATGATCTGAATTTCCAACTGTTCCTATGGTTGCTCTACATACAGCCATTATTAATCTCATTTCTCCTGATGGAAGTCTTACGTGAGCATATTTACCTTCTTTAGCCATTAATTGTGCTTCTTGACCAGCAGCTCTAACTAATTTTCCACCTTGCCCAGGATTTAATTCTATATTATGAATCATTGTACCTACTGGTATACTTTCAATTTTCATACAGTTTCCTGGTTTAATATCTACTTTATCTCCTGATATTACTTTATCACCATCTGTTAATCCGATTGGCGCTAAGATGTATGCTCTTTCGCCATCTTCATATTCAATTAAAGCAATGTTTGCACTTCTGTTAGGATCATATTCAATTCCTATAACAGTTGCAGTCATATCATCTTTTCTTCTTTTAAAATCTATTATTCTATATTTTTGTCTGTTTCCCCCACCTTGGTGACGTACAGTTATTCTACCATATGAGTTTCTTCCTGAATTTTTCTTTTTCTTTGCAAGTAAAGATTTTTCAGGAGTAGATTTTGTTATTTCATCAAATGTAGAAACTGTCATGTTTCTTAATGATGGAGTTGTTGGGTTAAAATGTTTCATTCCCATTTTTAATTCTCTCCTTTTTAATTTTATTTTCCTAGTGTTAAAACTAGATATTTATTCTTATTTTACTTTTTTTATGTAGATTAAGCTCCCATAAATTCATCAATTGAATCTTTATATTTTTTAGAAACTTTCTTTGTTTTTCCACCTTCTGTTAAGTATGTTATTTCTGATGGATTAGTATCGATTGTAACTATTGCTTTTTTCCAATCTGATGTTCTTCCTACGCTTCTTCCTACTCTTTTTTCTTTTCCTTTTACTGTAATTGTATTAACGCTTAATACTTTTACTTCAAAAAGTTTTTCTACAGCTCTTGCTATATCAACTTTTGTAGCTTTTTTATTTACTTTAAAGGTATACTTTCCTTCTTGTAATCCATCATTACTTTTTTCAGTAATAATTGGTTCTATTATGATATCTTCTGCCATCATCTTATGCGTACACCTCCTCTAATTTTTTAACTGTATCTAAAGTAATTATTAAGTTTTTGTATTTTAATAAATCATAAACATTTATTGTATTTACTAAACTTGTTTTTACTCCTTCTATATTTCTTGCAGATTTTTGAATGTTTTCATTCTTTTCTGATAAAACGATTAAAGATTTACCTTCTACTTTTAAGTTTGTTAATGTTTTAGCCATTTCTTTAGTTTTAATTTCTTTTAAATCTAAACTATCAACAACAACTAATTCATTTTCTAAAACTTTAGAACTTAATATTGATTTAATTGCAAGTCTCTTTTCTTTCTTATTAACTGTATATTTATATGAACGTGGTTTTGGCCCTAATGCTATACCACCTTTAATCCATTGTGGAGCTCTGATACTTCCTTGTCTAGCTCTACCAGTACCTTTTTGTCTCCATGGTTTTCTTCCACCACCACGAACTTCCGCTCTTGTTTTTGTGCTTTGTGTACCTTGTCTTTGGTTAGCTAAAAAGTTAACTAAAACACTATGTACAACTGCTTCATTTGGCTCTATACCAAATATTTCTTCTTTTAGTTCTACTTGTTTAACTTTCTTTCCTTCTATATTGTATACATCTATATTAGGCATCTATTTTTCCTCCTTCCTTACGCTTTTACGCTTGTTTTTAATTTTAATATTGCACCTTTAGCTCCTGGTACACTACCTTTTACTAAAATTGCATTTTTATCTAAATCTACTCTTACAACATCTAAGTTTTGTATTGTAACTGTAACTCTTCCCATATGTCCTGGAAGTTTTTTACCTTTAAATACTCTACCTGGTGTTGATGTTGGTCCCATTGAACCTGGTCTTCTATGATACATAGAACCATGACCCATAGGTCCTCTTGATTGTCCATGACGTTTAATAACACCTTGGAATCCTTTTCCTTTTGAAATTCCTTGTACGTCGATTTTGTCTCCTACTTGGAAAGTATCAACTTTTATTTCATCTCCTACATTAACTCCATCTACAGAATTCATTCTGAATTCTCTTAAATGTTTTTTAAGCGCTAATTTTGCTTTTGAAAAATGTCCTTTTTCTGGTTTGTTTAATTTACTTTCCTTTACATCACCATATCCTAATTGAATAGCATTATATCCGTCTGTTTCTACAGATTTAACTTGTGCTACTAAACAAGGACCAGCTTCTATTACTGTAACTGGAATAACTTTTCCTTTTTCATCAAATATTTGAGTCATTCCAACTTTTTTTCCTATTAATGTTTTCATTTTTCCCTCCTAATACTATTGGCTGATATTTTGTTTTCTATATTTTTATAGGATATCAGCTTGGTCTTAATAGAGACCTCTTTAAATAATAATTTGTTTTAAATATTTATAGCCTCATTCTTTTTTGGCTATCATTAAAGTTACAATTAATAATAAGTAATAAATTTATTAGAACTTAAATTATAACTTAATTTCAATATCAACACCTGCTGGTAAGTCTATCTTCATAAGACTATCTACAGTTTTTTGTGTTGGGTAAAGAATGTCGATAACTCTTTTATGTGTTCTCATTTCAAATTGTTCTCTTGAATCTTTGTGTTTGTGTGGAGAACGTAAAATTGTTATGATTTCTTTTTCTGTTGGTAGTGGAATAGGACCTGAAACTTTTGCTCCTGTTCTTTTAGCAGTATCTACTATTTTTTCAGCAGACTGTTCTAAAACTACATGATCATAAGCTTTTAATCTTATTCTGATTTTTTCACTTGCTACCGCATTTCCTGTTACTGTTGCCATGTAAATTTCCCTCCTTAAATATTTTTTATTTTTGGTCGGAAGTTATAACGCACCCAGGTGTTTCTTTTTTACCTATATAAAAACCCAAGTATTGCATGATATTTCTTGGGATAAGTGCTTTTTTATTTAAATAACTTACCGCCTTGGTCTAAGCCACGACATACTCCATAGAAGTTCCCTCCAAACCTAGACTAATCTAAGATTGTAGCCACATTCTACTTCATCGCTAATCTTACATGCCTTTCTATTATATACTCCATAATGTGTAATGTCAATACATTTTTAGCATATTTTGTAATTTTTATTGTTACAAAAAAGAAGATGAATATTTTTTATCATCTTCTTTAATTTATTATTCTGCTGATTCTGATGTTTCTTCTGATGTTTCAGCTACTGGTGTACTTTCCTCAGTTTCTGGAGCGTTGTATACTTCAAATATAGCATTTTGAATTTTTTCTCTTGTCTCACGATTGATTGGATGAGCTATATCTTTGTATTCTCCATCGAAAGATTTTTTGCTTGGCATAGCAATAAATAATCCTTTTTGACTTTCGATAACTTTAATGTCACGTACAACAAATTCATTATCGAATGTTACAGAAGCAACAGCTTTCATTCTGTTTCCTGAATTAACTTTTTTTAAACGTACATCTGTAATTTGCATTTGAGCACCGCCTTCCAATGTTATAAAAATTTTGTACATATTATATGTACTAGTATATTATTCACCAAAAAAAATTTTTTTCCTTCTTATTTTTACATTTTTTTCTTATTTAGTATATTTTTAACATTTTTGTGAATACTACATATAATATGGTAAATAATTTCTAAATTTATTATTCCCGTATTTTTATTATATATTCACTACCTCTCTTCACTAGCTTTATAGATAAAATCATAAAATAGTAACTAAAGCTTTAATTTGTATAAAAATTTTATTGAAATATATCATTTTTGAGTATATAATATACCAAGTATAAAGATTTTAATTAAGGAGCGTGGCTCAAATTGGCTAATTTAGATGAATTAAAACAATATAAAAATATACATATGATAGGAATTGGCGGTACTAGTATGAGTGGTATTGCTGAAATATTAAAAAATTGGAACTTTAATGTAACTGGTTCTGATTTAAATATATCGGAAAATACAAATAAATTAATAAAAAACGGCATAAAAGTTACAATTGGTCACGATTTGCAAAACCTATCAAGATCTGATGTTGTAATATATTCAGCTGCAGTTTCAAATAATGATATAGAAATGCAAAAAGCTAAAGAACTTCATATTCCTACTATTGAAAGAGCAGATTTTTTAGGTTTAATTACCAAAGCTTTTAAAAACACTATTTGCGTTTCAGGTACACATGGAAAATCAACAACAACTTCTATGCTTTCTGTTTGTTTTCTAGAGGCTTGTAAAGATCCTTCTGTTCAAGTAGGTGCAGAATTAAAACAATTAAATGGTAATTATAGAGTTGGTAATAGTGAATATTTTATTATAGAAGCTTGTGAATATGTTGAAAGTTTTCTAAAGTTTTTTCCAAAAACAGAAATAATATTAAATATAGATAATGACCATTTGGACTATTTTAAAGATTTAGAGCATATAAAAACTTCTTTTGCTAAGTATGTACGATTATTACCTGATGATGGTTTACTTGTATTAAATGCAGATGATGAAAACTCATCACATTTATCTAGATTTACTACTGCAAAAACTATTACTTATGGAATAAAAAATGAGCATGCAAATTTCTTAGCAAGAAATATACAATTTAATCAAAATGGTTTTGCAAGTTTTGATGTATATTTTAATAATACATTTTATAAGACAATTAAATTATCTGTACCTGGAATCCATAATGTATCTAATGCTTTAGCCTGTATAAGTGTTTGCCATATGTATGGAATTGAAAAAGAAGATATAAAAAATGGATTATTGAAATTCACAGGAACTCATAGAAGATTTGAATTCGTAGGTTCTTTTAACAATATAAATGTTTATGATGATTATGGTCATCACCCAACTGAAATTGTGGCTGTAGCAAATGCATTAAAAAATAAAAAATATAATCAATCATGGGTTATATTTCAACCCCACACATACAGTAGAACTAAAAATCTATTAAAAGATTTTGCAAAAGCTTTAATAAATTTTGATAATATTATTATTACTGATATTTATGCTGCAAGAGAAAAAAATACTTATGATATAAGTTCAAAAGATTTAGCTGAAGAAATAGCTAGTTTAGGAAAAAAGGCTTATTATATGCCTAGTTTTTCTGAGATTGCTAATTTTGTTCACACTCATGCTATTTCTAATGATATAGTAATTACTCAAGGTGCTGGAACTGTTACAAAAATTGGTCCAATGCTTGTGACTAAGAAATAATTTATAAGAGAAGAGAAAAATCATAATGAACACTTTGCTTAAATGTGTTTATTATGATTTTTTGCGTTTATTTAGTATCAGTATATTTTGTACATTTTTTAAAACTGTTGCTTTCAATTTATCACTAGCATATTTTGATGAGAATTTTGCAACATCTTCAATTGTATCTGCCTGAATTTCAGGACAATCTATTTTTTTACCTATAACTTTAATTCCTGTATTATACTTGTCTAATACATATTGAGCTGACATAACCTTAAACTTATTTCCTGTAATAAAAATTAATTCTTCCATTCTTACCACCTATCTAATTCCTTCCCATTCTTCAAAAAATTCTTTTAAAAATTTTTCCATATAAATATGTCTTTTTTCTGCTATTATCTTTGCCTCTTCTGTATTCATTAATTCTTTCAATTTTAATAGCTTTTCATAAAAGTGTGAAATTGTTGTTCCTTTATTATTACAATATTCTTCTTCATTCATATTTTCTTTATATTCATAATCAGGAATATGCATGCTTATTCCTTTACTACCACCGTATGCAAATGTTCTTCCTATACCTATAGCACCAATTGCATCTAATCTATCAGCATCTTGAACTATTTTTCCTTCTATTGTTTCTGGTGTTTTAGTATCAGATCCTTTATATGAAATTGTTGATATAACATTGCATATTTTTTCAATCGTTTCCTCTTCAACATTATTTTTTCTTAAAAAAGTTTTAGCATTATGATATGGTTCTTTATTACTTTCTACCAACTTATAATCGTCAACATCGTGTAATAATGCTGCTAATTCAATTATTTTCTTATTACCACCTTCAACTTCTGAAAGAGTTTTAGACAAATTATAAACTCTTAATGTGTGATAATAATCATGTCCACTAAAATCATTTTTAAAAAAATCTTCAACATATTTTTTCGCTTGTTCAATTAGTTCTAATTTCAATATATTACCCCCTTTATATAAAAAAAAGACAAAGTTACAGCATAAGCAACTTTATCTTTACAAACAAAAGAACAAATAAATAGCAACATAAACAAAAACAATATTGAATATTGTTTTGATTACTTTATATGTAATTAAATTTTTATTGGTATAATTTATAGCTTTCATATTTCAACTTCCTTGTTTGTTTTTTCAGATTATATTATTTTTTTTGAATTATGTCAATATGTTTTCCGCGTTTTATCGGTTCGTACTTCGTTTAGTAATAGATTTTGTCGAATTTTCTGTTATTTTTAACTATGTATTATTTTTAAAAATATTGTAAATACTTAAATTAACCACTTTTCAATGTAGTATTTTCCGAACATTTTCGTTTTTTAATTCGTTTTTATTTTTATAATATTAGTATATATTAATTGTAGGTGATATAATGAAGACAAAAAATTCTGAACAAAATATACAATATGGCAAAAAGTTAAAAAAAGCACGAAAATCTTTAGGTCTAACTCAAGAAAAAGTTGCTGAATATTTAGGATTAGGGCCTAGATATATTAGTGATATAGAACGTAATAAAACAAAAGGAAGTATTGATACTTTAGTAAAACTATGTAATATTTATAATATTACTCCTAACGATTTATTAAGCGAATATATATACTTTAATGTTGAAACATGTAACATTGAATTATCTGCATTTTATTCACTAAACAAAGAACATCAAAATGTCATATTGGATTTAATAAAATATTTTAATCAAAAGCAAAATTAAAATCAAATACTGCTAGATTACAATTCTCTAGCAGTATTAATTTTAAATTTTTTCCTCATAAATTATATATGTAACATATAAATTTTTTCTATACATTTACATTTTCTCTAGAATAATTTTGACTCCATCACTAAATCTATGCTTTTATAGAATTTTTCATTATAATAAATTTTCGCATAGTTCTTTATATTTTATTTTAGTATTTTTATACAAAATAAGATATCTGATTTTTACTTTCAAATATCTTTTTTCTAATTAATTATTATTTACAAACATTATTTCTTTCACAATATTGTAATATTAATAAATTTGCACGACTATAAACTATATTAAAATCTATGATAAAAATAATATATATCTTTCGTATCACAATTTATAAAAGCAAAAGAGAAAGCATCATCTTCATTTATTGTACCACATTGTATTTTCAAAAATCTGGCATTTTCATCATATTTATCAACAAATTCATCTAATGGTGTACTTAAATAAAGTAATTGATTATCATCAGTTTTTTCTTCTGTAATTAATTCTTGTTTATTCATACCTTCTATACAAAAAATAACAAAATCTTTATCTAAATTATTATACTCTACATAAATTTCCTTCAATTTATTTATTATACTATTTTTAT
>USEI01000031.1 GCA_900553685.1 uncultured Clostridium sp.
TCTTTTCAATATTTTATTTTCAATTTTCTTGTGACATATCTATTTTAAACCTATAGTATTAAAAAAAGCATCAACTATGCCTTGAGCTTTCAAGTAGTAATTGATACTTTTTACTTTATTAGTCAAAATTTTCTTTTATTAGATCTTTAATAACCTCTCCTGCAATTATTAAACCAGCAACTGATGGCACAAAAGATATACTAGCAGGTACTTTTCTTTTGGTTAAAAAATCTTCAGATTTTTCATTATTAATATTCTCTTGATAATTTATTTTTTTAGGTTCTTCTTTTGAATATAATACTTTCAGATTTTTTATTCCTCTACTTTTTAACTCTTTTCTCATAACTTTTGCAAGAGGACAAACAGAAGTCTTATATATATCAGTAATCTCAAATTTAGTTGGATCTAATTTATTTCCTGTTCCCATACAAGATATTATTGGTATATTTAATCTACTTGCTATTAAAACTAACTCTATTTTAGCAGTTATTGTATCTACTGCATCTACTATATACGAAACTTTTTCATCAATTATATTTTTACTTTCTTTAGTAAAAAATTCTTGATAAATTTCAATATTAGCTCTTGGATTTATTTCTAAAATTCTCTGTTTTTCAACTTCTACTTTAGATTTGTTTATAGTTTTATGAGTAGCAATAATTTGCCTATTTATATTGCTTTCAGAAATAACATCATTATCAACTAATATAAAATCTCCTATGCCTGCTCTTGCTAACCCCTCTACCACATAAGAACCAACTCCACCAATTCCAAAAATAGCAACTTTTGATTTATTTAACTTTTCAATTCCATCTTTGCCAATTAATAACTCTGTTCTAGAAAATTGATTTTCCATATATTACTCCTAAAATGTATATAATTATATTTTAAATAAATTTACTAACTTCAAATCCTGCTTCTTTTATAGTCTCTTCTATTACTTTGTTATCTATTTCTTTATTTGAAGAAATTATAACTTCTTTTGTTTCTAAATTAACTTCTACATCTTCTACACTATCAATTTTTTTCAAAGCTTTCTCAACACTCATTTTACAATGATTACAACTCATTCCATTAACAATTAATTTTTTCATAATTTTCCTCTCCTTATTATCCAAATTTTCAGAATCACATTTTTTAAATTCAGGTTTGAATTTTTTTAATCTTAAAGCATTTAAAACAACACATACCGAACTTAAGCTCATTGCTGCAGCTCCAATCATTGGATTTAGTTTAAGATTAAAACTCAAATAAAATAATCCTGCTGCAACTGGTATTCCAATAATATTATAGAAAAATGCCCAAAATAAACTCATTTTTATATTATTAATAACTTTTTTACTTAAACTTATTGCAGAAACTACTGAAAGTAAATCATCATTAATTAAAACTATGTCAGCAGATTCTACTGCAATATCAGTTCCAGAACTTATTGCGATTCCTACATCACTCCTTACTAAAGCTGGACTATCATTAATTCCATCTCCAACAAAAGCTACTCTTTTTCCAGAAGCTTGTAATTTAGTAACTTCTCTTTCTTTGTCTTGTGGCATAACTTCCGAAATTACCTTATCTATTTCTAAATTTTTTCCAATACTTTCTGCAACATTTTTATTATCACCAGTTATCATTATAACTTCTAAGTTTTTCTTTTTTAATTCACTAATTGCTATTTTGGAAGTTGGTTTTATTGTATCTGCAACTGCAATTATTCCTAATAATCGATTTTCTTTTGCAAAATACAACAAAGTTTTTCCTTGTTTTGAAAGTTCTTCAGCTTTTAATAAAACATCTTCTAATTTAACATTATTTTCTTGCATAAAAGCCAGATTTCCTCCAAAATACTCTATGTTGTCTATTTTACCTCTTACTCCTCTTCCTGAAATTGCTTCAAAATCTTTCACTTCATATAAATTCAAATTATTTTCTCTTGTTTTTTCAATTATAGCTTCTGCAAGAGGATGTTCTGAATTCTTTTCTAAACTTCCTGCAATTTTTAATAAATTATTTTTAGATGTCAAATCATTATTTTTATTTAAAACTACTTTTACTTTATTTTTTTGTGACATAACTTCATTTATCAAATCTTGATTTGTTATTATGTCTATTACCTTTGGTTTTCCTTGAGTTATTGTTCCTGTTTTATCTAATACTACAGTATCAACTTTATGCAATAACTCTAGACTTTCGGCTGATTTTATTAATATTCCAAGTTCAGCTCCTTTTCCTGTTCCAACCATAATAGCAACAGGAGTTGCAAGTCCTAGCGCACAAGGACATGAAATTACTAAAACTGCTATTCCTATACTTAAAGCGAATTCAAAACTCTGTCCGTTTATAAGCCAAAATATAGTTGCAAGTAATGCTATAGTAATAACAATAGGAACAAAAACACCACTTACCTTATCTGCTAATCTTGAAATTGGAGCTTTTGAATTTGCTGCTTCTTCTACTAATTTTATAATCTGTGCAAGAGTTGTATCATCACCTACTTCTGTTGCTTTCATCTTAAAATAACCATTTTTATTTATTGTTCCTGAAATAACCTTATCATTTATAGACTTCTGTGTAGGTATACTTTCACCAGTAATGGTAGATTCATCAATACTTGATTCACCTTCAATAATAATACCATCAACTGGTATTGAATATCCTGGTTTTATAATAATAATATCTTCTTTTTTTATGTCTTTAACTTCGACTTCAATTTCTTTTTCATTTTTTAATACAATAGCTGTTTTGGGCGCTAAATTAATAAGTTTATTAATTGCTTCACTAGTTTTTCCTTTTGATTTTGTTTCTAAATATTTTCCAACAGTTATTAAAGTTAAAATAGTTCCCGCTGATTCAAAGTATAAATCATTTGAAAATCTTGAAACTAACTCTAAATTATTATGTCCTAATCCAAATCCAATCATATAAATAGCATATATACCATATATAATAGCTGAGAAACTACCTATTGCAATTAGCGAATCCATATTAGGACTTAATTTAAATAGTCTTTTAAAACCTATGATAAAATAATTTCTATTTACATATATAATAGGAATTAATAACAAAATTTGAGTAAATCCAAAGGTAATTGCATTTTCTGGACCATGAAATAAGTCGTTAATTAATTTAGGAACTGGAATTCCAAATAAATCATAAAACATATGATACATTGCAACATACATAAGTGGAATCCAGAAACATATAGATATAATTAATCTTTTTTTCATTGATTTTAGTGTATTTTCATTATCATTTTGTATTTTATCTTTTTGTGAGTTAATAGCTAAAGTTGCACCATATCCTTCATTTTTAACAGCTTCAATTATTTTTTTATCATTTAAAGTTTTTTCGTCATATTCTACTATCATACTATTTGATAATAAATTTACATTTACATTTTTAATTCCATTTAAATTTTCTACTGCTTTTTGAACATGAGCTTGGCAACTGCTACAAGTCATACCCTGGATATTGAATTTGTTTTTTTTCAAAAAATCACCTCTATTCATTTTTAAAATCTTCTAGAAAATGGTGAAATTCATTACCTTTTCTATATGAAATAATTGTATCTAAATTAACATTTTGTACACTATTAAATATATTAATATCTATATTATCATAAGACTTTTTCATTTCTTTTATTAGATTTTTCATCTCTTCTCTCTTAGATTTTCTATCTTCATTATAATTTGAATGATATTCTTCTGTAAACCTACATGCACATTCTATAAATTCTAAATTATTTCTATTTTTCCATGCTAAAATGTCTTCTTCTTTAACGAAATATAGAGGTCTAATAAGCTCCATTCCGAGGATGAGATGTGCTTTTTATTCTTGGCATCATTGTCTGCATTTGAGAACCATAAAACATTCCCATTAAAATAGTTTCTATAACATCATCAAAATGATGTCCTAAAGCAATTTTATTACAGCCTAATTCTTTTGCCTTTTCATATAAATATCCCCTTCTCATCCTTGCACAAATATAACAAGGATTTTTTTCAATATTTACAACTCTACTAAATATATCTGTTTCAAACATTATAATTGGTATATTTAATATTTTGCTATTTTCTATTATTTTTTGTTTATTTTTCTCATTATATCCTGGATTCATAACAATAAATTTTATTTCAAAATTCATTTTTCTATGTTTTTTTAATTCTTGAAAACATTTTGCCATAAGCATAGAATCTTTTCCACCAGAAATACATATAGCAATTTTATCTCCTTCTTGTATCATTTCATATTCAGTTATACCTTTAATAAATTTTTTCCAAATTTCTTTACGAAATCTTTTGGTAATTGTTTGTTCTATTTCTTCGTATCTTTCCATTAAATTATTCCTTTTGAAAATTATTTTTTATATTTATATATTTCTTTGAGTATCAAACTTATAATAATAATTTTTTACATCTGGGTAAAATTCACTAATTTTTTTCATAGAACCATCTTGTAAAGTTATTGTTAAATTAGGATATGTCATTAACATTTTCTCCACACTAAAGAACTTATTTAAAAATTCTGCTTTTTCTTCATCTTTATAAAGTTCGTCATAAATTTTTTCAGTTTCTTGTTTATAATTAATTTGTACATCATTTTCAACTGCAACTTTTATTAAAAAAACATTTATTGCATAAGCTGAAATTAAACAATCAAAAAATAAAAATACTATTAAAGCCAAAGTCATTATTTTTAATAATATTAAATTAACTTTTTCTTTAAACCAGTCTATGCATTTATCTACAAATGGATTTATTACTCTCATCAAATAAACACCTAAAAGACCCCAAAAAATTGAATATAAAAAGCATATTCTTCCATTAATATTTAAAAATCTATTTGAATAATCCCACCATTTTACATTTAAAATTAATTCTCCTAGTAAACTAACAAAGTATTCTACAATAGAACCAACAATAAAACCACCAATAAATAACGTATGATTATTTTTAAAGAATTTATAATTTAATACTAATATTATAATTACAGCTCCAAGCCCATAAATACAGCAAAATGGTCCGTATAGAAAACTTTGTCTACTTTCAAATACACCATAATTAAACAATGCAAAAAGAGTTTCTATCACAAAACCTAAAAAACTATAAATAATAAAATATGCAAGAATTCTCCAGAAAGAAATCTTTACAGATTTATAATTACAATCTTTTTTACTTTCAGTATCTATTTTTTTAAATACTTTTTTTAACTTATCTACTATCTCTTCTGTATTTTCTGACTTTTCAATTGTTTCAATTAATTTATTTATTTTATTACTTATCTTTTTATTTTGAACGATTTTGCCTTCTTTATTTTTTTCTTCCTCATTATAATTTTCATTATTTTTAACTTTATCCTCTTCTAATTCTAGATCATTTTTTTGTTTCATATATACCTCTTATTTTATAATTACTTAAATTTGGATTTATTTTTATATTATTTTTCCACCGCCTAAAACAAAATCATCTATATAAAATACTGCTGACTGTCCTGGAGTTAGTGCTCTTTGAGGTTCTTCAAAAATAACTTTAATTAATTTATTTTCTTGCTTAATTTTAGCTTTTGCTTGTTTTGTTGAATATCTGGTTTTTACTTCTACATCTATCCAATCTTCTATTTTATCTATTAATAATAAATTAATATCTGTTACAAAAATCTCTTTTTTATAAAGCTCTTTTTCTTCTCCAACAATTACTTCATTTTTTTCCTTATCGAATCCTAACACAAAAAGAGGAACCGGATTAGAAATTCCCAATCCTTTTCTTTGACCTATTGTATAATTATAAATCCCTTTATGTTTTCCTAATATCTTTCCTTTGGAATCTACAATATTTCCGGATTTAGGTTTTATATTGGAATTATTCTCTAAAAATTTTTTATAATCTCCATCTGGAATAAAACATATATCTTCACTATCTGGCTTATTAGCCACCATTAAATTCTCGTTTTTTGCAATTTCTCTTATTTGGTTCTTATTTTCAAAATCACTTAAAGGAAAAATTATTTCTTTTATTAAATCTTTTGGAATACTCCATAAAACATAGCTTTGATCCTTTTTTCCAGCATTAGATTTTTTTATTCCCCATCTTTTATACTTCTCACTATATTCAGTTTTCGCATAATGTCCAGTTGCAATATAATCGCAACCTAGTTCTATTGCTTTTTGGTGCATTACACCAAATTTCATATATTTGTTGCACTCAATACAAGGATTTGGTGTCTTGCAATTTGAATAACAATCTATAAAATCTTCAATTACATATTTTTTAAAAGTTTTTTCGCAATTATAAATATGATGCTCTATTCCTAAAAAATCGCATATTTTTTTAGCATCTTCAAATAAATTTTCTTTAGAAATTTTCTCTTCTTCACTATGTAATTGTAGTGTTATACCTATTACTTCGTATCCTTGTTTTTTTAGTAATAATGCACATACACTACTATCCACTCCACCACTCATACCTAGCAAAACTCTTTTATTTTCCATAAATATTTTCCTTTTTCTATTTTAAAAATCCATTTATTATTTGTTCTTCTGCTTCTTTCTCTGTTAATCCTAAAGACATTAATTTAATTAACTGTTCTCCTGCAATCTTACCTATTGCAGCCTCATGTGTTAAACTTGCATCAATATTTTTAGCAGTAACTTGAGGTAGAGAAGATACTTCTCCATTATCCATAATGATAGCATCACATTCTACATGTCCAAAACAAGCATTATTTCCATATACTCTTGAAATGAATTCTTGTTTTGAGCTATCTTTTGCAACTGACCTTGAAATAACATTTGTACTAGAATTTTCACCATTTAAGTTTACTTCAAATTCAGTTTTAGCAATTTGATTTCCATGTGTCATAATTTTTTCTTTTATTATAAGTGTTGCATCTCTATCGAGTTCTCCTTTTGTAGTTCTTATAGTAGAATCTACTCCTTTAATTTGAACTGTTTCCATTTCTAAAGTAGCTCCAGCTTTTAAATATATTTCTGTAACAGGATTTAAAATTCTTTTTCCTGTTCCATCTCCTTCTCCATAATGTTTTTCAATATACTTAACTTTTGCTCCCTCTTCTAAGAAAAATCTATGAATTCCATCATGTTCAGAAGTATCACATGATGAATTATGAATTCCGCATCCTGCAACAATAACAACTTCAGCATTTTTTCCTACAAAAAAATCATTATATACTAAATCTTTCATTCCACTTTTGGTTAAAATTACTGGTATATGAACACTTTCGTTTTTAGTATTTTCTTTTATAAATATGTCTATTCCATCTTTATCTTTCTTAGATACAATATCTATATTAGCAGTAGTTTTTCTGTCTACCTTTTTTCCATTTTCTCTTAAATTGTATGCTCCTTGAGGTGTTTTTTCAATGTCTGCAATCTGTTTTAGCAAGTTTCTTTCTATACTATCCATTGATTTTACCTCCTTTTTCTAAAAATTTACATGTTGAAGATACAAATTTTTTGTCTTCAAAAACATCTTCTTTGCTGCCTATTTTTTCAATTTTTCCATCAACTAGTAAGACAATTTTATCTGCAATATCTAATATTCTCTCTTGATGACTTATTGTAATAATTGTTCCCCTTATTTCTGCTCTCATCTTTTTAAAGACCTGAATTAAGCTATTAAAACTCCATAAATCAATTCCAGCTTCTGGTTCGTCAAAAATTGTAAGTTTTGACTTTTTAGCTTCCAACATAGCTATTTCAATCCTTTTTAATTCTCCCCCTGATAAGCTATTATCAACTTCTCTATCTATATATTCCTTAGCACATAAACCAACATCTGATAAATAATCACAAATTTCTTTCATTTTAAGTTCATTATTTGCTGCTAAATTAATCATATCTTTTACAGTTAAACCTTTAAATTTAACTGGTTGCTGAAATGCAAAACCAATTCCTAATTTTGCTCTTTCTGTTATATTTAATTTAGTAATATCATTCCCATCAAAGTTAATTGTTCCTGAATCTGGATTTTCAATTCCCATAATAATTTTTGCAAGTGTTGATTTTCCAGAACCATTAGGTCCAGTAATTGCAATAAAAGTATTATCTTCTATATTCAAATTTACATTATCTAAAATTTGTTTTCCATCTCTTTTAAAACATATATTTTTTAATTCTAACATTTCTTCTCCTTTTACAATACTATTTATATTATTTTTCATATTTTTTTATTTTTCGTCTCGCACAATCTCTGCATTTTTCTTTATTGATATCATATCCACAGTCTAAATTATTAAAATTTAAAACCTTATGAACATATTTCGCAAGTTTATTTAAAGCATTATCTGAAACAGAGTTCTTTATTTTCTCTGCATCATTTTTAGCATCTTCTTCATTTAATTCTAAAACATCTCTTAAAAATATAAAAACTATATCATAAGCTTCCAATATTTTTTTAGCAATATTTTCTCCTTCTTTAGTTAATTCTATTTTTCCATAAGTTTCATAATTTATTAGATTATTATCTTTTAAATTATTTAATGCTTTATTAACACTAGGTTTTGTACAATTCATTTTTTTGGCAATATCTGTAACTCTAATATCTCCATTTTGAATTGACAATATATACATATTTTTCAAATATTCTTCTAAAGATTTAGTTATCATTTTTTCTCCTTTTAAATTATTGTTAGCTTAGGTTAACATTATATATATTTTTTTATTAAAAGTCAATACTAATAAGTGTAAAAATTATGGTATTTTATTAAATAAAATTTGTATAACACTTTTAATATATTTTTTATAATAAACAAAAAAACTTTTCTATTATATAAAAAAAGCTTAGGTAAATATAGCTTTCTTTTTATATTTATCTAAACTTAATAATTTATTATAACATTAATTAATTTTATAAAATTTTAATATCAATAATAAATTTTGAATATTTCAATAACTATTAAATTATTTTCTTAATAATATAGGTTTAAAATAGATATGTCACAAGAAAATTGAAAATAAAATATTGAAAAG
>USEI01000032.1 GCA_900553685.1 uncultured Clostridium sp.
CTAAAATATTTATTTTTTCTTCAATAATTTTATAATCTTCTGAAAAATCTTCCATTTCAACTATGCCACTTACATAAGCTTTTTTAATTCTTTCTTTTTGCTTTTGTAATGTATCTATTTCTTGGTCTAATTTTTCTGTTCTTGTTTCCTTTTTGTCAGCTAGTATTGGTAAAAAGTATTTCTTTACTGCCATATCGTATTCAACTAACTCAAGAATAAACTTTTGTAAACATTCTTCTATCTGGTCTTCTCTATAATAAATATTACAATGTTCACAAGTATAGTACATATATTTTTTCTTTATTCCACCAGAGCCTTTGCATTTCATTATTCTGTTACATTTAGGACATTTTAGTTTTTGAAAAAATATATAAACTCTATCTCTACAATAACTTCTTTGATTTTTCTCTTTTTGTAATTGTGCTTCTTGCCACATAGCACGACTTATTATTGGTTCTACTACATTCATATATACTACTGACTCTTTATTTCCACATTTGCCTTTTTCATAATCTCCCATATAGACTTTATTGTCTATTATTTTCATTATAGTTGTATCTCGCCAATGTTTTGGATATAAGACTTTTTCTTCATTTAAGGTATTACTTATTTGTTGATAACTTTTTCCTTCTAAATACATATTAAATATTCTAATTATTATATCTTTTGTAGTTTCGTCAATGACAGTTTTCTTATTGCTGTCTTTTTTATAGCCTAATGGTATAATTCCAGGTAGATGTCCAGACTTAATAGCACCATTTAATCCAAACTTTGTCCTTTCACTTACTATCTCAATTTCTAATTGTGATAATACTGTTAGCATACGCACAAAAAATCTTCCATTAGCTGAAGATGTATTTACATCATCTTTATCACATACAAAATAAGTATTGTGTAATTCTAGTTGTGCAATTAGTTCCTCTAAATCACGAACTGAACGAGTAACCCTATCTAATTTATAAGCTACAATGTAGTTTATTTTTCCGTTTTTCATATCTGCTAACATTTCTTGAAATGCTGGTCTATTTTTCATATCTTTTGCACTTATTCCAGCATCTTCATATACCTTAAATACTTCATATTCTTTGAATTTGCAAAGTTGTAACAACTTTTCTTTTTGTTCTACTAAACTAAAACCTTCTCTTACTTGGTCTTCTGTACTAACTCTAATATAAATTCCTGCAATTTTTCTTTCTTCTTTCATAATATTTAAACTCTCCTTTCACTTGCTGAATGGAAAGCTACTTTTATCAATTTAAGCAGAAAAAACTCTAAAATTTAAGTAGCTTTTGATATGTAGTCTTTTAACTGAGACAAAGGAATTTTAGTCCTTAAATCTCCCACATAAAAGTAATCACATTCATTAAAAAATAAAAATAACTTATTCTTAATGATTACTCTATGTGGTTCTACATACGCTAAGTTTGTATGTTCTATAATCCTTAAACAGCCTTCATATATCCTTATTTGTTCAAGTTTTATAGAGTTCAAACTACAAGCCCATTCAATTTTAGAGAGTAAATCATCTCTTAACTTGTTTTTCTTTTTTACGATACTAATCATACCACACCATCCTTCCTTTTTCAAGATAAAGGCGACAAAAAAATCAACCTTTTACAGTTGATTTATCAATGTTTCGCCAAAGTGCGACGATTTTACTTAATGGAGCGGTTAAGCTACAGCTTACGAACTTTGTTCTCTTTCTGTAACCATTATATATAAAATTTTATTAAATTTCAATGCCTTATATAGCATATTTAATTGCTTTTTGTTATAATATAATAAATTATTTTATTTTGAAGGTGTATTAATGATAAGAGTTAGTAAAAAAGTAAAATATGCACATTATAAAAAACGAACAGGATCCTATGTAATAATTGAAAATAATAAGGATAATAAAATAGCTATAGCTACAGATAATACCGATGCTTATTTCTTTTTAGGTGGTGGTGTTGAAGAAAATGAAACTTTACAAGAAGCCTTAAAAAGAGAATTACTTGAGGAAACAGGTTATTCCTTAAAAAATATCAAGTTTTTTGATAAAATTAGTTCGTATTGCTATAGTAATAAATATGGTTATATTGATATTGAAGCTACAATATATATTGCAAACTTTGATAAAAAAGTTGCTAATCCAATAGAAAAAGATCATAAAATATTGTGGGTCTCACCATTTGAATATAAAGATAAGCTATATCATGAATACCAAGAGTATATACTTAATAAATATATATCTTTTAAGGAGGAAAATATTATGAATAATACTTTAATATACTCAACAACAACTAGATGTGTTGGAGAAAAAAATAATGTCGATAACTTTAAATTAGGAATACAAAGGTTAGAAAGCTCAAAATTTAATTATGCAAATTTAAATTTTTTTGAAATTCAAGAATTGCTTGATAAACAAAATTATGAAGAAATATTTGATGACATAATAAAATATTTAAATAGAAGTAGAATAATATTTAATATTGCACATGCTCCTATTCATTATCCTTTTTTCTTTAATAACTATTATAATAGAAAAGATATAGATATATTGCAAGAAAGAATATTAAAGGCAATTAATATATCAAAAGAAGTTGGAGTAAATAAAATAGTTATTCATGTTGGAACGTATTTAGATGAAAATTATGAATACGATATGCAAAAATCAATAGAACACAATATTAAATATCTTGAACCATTTGTAAAAAAAGCAATCGATAAGAATATTCTAATAGCCATTGAAAATGGTACACAAATGGAAAAAGACGAACCTTTATTTAAAAATACTGCTCCTTATATTGATGAACTTATAAAAATAGTTGAATACTGTAATCAAAAATATAATAAAGAAGTTTTAGGAATATGTTTTGATTTTGGACATGCTAATGTTGGAAAACTAGATATATATAATGAAATAAAAAAAATCGGTTCTAAACTTAAGGTTACTCATATACATGATAATTATGGTTCTGACTCACATAATCAACCATTTGATGGAACGATTAATTGGACATCTGTTAGACAAGCATTATCAGAAATCAATTATAATGGTGAATTAACGTCTGAAGTAAGATATACAAAAGAAGAACTTTCTAACTCAAATAACATTAATAAAACATATGATCTAATTAAAAAAATACACTTGGGATTATAAAAGTTTAAATGCTTTAGTGCAATTTATAATTAAGTTTCTAATAAAGTCGGACTGTGATAGTCTGGCTTTATTAGATTTTTCTTCAAGCATTTTTTTCTCTGATTCATTTAAAAACACATTTACTTTTATATTTCTTTTTCTCATAATCAAAAAGTTCCTTTCTAAATATTAAGGGTATGGGAATTTCCCATAGTAGAAAATTTACGGGAGTAAGTTTTCAGTGCTGGCTAGGACAAATTTTTTAAAGTGTCCTCACACATTTTTTATATATATTAGTTCTTTTAATATAATTTTTTCGGCACAATTTTTATAATTATTTGAGAGTTTAACCCACTCAATTTGATTAAGTTCTTTATTTTTTTCAGATAGTCTTTCGTCTGATTTTTTGTAATTATTCATTAAAATATTTAATCTATTTTCTGCTTCAATACCAACTGAAACAAGAGGATTAGTTAGTTCATTTTTCATCAAAAGTGTAGTATAAAAAGGGCTATCATATTCTTTCAGATAGTGTAATTTCAATAATCCATATTTGTTAATTTGTTTATTATTTTGTTTCTTAATAGTTAAGTTTGGTAATAAATAATCACCAACTTTTACATAATTTAGTTTCATTTTCATCTCTCCATTTCTTTCTTTAATTTGCTATTGCAATATCTTTTTTAGGTATTAATATTAAAACGTCTTTAACAATATTATCTTCAACATATGGACAACTAATAATGCCATCAATATATAAATGCTCTTTTGATTTTAAAATAAACTCTTCTAAAAATTCATTAGAATATTTATTAGTTTTCATTTTTGTAAGTGATAAAATATCATAATCAGGTTCCATACTTTCTAGTTTTTCTTTATCAATTTTATCCTTATATTTAATACCAATATTATTATTTATCATAATTTCATTTAGATATTTAAAATAAGATTTACTGCTTTTTGTTATAAATTCATCAGTGAATTTTATATTTTTAATATCAATATTGTAGTTACTATCTCTAGTAATTTCTATTCCAGATATTAGCCTGTGAATCATATCTCTTTTGGCTTCTCTTGATAACAAATCATAAAGAAAAGTAAAGCCTATATTTTTAATGTTTGTAAAAATTAAACTATCATTCTCTTCTATACAGTCTAATTTTTTAATAAGTTCGGTGGTATATTCTTTAGAATTATTGTCTGGATCAAGAGTAGTTTTCTTCTTATTTAATTTATCAATTTCTTTTTTGATAACATCGTTTTTATGATCGATAGTTTCTACATCTAGAGTAGAACTTAAATATAAATCCACTAATCTTTTTTCTTGTAATTTTAATTTTTTAATAGCTTTTTCAATTTCTTTTACATCATTACTTTTTGTAGAATTACAAGTAATAATTTCATTATTCATAGAGAGCATAAATATCGTTAATTCTTCTAATATTCGTTTTAATTTTGTTTCTATTTTTTCGGTATTATAATGAAGTCCAAAGCCACTACAATTATGATTTTTACATCTTAAATGATAATATACTTTTAATTTACCATTTGGATATTTAAAGGATTCAGATGATGCCATAATCTCACCACATATAGGACATTTTACTAATCCTGAAAATAAATGGATATACGCACCATAGTTAGAGTGCTTATTTTTGACTAATACATTTCTAGTAGCATTCCAAGTAATTTCATCAATAATAGGTTCACAATAGTCATTGATTCTTAAAATATCTTGTGGCTTTCTTTTATATTTTCCGTATTCAAAAATTCCAATATAAATAGAATTAGTAAGTATTTTATAAACTCTATCTGCTCTCCATTTACCATTATTTAGATAGGCATTATTATCTTTCATAATAGTAGCAATTCCTCTAGTAGAATGTCCTTCTTTGCAGAGTTTAAAGATTTCTTTAACCACTTGGGCTTCAATAGGTTCTACTTTTAAATGACCAGTTTCTTTATTTCTAATATAGCCATAAGGTGCTTTACTAGGGTGTATGTGTTCTAATGCCATTTCTTCCATTGCTCGTTTTGTTCTTGCTCCAATTTCTTTACGTTCCCTTTGTCCAAAAACTAAATTCATTCCAAATATCATTTCTCCATTTGCTGTAGATACATCATAAGGTTCTAATATAAGTTCAATTTTAACATCGTGTTCTTCACAATAGTTAAGTAGCCAAAAGCCATCATAATTGTTTCTAGTTAGTCTATCTACTTTAATAGCAATTAGTTTATCAATCTTTTTAGCCTTAATATCTGCAAGTAATCGTTACATTTCTGGTCGCATTAAATCTTTACCAGAATGCCCTACATCACCATACCCTCACCAACGGAACGAAGGAGCATTAAACCGCTCCAACAAATTTGTAATAAATCGTAATCGTCTGTTCCTTGTTCTTTTTACCTTGCTGATTTTTATCCTCGCTGATTGTAATTTTATCAATCAATGCAGTTAAAGTTTGTCTGTCAAGTACTGTAATGTTTGCGTACTCTTTTAACAGTGCAATAAATCTTGAAACGTCCGTCCTGTTTTCTTGAATCGTACTAACCTCGTCTTCCAGTGTATGAACTGTTTCTGTCAGTGTTTGCTTTTCATTCTGATAATCTGTGATAAACACCGAAAACAAATCATCCGGTATTTTTCCGCTGAGATTATCTTCATACACTCGTTTAATTCGAGCGTCCATTTCTTCCAGACGTTTCTTTGCTTGTTTCAATTCCTTTTTTGCTTTGGCAAGCTGTTTTTCTTCCGCAGAACATTTCACAGAAAGAATTTCCTGAATGGCTTTTCCCTCGTCTTCTTCAATCAACTTTACATGCCTTTGTATGTCTTCCAATACTATTTTGTAAAGGTTTTCATATGTAATATGATGAGAAGTACAAGCTTTTGTACCGTCTGTGCGATACTTTCCGCAAGAATAGTATTTCGGATAATTTGTTCTGTCGTGATGGAGCATACTGTAACCGCATTCCGCACAGTAGAACAGTTTGGAAAATATCTGCGGTTTGCCTGTTCTTTTAACAAAACGTAATCTTCCGTCAAGCGACTTTTGTACAGTGTCAAATAATTCTTGACTGACGATTGCTTGATGGGTATTCTCCACAATAATCCAGTCTTCACGCTTATTCGGTACAATTTTCTTTGTACGGTAAGATTGCACACGTTTTCTGCATTGCACATTGTGTCCGGCATATACCGGATTTCTTAAAATCCACCTAACAACAGCGCCGTCCCAAGTATATTTCTTTTGAAATGTACCATTGACCGAATTCTTTTTAGAATTTCGATAGTCCAAAGGTGTTAAAACTCCATCTTCTTCCAAAATTTTAGCAATTTTCTTTGTTGAAACTCCGGAAGAACTTAATTCAAACATTCTTCTGATATGAGGTGCGATTTCCTCATTGATTATCAAAATATGCTTATCTTCTGGACTTTTCCAATAGCCGTATGGCGCATAGGGCGCAAGAAATTCGCCTTTTCTTGCCTTTGCATGCAGAGAAGAACGTATTTTTACCGAAATATCTTTTGCGTACATATCGTTTAGGATATTTTTGAACGGCGCAATGTCGTTGTTGGAATAAAGGGTATCAATCCCGTCATTCAAGGCAATAAAGCGTACATTCTTTTCTGGGAAATAGATTTCCGTGTACTGTCCGCACATGATGTAATTTCTGCCCAGTCTCGATAAATCCTTAACAATGACAAGATTAATTCTGCCTTGTTCAATATCGTGTATCATTCTTTGAAAATTGGGACGTTCAAAATTCACACCGCTGTAACCATCGTCAACATAAATATCAGTCAGTTTCCAGCCTTGCTTTTTCACGTATTCTGTCAGCATTGTTTTTTGACTTGCAATGCTCATGCTTTCCAAGTTAGTTCCATCGTCAACCGATAAACGGCAGTAAATAGCGACGGAATAAAATTGTTGTATTCCCATTTCTGACCTCCTTTGAATACAACAAAAACCAACCGGACAAATATTATTTTCTGTACTGATTATAGCACAAAAAAGCAGTAAATTCCAGTTGATTTTGTTACTTTTTTCAAAATAATAATTCATATAGAATCATCATATAGGATTCGTTTCACTGCCAAATCGTATAGAATTTTACTTGAAGTATTTGTTCCTATGAATTTACTGTTAATGATAATATAAGAATGTACAAAAAATGGAATTTAATCATGTACAAAAA
>USEI01000033.1 GCA_900553685.1 uncultured Clostridium sp.
TATGTTTATAAAATTCAAATTAAATAAACCTTATAAACATATTATACGAGGAGAAAAAATTATGATAAAACATATTGTAATATGGAAATTTAAGAAAAATGAAGGAGAAAATATTAAAAAGTTTTTAGAGGGGCTTAATTCATTAAAGAATATAATTCCAGAAATTAAAGCTATGGAAACAGGAATAAATGTAAATCCTAAAAATGAATATGATGCAATTTTGATTTCAGAATTTGAAAACTTTGAAGATTTAGAAAAATATAAAAACCATCCTGAACATATTAAGGTTTCAAATTTATGTAAGTCTATTAGAATAGATAGACAAGCAATAGATTATGAATTTTAGATTATAAAAATATTTTTAGGAAAATAATAGGCAAAAGATAGTGTAATTGTTATAAAATAAGCAATATAAATTTGTAACTATAGGTTATATATGTTATACTATAAACAATTATTCTATATGGTAAGGAGATTTTTTATGGAAGAAGATTTTAAACCACCAGAAGAAGATTTAAAAATATGTCAGCCAGATGAATATGATTTATTATTTAGAGCTATGGGGCCTGATAGAACTTTACATCAAATAGTATATAATAAAAACAAACATAGAAGAGGATATATACATAATAAAAAACATGGAGAAGATGATAGCTGGTATGCACCATATTTAGTTTACGAAATTGGAAGAAAAATAGGTATTGATGTTCCAGAAACAGAAGTAGGTTTAATTTTACACAAAAATGTAGACAAAGAATACTATAGAGATTCCTGGTTTGAATCATCTATAATATATGATAGAATGCCATGCTATGATAGATATAATATTATGCCATCATTAAATGACTATATGTATGTGTCTCCAGAGGTTGTTGAAGCAGAGTATTTAATGCAAAATCCAAGTGTGACGAATAAAAGAAGAAAAAATATTTTTGATAGTGAAAATAGACAATCAGTTGAAAATTATGTTAATTCATATACTTGGTATATGATAAATAGAGGAAGTAAACCTAGAGAAGAATATTCTAGTTCAGAAATAAATGCAATAAAACAAGAACTTATAGATAGAGCTATGTTTAGTTTGCGTTTTGAAAGTTATGGAAATTTTGACATTCGTTTAGTAAATGGAAAAAATGCAGAATTAGAACCATATTATCCTTCAAGATTTGGAATGTTATTCTTAAATGTAAGAGATGAAAAAATTCAAGAACTTTTAGGTGAAAGTGATGAAAAGTTTAAAGAAAGCATAAACTTAAATTATAAGCCACAATATAATTCTGGAAGAAATATAAAACTTGAAGGTGTAAAAGATGTTTTTGCAAGTATTTTTGAAACATTTCCAGATCAGGCTGAAAAGGCATATAAAAAATTAAGCAAATTTAATCAAAAAGATATGGAAAGTCTTTTAGCAAATTGTACTAGAATGAGCAAAGGACATAAACAAATAGCTTTACGTATTTTTAATTCAAGAGGAAAAGATTTAGATGAAGTTTATGAAGAATATTTAAAAAGTCAAGACCAAATAAAATAAGTTTAAATGGCATGTATTGGACTTATATTATTTATATATATTAGTTATATTGAATAAATAAAAAAAGTTTGAAAATACTAATATAAAAACATAAAAGGAGTGGATTTATGGAGAATAAAGATATTAGTATTGAAAACGAAAATACAACAAAGTATGGTGAGTGGGTGTGTTCACAATTTGCATGGCTACCACTTGATAAACAAAAAGAGAATGCAGAAAGATTTGAAAAAATAACGAAAAAAAGAAAAAAATAATTTTATAATTTCAAAATATAAAAATATTAAAATATTAAATATTACTAAAAGACTTTAGATTAAATAATGTATTTAAAATTAATTACAAATTTGAAAAAATAAAATGATAAAAAATGACTACTCAGTATAAAAACAAATAAAATATTGTATAAGTTAGAAATTAATGGTAAAATAATTTAGCAAATAAAAAACAAAGGAGAAATCTATGGATGTTATAATAGATGGATTTAATAATCTAATGTCAATTAGAGAATTTGAAACTTTTTTAAAGTTAGTATTAATAGTATTTTTATCAGGATTTGTTGGCTGGGAAAGAGAATCTTGGAGCAAACCAGCTGGTTTTAGAACACATGTATTAGTAGGAATTAGTGCTGTTTTACTAATGGTTTGTGGAGAGTTTTTATATGAAAAAACTGGTTCAGATCCGACAAGAATACCAGCACAATTATTATCTGGTATAGGATTTTTAGGAGCTGGAACAATTTTAAGAGATGGAAATAATGTAAAAGGGTTAACAACAGCAGCAGGTCTTTTATCAGTTACTTGTATTGGTTTGGCTGTTGGTGCAGGATATTATTTAGGTGCAATTATAGCAACAGCTGTTGTATATGTTGTATTATCTTATTCACATATTTTATCAAATAAATTTGAGCATTATAATTTTTTGAATTTGAGAATAATTACTAAAAAGCCAAAACTAATATTTGGAGATGTTAAAGATATTTTAAAACATTATGATTTAGATATTTATAAAGTTAGAGTTTTTGATAATAAAAAAGAAGATAAAATTAATTTAACTTTGAAATATAGATCAGAAATAAATTTAAATGTTAATGAAATAATTTCACAAATAATAGAAATAAACGAAGTAATAGAAGTAGAAGAGGTAAAACAAGGTCAAAATGGATAATGAAATAAAAGAAAAGGCTAATTATTGTTTAAATTGTAAAGTAAAACCATGTAGTATAAAAGGATGTCCAATGCAAACTAAAATTCCTGAATTTATTACTGAAGTAAAAAATGAAAATTTAAAAAAAGCATATGATATACTTGCTGAAAATAATATTTGTTCATATATTTGTAGTATTGTTTGTCCACAAGAAGAACAATGTGAAGGAAGTTGTATTAGAGGAATAAAATCAATACCAACTAATATTGGAATTCTAGAAAGAACTGTTAATGAATGGGCAATAGAAAACAATTATGAATATAAATTTGATAAAAAAGAGAATAATGGAAAAAAGGTTGCTATAATAGGTTCAGGACCTGCAGGAATAGAATGTGCAGCAGAGTTATTAAAAAATGGATATAGTGTTGATATTTTTGAAAAAGAAAGAATTCCTGGTGGAATTTTAGTATATGGTATACCAGATTTTAGGTTATCAAAAAATATTGTAAATAATGTAATAAAAAAAATAGAAAATTTAGGAGCAAACTTTATTACTAATAAAGAATTGGGAAAAGATTTTTCTTTAGAAGAACTTTCTCAAAAATATGATGCTGTATTTTTATCAATAGGTGCTGCAATATCATCAACTTATAGTTTATCTGAGAATGAAATAAAAAATGTATATAAATCAGACTACTTTTTAAAAGCTTATAATGAAAAAAAATATATAAAAGATTTAGGTACAGTTGTAGTCATCGGTGGTGGAAATGTTGCAATGGATTCTGCACGAGTAGCTGTAAGAATGGGAGCAAATAAAGTAAAAATTCTTTATCGTAGAGATAGAGAGCATATGCCAGCAAGAGAAATAGAACTAGATGATGCAATTAAAGATGGTGTAGAATTTAAAGAATTAACAAGAGTAGTTTCTGCTAATGAAAAAAATGGAAAAATTATAAGTTTAAATTGTGTAAAAACTGAAATTATAGATGGAAAAGCTGTTGATATAAAAGATGCAAAAGAATTTCAAGAAGAAGCAAATACTGTTGTTTTTGCAATAGGTTTAAAACCAGATAAATCTCTTATCCAAAATCAAGGAATTGAACTTGATGATTGGGGATATATAAAAATTGATGAAAATGGAAAAACAAATTTACCAAATATTTATGCAGGTGGAGATAATACGGAAAGTAAAGCAACTGTTTGTAGAGCCTTAGCAGCAGGAAAAAAAGCAGCTTTTGGAATAATGAAAAATATATAAAAAGAAAAGTCCCCTATTGTGCAAGAGCACAATAGGGGTTTTTGAATATCAGATTTGAACAGTTACTTCATAAGAAGGAAAGCTTTTTTGTAAGAAGGTTATTTCGCCGTCTGTAATTTCACGCGTTATTTTTACCTGATGTGAAACAAAAAAGACAATTCTTTTCATATCTTTTTGACAATAATTTGCCATAAACGATAAAACTGTTTTGGCAGTTTTATCATCTAATGCATTTGTTGCTTCGTCAAAAACGACTATCTTATGAGTAGAGTTCAAATTGTAGAGAACTTTAACAATTGCGAGTCTCTGTTTTTGTCCAGATGAGTATTGCTCGATTGTTGTTGTTGAAAGATACTCTAAGATTCGTAAGTCATCTTCAGTTGTTAATCCAAGATTCTTCATGATATCAAAATAAATATTAGTACCTTTTAAGATATCAATTAATCTTGATTCATCAAGAGTTGCTGGATCATTACTAAAAATAATTTCTTCGAGAATGGGGTTACTGCCAAGCCTACCATTACTTTCATGCATTATTGAGGCTAAATAAGCCTTATCATCACTATTTCCATAAAATATTGGAGATGTTTCAAGTTTGATTTTACCTGTAAGTAAATGCATAAAAGTAGATTTTCCACAACCTGTGTGACCATAAACTAGGTAAGCTTTACCTTTTTCCAAAATAAAAGAGTCCTTATTTTCAAGTCTATATGCAGAAACAGGATTAGGATAAGAAAATGCAAAAGGTCTTACTTCTATCTTAGAAATGTCTTTTGAACTTATATGATATTGCTCTTCTTTTCTCAAGGTCTCTATAATAGAGTCGAAATCGGATTTCAAGCTTTCAGCATCTAGTTTAGTGTCTTTTATTCTGTCAAGACTATCAAGGATACTAGAGATTTTGTCTAAAATTGCTGAATAAATACTTGATATGGCAATAATATCTGTTATAAGTTCAATACTCAAGTTAGTTACTCCACCGGCAGAGCAGATTTTAAAAATAATAATAGTAATCATAAACAAACTCAAACATAAATCTTTAACAACTTGTATCTGATTAAGTTTATAAACCATAGCTTTTTCTGTGAGCCGAGTGAGTTTCAAAATGTTTATAACTAGTTTAGACCTGAAGGAAAATTCTTCAGTAATAAGAGGTTCAATGTTTTTTATATCATTGAACAGAACTTCATTCTTCTTTTTATACTCTTTCAGATCATATTTATACCCTTTTCTAACTCTAATTCTTACAAGATAGAGTATGATGAAAATAATAATACATATAATCAAAAGAAACAAGAAGATAATCGAGTTAGAATTGCCAGATTGTTTTAGTTCGATAAAAAATGTTCCCAAAAGCATAACTACTGCTGTAATAATATTTGCAATAGTTATTGGAAGGTTCTGAAAAAAAAGCCAAATGTAATTGATATAATCTTTCAAAATAACAATTACCTCTGAATTTTCAAGAACTGTAAAAATACCATTTTTAGTCTTGAAGACTTTTCCACGAACAGAATTTGCAATCTGTGAAATATTGCTAGTAATATATGCATCTGCTTGCGAATTGAACAGTTGCTTTTCAGCGTCTGTAAAGCTCTGAACTGCAGACCTAAGGACTGATTTCAAAAAATAGGCAATAATCATAATTAATGCCAAAATGTTGTGACCAGCCCAAAGAGCTAATTGAGCTAGTTTTACAGAAAAGCTTAGGAAATCACCAATAGCGGTAAAAAATATTTCTGTTGAAAGAATTAAATTTTTCCGCTTATTGATTTCATCTGGCATTTTAACAACGGGGTGAGCGTTTATTAGCTCTTTAATAGACGCGTTATTATTTTTCATTATTCTTTCCTCCTTATTAACTTGTCAATGTGCTATTCGTTGCTTTTCATGTTCATGCAACAGTATATGCACAAACAAGATGATAATGTATAGTTAACATAATTATATCAAATTTTTGACGATGTGTAAACAAAGTTAAGTTTAGAATAGCTTGAAAATATTATATTGTATGGAAAAATTGATAAAATTATTATAAGTAAAATTATTTAAGATTAAAATTTAATTAATTATAAAAATAAAAATAAATATAAATATAAATATAAATATAAATCTACTATTAATTATAGGCTTAATGTAAATTTATTGAAATTTATATATTTTTTAAAAAGTTAATATTGACAAAATTATGTAAATGATGTTATGATATTAATTACTGATAAGAAAAAACCATGAAAAGGACAAGATAAGTAAAAGTAAAACCTAAAGAGAGCTAGCAGTTGGTGAAAAGTTAGTAGGAAAATAGTTTATTTATTATCACCTTAGAGTTGATTATTTGAAAAGATATAGAGTAAAATAATTCGCATTGCCTTGCGTTAAAAGGAAAAGAGAAATTATAATTTATATAATTATAATTTAATTTAGGTGGTACCACGGAATATATCCATTTCGTCCTATAAGGATGAAATGGATTTTTTGTTAGAAAATATGTTTAGTTTATAAAAAAAGAAGGAGGAATTAAATGAGAGAAAAAGTTTTAGAAAAACTAAAAGAAATAAATATAACATATAAATTAGTGGAGCACACACCAGTTTATACAATTGAAGAAATGGATGCATTAGGAGATATTTTTGATAATGCAAAAATATGTAAAAATTTATTTTTAAGAGATCAAAAAGGAAAAAGACATTTTTTAATTGTTGTACCTGAAGAAAAAAGAGTTCCTCTTTCAGAAATTCCAGAAAAAATAGGAAGTACAAGATTAAGTTTTGCCTCAGAAGAAAGACTTATGAAATATTTAAAACTAACACCTGGTTCTGTAACGCCACTTGCGGTTATTAATGATGAAGAAAATGAAGTAGAAGTATTTTTAGATGAAGATTTAAAAAAAGAAAAATTATTAGGAGTACATCCTTGTGAAAATACATCTACAGTTATAATAACAGTTAAAGATTTAGAAAAATATATTGAATCTTGTAATAATAAATATAAATATATAAATTTATAATTTAAAAATATATAATTCAATTTATAAAGAGTATAATTTTAACTAAAAATAAATTTTAAATAAAGACAGTAGGTAATATGTCAATAGAAAAATAAAAAATTTTTCAAATATTTTT
>USEI01000034.1 GCA_900553685.1 uncultured Clostridium sp.
CTACAAAATCAATTTGCAGATATAGTAAAACAAATCGATAAACAGAAATTTGAAAGTGAGATTGAACTAAGAAAAATACAAAAGAACATATTTTATAAATGGGGGAGATAATATGTCAAATTTTGATTTTATATTAAAAAACGAAATATTTAAGACATTTGCAGAAGCATCAGTAGAGGCTGAAAATAGCATAGCTGTGACGAATGTGTCTTGTGCAATTATGTGTAGGAGAGCATTAGAACTAGCTGTTAAATGGCTATATGCCAATGATCAAGATTTAAAAATGCCATATCAAAATAATTTATCTTCCTTAGTGTATGATATTAACTTTAAAAACATGATAGATGAGAACATTTTTAAAGAGATAACTTATATTATTAAATTGGGCAATTTCTCAGTACATAGCAATAAAAAAGTTACTAGAGATGAAGCTGTTATATGTTTGAAGTACTTATTTGATTTTATGAATTGGATTTCATATTGTTATAATCCTGAGTATGAAGAAGTTACATTTAATGAAACTATTTTGCCAAGTTTAAGTAGTGATAATTTAAAGAAAGAAGAAAGAGAAGAATTAGAATCTAAGTTATATGAGAAAGATATAGAACTTGAAAAAACATTAAGAGAAAACGAAGAATTAAGAAAGAAACTTACGAATGAAAGAACCAGTAAGAAAGAGTCTTATAATTTCAAAGTTGATGATATTAGCGAATTTGAAACTAGAAAAAGATTCATTGATTTAGACTTAGAAATTGCAGGATGGGAATTTGGTAAGAATATTGTCAAAGAACTAGAAGTTAGTAATATGACTCCAACACAGGATAAGGGATTTGTTGATTATGTTTTATTTGGAGAAAATGGAAAACCATTAGCTGTAGTTGAGGCAAAAAGAACAAGTAAAGATGCTAAATATGGACAACAACAAGCTAAGCTATATGCTGATTGTATAGAGAGAGAATATGCACAAAGACCTGTTATATATTATACAAATGGTAAAGAAATTTATATGTGGGATGATGTAGATTATCCTGAAAGAAAAGTAGCAGGATTTTATACACAAAATGAGTTACAACTGTTGATAAATAGAAGGAAGTCTAAAGAAAACTTAGAACATATATTCATTGATGATAAAATAACAAATAGACCTTATCAATTAGAAGCGATAAAAAATGTTTGTGAAGCTTTTGAAGAAAAACATAGAAAAGCATTATTAGTTATGGCTACAGGAACAGGGAAAACAAGAACAGCAATATCTATTGTTGATGTTTTAACAAGCAAAAATTGGGTGCAAAATGTACTGTTCTTAGCGGACAGAACAGAATTAGTAAAACAAGCAGAAAAGAACTTTAAGAAGTTACTTCCTGATATGTCTTGTTGTAATTTATTATCTTCAAAAGATGGAGATCCTGAAGATAGTAGAATAGTATTTTCTACATATCAAACAATGATAAATTGCATAGATACAGTTAAATCTAAAAATGGAAACAAATTGTTTACAGCAGGACATTTTGATTTAATTATAATTGATGAGGCACATAGAAGTATATATAAAAAATATCAAGCTATATTTGATTATTTTGATGGATTATTAGTAGGATTAACAGCTACTCCACGAAGCGATGTAGATAAAAATACATATAAATTTTTTGAATTAGAGAATAATGTTCCTACATTTGTTTACGAGTATGATGAAGCAGTAAAGCAAGGATATTTAGTAAATTATCATACTATCAAAACAAATACAGAATTTTTAGATAGAGGAATTAAGTATAGTGATTTAAAAGAAGAAGATAAAGAAGAATATGAGAACTTATTTGAAGAAGGAGAAATTATACCTGATGAGATAAGCTCTACAGCGATAAATTCGTGGTTATTTAATAGAGATACAATAAAGTTAGTATTAGAAACTTTGATGAAAAAAGGATTAAAAGTAGAGGGCGGAGATAAATTAGGCAAAACAATTATATTTGCTAGAAATCATAGACATGCAGAAGAAATTGTAAAAGTATTTAATTTATTATATCCTAAGTACAACGGAGAATTTGCAAGGGTTATAGATAATCAAGTAAATTTTGCAAGTACAGTAATAGAAACATTTGAAGTTCCAGAAAAACTACCACAAATTGCTGTTTCAGTAGATATGTTAGATACAGGTATTGATGTCCCTGAAGTGTTAAATTTAGTATTTTTTAAACCTGTAAAATCTAAAATTAAGTTTTGGCAAATGATAGGAAGAGGAACAAGACTTTGTGAAGATTTATTTGGTGAAGGAATAGATAAACAACAATTTTATATATTTGATTGCTGTAGAAATTTTGAATTTTTTGAAGAAAATGAAAGAGGAATTGAAGGATTATCTACACAATCATTAACAGAAAAAATCTATAGCTTAAAATTAGATTTAATTGTAGAACTTGAAAATATGGATTATCAATCTCAAGACTCTTATAAGAATTATCGAGAAGAATTAGTAAATCAATTTATAGAAAGAATAAATGGCCTAAATAAAGAAAGTTTTATTGTTAGAAATAAAATGGTATTTATTGAAAAGTATTCTAATAAAGATAAATGGCAACATATTGATAATATCTCATATAACGAAATTAGAGAAAATTTAATAAATATATTTATAAGCGAAGATACCGATGAATATGCAAAAAGATTTGATAATTTAGTATATGGAGTTCAAGTAGGTAGAATAAAATATAAAAATATAAATAGGCAAACAACATTACTTTGTGAATTAGTAGAGAATTTAAAAAAGTTAGGGACAATTCCACAGGTTAATGAGAAAAAAGAATTGATAATGTTTGCATCTGATATGGAATATTGGCAGAAAGCTGACTTTTTTGAAATAGAAAAGGCACGAAAGGAATTAAGGGAATTAATAAAATTTATAGATAATCCACCTAGAAAAATTTGGAGTATTGATATAGAAGATATACTAACTATTGAAGAAGAATCAGAGCCATATATATTAACACCAACAGGAGATTACTCAAATTATAAAAGAAAAGTTACAAAGTTCTTGAATGGTAATTTAGATAATTTAATTATTTATAAAATAAAACATAACCAAAAATTAAATGATGAAGAGAAAAAAGACCTTGAAAGAATTATGTTTGAAGAATTAGGTAACAATAGCGAATTTGTTGAAACTTTTGGAAATAAAAATGTAATTCAGGTTGTAAGAAATATTGTAGGATTAGATAGCGAAACAGCAAATGCAATATTCTCAAAATATATAAATGATAACAGATTAAATAGTAAACAAATACAATTTGTAAAAATGTTAATAGACTATGTAATAAAAAATGGAACAATAAGTTTACAAGTATTAACCGAAGATCCATTTAGCTCATTAGGAGCTGTTTCAGAAGTCTTTGAAGATAATGTAGGAACATTTAAACAAATAAAAGAAGATATAGAAGCAATAAATAGAAATGCTGAAATGTTTGCTTAGAAGATAAACAGTTATTAAGGTAATAAATCTTAAAAGCATCTAGTATATAAAATAATAATTAAATTCTTTAATAGAATTATTTGGGAATAAAATCTTTATTAGTAAAACTAAAGATAATATCTAGATAAGGATATTATCTTTAATTTTATGAATAGAAACTAAAATCAACAAAGAGTGTTGACAATATTAACAATAAATGTTAATATAATTATAATAAATATTGGGAGGTTATGAAATGATAACAAATTTTGGGAAAATTTTAAGAAAAATAAGAATTGATAGGAGTGAAATACTTTATGATATGGCTAAAAAATTAAATATTACTTCTTCATACCTATCAGCAATAGAATGTGGAAAAAGAAATATACCAGAAGATTTTATTAATAAATTGCAAGAATGTTATGATTTTACAGAGGAAGAATTACTAGAATTGAACTTGGCCAAAGATAATACTGTTAAAGAATTATCAATTAATGTGGAAAATGTTGACTTAAGAAAAAGAACTCTTGCTTTAGAATTTGCTAGAAGTTTTAATGAAATTGATGATGAAGATGCAGAAGAATTAATAAAGAAACTAAGAAAATTGCAAGGAAAGGACTAAAATATGGCTAAGTTTAAAGTAGAACCAAAATCAAGAGATGACTTAAGGCAGTTAGCTAAACAAATTAGGATACAGTTAGGAATTGAAGATATATTATATTTTCCAGCAGATAGAATTTTAGAAATTATTCACAAAATAGATTCAGAAGCTCATTTTGAAGTTGTAGATAAAAGTGAACTAAATGAAGGAGATTTTGCAACTACGGATGTTATTAGTAAAACTATAAAAATTAGGAGTGACATTTATGATAAAGCATGCATGGGAGATCCATTTGCAAGAATGGTAATTGTTCATGAATTTGCACATTTTATTACTATAAATGTTTATGGATTTGAATTAGCAATGAATATAGGGAAAAGAAAAATTCCTGCTTATGAAGATCCAGAATGGCAAGCAAAATGCTTAGCTGGAGAACTAATGATGCCATTTGATAAAATAAAAGGAATGTCTTATAAAGATATAGAGCAAAAATGTGGTGTAACCAGACAAGCAGTAGTTACGCACTTTAGAGGTAAACCATTAAACTTGTTCTTTAAATAATAGATTTGGAGGTGGTATAATTGCTGTTAATAAATAAAAAAGTTGAAAATTGCTGACGACAATCTTCAACTACTTATAAGATATGCTAAAATGCATACCTAAATTGATTAAATAAATTTTAGCATATCTTCTTCTATTAGTCAAATTTATTTAAGGAGGAAAGATATGATGGAAAATGCTTTTGAAAAAATGTTTATAGTTTTTTTTTGAATATTTACCGAAAAGTAATATAGTAAATATGATGCTATATATTTTTATAATAGAGTTAATTGTAAATTTAACTGTAAATATATTAAAAACAATATCAAAAAAAATTATTAAATTTTAAATTTAAAAGGAGAACAAAAAATGAATAAAAAAATAGAAACTGCATGGGAAAATGCACATAAGATCAGAGGAAAAAATCCTGATATATATAGAAAGGATGATTATGGAAATGTAATATATAAGCCATCATATGGAAAGCAAAGTGATATGGGATGGGAAATTGACCATAAACATCCTAAATCCAAAGGTGGAACAGATAATTCAAGAAATTTGCAAGCTGTTCAATGGGAAGAAAATAGGAAAAAATCAGATACATATCCATATAAGAAATAAAATTATAAAGCCACACTTGTATTTATATATTAGTGTGGCTAAAAGTATTTAAGGAGGGAATATGTTATTATTAGAATCATATAAAAATAGTATTAAAAGAAAAAAAGAAGAATTGATAAGGTTAAATAATCAAAAAACTAAATATATGTCAGATGAAGCAACAAAAAAGTCAAGAATGCTTTCAATTATACAGAGCTTAAAAAGAACAACTTCGCAATCTAATATAAATAGTAAAAGTAGAGAAATTGAACGTTATGAAAAAGATATTCAAGGATTAGAAAAAAATATTGCAGAAATTGAAAAGAAGATAGTTAATAAGCAAAAAGAAATAAATAACGAAGAAAAGAAATTAATAAATGAAGAATTAAGAGAGGAAAGAAATAGAAAAAGAGAATTTGATAGACAACAGGAAAGAATTAGTCGTGAGATTTCAAATATAAATAATATACAAAATAATATGCAATATGAATTAAATAAATTAAAAGAGAGTAAAAGCAAAATAACCATTTTGTTTTTAGCATCTAATCCCAAATGTGAATATTTGGATAATAACGGAATAAAAAGAGAACAGCAGAAACTTGATTTAGATAAAGAAGCAAGAGAAATAAGAGAAGCTATTATTAAATCTATTAATAGAGATTCAATAGATTTTCAAACAAGATGGGCAACTAGAGTTTCTGATATATTTCAAGCAATAAATGAAACTAATCCAACTATAATTCACTTTAGTGGACATGGAACAGAAGAAGGAGAATTAGTATTTCAAGATAATTATGATAAACCTAAGTGTGTTAGTAATGAATCAATTGCAGAGATGATTAATGCTTCATCTGATGATATAAGAATGATTGTATTTAATAATTGTTTTTCTTCAACTCAAGCAGAAATGATTGTTGATAAAGTAGAAGCAACGATAGGAATGAATACAACAATTGGAGATGAAGCAGCTATAATTTTTTCTAGTCAATTATATTCTGCTATAGGATTTGGATTATCATTAGAAAAAGCTTTTGGACAAGCTAAAGCAAGATTAATGGCAGAAGGTACAGCAGAGGAAAAAACACCACATATTTATGTGAAAGAAGGATTCGAACCTAAAGATATAATTTTAGTGAAATAAATTTGATGAAGAAATAATATAAAAGGAGTTCATATGATTTACCATACAAGTAACACACATTCATATTTCACAATATTTACTGAAGATAAATTTCCAATACAAACTGAAATGACCAAAAATGATTATATAATAATATGTGGTGATTTTGGAGGAGTATGGACTTTTGAAGAAGAAAGTAGTAGAGAAAAAGAAACTTTAGATTCGTTAAATGAAAGAAATTTTACTACTTTATTTGTAGATGGAAATCATGAAAACTTTACAAGATTATATAATGATTATCCAGTAGAAGAAT
>USEI01000035.1 GCA_900553685.1 uncultured Clostridium sp.
TCAAAATATATAAATTTCAAAAAAATGTGACATATGTTTGACTAACCTACAAACTATTAAATTATTTTCTTAATAACTGTTTGATTTTATTTATGATTTTTTGTATAATTTTATTTTTACTCACAAGTACTAGATTGTTTTTACTTTCTTGATTTTGTAAATTCTTATCTACTTTTTTAAATAAATTATTTGGATTATATTTTTCTCTAAACTTAAGCTCATTAATAGCAATGGCTTTTAACAAATCATCCTTTTCTCTTTGAGACTTACACCAATATTCGTAATTAATCATAGTCAAAATTGCCAAAGCTTCTTTATTTATATTTTGATTTATAAGAGGTTTCGTTACATCTATTTCTTTTTTATGTGTCAAATCCTTTTGAGAATTAATTATATATCTCAATTCTCTTGGAACTAAATCTTGATGTTCTTTATCCATTAAATTTATAATTGCATCTACTTCTGCATAAGCCACACTTTTAGACATTTGCATTTAGTTTATATTCCTCCTATTCTATTACTCCTGGTTCTTTACTTGTTTCATTTTTTTCTTGAAATGTTATAGCTCTTTTTGTACTTTCATTTAAATCTCTTCCTGCTTGTAATATATCTATTCCAGTAACTGATTTCTTTATCGCCTCATTCAAATTGTCTATTCCTAAAAATAAATTAGCATTATCTTTAGAAGTTTCAAAAGTTGCTGTTCGTGCTTCTTCTTGAATTTTATTAAGTCCTGCTATATGATTTTTAACAGATTCCATTTCCATTTTCATTAAGTCACTTGGTATGTCATCAGGAATCTCTGGTATTTCAGGTAATTCTAAATCGTATATTGTTCTATTTTCTTTTCTAGCTGCATCTATAATACCTTTTCTTTTTAGCTTTGCAATTTCTATCTGCCACGCTATAGTTCTTGATCTTAAATTAATATCTATATCTTTTTTTAACAAATTTAATGTTTTTTCTGTAATTTCTCTATCTCGTTCAATGCATTTATCAATATCTTCTTGAGTTGCTAAATATTGTTTTGATGGAGTTACAACATAACCAGTCTCTTCTACTGGAAATGATATTCCATTTTCTCCTACTAATTTATCATCTACAATTTTTGCTGGAACATCTAGCATCCCTTCATAAGGTAAAAATGTAGGAATAAATTTAAATGATCCGTCTTTTACTTTTTCTAATGTAAAGAATTTTCCTAATGCCTCACTATAATAACGTCCGTCATCCTTCAATTTAACTTCACTTCCACTAACTGATTCTTTCATCGCCATTAATAAATCATTAATCATCATAAAGCTATTTTTAGAATATCTACCTCTATATTCATTTATTCCAACCTTTTCTATTGGTCCACCGCAACTAGGATCTTCTAAAAGTTTTCCATCAACTACAATATAAATATCCTCATTACTAGTTCTTACTGCTCTTTCCTGATATATTTTCCTTAACTCAGAATTAAAGTTGTCCTCTTCTAGCACTTGTTCTGTGCAATATATATATATATTTCCATTTTTTTCATTTCTATATACTTTATCCGAAATTTTTAATAATTCTGTTCCATCTTTCAAATCTTTCACAATTTTTCCTCCAAAATTATTAATTATCATTTTATATAATATATTATAATTTTACTATTAATTTTAGTCAATTAATATTATCAAATTCTGAGAAATTAGACAAAAGATTTATCTAAATGTAAAAACAATTTACTTTTCAGATCTTATAAAAAGTATACTATAAGTTAAAAAAAAATCGCCCCGCATATTAAACAGGTTTTATTTAATATGCGGGGCAAGTCGAATTATAAGCTAATTACTAAAAATTTTAGATATTATATAATTAATTTTTTTAATTTTAATTATATTAATCTATTTGTATTTTTTTCTTTTCTTCTAATTTCTTTTGTTCTTCTTTTGGAATAGTTAATGTTAAAATACCTTTCTTGAATGAAGCTTTAATATCTTCTTCTTTGATATTTTTGCCTATATAAAAGCTTCTTGAACATTCTCCATAAAATCTTTCTTGATGAATATATTTTTCTTCTTCATCAGATTCATCAATATTTTTATCAACTTTTGCTGATACTTTTAGATATCCATCTTCAATTTCTAGGTCAATATTTTCTTTATCATATCCTGGTAAATCAATATCTATAATATATTTATCACCTTTTTCTTTTATGTCTGTTTTCATAAGTTTAGCATCTCTTCTTTCAAAAAATGGGTCCATTCCAAACATTTCATCAAATAAATCAAAATCATTTCTTTTTCTTGGTATCATCATCATAATAATCACTCCTTTAAAATTTTTTTATGTATGTGTTGACACCATTTTACGGTAGCACATATGGATTTTCATTAGCTAGCTTTAATAAAAATCCGTATTCAAAAGTACTTTTTACTTTTTCTTTTTACATTTTTATTATATCACTTTTTTTAGCAATGTCAATACCTGAGTGCTAATTTTTTTAAAAAATTTTTTTGTTCCATAAACTATAGTATTTTCAAGCTATTGCAGATTTATTTTTTATATATTATATACAAAAAATAAAAATTTATTCTAATATTTTTATTTTTCAGTAAGTTAACTTTTAAAAAATTTACATAAGTCATCTATAATTGTCTTGCTCTTCAAAAATAATTATATACAAAAAAGAGTAATATTAAAATGCCACTCCTTTCTATATAAAAAAGTTCTTAAATTTTTTATTACAAAATTATTTGTAAAAACAAAAAGTGGATTTTCATAATTTTTTACAATTATTGAAATATCCACTTTCCTAATCTTACTAAATTTCTACATATCCACCTATCATTTTACTTAACTTAGCATTTTTAACATAATTACGTCCACCAGATATAACTACTCTATCTCCTGATTCCAATATTCCTTTTTCTTTTAATTTTTCAAGTCCTGCTTCAACTGTATTATCTATTGAATCTTTTGCTTCTATATATATTGGATGGATATTCCAAGCTAATCCTAATTGACGGAAAGTTCTTTTATTATCTGTAATAGCAAGTATTGGGCATCCTGCTCCCATACCAGCTAATCTTCTAGCAGAATCTCCTGTATTAGTATATGCAACTATTGCATCAGCTTTTGTATTTTTAGCAATTATACATGTTGAATATGTTATATTGTCTTCTAATGTTTTTAATACTATTTTATCTTTATCATCAAATCTCTTCCAATAATTAATTTCTGGCTCTGTTCTTTCTGCTATTTTAACCATTGTTTTTACGCATTCTACTGGATATTTACCCATAGCACATTCTCCAGAAAGCATTACTGCACTTGTTCTATCATAAATAGCATTGGCAACATCAGAAGCTTCAGCTCTTGTTGGTAATGGATTACTCATCATTGATTCTAACATTTGTGTTGCTGTTATTGCTGGTTTATATGCTCTATTTGATAATTTTATAAATTTCTTTTGCATTACTGGTGGTTCTGTAAAATCTGTTTCTGTAGCCATATCACCACGAGCTATCATTTGTGCATCAGCAGCATAAACGATATCTTCCATGTTTGATAATCCTTCAACATTTTCTACTTTTGTTATAATTTTTATATCTTTTCCACCATTTTCATCTAATACTTTTCTAACTTGAGCAATATCATCTAAGTTTCTTGCAAAAGATATTGCAACATAATCATAATCGTGTTCACAAGCTGTTTTTAAGTCTGCTATATCTTTTTCAGCTAAAGCTGGTAGTCTGATTATTGTTCCTGGTAAGTTCATTGTTTTTCTACTTCCTAAAGGATTGCCATGAACTACTGTACAAACAATATCTTTATCTACTACTTCATCAACTCTTAATTCAATTGCACCGTCATCTATTAATATTTTTGTACCAGGTTCTACATCTTTATATAATTCTTTATATGAAATTGAAACTTTTTCTTCGTTTCCAACGATGTCTTCTGGAGTTAATATGAATTTTTGTCCATCTTGAATTTTTATTTTTTCATTTTTTCCAGTATATAACATACCTGTTCTTATTTCTGGACCTTTCATATCAAGAATCATTGGGATTGGTAAATCCATTTCTTCTCTTAATCTAATAATTTCTTGTGTTTTCCATTCTTGTTCGTCATAACTTCCATGTGAATAGTTAATTCTACAAACATTTAATCCTGCTTCAAATAATTCTTTTAATCTTGTTTCACTTGCTGGTCCGATTGTTCCAACAATTTTTGTTTTTCTTAAATATGATTTCATTTTAATTCTCCTCTATTAAAGATATTTTAACCAATAACAAGTATATCACAATCTTCTGCTTTAATTCAAGTACTTTTTTTTATTTTATGTTTTTTTATTTTATGTTTTTTTACAAATATATTAATTTCTGCACCGAGTAATATTATATACATGCATACATATACCCAAATCATAACTATTACAATAGAAGTCAAACTTCCATAAGTATTAGAAAATCCCTGAAATATATCTATATATATTGAAAAAAGCCAAGAAAAAATTGACCAAGCAGCAGAAGCAAAAACTGCTCCATAAACTTGTTCTTTAAATTTTAATTTATTCTTAGGAATATATTTATATATTAACAAAAATACAAAAAACATTATAAAAATTAAAATAAATCCTCTAATCCTTAATATATAAGATGTTATTAATCCTATTGTATGAAATTTTCTAGATATCATACTATGAATTCTATTTCCAAATACCATTATTATTAAAAATAAAATTATAGATGCAACAAAAACTATTGTATAAAAAATACCTTCTATTCTAGTAAAAATATTGGTATTGTTTTTTTGAGATTTATAAATTTTTCTTAAACCTTTGCTTAAATAATAAAATCCTTTACTTGCAGACCATAATGCAAATATTACAGCAATAGAAATAGTGCCTACTGATTTAGAATATACCTCATCAATTACATTAGCAATAAATCCATACATATTATTGGGAATTATCTCTTTTACCCAAAAATAAATGCTTTCTTTATCTATGCTTGTAAATTGAATTAGTGTAAGAAAAAAAATTATAAATGGTATAAATGATAATATTGTAAAAAAAGCACATTCGGCAGCATATTCACCTATATGATCTTCTTCTAGCTTTTTTAATACTTTATTTATTTTATTAAAAAAAGTTTTCACATTTACCTCCAAAAAACTTTTTTTCAATCTAATTATAGCCTTTAAAAGTTTCTAATTTTTTATTTTATAATCATTCTAATATTTTTATTTAAAATCTATAAAATATTCATATTGTAAAATATTTTTATTTTTCGTATATCATTAATAAATATTAAAATATAGAAATATTTAATTATTATACCATATGAATAAGAATATATTATAATGTTTTATAATATATTCTTTAAATCTAATAATTCTTTTATTTCAAATTTAGGTTTATAATAAGTATTATTTATTAAGTTATTATAGTTGCACCAACAAGTATCAATATTGTTTTCTATTCCGCCTCTTATATCTTTTTCTATATCATCACCTATAAATAAAATTTCCTTTTTTTCACTTATATTAGCCTTTTCTAACAAAGCTTCATAATATTTAAAATGTGGTTTCATAAAACCTATTTCTTCTGCTGAAAAAGTAAGTTCAATAAATTTTAAAATACCTAATTTCTCTAACTTCGTACCTAAAGCAACTTTAGGACCATTAGTCGCAATTATTATTTTATATTTTCTTTTATATAAATATTCTATTACTTCATACGTATTTTTTTGAGGAACTACTTTTAATTTCATTCCTTCCATATAAATATTATTTATTTTCACAGCTTCTTGATAACTAATCTTATCTTCTCTATAAAATTTTAAAAATCTACTTGCTCTTATCCACTCAGTTTTCTTTTTTATATCATCTTCAAATGGTGTAATAATTTCTCCATTAGCTCTCGCCCTCCATGTTTCTATATCGATCTTATGAAACTTTAAAAACTTTTCTTCTGAATATTCTTCATTTTTTAATTTCATAAGATATTTAAAAGCTTGTTTTACATTTTCATAATCATCTGTTAATGTATTATCTAAATCAAAAATTAAAACTTTATACATCTATACTCCTATTTCATATAATATCTCATTATGTTTTTATTTATATATCCTAAAGTTATATAATTGAATATATATCATATATTGAATACATAAATATATAATTAAATACATTATAATAATATATTTAATTATATAACTTAATTATATACTTAATTATAAATTTACTATTTTATTTAATTATTCTAAAATTTTTTTATACAAATAAATATTTAATAATCATAATATATACTATTATTTTAAAGTTTTCAAGGATAAAATTAGAGATTAATTTAATTAAAAACTAAAGTTCTTTAAATATGAACATCAAGATCTTATATAAATAAATTATGTATAATTATAATAAAAAAAGAGTTATCCATTTCAGACAACTCTTTTTGGTACCTTTTTCTGATTTGCACAGAAACAATAAAATTATAAATTATATACTAATTTTATTATTCTCTACTAACTTAGAGTAAAAAAGGCATAAAAAAACTGGCGACTTCCTATTTTCCCAACAAGGTAACTCGTAAGTATCTTCGGCAC
>USEI01000036.1 GCA_900553685.1 uncultured Clostridium sp.
AAAAAATATTTGAAAAATTTTTTATTTTTCTATTGACATATTACCTACTGTCTTTCATATTTTTTTGCTGATGAAGAGTGATAAGGTTATCTAAATTTGTTAAATAGTTTGTTATAGCTTTTTGTTCTTCAATTTTTCTAGGATAACAAACCTCAATTTTATTGAGCTGCTCATAAGATAAAAATGGTAAACCACTTCCACCGCAAATCTTATTTATATTTTTTTGATAGAGCATATAATATCCAAATTTAGATAATATATTATCTGCCTTCGGCTTGGAAATAGTACCATTATAGGTTACAAAGTGTTTTCCACTTCCCCATATAATTGAACCTGCATATTCCCCCATGTGTCCAATAATTACTGAATCTTCTGTATTATAATTTGTATATCTTCCTATAACACCATTAGCACCATAAACTGGATAAATTCCTCCATTACTTGGATTATTATTAAACTCACCATATTGAAATTTATACAATTCTTCAAGCTTACGCTGTTCCCAAGAAAATTTTTATTAATTCTTTTAAAAAACTTTCACTGATGAAGAGTGATAAGGTTATCTATATTTTTAAAAATACATCCAATAGCTTTTTGTTCCTCTAATTTAGGAATCAAAAGTTCCATTTCTGTCATCTGTTTTCCAGATACTTCAACAAAAGTTGAGCCAGCACCAACTCTTTCTCCATAAGCTTTTAACTCTTTAGTTCTTGAAAAAATAAAATATGTATCTAGTAATTTGGTGTTTGGTATTATAGATTGAAAACCTTGATTAGTACATGCTGGATTGCCTAATATTGCTGTATTTCCAATTCCAGCACGAGATGTAAATAGTACTGTTCCTTTTGGTAACATTTTAGCAGAACTTTTTTCTAATCCTAATTTTGTTATTTTTCTTTGACTTGAATTAACTATAATTTGTTCTCCTATTTCAGCAGGAGAATACCAATTGATATCTCCGTTCCAATACACATCTATATTTGTACTAGGTGTACCACCACCAACAATTTCAGAAATGTCTCCAAGCTTACGCTGTTCCCAAGCTTCAGTAAAACCTTTAAATCTTATTTTAGGTTTTTTACTTTTTTCTTCCATACTACTCACCACTTAATAGTGATTTAAATTCACTAAGTCCTTTCATATCGAATTCATCTCCTGTAAGGTCATCAATCATACTAGCTAATTCATATTCAACATTTTTAATTTCATCTTCTAAATTAATTAATGTTGTTTCATATTTATTTGAAATTTTATCTATGTTTTTTGTAAAAGTATTTATTACTTCTTTAGGTAAACTATTTAAATTATTTATCAAAACTTTTACCCATTTTTCTTTTAATATATCTACTATTTCAGAATCACTTAAATTTTCTATTGCAATTTTACTATCATTTAATAATTTGTCATTGATAATTTTAATTTCTTTTTTTAAGTTTTTTTCTTCTTCGTTTGTATTAAACACTCTTACAATTTTTTCTTCAAAAGAATCATCTAAAATTGTTATTTTTTCTTTTTTTATTTCTTTTACTTTTTCAGCTACTTTTTTGAAGTCAAAAGCATCATTTGTATCATTTGAAACTATTTCTTTATCATCTTCACTTATTGCATCAAATATTTCTTCATATTCTGATGCAATTTCTATTAATCTTTCATTTTTATTGTTCAAAATTTCTAATTGAGAATTTAATTTATATTTTTGTATTAATTCAAATGGCACTATACGTCCAACCCAACCATCTTGAATTTCTTCATCATTTCCATTTTTCTTTTTCACAACCATGTTTGGGTCAACTTTTTTTACTGCACTTATTCCTTCTGTTTGAATCATTTCCAAATCTGCTGAAATGATATTCCAAGAATCATCTAATATTTGATACGCTTTATAATTATCAATTAAATCGTTTGAATTTAAAATATTAAATATTTGATTACTTAATATATTCTCTTCATTATTTATATCAATATTTATAGAATTTGTTATTAAATTTTGATTTAAATAATTTTCAAAACTATTTAACGATATAGAAAAATTATTTTTAAATTCATTAATTTCTTTATTTTCATTAATTGTTGTTTTAATATCTTGTACTAATAATTCCGAATAATTTTCATTTAACTTTCTAAATAATTGATTTTTTAATGTGGGAAATTCTTTCCAAAATTCATTATATTTATCTATTTCTGAATTTGGAATACCACCAAACATTGATGCATAAATGTCATAACTTTCTGTTTCTTCAGACGAATCAACATATCTAGGTATATTTAAATTATAATCATTATTTCTTATATCTTCTCTTGTTACAACTTTTGAATATTTTTCAACATCACATCTGTTTATTACTGTATCAACAATTTTTTTAATATCACATGCTCTTAATTTATTATTTTTTCCTTCTTTTATAAACCCTTTAGATGCATCAATTATTTGAATATCTGTATTTGTTTTTTTCTTTTTCAAAATCATTATAATAGTTGGTATACCAGTTCCAAAAAAGATATTTGCAGGTAATCCAATAATTGTATCAATATTATTTTTTTCAATTAAGTTTTTTCTTATTTCTTTTTCTTCACCACCACGGAATAAAACACCATGAGGTAATACAATCGTCATAATACCATCTGCTTTTAAATGGTATAAATCATGTAGTAAAAACGCATAATCAGCTTTACCTTTTGGAGCAATACCATATTCTTTAAAACGAGGATCAACTTCCATATCTGTTGGTTCCCATGATTGAGAGTAAGGTGGATTAGAAACAACAGCATCAACAAATAACGGATTATAAGCATGTTTTTCATCAAAGAAAGGCCAATCTTCTGCTAAAGTATCACCATTTCTAGTAACTATATTTTCAGGCAATATTCCTCTCATTACCAAATTCATTCTTGTAAGATTGTATGTATTTTGTTTTAACTCTTGAGCAAAATATTTTATTTTATTTTCGCCTTTTATATATTTTGATGCAGATTTACCAATATTTATTAGTAATGAACCAGAACCACTTGTTGGGTCATAAATTTGAATATCCTTTCTGTCCTTTAAATGTTCCGCAATAATCTCTGACATTAATAAAGATACTTCATGTGGTGTGTAGAATTCTCCAGCTTTTTTTCCTGCGTTAGCTGCAAAATTACTAATCAAATATTCATAAATAAATCCTAATACATCATAATCTTGACTTCCGTCCATTGGAATATCTTTTATTAAATTAATTAAATCACTTACAGCTTTGGTTTGAGCTTTTGATGTTTCTCCTAATTTGCTCAATCCAGTTTGTAATGTGTTAAAAATACCGTCAAATACTTTTTTACTATTATTACTTATATTTCTGCTAAAAGCATTTAATGCATCTCTTACATTTGAAATATCAAAATCAGATTTTTTATTTAACCAAGTTGAAAATAAATCGTTATAAGAAATAAAATATCCTATATTATTTTGAATATTTTCTTTAATGTCATTATTTTCTTCTATAACATATTGTTTCCAATTCTCTTTGGGCAAAGAATTTTTTATTAAATAATTTTCTTCTTTTTCAGACAAAAATTTATAAAAGATGAATCCTAAAATATAATCTTTATATTCATTTGCTTCAATTTTTGAACGCATTTTATTTGCAGATTCCCAAATTTTTGATGCTAATTGTTGTTTATTCATATTGTTCCCCCATTTTATTTTAATTTCTATGTCTTTTATATCATAAAAGACAAAATCTTACAATTAATATCATAAAATTTTGCCTTTATATCTATCTATTCATTAAAATTTCTCTCATCATATTTTCAATCGTTTTTGCAGCTTCATAATCATCTTCATTTTGTTCAATTCCAAACATTTCTTTATGTAATTCAATATCATCTAATAAATCATACCATTGTACCGAAATAAACAATTCAATGTTTTCTGGAGTATCTTCTAAATCTTCTCCCTCTAAATATTCTAAATATGCTTTTATAGTTTCTTCTTTCAAATCCATTTTTTTCATAATAAGACTCCTAAATATATTTACTACTATATATCATATATTTCATCAAAAAACTACATTTTCCGTCATTTTTACAAAAAGTGGCAATTTCCTATTCCCATAAAAAATTAATATTTTTATTCATTCAATGAATATTTTAAGTATATTTTACATATCATAATAAATAGCAATATATGCTTGATTTTCTCCACAAATTATCGTATAATGATAAAAAGAGGTGATAATATGATATTAACTAATGATATTATAAAGTTAAATTTACAAGAATACTCTAATAAAGATACTAAAATATGTAGAGAAGTAAAAAACGGAAATTTAATAAAAATAATAAATGGTTTATATGAAACTGATTCAAATATAAATGGTTATCTTTTAGCCGGAAGTATTTATGGACCATCTTATTTGTCATTTGATTTTGCATTATATTATTATGGTTTAATTCCTGAGAAAGTAACTGCTTTTACAAGTGCAACTTTTGACAAAAAGAAGAAAAAAATGTATGAAAATCAATTCGGAGTATTTTTATATAGAGATGTTCCTTCAAATGTCTATCCATTAGGAATAAATCTTATTGAAGAAAATGGATATATGTACCAAATTGCCACACCAGAAAAAGCATTATGTGATAAGTTATATACATTAAGTCCAATTAAAAATATGAGTGAATTAGAAAATGTATTATATAATGACTTAAGAATTGATATAGATGAACTTAATAAATTTAATGTACAAGATTTAGAGGAAATATCTAATTCTTATCATTCTACAAATGTTGATTTATTATACAGATATATGAGGAGGAATTTAAACAATGAATAGTGTTCTTAAAAATATGTTAGATAAATATGAAATTAAAAATTCTATTGATGAAACAAATGCTATGAAAGAAATTATTCAAGAAATTGTTATTTGTGGTTTAAGTAGAGGTGGATTCTTTAATGAAGCTGCTTTTTATGGTGGAACGGCACTTAGAATCTTTTATGGATTAAATAGATTTTCTGAAGATTTAGATTTTGCACTTTTAAAACCTAATAAAGATTTTGATTTAAGCAAATATTTTCCTTTTATAGAAAAGGAAGTACAAGCTTATGGTTTAAATTTATCTATTACTGAAAAAGAAAAAACAAAAGATTCAAACATAATGTCTGCTTTCTTAAAAGGAGATACTAAAGAACATATATTAATGTTTTTCCCAAACGAAAACATGCAAAATACAACATCTTTAAAAAATATTAAAATAAAATTTGAAGTCGATATTAACCCACCAAGTGGTGCAAAATATGATTTAAAATATAAATTACTACCATCACCACATCAAGTAAAATTATATGATGAAGCTTCATTATTTGCAGGTAAAATTCATGCCATATTATGCAGAAATTGGAATTATAGAACCAAAGGTAGAGATTTATATGATTACATTTTTTATTTATCAAAAAATATCTCTGTTAATCTTGAATTAGTAAAAGAAAAATTAATTGATTCAAATGTATTAAAAGGAAACGATAATTTTGATATTAATATTTTAAAAGAAATGTTAACAACTAAATTTAATGAAATAAATTATAATGATGCTAAAGAAGATGTTATTGCTTTTATTGAAGATAAAGATTCTTTAAATTTATGGACAAAGGAATTTTTTATAGAAATAACTAAAAATCTTAATGCTTAAAATATATTTGAAATTATAAATTTTTAATTTAATAATTTCAACAAAAAACATTAAAAAACGGACAATGAGGTCAAGGCTGGAAAATATTGATTTTACAATATATTACTCACTTTTTCCTATTCGCTCTTATTTTTCAGCCCACCAAATTGCCCACCATAATTTGAGAAATTGGCTCAGAGATTGAGAGTTGAGGTTTTGACGTAGTTCACCTCGACCAACAAGGAAATCGTTGAAACTCTAAGGTTTCAACGATTTTTGTATTTTTCATAAGCATTTGTAACCTTTCATTATCTTTTAGAGCCTAGCTAAAAAGCTGGCTTTTTTATGTTTTAACCTTTCAAAACCTTGTAAAACCATACAAAAATTAGTTTTTTCTTTCATTTTTTCTTTCAGCACTCAAAATTACTGAAAGAAAAAACTAAAACCCAGCAAATACTATTTATATCAATTAAAATTAGCATTTTTGAAAGGAGTTTTTTCTTTCAGTTTCTTTCTATGATTTTTTATAACCTTTTAAAACTTGTTTAATAATTTTACTAAACAATATTTTTCTTTACTTTTTTGAAAAATTTGTTATTATGTTTATTAGAAAATAGTAATTTAGAGACAGTAGGTAATATGTCAATAGAAAAATAAAAAATTTTTCAAATATTTTTTAA
>USEI01000037.1 GCA_900553685.1 uncultured Clostridium sp.
TAAATTTTTTAAAAGAAATTGCTTTTATATTAGTTCTTTTTGAAAGTTCTTCTGCATATTGTTTTGTTGTTCCATAATGGGAACCATATATTATAATACTATTCATAGAAACTCCTATTTTTTACAAATTAACGTTTTGCTATCCAGTTTAACATTTTTTCTTTTTCTTCGTTAGAAACATTTTTATTTTTATATATTTTCTTAGAATTTTCTATTGATTTTTTAATATCTTCTATTAAATTAGGGTTTTTATTTAAAACTTCTTTTTCAATAAACAACGTCTCTCCTGATAATTCTTCTCTTAAAAGATAGTTCACACCAAGCATATTATACATAAGTGAACTATTTTTACCGTCATCATAAGTAAAATAAACACCTTCTGGTGACTCTACATATTTTCCTGTAAATGTAAACCAAGGAAATCTAACTTCTGCACCAGATACAAATTTTTCACTAACACCATATTTTGATAAATTAACATTATATTCCACCTTGTAATTAGAAAAACTGCCTTTTAAATCTTTTAATCCATGAAATTGAAACCAACTAGTAACAATATTCTTTCTTGTATAAAAAATAATAAATGGTTTAAAAATAAGAAGTATTCCTAGCACTACTAATAATAAACTTACTAAAATATATAAAACCCCTTTACCTGATGGTTCATATATAAAAGCAAATATTAGTAAAATTGTAAATGGAATAAAAAATATAGAACTGAAGATTCCTATTTTTCTATAATATTTCTTGTTTTGAGCTAAAAACAAGTTTTTAAATCTTTCAAAATTAATCATAGCATTATAATTAACTTCATTCATAAATAACACCTCTTTATTTTATAATTAAAGAAAGCAGACAATATTTTTTAAAATCTTAATTATTTTTTGCATTTAACAATTTATCTTTTAAATCTTTTTCAATTACAACTAATTCTTTTTCCACTTCTTCACGTTTTACTCTTCCTTCTTCGCTTATTTTAATTGTTTCTTCAATTGTTGTTATTAAATCGTCATTTACTTTTTTTAGTGTTTCTAATTCAACAATTCCTTTTTCATTTTCTTTTGCTATTTCTATTGTATTTGTTTTTAGCATTTCAGAACTTTTCTTTAATAACTCATTTGTTGTTTCTGTTACTTGTTTTTGTAAATCCAATGCACCTTTTTGCCTAATAATTCCAATTGCAAGAACAATTTGACTTTTCCAAAGAGGTATTGTATTTAGTATTGATGACTGAATTCTATCTACCAAAGCTTTATTCCCTGACTGGATAAATCTTATTTGTGGAGCTGTTTGAATTGCAATTGTTCTTGTTAATTTCAAATCATGTATCTTTTTTTCAAATCTAGCAGTAAAATCACTCATATCAGCAACTTTTTGTGCATTTAAAGGATCTTTTGTTTCTTCTGCTTTTTTTTGCATTTCTGGTAGTATTTTTGTTTTTAATTCTTCGATTTTTTTATTTCCTGCAATAATATATAAATCTAAATTATGAATACATTCCGTATTCTTTTCAAATAAATTGTCAAACATAACAATATCTTTTAGGAGAATTATTCTTTCATTGTCAAGCTTTTCAGATATTTCATCTATTTGACTTTCAATTTTTTGATATTTTGCAAAAAATCTCTTTGTTTTATCTACTAATTTTCCAATTATAGGAATATTCTCTAATGGACTTTCTTGTATAAAACCATTTACGTCTGTATCTTTTACTTTAACCATTAAATTAGATAAAATATCACCTACATAATCTGTATCTTTTGCTCTTACATCTTCTAACATTTTATTTGAGAAATTTGCAATTTCTGACTGTGCTCCTACTCCATATTGAATCACACTGTTAGAATCTCCATCTTCTATATTTTTCATAATGTTTGTTACTTCTTTTTTATCTTCTTCTGATAATTTGTTATAATCATAAATACTTTCTTCAGTAATTGCTGTACTTCCTTCTTTGATAATTAAATCTTCTTTTTTTATTTCTTCCATAATTTTTTTACTCCTTACAATTTATTTTTATTTTATACCATCCATTATTTTTTGCATCGTATCTGGATTTGGCATTTGAATAACTGCATTTATATTTTTAGGTATTCCATAAAAGCCTTCAATTTCTGTATTTATTGTTCCATTAACACCTGTTCTAAATCCATGTTTTTCCCAAGCTATTTTTTGTATCTCTTCATCTTGCATTGCTTCTATTAGTTTTGCTCCTTTCTCATTTAAAGCAATTAATGGGTGAGAACTCCATACTGTTGGTTCTGGATATAAAACTGCTACTTGCTCTTTTACCATATTCCAATCATTTGGATTTTCTATTGCAAATTCTATCATTTGATTTTCATAGCCTGCAATCATTGGTTTAGCTCCCATTCCTGTTTTCAAATATTGTTCAAATAAATCTCCTGAAGAATGTTCCATATAACCAATTTTTCCAAAAAAGTCTTTTAAATTAGGTAAAATTGTATCAACAGTACTTGAATCAACTACTGTTTCATTATTCATAATATTTGCCACTAAACCTGCAAACATATTTCCTGAATTTGATTTATTAGGATCAGTTGATTGTATTGTTACATACCCATACAAATCATTTACACCAATATCACTCCACTTTTTCTTGTCTGTTACTAATTTTATTAATGCTGATGTATCTGCAATATAATATGAATTGTCTTTTTCTTCTACTATTCCATTATTAATTAATGCTTCCGCGATTGGTTTCCAAGTATAAATTACAATTGGTGAATTAAATACAATTTCACTTTTATATAATTTATCACTTTTAGTCTGATTAAATAATTCTAATGCTGTTTGACTAGATGGAAATAAATAATCTTTATCTGATGAATCTTGTTCTATCATTTCTATAGAACCAGCTTTTGTATATTCAACTGTTATACCATATTTATCTTTTAATATTTTTTTAACTTCTTCATCTTGCATAAGACCTTCTTTTTCTCCACCTAAATATCCTGATACTGTTATTTCTTCTGGTTTATTCACATTTACAAATTGAAATGCAATAATTACTATGATTACTAGTAATAATATAATTCCACCTACTATTTTTGACTTCATTTTTTCACCTCAAATTTTAAAAATCTTTCATCTGAATACTGCTTTTTAAAAAATCTATTTCCGTATCTAAATCTAATGCATCATTCTGTATCATTTTTGTAAACTGGTCGTCTAAAGATTTATTTATCATTACAAGTGTTTTTTCTGTTTTTGATATAACATCTTCAATTTCTTTTGTATGTATATTTTGAGAAGATATTTCAAAGTATGAATTTACAATTTTATAAATTGTTTCTAAATAATATGTAAAAAACTTTTTATTTTCGCCTATTTTCTTTGGATGTTTTTCTAAATATTTTAATATTTTTGCTATCTTTCCTATTATGTCATTACACTCTTGTTTTATATGTGGTTTGGTTATTTGATTTTTAATATTAATTATTTTTTCATAATTATCATAGCCATTATCTAATAAATTCATATATTCTTTTTGTTTGTTTGAATCTTTTATCCCAAGTAACACTAATTTATTATTTGGTGCAAATAACAAAGCACTACCAATATAAATAAGCATTGCAAGTATTCCTGAAATTATTATATTTATCTCTAATATGGTAAATAGTAAAATAAATATAATAATTGCTATTAGTGTATTTAAAATATCAAATCTTATAATGTTTTTTCTATAAATTAACATATTACCATTCCTTTTGCTGTTTGTTCATATTAAAAAAACAGCTTAATTTTAATTATATCCCTTTGCTTGTTTAAAAGCTTTTTCTAAATTATCTTTTCCATCAAATACTCTTGCTGTTGAAAAATCTGCTAGTGCTTGTAATTCTCTGTCATCTGACTCTCCAAATGTTATTGAAAATATTGGAATGTCTAAATTTTCTTGATTCCACTCTTCTACAACCTGATTATATGAGTTTACATTCGATTTTCCGTCTGACATTAGTATTATAGATGTTGTATAATCAGATACATTATATTTTTTTATTTCATCCATTGCCTTAATTAGTGGTTTATAAATATCTGTACCTCCCTGTGGGTCTAATGAGTCTATTTTACTTTGTAATTCTAATAATGTTGTTTCATCATTTCCTTCCGCTTTCCATATATCTAACACATTATTATCAAATGGAATTACTATTGTTACATCTTTCGTGCTTGCTTGTAGCATATAATTTTTTGCTTTTGTTTGATCTAAAAGCATACTCATCGCACTTCTTAGAGACGTCACTCCGTTTCCTGCCATACTTCCTGAATAATCTAAACAATATACAGTAAGTGATGGCTTTCTAAGTTCTGTTTGATACATATTTAATGCCTTTTGAATTACATCTGCTGTTGGCATTTTCATGACATTTAAAACTTTCTTTGTATCAATTCCCCAATCTGAGTTAAATGTTTCTTGATTACTATTTTCAAAATTTATTGCAAATGATGTTCTTCTTCCTAATTCTAATAATTTTGGTTTTACTTCATCTGATATTAAATAATCCTGTAATTTTAAAAATATTTCTTCTTTTTCCTTATTACCATTATCAATATATCCTAGTGGTGAATCTGCAATTCCTAAACCATCTTGTGGATATATTACATATAAAGGTTCTTCTCCTCTAGCTACTAATTCTTTATTTGTATCGATTATAATTGATTCATAGTTTACCATTGCATCATAATCACTTTCTAAAAATAAATCTTTAAGCCAATCAGAGCTTCCTGATGAGCGGTTTACTCCTGAAAGAATTGTTGTTAAGTTTGTTTTTAATTCTTCATTATCTAAATCTTCTGCTGTTATTACTTCTGGATTTCCGAGTAGAGCATAAATAAATCCTAAATATGCTGTCGCTCCAGAATTTGACTGGGTTGCTGATGTCATCATAAAACTAAGTTCTTTGCTTTGTATTTTTTCTAATATATCTTTGGTTGTTACATCTTTTCCAACAAAACCTAATTTTTCTGCTACACTTTTTTTAATTCCGAATACAACAGGTGTTGTTGTAATTGATTTTTGATTTTTTACTTTTAAATTAGTATCACCCATACTTATCCATATACTATTTGCAGGAAATACTGCATCATAGTTTTCAGCACCATTTTGAAGTTCTTGCATAATATCTACTGAACCTTCGTATGTCATATTTATATTAACATTATTTTGTTTTTCAAATTCTTCAAGTATTGGTTCTAAAACTTCATTTTCAGAACCTGATAAAATGTTTAAAGTCTTTTTTCCAAAAGAAATATTACTTCCACTTTTTTGTATTGAAATTATACTTCCCACAATTATTGCAATTACTACTATAATTATCATAACACTAATAATTAGTTTTTTATTTCCAGAAATTTTTTTCACAATATTTTACCTTCCCTTCTTTTTTATCATAATATTAATATTTTTTCTTATTATATATCTTAGTTTATCGGTTTTGGTAATAATCTTTTCTATTTGCTCTTAAATACTAAAATTGCTTTTGCTGTTCCTGTAATTGACATTGTAACTAATTCATATCCATTTTGTAACATTTCATTTGCTTTTTCTTCGATTTTCTTAGCCATATCATCTGCTTTTGGAGAATACTCTATAACAACAGTTTTATACATTTTTTTACCTCCTTTTCTATATAATCATTTATTTTTTTCATTTTTTGAAATATATAGTACCAATAATATTATTCCTACTAAATTAATTCCTACGGATAAACCTAATAGTAACCCTGAACTAAATTCACTAAATGGTGTTATTTCGTCGCTACAAAAGAAAATATAGGCTAAATATAATATATTTCCAGATATTATCATCAATATTCCTGTTTTTCCCTTATTCATTATTAAATCCTCACTTTCAAATTACTATCTTTTATTAGCATTATATATTAAAGAGTAGATAATTTCAACTTTATTACCTACTCTACTTATTGTAATTTTGTTAGTCTGCGATAAACTCGATAGATTTAACCATATACTTATTTGATAAATCAGTGATTTCAGATTCTAATTCTACAGTACATAATTCATGCACATGATAACCATAATTTGAATTTGGATTATCCTCTTTCCACCCCAAATAAGTTTCTGTATTATCCCCAACACGCAAATCTAAATAATACATCGGCTGAACTTGCATTTTTTCAATCGTTTTGTTTTCCAAAGCTATCTCTACTGTAATATAATTTTCTGATTCATTATAATAGTCTAGACTTCCATTAAATTCTTTTTTGTGTATATAGGTTTAAAATAGATATGTCACAAGAAAATTGAAAATAAAATATTGAAAAG
>USEI01000038.1 GCA_900553685.1 uncultured Clostridium sp.
ATAATACTCCTGTTACTGGTGATACTACTGCTTCATTTCCTTCGTAGCCTTCATATGCAGCTGCTTCACCTTGTTTCATTCCTGTAGGAGGCTCATCTGCTATCCAAATTGGAGATGTTTGGAAAGCTGGTTGCATATCGTCTACCGTTCCAGGATAATCATGTCTTTCTACGCTACCTTGAGCTGCCGAATCAAGAGTAAGTATATTTCCCTCACTATCCTTTCCTACTAATGCAACAAAGTGTCCAGCAGTAGTCCAGCAAATTCCTAGTTTATCTTTTGCATTAGCTGCAAATAATAGAATTACAGGTCTTCCTTCATTTAATGCTGCATCTACAGCTGCTGTATCTGTATATTCTACAAATTGCCCTGTCACTCCTTTTTCTTCCATTAGAGTTTTAACAGCATCCATTGTTGCCCCCCAGTTAAAGCCTGCTAAATCTCTAGCTGGATCAAAATCATAACCATAACCAGTTAGTACATTAAAACATGAAAATAATCCACATGCAGCTTGACCAAGTGTATTAGATTGTCCTGCCCAAAGGAAACCTATATCTGAATAAGATTGTCCGCCTTGATAACGATGAATATATTTAACATTTCCACTTTGTACGACAGATTCATATCCATCACCAGATTCCTCAACTCTTTCTAATACAAAACTAGGTGTTGTACCTTTTACATTATTTAAATTAACATTTGAACTATTGCTTGTTAATACACTATTAGAGTCTGAATTTGAATTTTGTTTTACTCCACTCACTTGCGATAAATTTTGAGAATTATTATTATTTGAAATTCCTGAAACACTCGCAGTTTCTGGAGCATTACCTTTCTCAGGATTTTGTTCTTCCATTTCTACTATCTTTTGATATAAAGCTGTTAAAGTGTTTTTATAGTTTGCATCAATATCGCCTTTTGAATGAATCATTGTTCCATATTCTTGTTCTCTTTTATCTATTGAGCTCATTGGATATCCACCTGAGCCTATATCTGGTACTAAAAATTGTAATAATCTTGGTGTTTCATCTGTTAGTTCTTCTTTTGTAAAATATCCAAGTTCTACCATTAGTTCTTTAAAATCTCTATATATGTAATCTGCATCCATTGTATGTGTGTTCTCAAGCATACTAAAAGCATTTAGTGAGTCTTGATTTAATGTTACATTTCCTGAATACTCTTCTGCTGAATTTGTTTCTGTTTCCCCACTTGCATTAGTTGTATCAACTGTTTCTTTTAGATCTTCTTCATTTAAAGAACTATAATATACTTCTTCTCCATGATTCTCTGCTACTTTCTTTCTTAATTCAGTTATTATTTCAGCTGTTTCTGCAGATCCGTCATATCTAAAATATCTATTTTGTAAAAACAACTTTTTTATAATTGGATTAGTTTCGGTTCTTTGTCCTTCACCTGTTTGTACAACATTTCCTACTGTCTTAACTTGAACATAAATGTTCTTTTTAATTTCATAATCGCTTTCATCTGTTCCTATATCTGGATAAGCTGGTTCATATTCTGTTGATGATTCAGAGTTATTTTCTTCATAAGCTATCCATATATCTTCTGGTTTATTCCAACCTAAATCCTCCATTGTAGAAGAATCTGATGCATCTAAAGTAATAGCTTTTTTAACAAGTTTTATTCCATTTTCTGCTGCTTCTTCTTCAGTACCTTCATATGGTTCATCTGATAATTTACCTTCTCCATCTACTTCATATAATTTATATTCTCCTTCTTTTTCTGGATTTTCATCTGCTGTATATGTTTCATATAATGTCCATCTTTCTTTCATTAACGCTTCATATTCATAATCATAATCTACAAATTTTAAATTTGTATCTTCCATTACAAAATATACATCTCTATACCAGTGATTGTTAACGCTTGCAATATATGGCATATATGCTTTAAAATTATAGTCATTATCTTTACGTAATAATTTTAGAATTCTTTTAATAAAATCTTTACATTTATCACAAACAACTTGCTGTTTAGTAACATTTTCCTCTGGAATACTTATAGAAGCTCCTGTATTTGGTTCTATCCATGTATATGTGCCATCTCCATTTGAAGTAACTGGGTATCCTGCATAAGTATAATTTATATTTTCAGGATTACAGGTACATTCAGGAGAATGCGGAATTCCTGCTTCAAGTGCTGATGTTGCTTCTTCATCTGAAATTACTATATCATCTACCCATGCAAATGCTGAAGATATAATATTTCTACCTGCTACACCTGATAAAGCTGTTTCTAGTTCTTCATATGTAACATAATCATCTCCTGTCTTATATGCTGTTGTTGCCTCACCGCTTACATCATGTAAATATACTTTTATTTCTGTTGGGAAATATTGTACCATATCAACTGCCAAATCTGGCATCATTGTTGCTATATGAACTGAAAGTAAGAACTCTAATGGCATACCATATCTTCCTGTCCAACCGTCTAATGAAAATTCTATTGCATTATTATTATTGAATAATTCATTTCTAGCTATTGATAAAGTTTTATTTTCAACATTTATCTTTATATTATCCCAATTCCATAATGTTCCTTGATTTACAAATTGTCCCTCTTTTCCAATTTGATTATCTTTTTCATAATATAAACCTATTAGGCCTTCACCCCAAGTTTCGCCCACTGCATTTGTTACTCCTAGAAAATCAAACACTGGTCCAAAGAAAAAGTTTTGTACTCTATACCATGATGTTGCTATTGCTGTTCCTATTTTTTCTAATAAGGTGTCTGCCTCTTCTTGAGTTGCTATATTACCATTTTTTAACGTATAAACATAATTATTAGATGCTATATAAGTAAATATGTAATCACTTTTAGCATTTGTTATCTTATCATCTTCTTTTTCTACTCCAGAATCATCATCTCCAACATAATCTGTTAAGAATCCATATCCTTTTAAATCATAGCCCATTTGCTCTAAATAATCTAATGTTTCGAACACATCTGTATCACTAATTTGTTCTGTAGTATCAGCACCATACCAAGCAGCTATGAAATTTCCTAAATCCTCAAATAAAGCTTTTAATTTTTCCATAACCATACCAGGTAAGGTTACAAAAAACATAGCTATTCCTATAATTATTATTAATATTACTATAAAAACAAAAACTCCCATAAGTATTGGTGCCAATGCTGCTAATAATGAATGCTTTGCAGCGCCTTTTTTTATTGCTTCTTTTGCTACTTTAGCTGCTTCTTTTGCTTTTGAAGTTTTTGATTTTTCTTCTGTTTTTTTCTCTGCTGTTGTAGCTGCATTTGCTATTTCTTCATTATTTTCTTCACCCATATTTCTTCCTCATTTTTTTGATTTTTTCTGAATATATATATAATTTTATATCATACATATATTTTTTTCAACAATTTTCTATTAATATTTTTTAAGATTTTATAGGTTAGTCTAACATATGTCACTTTTTTTGAAATTTATATGCTTTTGAGTACTTTATATTGTTACTAACGATTCTTCTTAACTTTTATATCTTTTTAAGAACTCATTGTAAATCAACCATTCTAACGGTCTCATTGGAAAATTATTATACTTTTTTCTCCATTATGCTACTCGATTTCTTAAATCTTCTAAACTATAAAATACTTTTTTGTAATAAAATCTTTCTGGTCCTTTCTATGAATTCTTTTTACTTTTCATTTTCCTTCGGTGTATATGGCTTTTTTGCTCTATATTTTATCTATAACTTCTCTAATGTCTCTTCAAACATCGTTATTTTTACACGATTTATCCTAATTTAATATATTCATAAATTCAAATCTATTATCTGTTTGTATTACTTCTTTCTCTTTTACCTTACTTGGTGTTTTTTCATATATTTCTAACCTCTGCAATCCATGGTACAATCTTTGTATTTTTCTTTTGTATCCTACTTTTCGTAATTTTACCCATAATACTACTAATCCAGTTTCTTTATTATTTCTTTTATAATTCTTTATAAGTTTTATTTCTTCTGTATGTTGATTTAGATGTGAATGGAATATCTTGATTTATCTTTTAAATTTTCTATACTTCTATAATATCTTTTTCTCCATCTATATATTGTCTTTGACCATTCATTAGACTGTATTGAACTTTTTTACTCCACCTTTATAAGAATATTTTATTACAAACTGTTTATACTTTATTTTTAATTATACTAATATTCATAAGAAAGTTTCTCCTTGATACGTTCATTTGTCGTTATTCAAACAATATCATTTCTGGTACACTCTTTCAAGATTTTATTTTCTATTTTCTGGTGACATATCTATTTTAACCTATAAAAAATTTATATTGAGTGGATTTTTTTGTGAAAATAATGATAAAAAAAGCTCTGTATTTTTATACAAATCTTTTTTTGTTTTAATTAATTATGCTTATTATATATGTGGGGGTTATGTTAGGTTTTTTTGAAATATATAATGAAAATTTTATTTTCTCTTTATTTTGATAAGTTACCTCATATTCTGTATATGCATAATTATCTTTATCACTTGTATTTTTAAAAGTTTCTTTTAATATATCTAGCCTATCCCATGTTGTTAAATCTATATTTTTACTTTTTAGAGAATTTATAAAACTTGAAAATGTTGCAAAATCTTCTTTTCCATATCTAATCTTTAATAATAAACTATTTTTAGAATAGTATGCTTTAAGTTCCTCATTAGTAAAATTTTTTATTTCATCAAACATCTCTGGTATATATTTTATTGTAACTTTTTCTAAATTATTTCCTATTTCAGAAGATTTTAAATTTCCTTCATATTTATCAAAAAATATTCCAAATCCACTTAAATTTAATATTCCATCCGTAGTTGTATCAATTAATGGCTTTCCCTTTTCAACAGGTTCTGTATTTTTCTTTATATTTTTTATACTACAAATACTTATTATTAATAGAATTATACATAAGACCATTAACAACCATATTATCTTATTTTTTAAAAAAAAATTTTTTTTCATTAAATATAGCTCCTTCATTTTATTCTATTCTATTTTCTAGCTCTCTATCAACTCCCCATAACTCGTCACCAACATCAAATACTTTATTTCTATTTATATCTTCAAATCCAACTAATATTATTCCGCTTTGACCAGAAGCTCCATCTCCATATCCACCTTGCTGGCACATAGCTCGTGGTATAGTTGTTCCAGTTGCTGTAGTAGTATATCCATCTGCAATTGGTCCTGAACCTAATGCTGTTTCATATTTTTTTGTTACACTTGTACAATCATATGTTAAACAATATTCTGCGAATTCTAAATCCTTTGCACTATAGCATCCAGCACCTCCTTGATGAACTTTCATACATTCCGATGGAATAGGATCTCCATACCATACTGACTTTTGATTTGTTAGAACTTGAACTAATGGAGACATATCTGTTCTATTTTCATCATACAAATCTCCATACCATGTATCCTTATTGGCTGGAATTACTTTATTTACAACTGAATATCCCATGCAATATCCATTAAATTCTGCTTCTTCTTCACCGTATACATTATATCTACTTAAGTATCCTTCCCATCCTCCACTTTCATGAAGAAATCCTTCTGCTAATACTTCTAAATCTCCTTCCCAAGCTTTATACTCTTGGTCAACAGCTTTAAATCCATCTCCTTCCTCATTAAGTTTCATATAGTCTTCTACATTTTCTACTACTGTATCATCTAAGTCTCTCATTATTATTCTTATATAGTTTCCTATTACTTTATCTTCGTTTTCTTCTT
>USEI01000039.1 GCA_900553685.1 uncultured Clostridium sp.
TCTCTTTCAATATTTTTTTCATTTTACATGTGACATATCTATTTTAAACCTATAATTAAAGGTTTCAAAATTTTCTATGCCTAAATTTTAAAGTTTTTCTATTTTTAATTTTTCTTTTCCTATTAAGAACTTCAAGTTTTGATTTTCCAAAAAAACTTATTTATCTTATAAAATTAGTTTTCTCTGTAACATTATTAGGATGATTTATCTCATTTTTCTTTGCAATTTCAATACATTTTAAAAGCCACGCCATATTTTTTCCTAAATTATACATAGTTTGCATACCTTCTAGGTCTTGAACTGTTTCTTCTGGATTATTTCCATGTATATTATTCCAGTAAGTTGATGATACTATTGGCATTTGACTTATTGTAAAATATTTATTTAACACGTCAAAAGAAGCAGTAGTTCCTCCTCTTCTTGCACTTGCAATACTTGCTCCAGGTTTAAATTCAAAGTTCTTTTTACCTGCATAAAAAACTCTATCTAATACAGATAGTATTCTTCCTGTTGGATGAGCATAATATACAGGTGTTCCGAAAACAAAGCCATCACTTGTTTTAGCTTTCTCTATAATTTCATTTGCTATATCATCAAATACACATTTTCCTTTATGTTCTTCTTTAAAACAAGTTTTACATCCTATACAATCTGCTATAGGTTTATTACCTAAATGAATTATTTCTGTTTCAATATTTTCTTCATTTAAGCTTTCAGCAACTTTTTTTAATGCTGTATATGTACAACTTTTTTCATTTGGACTACCATTAATTAATAAAACTTTCATATAAAACCTCCACTTTGTATATTTTATTAGTTTTTTTTTATTTTTATGTATTTAGAGTAAAAAATGAAAAAAGAGATTTCTCTCTTTTTTCTAAGATTTATAAACACATTTTTAATATATTTAATACATCTTCTGCTGTTAATGGAACATATGCTCTCTGTAAATCTCTATGTTCTACAACAGCTTTACTCATTTTATCTAATAACATATCATCAATACCTAATTTTCCAAGATTCATAGGTATTCCACAGTCTTTAAAAAATCTCTCTGTTGCATCAATTCCTTTATTAGCTAAAGAAAATTTATCTTCTTCCTCTTCAAATCCCCAAACATTAGTTGCATATTCTACAAATTTGTCTACTGTTTTTTCAGATAAAATATATCTCATCCATCTTGGAGTTACTATTGCTAAACCAACCCCATGTGTAATATCATAAAATGCACTTAGTTCATGTTCGATTGGATGACAAGTCCATGAACCTGCTTTGCCTGAACCACATAATCCATTTAAAGCTAAACTTGATGCCCACATTAAATTACTACGTGCTTCATAATTATTAGGCTCTCTAAGAGCTACCTGACAATATTTAATACATGTTTTTAAAATTCCCTCTGAAATTTTGTCTTGTACAAATGCTCCTTTTGTTACTTTAAAATAATTTTCAATAACATGGCTCATTATGTCCGCTGTCCCTGCAGCTGTTTGCAAGCTAGGTAAAGAAAAAGTATATTCTGGGTCTAAAATAGAAGCTTTTGGATACATATTTTTTGAAGAAGTTCCTAATTTTTCATTTGTTTCTGGATTAGAAATTACTGCAGCATTATTCATTTCAGAACCTGTTGCAGCAATTGTAAGTATAGTAACTATTGGCATCACTTTATCTATTTTTGAATTGTCTTTTACTAAGTCCCATGCATCTCCATCATAGTAATATCCTGCTCCAATTACTTTTGAACAATCTATTGTACTTCCACCACCAACAGCTAGAATTACATCAATATTATTTTGTTTGCATAATTCAATTCCCTTTCTAACTGTTCCAATTCTTGGATTTGGCTCTATTCCAGCTAATTCTGTTATATTAAAATCTTTTAATATACTACATACTTTATCATAAATACCATTTTTCTTTATACTTCCTCCACCATAAGCAAGAAGTACATTTTTTCCATATCTATTTAAGATAGTTTCTAAATTTTCAATTTGCCCTTTACCAAAATAAATTTCAGTTGGCGTATAAAACATAAAATTTTCCATAATAATTCCTCTCAAAATACAATTGGCTTATTTTTTAATTATCAATTATTCTTTTTCTTCTCCATGCTCTGTTTCTTTTTCTTCTTCATTTATTTCTACTGGTTGAACTTTACATGCTTTTATTTTTGTTATTCTTTTATCTTTTACCTTTTCAATTTTATAAATTACTTTCTCTGTTTCGATAACAGGTTTTTCATTTTCATCTGGAATTTTTCCAAGTTCTTCAATTAAATATCCAGAAATTGTATCATAATCTCCTTCTGGAATATCAACATCTAATATTTTTTCAACTTCAGATACAGAAACACTACCATTAAAAATAAAAGTATTTTCATCTATTTTTTCATAAAGTTTTTGAACTATATCATATTCATCGTAGATTTCTCCAACAATTTCCTCTAAAATATCTTCCATTGTAACAATTCCAGCTGTTCCACCATATTCATCGACTACTATTGCAATTTGTTTTCTGTTTTTTCTTAATTCTTCAAATAATTCATTTAATGGTTTAGTTTCTGGAACAAAATATGCTTCTTTTATTAAATTTTTAATTTTTACATTTTTGTTCTTAGTAGATAATAAAATATCTTTAATATATACAACACCTTTTATTTCATCTATTGTTTCATCATATACAGGTATTCTACTATATCTAAATTCATCATCTTCTGTTATTTCTTCAACAACTTTAGAAATAGATAAATTCATATCAACTGCATATATTTGTGTTCTTGGAATCATTATTTCAGATACTGTTTTATCATTAAATTCAAAAACATTATTTATCATTTCTCTTTCTTCTTTATCTATTGCTCCCTTTTCTTCTCCAACATCTACCATCATCCTAATTTCTTCTTCTGTTACAGTTTCTTCATCATTTGCAGAAACTCCAAAAATTTTAGAAACTATATTTGTTGAAAAAGTTAAAAATTTAACAAATGGTGCTGTTGCAATAGATATTGCTTTTATTACGCCTATAGTTCCAAATGCAATTTTTTCAGAATTTTTCATTGCAATTCTTTTTGGTACTAATTCACCAAATATTAATGTAAAATAAGACAGTACTATAGTAATTAAAATAATTGAAATACTATTCCATACTCCTAAGCTTAAAACTGGCACTAATTTATGTAAAATTGGTGCAAGTTCACTCGCAAAAGCTTCTGATGCAAAAGCACTAGATAAAAATCCAGCTAATGTTATTCCAATTTGTATTGTTGCTAAAAATTTACTAGGGTTTTCTAGCATACTCTTTATTTTTTTTGCCTTCTTATTTCCTTCTTTAGCTTGTAAATCTATTTTAGCATCATTTAACGATATAAAAGCAATTTCTGCTGCAGCAAAAAAAGCATTTGCTAAAATCAGAATTACTAATAATAATAGTTGTGTCATTTTCTTCTCCTTTAAATTCTTTCACTTAAATTTTTTCCTCTGCCACAATTTGGATTTGACAAAGGACATTTTCTAAAACAATTATTACAATGAATATATGCTAAATAATTGATTTTATATCTTTTTATTTTTTCTACTTCTTCTTTTGTTTCAATTATTTTATCATATATATTGTATTCATCTTTATATTTATTACTAATTAAAGTTCCTTCCAAAACTTACTCCTATTTTTTTAGAATATTATCTGCTAATTCATTTAATTTTTCTTTTGATTCTGGTTTTAAAGTTGATCTTATAGTAACCATTGGTTCACAAACTTCAATATTTTTCATAGTGTCTACAAGCTCTTTCATACATTTTCCAGCAGTTGGTGCCCATGAACCATTTTCTATTAAACCAATTTTTTTATTTTGATAATTTTTTCCACTTAAATGATGTAAAAATTGTTCCATTGGTGGAAATACTCCAAAATTATAACTTGAAGCAGCTAAAATAATTTTATCATATCTAAATGCATCTTCAATAGCTTCAGCCATATCATCTCTTGCTAAATCTGTTAATACTACCTTTTTAGCTCCCTTTTCTTTTAAAATTTCTGAAAGCTCTTTTGCAGCATCAGCGGTATTTCCATGAATTGAAGCATAAGCAATAAAAACTCCATCATCTTCTGATTGATAACTACTCCATATATTATATTTTCCTATATAATATTCCAAATTTTCTTTTAATATTGGACCATGTAGTGGACAAATCATTTTGACTTCTAAGTTTGCTAATTTTTTTAATAAGTTTTGAACTTGCATACCATACTTTCCAACTATATTAAAATAGTATCTTCTTGCTTCACAAGTCCAATCTTCATCTGTATCTAAAGTTCCAAATTTTCCAAAGCCATCTGCCGAAAAAAGTATTTTCTCCATTTTTTCATAAGTAACCATTACTTCTGGCCAATGTACCATTGGAGCCATAAAAAATTGTAAAGTATGTTCTCCAATATTTATTTCATCACCTTCTTTTACTACAATTTTTCTTTCTTCTAATTTTTCTATTTCAAAAAATTGTGGTAACATTGCAAAAGTCTTTTCATTTCCTATAATTCTCATGCTTGGATATTTTGCTGCTATAAGTCCAATATTATATGCGTGATCTGGTTCTAAATGAGATACCACTAAATAATCTGGCTTCTTTCCTTCTAATGCTTTTTCTAAATTTTCAATCCACTCATCAGTTTTTCTTTTATCAATAGTATCCATTATAACTATTTTTTCATCTTTTATAAGATATGAATTATAAGATATTCCATTTGGAACAACATACTGTGATTCAAATAAGTCTATATCTTTATCGTCAGCTCCTATATATATAACATTTTCAGAAATTGTTACATCTTTCATAAAACTTTAATATCCTTTCTATTTTTTTGTTATTATATTATAATATTTACTAAAAATCAACAAATTAAACATTACAGAAATTTCTATATTTTTATCTAATAAATGATAATTATATGAATTAAAATTAATAACTAATTTTTTCGTTAATTTTTAAAATTTTCCATAAAATTATTAATCTTTTCTTCATCTACTCTCATTGCTAGAATTGTTTCTTCGATTAATTTATCTAAATCCCAATTAAGCATTTTTGCTCCATTTTCTATAACATCTCTTGAACAACCTGCCGCAAATTTTTCATTTTTAAATTTCTTTTTAACTGATTTTAATTCTAAATCTTGTACACTTTTAGAAGGTCTCATTATTGCAACTGCACCTATTAAACCAGTTAGTTCATCTGTGGCATATAAAATCTTTTCCATTTCATGCTCTGGTTTTATATTAACTTTTAATCCATAAGCATGACTTGCAGTTGCATGTATTATTTTCTCATCTATTTTTCTTTCTTTCATTATTTCTTGACTTTTTATACAATGTTCTTCTGGATATTTTTCAAAATCTAAATCGTGTAATAATCCAACAATTCCCCAAAAGTCTTTTTCATTTTCATATCCTAATTTTTCTGCAAAATATTTCATAACTCCTTCTACTGTTAATGCATGTCTTATATGAAATTTGTCTTCATTATATTCTCTTAGCAAATTCCATGCTTCTTCTCTTTCCATATTTTTTTCCTTTCTTACACAAAATTACATATAATATAGTAACATAAATTTAATATAAAAACAATTACGTATTAAAAAAAGCATCAACTATGCTGTAGGTTAGTCAAACATATGTCACATTTTTTTGAAATTTATATATTTTGAGTAC
>USEI01000040.1 GCA_900553685.1 uncultured Clostridium sp.
ACAACTTACTAGTTATCTCTTTCTTTATTTGTTTTATTCCAAAATTGCCACCAATGTCTTTTATTATCTTCTGCAGTTCCTAAAAGATAAGTTTGATATTGTGCATTCGCTCTAATTCTTTCACTTTTTTCTTCTTCATATAAATTTTTAAAATATTCAACTTGTTTTTTCTGCTCATTTAATTGATTTTCATAGCTTTGCTTTATTTCTTCTAATCTAGTTTCATAGAAGTTTATTAAAGTTTCATTTAAACTATTATTTTCTTCTTTTCCTTGTAAATTTGTACTTTTAATATCGTTTTCTTTTAAACTTATGTTATTTCGTTTAAACCTGTTTATTTGTTTTTCTTTTAAATAATTATAACCATCACTAGTTATTTCCCAGTCATTTGAAGAATTTTTTATCATATAACCTTTATTCTGTAATTCTTCTTTTTGCTTATATATTGCTTGTGGTGTTATTCCTAAATCACTTGATACTTGCTTAATTAAAAACATTTATATTCTCCTTTCAATCAGTTTAATTAAGTATAAAACAACTTTAATAAACTTTAATAATTTTTAGTTGTTTTCAGTTTACTACACTTTATTTTAATTGTCAAACATTCTTATATTCGCTAGAAATAATAACGCTTTAAACTAGTTTTAAACTAATTTTAACATTGCACAAAAGATAAATTTTTAGCAATAATAACTAAATTTTATACATTTTTCAATTAAACTGTATTTTAAACTAATTTAATAACAATACCAGAGAGAGTAAGGGAGTGAAAAAGGCAAAGTAATCCCATAAAACAAAAATTACTTTGCTTTAAACAATACCGTCGGTCGATCGGTCGTTCAATGTTAGTAAAGTTCAAACATTCCAGTTTGATACAACATAGTCTAATTTAGACAACACAAGTTAATCCATGTCATAAGTTGTAAATCCTCTTTAACTTTCCACCCCAAATTCTTTATATATTGCAGGTTTTCGATTTGTATGAGTTCCTGCTGACGCACAGCTTATATTACTAACATATAAGCAATACGAGGCGACTCTCTGCATGGGCTCGTCCACACCCCATAACCTTATTTTTTAGGTGTCAGTTACTTTGCATTTTCTCCACCCACTTAACTTAAATTTAAGTCATATTTAATTGTAATTGAATAAAAAATAGAGAGTACAATTCAATGCACTCTCTAAGCAAAATTCTCTTAAATACTTTATAGTTTATTTCAATTCGTTTAAATTCTTTTAAGTTTTTTTAAGTTTTGTATTGACATTTCTACAAAATTTCGTTAAACTATATATATCGAAGGTAGTTGTTTTGAAGAATACCTTCAGAATATTTGCCTTTCGACCGCAATTCGAAAGGTTTATTTTTTTATCTCTTATTCAATTGAAATTATAATATATTAAATAAAAAGAAATGTCAACGATTTTTGGTGACATTTTTCTTTTTGTTTTACACAGATATTCTATTTCACTACAAAAAACTACATTTTAAGTTAAAATTTTTTTCTTTTCTTTTACTAGGACGAATATATTTTTCTGCAGTAATAAATACTCTACCGCATTGTAATGAGATTTATATTAAAATGTACTGCTATCGCTTATATGGTCTAACTTATAAGCAATTCCACTAGGGGACACCCCTCCTTCGCTCGTACCTCGCTCACCCCCGTTTTATTTGAGAAAGAAATAAAGTTATATACCTTAAATAAAAAAATGCCTTAAAATTGATTTTCGAATAAATAAAATTGTAATTTTTATATCTGCAGAACAAATTAAAAAAAAGAATAAAAAAATAAAATTTGACATATAATAAAAAATGTATTATAATACAATTACAGATTGAAACTATAACCAGTCAATCGACACCGAATATATGAGTAACGGCATATATTCTTTTTTTTTGCAAAAAAAACAGGAGAGCTAAAATAACGGACGCTCCCCTGAACTAAATTTAATTAGTTTTTAGTGTCTTGATCTTTGTACTTTTGCAGTTCTTTTTGTAATTCTTCAATTTTTTGTAATAGCAAAAATACTAAATTATAACCAGTCAAAATTTCGACACCTCCCTTCTATAAGGGATTTACCCTACAAAGTAGGGTTGGTGCTAGTATATATCAAATTCGACAATTTGTCTACTTACTGCCTTTATTATTATTTTTTTCATAATCATTTATTGCAAATTGTAACGACTGATTTACAACCTCATTTATAGATAAATCTTCTTTTCCTGCAATTGATTTAATTTTATCAAGTATAGACTCTTCAATTCTTAAAGTATATTGCACATACTTTGTACTTGTTTTCTTATGGATATGCTATTCCCATTATAAAATCACCCTTTATTAGTTTAACAACTTTATAATGTATAAGATACACATATATTGTACTTGTATTTGACACAAGTGTTTTATACTTGTATAATTATAAAGAGGTGATAATGATGTATTCAGATATAGCATTACAAGTAGCAATTAAATTTAATGAATTACCTGCTGAAAAACAAATACTAATAATGCAATCAATTCTTATAATTGCAGAAGTAATTGCATTTTTCTATATAAGGCATATTACTAAAACAAATTAAGCAAGACCAAACGGAATTGCTAATTTTATATTAGCAATGTAGTGCGGTAGCTCTAGGGTAGAAAATACTTTGTATTTTCGTAGGGGCGAGAATAGCCCCTGCAATACCTATGCTTTAGTATAGGTATTGTTCTGCAGAATAAAAAAATATACATGCCGTTTTGGTATGTTTTTTTATTTCTGCAGGAGGGGGTCAAGGGGATCACCCTTGCAAGTTTACCAATAATTTTTTCGTTAGAAAAATATTTTGGTATAACTTGCTACACCAAAAATTTTGTGTTATAATATAGTTGGTCGCTGGAGGTGGTAAAATGAATTGTGAAAAATTTACAAGAAATCAGTCTGGTAATATATTGGTGCATTGTGATAGAAGTGATCCAAATAGGACTTACAAAAATCAAGAAATAGACCATTCAAAAACTTATTTAAATTATAATCTTGCACCAGAGCATACAGGAATGACTGACTATGAATTTATGAAAAAGAGATGTGAAGAATTTAAGGTGCTAAAAAGAAAAGATGTTAATTGGCTCGTTTCTTGGGTTATTACTATGCCTACAGATTACAAAGGAAATAAAGCATTGTTTTTTAGAGAAGCATATAACTTTATGGCGAATAGATATGGTAAAGGCAATGTTGTTTCTGCTTATGTACATTTAGACGAAACAAGTCCACATATGCACTTTTGCTTTGTTCCTGTTATATTTGATAAAAAGAAACAAGAATATAAAGTAAATGCAAAACAATGTATAAATAAGGTGGAATTAAAGCAAATACACCCTGAAATGCAAGAATATTTAGAAAACAAACTGCAGACAAAGGTTAATATTTTAAATGGAGCAACTGCAGAAGGAAATAAAACTGTTGAGCAACTGAAAAATGAAGAAAAAATAAAAGAAAAGGCTATAGTTGAACTTATACAAAATCCTACTGAAGAAATAAAGAAATCTGTTATAGAACAAATTCCTGTTGAACAAAAAGAAAATATCATAGAAGAAGAAATTGAAATAATAAAAAATGAATTAAAAAAAGATCCTAAATTTATTCAAATGTGTCAAAATAGAGCAATGTCTGAAAACGAAAAACTAGAAGAACTTGAAATGCAGATAGAAAACTTAAAAGGAAAAAAGAATTATATTGAAGAAAGTATCGCAGAATTAGAACTACACCATAAAAAGCAAAGAAAACAACTTGCTGAAGAATTTGAAAAAGAAAAACAAATAAATAATGCTCGAATAATTGAAATGCAAAATACAACTATTGAACAAGAAAAAGATAAACCTTCTTTTTGGAACAAAATAGCCGATAAAATATTTAATTTTAAAATTGTTGCAACTGTTAGTTTTGTAATGTATCAACTTTCTAACAAAGTTCCTCCAGAAAGAATCTTAAAAAATGTAAAACATTTTAGAAAAAATTATGATAAATATGTAGAAAACCCAGAATTAATACAAAGAGAATTAAAAATAATGGAATATATGGATATTGGTCTAAGTAAAATTGAAGAAAGTGAAAAAATAGATTTAAATAAAGAAAAATCAAGAGATGACTACGATTTAGAATTGTAAAATATAAGTAGGGTAAATAAAATACCCTACTTATAAATTGTAATTTATC
>USEI01000041.1 GCA_900553685.1 uncultured Clostridium sp.
CTAATGTTCCTGAATAAACTCTAAAGAAACATAATTTTCCAACAAATGGGTCTGTAGCAATTTTAAATGCAAGTGCTGCAAATGGCTCAGAATCTGAAGTTTTTGCTTCAACTTCTTCTCCATCTAAAGTTGTTCCTTTAATGTGTGCAATATCAAGTGGTGAAGGCATATAATCAACAACAGCATCAAGTAATTCTTGAACACCTTTGTTTTTATAAGAAGAACCACAAGTAACTGGAACTATTTTATTAGCGATTGTTCCAACTCTTAAACCTCTTTTAATTTCTTCGTTTGTTAGTTCTTCACCTTCAAGATATTTCATCATTAATTCTTCATCTTGTTCAGCAACTGCTTCTATCATTTTTTCACGATATTCTTTTGCTAAATCTTTCATATCTTCTGGTATATCTGTTTCTTCAACAACCTTACCTAAATCATCTTTATGAATAAAAGCTCTCATTTTAATTAAATCTACAATTCCTTGGAAATTATCTTCTGCTCCAATAGGTAATTGAATTGGAACAGCATTAGCTTTTAATCTATTTTTTAACTGATCTACGCAAAGCATAAAGTTTGCACCAGTAATATCCATTTTATTTACATATACCATTCTTGGTACACTATATTTATCTGCTTGTCTCCAAACAGTTTCTGTTTGAGGTTGAACTCCACCTTTTGCTGCTAAAACTGTAACAGCTCCGTCAAGAACTTTCAAAGATCTTTGTACTTCAACTGTAAAGTCAACGTGTCCTGGAGTATCAATTATATTGATTCTGTTATTATTCCAAAAACATGTTGTACAAGCTGAAGTTATTGTAATACCTCTTTCTTGTTCTTGTGCCATCCAGTCCATAGTTGCAGCACCTTCGTGAACTTCACCAATTTTATGAGTTTTTCCTGTATAGAAAAGTATTCTCTCTGTAGTTGTTGTTTTACCAGCATCTATGTGAGCCATTATTCCTATATTTCTTGTTCTCTCTAATGGGTATTGTCTTCCAGCCACTATTTTTTCCTCCTTTTACCATTTATAATGTGCAAAAGCTTTATTAGCTTCAGCCATTCTATGTGTATCTTCTTTCTTCTTGAATGCTCCACCATTTCCGTTTATAGCATCTATTATTTCTCCAGCTAGTTTTTCAGCCATTGTTTTTTCATGTCTTTTTCTAGCATAAGTTACTAGCCATCTTAAACCTAAAGTTTGTCTTCTTTCTGGTCTAATTTCTAATGGAACTTGGTATGTTGCTCCACCAACTCTTCTTGCTTTAACTTCAAGAACTGGCATTATATTTTCTAAAGCTGCTTCAAATACTTCTAATGGATCTTTTTGTTCTCTTTCTTTAATAATATCAAAAGCACCATATACTATACTTTGAGCAACTGATTTTTTACCATCTAACATTATATTATTTACTAATTTTGTAACAACTTTACTATTATATAATGGATCTGGTAATACATCTCTTTTTGCTATATATCCTTTTCTTGGCACTATACTTCCCTCCTTTAATTTTTTTAACTTCTGTACATAATACAGAAAGGTACTCTGGAAAGATTATTTCACTTTCCCGTAATAGTGCAAGAATTCTTTATTAAAATTTATATTCATAAAAAGAATATGCACTATTATCAATTAATAATTTTTAAATCTTATTTTTTTGGTCTTTTTGCACCATATTTAGATCTAGCTTGCATTCTATCTTTAACACCAGCTGTATCTAAAGTACCTCTAATAATATGGTATCTAACACCAGGTAAGTCTTTTACTCTTCCACCTCTTATAAGAACAACACTATGTTCTTGTAAGTTGTGTCCTACACCTGGAATATAAGATGTAACTTCATATCCATTTGAAAGCTTAACTCTGGCAACTTTTCTTAAAGCTGAGTTAGGTTTCTTAGGAGTAACTGTTTTAACAACTGTACATACACCTCTTTTTTGTGGTGCTCTATGATTTGTTTGAACTTTTTTTCTTGAGTTATATCCTTTTTGTAGTGCAGGAGCTGTAGATTTTGTTGTTGATGTTTGTCTTCCTTTTCTTACTAATTGATTAATTGTTGGCATTCTTCTTTTTCACCTCATTTCTAAAATTTAATTTTTGAAAGCTTTAAAAACTTTCTTCTTAATATAATAAGATACGCTACAATGCAGGTTTCCCTAACAAATAGCGTATCTATTTTATCATCTTTGTAACATGTTGTCAATAGTTTCCAAAGTTAATTTTTAACTTAATTTTTTTACTCATTTACAACTTTATCTGTAACATATTTTATAATTTTTATATCTTCAACAAATTTTATAAAGGTTTTTCCATCTTCATCAATTCTTTGAAAAACTTTGGGAACAATAGGTTTTCTATCTGAACTTGCAAAATAATATTTTTCTCCTTCATATTCAATAATATCTACAATTATATATTTCTCGTTTTCTCCTAAAGTTACTTTTCCACCTATTTTAAATTCTTTCATAATTATTCTCCTATTTCTATATCATCTTGTATTCTTTCTAATTCAATTGGGTCTTTAACATAATTTTCTTTTACTTCTTCTGGCAATAGCTCATAAGCAATTTGCTTGTAATCTCTTAAATCTTTTTCTGAAATATTTTCAGAGTTTTCTCCCAATGATTTTGTTAAAAGTTCTTCTAAAAACTTTTGACTTTCTTCTATTGAATTTATTGATTGATAATCTTCTAATTTTAAATTATTTTCTAAATATAATATATTTCCGACTGCCTTTATCCTTTCAGGATAATCACTACTTACAATAAGTTTTATTTCATATCCTTTTTCCCTAGCACTATTTTTAGCTTCCACAACATCAGTTGAAATTGGATTTCTAACATAAGAATAACCTTCCTCCCATAAGCCAGGTAATGCTAGCGGTAGTAATTCATAAGCTAGTTGTCTATAATCTCTTTTCTGTTCTTCTGAAAATGAATTATATCTTTCTTCCCCAAAAGAATCTTTTACAATTTTCTCCAAGTTTTCTTGATCTTTCAATCCATTTAATGAATTTTTAAATTCATTAAATGTCATTCCTTTTTCCTCATTCAATATTCTTAAATATCCATCTAAAAGCTCTGTATCATCTAAATTAGCAAATACATAACCATCTTTTTCTTTAACTTTTTCTAAAAATTTTTCTAAATTAGCTTCGTACATAGCTCTATCATTTTCATCAAGTGTTTCTATTGTTACTACTTCATTATCAGTAGGATTAGAAATTGTATTTTTTATTTCTCCTCCTATGTGACCTGCTAATGCTAAAGATCCTGCTAATAGTGAAGCTGCCAGTCCTATCTTAAACGCCTTCCATCCCTTTCTTAATCTAACATCATCTTTTGCATCTTCATATTCTTGAACTTCTTTATAAAATCTTCTTTCAGATCTTTTCTTTGCGTTTTTAGACATTTCTATTTCTTTTTCAGAAATAAAACCATAATCTTCTTCTATATCCTCATAAAGTCCCTTGTCTAACGCATGTTGTAAAATAATTCTAGTTAACAAATTTCTCTTTTTAGGTTCTGTATATCTTGTCGCTCTAGATACATTTTCTCTAATTGATTTGCTTATGTCTACAATTCTTTTTTGCTTTATTCTTTCTTGCTTTTTTTGTTCTATTGCTTCTTTTTTTCTTTTAATTGTCTTTTCTTTTTCATCTACAACGCTATCATCATATTTTAATTTTTTACTGGATACACTCTTTTTTACTACACCTACTGGAAATTTTAATATTTTTTTATGTTCTTGTTTTTGATTTTTACTATGAGCAGTTTCTGTATTAGAATTAGTTGCTTCTTGTATTTTAATTACACCATCTCTTACTCTTTGTTTATACTCATCAATACTCATAACTTGTGGCAGTCTCGTTCCAGAATATCGTTTTGTTTGACTAACTTTCTGTTGTTTATTTTTATTTATATCATTTGAATTTTTATAATTCTCTTCCTCTTGAAATGCATCAGCCAAATCATCAAAAGATTCAAATTCAAATTCTTGATTTACTGTCATAAACATATCTCCTCGTATAATATGTTTATAAGGTTTATTTAATTTGAATTTTATAAACA
>USEI01000042.1 GCA_900553685.1 uncultured Clostridium sp.
GCATAATATTAACACCACTTGATCCTAATGCTGGTCCTACTGGTGGAGCTGGTGTAGCTTTACCTGCAGGAATTTGTAATTTTATAATATTGCTAATTTCTTTTTCTGCCATTTCTTGCACCTCCTTTAAGTATGAATATTAACAAAAATAATTTATAAGAAATATGCTTTAAAATTGCATATGTACTTATCTAACTTTTAAATTTTTTGTACTTGTGAAAACTCAAGTTCAACAGGAGTTTCTCTTCCAAACATAGAAACTAATACTTTTACTTTGTGCTTTTCTTTATTTATTTCTTGAACAGTTCCAATAAAGTCCTTTAATGGCCCATCTAAAACTTTAACAGAATCATTAATATTGTAATCTACATTTACTTCTGGAGTTTCAAATCCCATACTTCTAATCTCTTCATCAGTAAGTGGAATCGGATCTGTACCAGAACCAACGAAACCTGTAACTCCTCTTGTATTTCTTACAATATACCATGTCTGTTCTGTTACAATCATTTTAATTAGAACATATCCAGGAAACACTTTTTTTAAATTTGTTTTTCTTTTACCATCTTTAATTTCTATTTGTTCTTCCATAGGAACAATTATTTCGAAGAAATAATCTTCTAATTCCCTATTTTTCACTGTTTTTTCCAAGTCTGTTTTTACTTTATTTTCATATCCAGAATAAGTATGTACAACATACCATCTTGGTACTAATTCTTCATTTTCTCCGAGACACTTTTAATTAGCCTCCTTTTATTATTCTGTTACTTCATTTGCCAAGCTATCTTCACTTTCTACAGTTCCATTATCTGCTACTACATTTTTAGCATCTGTATTTTCAGCTTCAGTATCTGTATTTTCAACTGTTCCTTCTATTTTGTCTTCTGAAGTAGTATTCTCTATACTATCTGCATCTTCATCTATAGTATTTACTATATTTGTATCTTTTTTAGAACTTACAGCATCTCTTAATTTATTAATTCCATAATGGTTAAGAGCTTCAAATGCAAAATCTAAAACAAATACAATTACAGCTGTAATTAACACAATAGTAATTACTGCAATAGTATTATTTGTAAGTTGCTTTGGTGTTGGCCAAATAACTTTCTTTAACTCTGCCTTAAAATTTTTTAGAAAATTCTTTTTTTCTTTTTTTACTTTTTTATTTTCTTCTTTAGCCATTTTTTTCCTCCTTAAAAGGGCTATTTTGTTTCCTTATGTGTAGTACGTTTTTTGCAGAATTTACAATACTTAACAATCTCTAATCTATCTGTATTGTTTTTTTTATTTTTTTCTGTCATATATGTTCTTCTATTACATTCTGTACATGCTAATGTAATTGGTTCTCTTGCTCCTTTTGCAGCCATTTTTCAATACACCTCCAGCCATTCGCTTGTTTTATGTTTTATAGCGTATGCAACTCTTTACATACGCTTAAGTATTTTATCATGTATTTTCCAATATGTCAACATATTTTGAGTCATTTTTTGGTAATTTTGCCATCATAAAATTGCTATTATTAGCAAAGTATATAATTAAAAATATTTAATAAAAAAATACTTAGTAAGTTTCTGATTATTTTTATTCTCTCTTATAAATTCGACTTCAAATCCGCATTTCTTATAAAATTCAGGAGCTTGAAAATTATATGTACTTAAATTTATATTTTCAAAACCTTTATTTTTATAATAATTCTCAACTGTTTCTATATGTTTTTATGTTAAACTATCTTTTCTAACTTACTTTTTCTTGAATTTCTTTTTTCTAGCTATATGTTTCTTTACTATATTCTGAGTATTTTTTTCTTCTTTAGAACTTTTATTATATTTTTTATTCATACTAAATTTACTATTTTTATTTGTTTTTTCTTCATAATTTTCTCTTTTTTCTATATTTTGCTTTTTTTTCTGAACTGAAAATCCAAATTTTCCAATTTTTTTACCTAATACATAATATCCTCCATTTGAATATGCTATTAAATCACATTTTGAAATATCAAAAGCACCTTTTTCATCAATATATCTTTCATCTGCATGTATCGCCAAAACTTCCGCAATAAACATATGGTGGCTTCCTAATTCTTTTATTTCTTTTACTTTACATTCTACAGAAACAGGGCTCTCTTTTATCATAGGACAACAAACAAATTCCGCATTTTCTTTGGTCAAGTTCATTTCTTCAAATTTATTTACTTTGGCACCAGTTTTTACTCCGACACCAATCTGTTTGATAAGCTAATTTTTCATTTGTTAAATTTATTACAAATTCGCCAGAATCTTTAATTAAATTATATGAATATCTTTCTGGTCTTACAGATATATATACCATTGCAGGATTTGTATTAATAATACCTGTCCAAGCAACAGTTATAATATTAGATTTATACATAGTTCCACATGATACCATAACGGCTGGTATTGGGTAGATAAAAGTTCCTGGTTTCTACATTACTTTTGACATATATACTCCTTACTAAAAAGTACCACTACTTTTATTTTAAATTATTTATATAACAATTAAATCCTTAAAAGATATTTCTGGAATAACTTCATAAAATTCTTTTGTAGGACTATATGTTTATTCATAAAATCCAAAATATCTTCTGGAGCTTCTATTTATTTAATATTCATTTATTCACCTCAAATTCGATTATATAATAATTATTATATATTTTTTACTGCATATGTCAATCTTAATATATAAAGCATAGATTAAAAATATAAATAATTTCTAATCTATGCCTTATTTAAAATAAAAATAAAAAACCTGGCGACAACCTATTTTCTCAGCAGGGTAACCCACAAATATCTTCGGCACATTGGAGCTTGACTTCTGTGTTCGGTAT
>USEI01000043.1 GCA_900553685.1 uncultured Clostridium sp.
GAGGTAATTTTGTAATGAATGAAGAAAGAAAAGTAGCAGGAATTTATATTCGTGTAAGTACAGAAGATCAAGCAAGAGAAGGATTTAGTTTAGGAGAACAGGAGGAAAAATTAAAAGCACTATGTAAATATAAGGAATACAAAATTTACAAAGTGTATAAAGATGCAGGAATATCAGCAAAAGATATGGAACACAGACCAGCTTTTCAGCAAATGCTAGAAGATATGAGAATGGGTAAAATTAATTATATTGTAGCATATAAGCTAGATAGAGTTACAAGGTCTGTTAGAGATTTAGAAATACTAATATCAGATTTAGAAAAGCATAATTGTTATCTTATTTGTGATAGAGATGATGTAAATACCAGCACTGCAAATGGAAGATTTTTTGTAAGAATGTTAACCGTTCTTTCTCAATTAGAATTAGAGATAGTAAGTGAAAGAACAAAATTTGGAATGACAGGAGCAATTAAATCTGGACATGTTCCTCGGAACTTGTCCAATAGGTTACAAAAGAGAAAACAAGAAAATGGTAATAGATGAAACTACAAAAGATTTAGTTATAAGAATATTTAATATGTATTTAGAGGGCAAGAGTTATCAAACAATAGCAAATATTTTAAATGATGAAGGAATACCCACACAAACAAATAAGAAGTGGAAAGATACAACGATTGCTAAAATAATAAGTAATAAGATTTATATAGGAGATTTTGAAAAATATAAAAATATTCAGGAAAAAGAAACAGTGGTCTATATGAATGTTGTTGAGCCAATTATTTCAAGAGCAATGTTTGAAGATGTGCAAATACAAAAAGAGAAGAATCAAAGAGCTTTTTGTAGAGATAGGGTATATATCTTTATGCAAAAGATGATATGTCCTAAATGTGGCAAAGTTATGCAATGCAAAGGCTCAGGTGGTAAAAAGAAAAAATATATGTATTATCATTGTAATGAGTGTAAAATTTATTTACGAGAAGATTTAATTGAAAACTTAGTTATGCCATTTATAATGGATTTAATTGAATACGATATGACAGTAAAGAAATATTTTTATCCTGTTTTAGCAGATAAGAAAGAACAAAATACAACAAAATTTGATAAAGAAATTTCTTCATTACAAAGTCAAAAAAGCAGAATAAAAGATGCTTATGTAAAAGGTATTGTTGATGTAGAAGAATTTTCTGGAGAATATAGAGTAATTGATGAAAAATTGACATTATTAGAACAAAAAAGAATAGAGAGTATTGATATAAATAAGCAGACATTTAATCCACAACATTTAATGGCAGATAGAGATGTAGAAAAAGAAAAATTAATTCGTTCAAATAAATTTTACAATATGCTTATGGCAGAATGGAAAAGCAAAACCAAAGAAGAAAAACAAGAATTTATTTCAAAATTTCTAGAAAGTTTAACTATCGAAAAAGATGAAAAAGGTAATTATAACTTAGTAAATATAAAATTAAGAAATACTTTTATAGAGCAGATATATAAACTAATGCAAAATGGAATGTTTGATATGACTATTTCAGATGAAAAAGATAAAGATGTTAGAACAACAATTATGATGGACAAGCAAGAACTACAAGAATATATTAACCGATTAAATGAATATTACGAAGTATCTTATTATGAGGTGGCAAGATTAGATGAACAAAAGAAAGGATATCAGAAAAAGTATCTTACAATAGATGAAACAAATGATAATGGAGAAAAACTTTTTAAATTAGTAGAATTAGTTACAGATGATAAAAAATATCCACAGAAAAAAGCAAATAGAATTGTAGGAGCAATTAGAGTAAAGGAAAAAGAAAAAGTAAAGGTTAGTTAAAAATTATATATTGGAGGAATTGAAAATGGAGAATAAAGAATTAAGAAAAAGTTATATTGATGAAAAAACTGGAATTGAATATAGGTTAGTTGGAGATTACTATGTGCCTAATTTAATTTTAAAGAAAGAAGAAAAAATAATTTTAAATAAATATGGTAGAGCAAGATTAAAATTTTTAAAAGAAAATAGAAAAGCAGAATATACAATAATGTTTATAAATGGAACATTAAATAAACATTTAAAAGAAATTCAAGAAACAGCAGAGAAAAGAATTGATGTTATAATCGAGCAATTAAAACAAAAAAATAATCTAACAGAAGAAATGAAAAATACCGACCAACTTTATTGGGTTGGAATGATGAATAACTTTAAAAATACAGCAGAAAAAATTGTATTAAATAAATTAATTTATGTATAAGAAATTGCTAGTAGAAGTGTAAAGACGAATGTATATACAAATTTAATGTCTATAAGTGTAACGAGCATAGGTTTTGTGTTGCCACAAAACCGACAGCTTACGCTGAAAGGGGAAAATATTCCCCTATAACCCC
>USEI01000044.1 GCA_900553685.1 uncultured Clostridium sp.
TGTAAATGTCAACATAAAATGTCATAAAAATTTCAATATTAAAATGTCATAAATTATGGGTGTTTGATACACTCATTTTTTTATTTCAATTTACTTGTCAAAGGTTTTTTCTATGTAAAATCATTCGTTGTATTCATTCGTTCTTGAATCTGTTTCTACAATTTTATCTTTAATTCTATAAGAATTACCAGTAATTCTTATAATATGGGAATAATGTAGTAATCTATCTAATAATGCACTTGCAAGAGTATTATCGCTGAAAACTTCTCCCCATCTTGAAAATGGCATATTAGTAGTTACTATAGTTGATTTATTCATGTATCTTTTGGCTATTAATTGAAATAATAAATTTGATCCTTGATGATCAACTGGTAAATAACCGATTTCATCAATTATTAATACTTTGTATTGAGCTAAATGTTGCAATTGTTTATCTAATCTATTTTCTTTTTGTGCTTTATTTAATTTAAGCATCAAATTATGACAAGTTATAAAATACACGCTTTTTCTGTGTTTTGCTGCTTCTATTCCTAGTGAAACAGCTAAATGAGTTTTTCCTACTCCTGGACTTCCAATAAATACTATATTTTCATTTTGGTTGATAAAACTTAATGCTGCTAATTCTTTTAATTGTTTTTCTGATACTGATGGTTGAAAAGAAAAATCATAATCTTCTAATGTTTTTCTAAATGGAAAATTTGCTGCTTTAATTATTCCTTCTGCTGCTCTAGAGTCTTTATAATTTATTTCCTCCGCAGTTAAATATCTTAATTGTTCTGTTAATGTTAATTCTTCTTTATTTGTTCTATGAATATAATCTGGTAGTATTTCTTTTATTTTTGTTAATTCTAATATATCAAGATTTCTATTTAATTCTTCTATCATTTAATTCCTTTCTATATTTATTAAATCCATTGATTTTAAGTTACTATTTATAAATTCATTTATTTCTTTATTTGTTTTTTTATCAAAACTACTATTTTTAAGTATTTCAATATAATCTTTTTCTTTGTAATTATATTTATATTTTTTGTTTTTATTATATGAATATATCAATTTTGCGTTATAATATAAGTGGATGACGTTATCCTCATCTAATACAGTAATTTGCTTGCCAACATACTGTATTGGTACAGAATATTTAATTCCTTGATAGACTATCATTGATTCATTTGAAACTTTATATGTTTTTTCTGGAATATAATAGTTTTTCAAAATATCAATGTTTACAGGAATTAAATATTTTTTTTCTTTTTGAAATAATATATTTGGTATTTCATTTATTCCTTGAGATTTTTCTTCAAAATTTAATGAATAGTTTAGTTTTTTTATAATTACATCTAATTCTTCTATGTTTTTAAATTCGTTGTTGAATGCTTTTAACCTATTCATTATTTTAGCTAATGTTTCAACTTTACCTTTTGTTTGTGGTCTATATGGTCTACAAGTTATTATTTTAAATCCTGCATCTTTTGAAAATTGTTCTGCTTTTGAATTTAATATAACTTTTGTATATGAACTTTTAGCTTGATCAACTATTGTTTTCATATTGTCAAATAATATTTCCTCTGTTATTCCTCCAAAATATTTAAATGAATTAATTAAGCATTTAAATAGTGTGGTTTGAGTTTGATCAAATGTTAATTCAATATATTTATATCTTGAATTACCTAAAATAATTAAAAATATACTTATGACATATTCATTGCCATATGTGTCATGTAATTTTATTTTTTCTTTCCAATCAACTTGAGATTGGTATCCTTTTACTGTTTCAAATCGTATAGTTAAATTTTTAATAATTTCTTTCTTTTTGGAAGAAACATATTTATTAACTATTCCATATTTGCCTTCAAAGTTATATTTAGTTTTTAATAAGAAATAAATGCCGGTAGCTGGAACATTATTATTTTCTATTTTTTCATCAATAATGGTTTTAAAATTATCTAATTTTGAATTATATATTCTTATCTTTTTTTCATATTTATATTTTTCAGGATTAATTCTTCTATCAATAGTTCTCCAGCAACATCCATATTGTCTTGCTAATGCTGATTTATTAATTTTTTCACCTCCTTCTAATATTAAATTTATTGTAATATCTTTTCTCATACTTTTATCAACTCCTCTTTATTATGAGATAATAAAAGTATATCAAAAAGAGTCACAAATAATCTAAAGTTATGACTTTTTAACTTTAAAATATTTATGACTTTCTATTTT